>NZ_JBXEQG010000010.1:0-117933 GCF_056858395.1 Litorisediminivivens sp. KMU-197 | reverse complement strand
CTGCCGGCGGATGTCTTCCCGGCCGGTCAGATCGACGAAGAGTTCTTCCCGATGGTGCAGGCGATGAAGGAGGGCGACCAGTACTGGGCGCTGCCCACCGCCGTGCGCTCGCTGGCGCTGTTCTACAACGAACGTCTGCTGGATGAGGCCGGCGTCAAGCCGCCGACCACGCTGGACGAGCTGATGGAGGCCGCCGCCGCGATGACCAAGCGCGACGGCGCAGGCAACATCACCCAAGTAGGCCTTACCGCCGGCATGACCGCGCAGGACCATCACTGGTGGCGCGAAGGTCTGGTGCGCCAAATGGGCGGCGAGCCCTACACCGACGATTACCAGACGGTGAACTACAACAACGAGGCCGGGCTGAAGGCGCTCGAGTTCTACTCCAACATGTTCATGGGCGAAGAGCCGGTTACGGCCATCGGTTTCATGGATGAGCCGCAGGCGGCCTTCAAGGCGGGCCTCGCCGGCATGCACATCGACGGCTCGTTCCGCATCGGTTCTCTGGCGGATATCCGCGGGCTTAAATGGGGCGTCACCGAGCTTCCGGCGAACGCCGAGGGCGAGCGGTCGAACTATTCATCCTACTGGGTGAACGCGATCACCACCAAGGCCGAGGGCGAGAAATACGACGCTGCGGTGAAGTTCATGCAACACATCACCTCTGACGAGGCGATGCAGGTCTGGCTTGACGTGGTGGGCGAACTGCCGGCGAAGCCTTCGGTGGGCATGACCGAGGAAAACGCCAACGATCCGGTCTTCGGGCCGTTCATCCGTGGCCTCGAATACGCCAATACCACCAAGTTCGCCGATGAAAGCGCACAGCGCCAGCTGATGGTCGAAATGATCGAGCGCATGCAGCTCGAAGGCATGTCCGCCGCCGATAGCCTCGCCGTGGCCGCCGAGGCCGAACAGAAGCTGCTCGACGAATACTACTCCGAGTGATGCTACCTGCGCCCCGGCCCATCGGCCGGGGCCTGCCTGCCCGGGGTACCCGATGAAGCTCTATCGCAACCTCACGATCCGTCAGAAACAGATCGCCTGGGCCTGGGCCTTCCTGGCGATCCCGGTGCTGTTCTACGGCATCATTCGCTTCTATCCCACAGGCAACGCCATCCTGATCAGCTTTCAGGACTGGAACCTTCTCGGGGACCGGACCTGGACCGGGCTCGAGAACTACCAGAAACTGTTTGCCGATCCGGTGTTCTGGAAGGTCTTCAAGAACACCTTCGTCTACCTGCTGCTGGGTACGCCCATCAGCCTCGTGATTTCCTTCGTGATTGCCTACCACCTCGACAAGACTCGGTTCATGCACGGCTTCCTCAGGATGCTCTATTTCCTGCCGTTCATGACGTCGGCCGTGGCGATGGCCTGGGTCTGGCGCTGGTTTTACCAGCCGGTGCCGATTGGCCTGTTCAACAACTTCCTCGCCTCCCTCGGGATCCCGCAGATCACCTTCCTGAATTCCACCACCAACGCCCTGCCTGCGATCCTGGCACCGGCTGTCTGGGCGGGCCTCGGCTTCCAGATCATCATCTTCATGGCGGGTCTGCGCGCGATCCCCAGAAGCTATTACGAGGCCGCCCGCATTGACGGCGTGTCCACCTGGACGGTGCTGTGGGAGATCACCCTGCCGCTGCTGAAGCCCACCATCGTCTTCATCGTGGTGTTCTCCTCGATCGGCTTCCTGCGGATCTTCGATCACGTCTACAACATGACGACGCAGAACCCCGGCGGGCCGCTGAATTCGACCAAGCCGCTGGTGCTGATGATCTACCAGACCGCCTTCAACTCGTTCGACATGGGCTATGCCGCGGCGCAGACGGTGGTGTTGTTCCTCGTTCTGCTGGCGGTGAGCCTCTTGCAACTGCGCATCCTGAGAGACCGCTGATGGCCGTCACCGAAGACATCCGGATCAAACCCACCTCCGACGCGCTGCTGCGCGAAGGTCCGGGCCGCGCGCCGCGCAACATGGGCCAGATCATCCGCTTCCTGCTGCTTCTGGCAGGTGGCATCCTGATGGTGATGCCCATCGCCTTCATGATCTCGACCTCGCTGAAATGGCCGCACGAGGTCTACAACCTCAACTTCATCCCCGACGAGCCGACCATCGAGAACTACACCTACGTGCTCGAGGATGGCCGCTTCTACCTGTGGTTCTTCAACTCGATGATCATCGCCGTGATCACCACGATCTGCAGCGTGATCTTCGACAGCCTCGTCGGCTACACGCTCTGCAAGTTCCGCTTTCCCGGCCGCTACATTATCTTCATCGCCATCCTGTCGACACTGATGATTCCGACCGAGATGCTGGTGATCCCCTGGTACCTGATGAGCCAGCAATTCGGCTGGCTCGACACCTACTGGGGCATCATGTTCCCCGGCCTGATGACCGCCTTCGGCACTTTCCTGATGAAACAGTTCTTCGAAACCGTGCCGGATGATTTCATCGAGGCCGCGCGCATCGACGGTCTGAACGAGTTGCAGATCTGGTGGACCGTCGCCATGCCGCTGGTGCGCCCTGCCCTCGCGGCGCTGGCGATTTTTGTCTTCCTCGGCAACTGGACCGCCTTCATCTGGCCGCTGATCGTCACCAACTCGGTCGAGATGTATACGCTCCCGGTAGGGCTGTCCTCCTTCGGCGACGAGGCCGACGTCGCGTGGGAGCTGATCATGACCGGCGCCGCGATCTCGACCATCCCGACGCTGATCGTCTTCCTTATCTTCCAGCGGTTCATCATCCGGGGCGTGGTCATGGCGGGGCTCAAGGGATGACCGACGGCACCACCTTTCCCGATCCCACCTACCGCGACACCGTGCTGGCGCCGCTCTTCGAGGGGGTCAAACGGCACTACGCGGCGCACATGGGGGCGATCAACCGCGCGCATCTGGTGATGCTGGCCGAGACCGGCATTCTGGACGTGGACGCAGCGCGCCGCATCGCTGGCGCGCTGCGCGACATCGAGGCCGAAGTGGACATCGACGCGCTGCGCTATTACGGCGAGCACGAGGATTATTTCTTCCTTGTCGAGGCCGAGTTGCGCGCCCGTCTGGGCGATCTCGGCGGCGCACTGCACACCGCAAGGTCGCGCAACGACATGGACCACACGCTGTTCAAGATGGCGCTGCGCGACCGCGCCGATCGGATGCAGGGGCAGATCCTCCACCTTGCCGACGCCCTCACCGCCAAGGCCGAGCGCGAGGCCGACACCCTGATCGTTGCCTATACTCACGGCCAGCCGGCGCAACCCTCGACCTTCGGCCACTACCTCGGCGCGGCGGTCGAGGTGCTGCTACGCGACGCGCAACGGCTCGACGCCGCCATCGACGCGCTGGGCCACTGCCCGATGGGCGCCGCCGCGATCACCACCTCGGGCTTTCCCATCGACCGCGCGCGGGTCGCGGAGCTGCTGGGCTTCGAGGAACCGTTCCTCAACTCCTACGGCTGCATCGCCGCGGTGGACTACGTCACCGGGCTCTACTCCGCGATCAAGCTGGTGTTCCTGCATCTCGGCCGTGTCATCCAGGACCTGCAGTTCTGGTCCGCCTTCGAGGTTGGCCAGCTCTACGTTCCGAACAGCCTCGTGCAAGTTTCCTCGATCATGCCGCAGAAACGCAACCCGGTGCCGATCGAGCATATGCGCCACCTGTCCAGCGTCACCGTTGGGCGCTGCGACATGGTGGTCAACACCATGCACAACACCCCCTTCACCGACATGAACGACAGCGAAGGCGAGGTGCAGCAGGCGGGCTATGCCGCCTTCGACAGCGGCGGAAGGGTGCTGGACCTGTTGGCTGCGATGCTGCCCGCCTGTTCGATCAACGCCGAGCGCGTGCGCCGCACCACCGAGGCCGCCTGCATCACCATCACCGAACTGGCCGACACGCTGGTGCGCGACGAGGGGCTGAGCTTCCGCCAAGCGCACGAGATCGCCGCCCGCACCGCCGCCGCCGTGATCCGCGACGGCCAACCGCTGGGCGAAGGCTACGATGCCTTCCGCTCCGCCTTTCAGGACGAGACCGGCCGCGACACATCGCTCACCGCGGAGGCGTTCAAGACCGCCACCGCGCCCGAGACCTTCATCGCCCGCCGCAATCGCCCCGGCGGTCCGGCCCCCGAAGCGCTTGCCGCCGCCTTCAGGACCTACCGCGACACCACCGCCAGGCTCGGCCAGCGCCGTGAGCGCCGGCAAACCCTTATTTCCAAGGCGGATGACGCCCGCGCCGCCGCCTTCGACAGACTTCTGGAGACCTGACCCTTGGCCACCCTCGCGATCCGAGACCTCGTGAAAACCTACGACAAGACCGAGGTGCTACACAGCATCAACCTCGCCGTGGAGGACGGCGAATTCGTCGTCTTCGTCGGCCCCTCGGGCTGCGGCAAGTCCACCACCCTGCGGCTGATCGCGGGGTTGGAGGAAATCACCTCGGGCACAGTCGAAATCGGCGGCCGCGTGGTCAACAACCTCGAACCCAAGGACCGCGACATCGCGATGGTGTTCCAGAACTACGCGATCTATCCGCACATGACCGTGCGCAAGAACATCGGTTTCGGGCTGCGCAGCTCGAAGGCACCGAAGCCGGAAAAGGAAAAGCGCATCGAGAGCGTCGCCGAGCTTCTCGGCATGACCGAGTACCTCGACCGCAAGCCCAGCCAGCTGTCCGGCGGCCAGCGCCAGCGCGTCGCCATCGGCCGCGCGATGGTGCGCGACCCGGCGGTGTTTCTGTTCGACGAACCTCTGTCCAACCTCGACGCGCAGTTGCGTACCCAGATGCGGCTGGAGATCAAGAAGCTGCACCAGCGCGTCGGCTCCACCATCGTCTTCGTCACTCATGACCAGGTCGAGGCAATGACCATGGCCGACCGCATCGTCATCATGAAGGACGGCCATATCCAGCAGGTCGGCACCCCGGCCGAGGTCTATCACCGCCCCGCCAACACCTTCGTCGCCCAGTTCATCGGCGCGCCGTCGATGAACATGATCCCCGGCAAGGTCGCCACAGGCGGGCGGATCGACCTGTCCACCGGCGGCTCGCTGGCCATACCGCGCGCCCTGCCCGAGGGTCGCCCGATCATTCTCGGCATCCGCCCCGAAGACCTGCACCCCGGACAGGGCGCGGGCGTCATCGCAGGCGCAGTGAACGTGCGCGAGCCGCTGGGGCACGAAACGCTTATCTATGTCGGCACTTCGGGCGGCGACGTGATCGCCAAGGCAGATGGCCGCACGCCGCCCGAAGTCGGGGCAACCGTCCACCTCAGCGCCGCACCCGAGAACATTCATGTCTTCGACGCCGAGAGCGGCGAGGCGCTTACGTGACGAACAAGCCCGTGGTTCTCTGCGTGGGTCGGCTCTACTGCGACCTCATCTTCACCGATCTGCCGCGCATGCCGACGATGGGAACCGAGGTCTATGCCGGCGGTTTCGGCGTCCACGCCGGCGGCGGCGCCTTCATCACCGCCGCCTACCTTGCCTCAATGGGCCACCGCGCGGCGCTGGCGGCGATGCTGCCGCACGGGCCCTTCGGCGCGGTACTGTCGGGAGATCTCGACCGTGTCGGACTGGACCTGCGCCTTTGCCGGCCCATGGCAGAGGGCAGCGAGCCGCAGGTCACCGTGGCGCTTGCCGGCGACGGCGACCGGGCTTTCGTCACCCGGCGCAGCGGCGCAGCCTTTCCGCCGCTCTCCGCCAACGATGTGACCGGCATCGGTGCCGGTCATGTCCATGTCGGCGAACTTGCGACCCTGATCGAACAGCCAGAGATCATCGCGGTGGCGCGGCAGGCCGGCGCCACGATCTCGGTCGATTGCAGCTGGGACGACGCGCTCACCGCGTCTGAGATCGCCGAGGTTCTTGGACAGGTCGACCTGTTTCTGCCGAACGAGGCCGAGGTCCGGCACCTGCGCGCCATCGGCGTGCCGGAAGACCGCTTTCCCCTGACGGCGATCAAGCAGGGCGCCGCGGGGGCGACGGCCCTCAACGGGGGCGGCCGCATTCACGCCGCGGCCCTTCCGGTCAGCGCGGTGGATACCACCGGCGCGGGCGATGCCTTCAACGCCGGGTTCATCAGTGCGTGGCTGTCCGGCAATTGCCTGAAGGATTGCCTTGTGGCTGGCAATGCCCAGGGCGCGCGGGCGATCACGCATCGCGGCGGCTTTGCAGGCTGAACAACAAGCGGCGCGCGACACATCTGCCGCGCGCCCCGGGTTCTGGGTGTCAGTTCGCCGTGAAGTACTTCACCTTGACCTGATCGTCGGGGTCCACCGCCGCGCCGACCGAGTTCTTCATGGCCCAGTTCAGAATCTGGTGATGGATCGGCAGGTAGATCGTGTCCGCCTTGGCCATGTCCCACATCTTGGCGATCATCCCGTCACGCTTCTCCAGGTCGACTTCTGCGGCAATTGCCTTGGTCATGTCGTCCAGTTCGGGGTTGGAATAGCGGGTGCCGTTCCAGGTGCCGTAGAGATCTTCCTTGGTGTGGAACAGGAAGTTGAACAGGTACTCCGAATCGTAGCTCGGCACCCCCCATCCCAGCATGTAGAAATCCGAAGCCAGCCCGTTGACCAGCGGAAAGTGCTGCGCCTTGGGCTGTGCGTTCAGGTTCACCGTCACGCCGATCTGGCCGAGCATTCCGACGGCGGCCTGGCAGATCGCCTCGTCGTTGATGTAGCGGTCGTTCGGGCAATCGAGCTGTACCGAGAAGCCGTCTTCCCAGCCGGCCTCGGCCATCTTGGCCTTGGCGGCCTCGATGTCGGTCGCGGGAACGGTGTTCAGCTCTTCGTTCCAGCCGTTGACGAAGGGCGGCATCACCACACCCGCCGGAATCGACTGGCCGCGCATCACCACCTTCTGGATGGCATCGCGGTTGATCGCCATGTTCATCGCCTCGCGCACGCGGACGTCGGCCATCGGATTGCCGCCATCGGTGGTGGCGTTGACCAGCGTGTTGCCGTGGTTCATCCCGAAGAAGATCACCCGGTTCTGCGGCGAGGACACCACCTTGAGGTTCGGGTTCTGCTCGACCCGCTGAAGGTCCTGCACCGGCACGTCCTGAATGAAATCGACCTCGCCCGACAGAAGCGCCGCGATCCGGGTCGCGGGGTTCTGGATCGGCGTATAGATGATCTCGTCATAGGCCAGCGGGAATTGGTCCTTGCCCCAATAGCCGTCAAAAGCTTCCATCACCGTTTTCGTATCCGCCTCGCGGCTGACCAGCTTGTAGGGGCCGGTGCCGTTGACGTTGCGCGAGGCAAAGGTCTCTTCGCTGCCTTCCACGTCCTGCACCTTGACCGTGTCGTTGGCTTCGGCCCAGCCCTTGTCGATGATCAGCACGTTGGGCAGGGCGGCGGGCAGGATCGGGTTCGGACCCTTGGTGGTGATCGCCACCGTCAGGTCATCCATGGCCTCGACCTGGGCGATGGACGAGATGATGCCCTTCATGTCGCTGTCCTCGGTCAGCGCGCGTTCAAGGGAAAACACCACGTCTTCGGCGGTGAAATCGGCACCGTCGTGGAACGTGACGCCCTCGCGCAGGGTGAAGGTCCAGACGTCCGGGTTGTCGGGGCTGACGGTCCAGTCGGTCGCCAGCGCAGCCTCGATCTCGCCATCCGGGTTGCGCAGCACAAGGGGCTCCATCATCTGCTGCATAACCGCCAGAGTCGGGCCCTCGTTCTGGGCGTGCGGATCAAGCGTCAGGGCATCGCCCGCGCGCGCCCATTTCAAAGTCTCCGCCTGCGCGGCGCCCATGGTGAGCGACAAGGCCGTGGCGGCCAGTAGCATGTGTCTGGTCATGAAAGACTCCCTGTTTTCTTTCGGATTTTTAGTTGATTGTCTGGTGTCAGGCGTCGCCCGCGAGATGCACCTCGCGCGGCAACGACGACAGCCGTTCAACCCCGTCGGCACGCAGAATGACGATATCCTCCAGCCTGATGCCGAAGCGTCCGGGGATGTAGATCCCCGGCTCTATGGAAAACACCATGCCTTCCTCAAGCACCGTCTCGGACGAGGATGTGAGGTAGGGCGGCTCGTGCACCTCCAGTCCCAGCCCATGGCCGGTGCGGTGCACGAAATATTCTCCATAGCCAGCATCGCTGATGACACCCCGCGCGGCATCGTCGACCTCATGTGCCTTGGCGCCGGGCTTGGCGGCAGCGGCGGCAGCCTGCCATGCCCGTTCCACCACCTCGTGCACCTCGTCATAGCCCTCGGGCGCGCGGCCCACCGCCGCCATCCGCGTGATATCGCTGGGATAGCCGTGAAAGCCTGCGCCGATGTCCATGACCACCGCGTCGCCCTCTTCCAGCACCCGTTCGCCGGTGGAATGGTGCGGATAGGCACCGTTTGGCCCGCTGGCACAGAGCGTGAAGGCCACGGCGGCCCCTTCGCTGGCAAAGCTGTCGCGGATCGCCTGCGCCACCTGCGTCTCGGTCGCGCCGGGGCGAAGCGCGGCAAAGCCCGCCTGCATCGCCCGGTCCGCCACCGCCGCGCTGGCCTGAAGCGCCGATAGTTCGCCGTCGTCCTTGATCATCCGCAGCGCCCCTACAAGCCGGTCGGCAAAGACCGGCTCCGCGCCCTCGAACACCTGCATCAGCGGCAGCGAGAAATCGGTGCGCATCGTCTCGTCCAGCACCAGCCGGGTCACGCCGCCGATCTTCTGCGCCAGTGATTGCAACGCCCCCTCCGGCCCGTCCTCGTCGCGCCATGTGATCAGTGGCAGCCCGGCAAGGGCGCCTGCCTGTTCGGCATTGACCGAGGGCACCACGAAATGCGCACTGTCCTGCCCGATGGCCAGCAGCGTCAGCCGCTCGTCGGGATGCGGATGCCAGTCCAGCACCCAATGCATATGCGCGCCGGGGCCCAGAGCCACCAGTTCCACGCCCTGCTCACTCATCGCGGCGCGGATCGCCGCCAGCTTGTCGTCGGTTCTGCTCATGTCGTCTCCTCAGGCGGCGCGCGGACGTGCGTCCGGCGTCAACGGGCTTTCATAGGGTGTCTTGCCGGTGCGGGCAGCGAAATCGGCCAGCGCCGCCTCGAGCACCGCCGGCGTGGTCAGAAGCTCCGCCGCCGCGCCGGCCAGCGCCTTGGACACCTGCACCATCGCCTTGTGCGCGGCGGGCGTCTTGCCCTGCGCGGTGATTTGCCAGGTGTGGCCCGGCGTGCCGATCGCGTAGGTCGCTCCGCCCAACTGCGCGAAGGGCACCGTCCAGCTGATGTCGCCCAGGTCGGTCGAGCCCAGCATCGGCACCCCGCGCGTCTCGCAGGGTACCACGAAATCGCAGATCGGCGTGTCCCGCGGCTCGACCCCGGCCCCCAGATAGGCCGCTTCGATATCCGCCTCGCTCAATGTCGCCTGCATCCGGCGGGCATAGTCGCGGTCGGCCTCGTCAAAGGTCGCGGGCCCCGCCGCCTCCATGTGCTTGTGCAACAAACGGTAGAGCGGCGGGTTGTCCAGCATCTCGGACATGGCCGAGATGAAATCGACCTCGACGCTGGTCTCGGTCATCATCGCCGCGCCTTCCGCCACCTTGGTCACCCGTTCCAGCAGCGCCTGCATGTCGCGCCGCTTCAGCGAACGCACGGAGTAGCGCACCGTCGCCCGTTCCTGCACCACGTTGGGTGCGATGCCGCCGGAATCCGTCACCGCGTAATGGATCCGGCTGTCTTGGGGCACGTGCTCGCGCAGGTAGTTCACGCCGACGCTCATCAGCTCGACCGCGTCCAGCGCGCTGCGGCCCAGATGCGGCGACACGGCGGCGTGCGAGGTACGGCCCTTGAAGTGGAAATCCACCATCGCCACCGCCAGCGTCAGCGGCGGGATGATGCCGTTGAAGCTCATCGGGTGCCACGACAGTGCCGCGTCCACGTCGTCAAAGACGCCGTTGCGGACCATGAAGGTCTTGGCCGCGCCGCCCTCTTCCGCCGGGCAGCCGTAGTAGCGCACCCGCCCCGGCAGGTTGTTCGCCGCCAGCCAGTCCTTGACCGCTGTCGCCGCCAGCAGCGCGCCTGCCCCCAGCAGGTTGTGGCCGCAGCCGTGGCCGCTGCCGCCCTTTTCGACCGGCGCCGGGTAATCCACTCCGGCCTCCTGGCTCAGTCCCGGCAGCGCGTCGTATTCGCCGAGGATGGCGATCACCGGTCCGCCCTCGCCCGCCTCGCCCATCAGCGCAGTGTCGATCCCGGCAACGCGCTCCGTCACCCGGAACCCCTGCGCCTCAAGCATCTCGCGGTGGGCGGCGGCAGAGCGGTGCTCTTCGTAAAGCAGTTCCGGCGTCTCCCAGACCCGGTCAGCCAGCGTGCAGAACCCGTCCTGCTTCGCCTCGACAAAGGACCAGAGGACATTTTCATTGCTCATCAGGATTTCCTGCCGTCATTAAAAAAGTTTTACTCCGGACATCTGTTCGCATAGCGGCACGCCTGTCAAGCAGCAACCTCGCGTTAGTCCAGCTCGGCTTCGGCCTCGATCTCGACCGCGTAGCCGCCGATCAGTTTTTTGACGGCGATCAGCGTGTTGGCGGGGCGGTTCTCCCCGAAGTAGCGCGCATGCGCCTCCGACACCGCCTGCCAGTCGTCCTCGTTCACGATATAGATCCGCGTGCGCAGAACATCCTCCAGCGTACCGCCCAGCGATGTCACCGCCCCGGCGATCTTGTCGAGGATATAGACAGCCTGTCCGCCCGCATCCTCCTTGCATACCGTCTGCCCGTGCGGATCGGTCGCCGTGGTGCCGCTGACCAGAATGCGCTTGCCCTTGCGGACGGCGCGGGAAAACCCGGCCTTCTCCTCCCAGATCGAGCCACTCTCGGCCCGCCGGCGCCCACTGCGCGCCTCGGACACCTTCATCACCGGCGGCAGGGCATCCAGATGATGCGACAAGTCACCCGAAGCGGTCAGGAACGGCGGCTTGCGATACTCGTCGCCGCAGTCGCCGGGGATCGGGTCGAGCGCGGCTGCGGCCGCGTCGATCGCCGCCCGGTCCTCCGGCCCCAGCGCGAAATTCAGCATCCGCCGGTTGTCCTCGCGGTGGGCGTTCTCACCCAGCCGCGCGCCGACGATCACCCCGGCCGTGGCGCCCTGCTCCAGCACCCAGCGGCTGGCGACGTTGGACACAGAGACCCCGTTGCGCGCGCCGACCTCTGCCAGCACCGACAGCAGCGCCTGGAAGCGGTCCCAGCCGCCCGCCGTTTCGATGAAGCGCATGTATTTCATCCGGCTCCAGTCGGCGATCTCCTGCGGCTTTTCCTGCCCGACCCATTTGTCCGACAGGAACCCGCCGCAGAGCGTGCCGAAACCCAGCAGCCCGACGCCATGCTCCGCCGCCGCCGCCGTCAACTCGCCCGCCGCGCGTCGGTCCACCACCGAGAAACACACCTGGTTAGTGGCGATCTCGATGCCCTGTTTCAGCACCAGCCGCAGGTGCGCCGCATCGAAGTTGGTCAGCCCGATGTGGCCGATCAGCCCCTCCTCGCGCAGCCGCATCAACTCGGCCAGCGCGTCGAGGTATTCCGGGGACTGGTATTGCCACCAGTGAAACTGCATCACGTCGACCCGGTCCATCGCCAGCCGCTCCAGCGCCCGTTCGACGCCCTTCCGGACGGTACAGGTGTCCATCGGGCCCGGCTCGGGGCACCACTTGGTCAGGATCACCGGGCGCGGTCCACCCTCGGCGGCAAGGATGCGGGCGGCCTTGCCCGCCACGATCTCGGCACTGCCGTAGTGATCCGCCATGTCGAAGGTGGCAAAGCCCGCGCGAGCATACTCCGCCAGTGCCTCGGCCGCCGCATCCAGATCGAACGTGCGTCCGTCGCGCTCCTGGTCGGCCATCTGCCAGAGCCCGGTGACGATGCGGGACAGGCGCAATCCCGAAGGCAAGGTGATCTGGTCGAGCATGTCGATCATGTTAGGCATCTTTCGGACAGGTGTTCGCAAATCGCAGGGCTGCGTGACACTGTACCGGCCTCGCGACAAGGTCAATCCGTAAGACCGCGCTTAATCTAAATTTGTAGCGACGCACGTAAGTTAGAACCGACACGCCCATGCTGGTGGCATTGCGTCCGATGGTTAAGACATTAGGCGTTGACCCCTTCTCCCCAGCCATACAAACTACATACCGTACATTTGTGCGGAAATTAAACGCAATGACTGTCGATCTATTGAAGGAGATGTGACCTGTCTCACCCCTTGGCCACCGCCTGTTCCCACGCCTTTCGCCACAAGGTAACGCAAGGATGAACGCGACCGAAACCCCGTATCGCTGGCCGGAATCACACTGGCGCGCCCGTGTCGCCAAGGTCCGCGCCGGCCGTCCGCTGCGGCCCGCCTGGCCCGGCGATGCGTGCGCTGCGCTGGCGCTCTCCTTCGATTGTGACCATGAAACCTTTGAGATGGGCACCGGAGGCAGTGCTGTCGGGCGCCTCGCTTGGGGGGAATACGGTCGTCGCAGGGGCGTGCCGCGCATCCTCGACACGCTGGCCCGCCACGACGCCAAGGCCAGCTTCTTCATCCCCGCAGTCTCCGCGCTGATCGACCCCGAAGAGCCGCGCCGCATCGTGGCCGAGGGGCACGAGATCGGCGTCCACGGCTGGATACACGAGGTCAACGGCACCCTCACCCCGGAAGAGGAAGCCGAGGCCATGACCCGCGCCCGCGACACGCTGGAAGAGATCACCGGCCAGCGCCCGCAAGGCCACCGCGCCGCGCACTGGGATTTGAGCGACGATACCATTCGGCTGGTGGCCGAAGCGGGCTTCCTCTACGACTCCAGCATGATGGCGGACGATGACCCTTACGAGCTGGTCGCCGACGGCACCCCCACCGGGCTGATAGAACTGCCGGTGGATTGGAACCGCGACGATGCGGTCTACCTGCTCTACAACCGCAGCCCCGCGACCCGCCCGACGCTGACCCCCACGCAGGTCAGTGACATCTTCCGGGCCGAGCTTGATGGCGCCCGTGCCGAGGGCGGGCTCTGCCAGTTGGTCATGCACCCCTTCGTTTCCGGCTACCGGTCGCGCATCGGCGTCCTCGACAGCCTTCTGGAACACGCCCGCGCCTGCGGCGATGTCTGGGTCGCCACCCACGCGGAAATCGCACAGCATTGCGCGAAGGAACTGACATGACCTTCATCGAAAGCCTCGCCGCCGCGACGTCCACGGACGATGCCTGGAAGGCGCTTCAGGAGCTGGTGCAATCCACCGTCGGCGCCAAGCTCTTCACCATCATGACCGTCGACATGGACGCGATGCTGGCCCGCCGCGCCTACAGCTCCGATCCAGTAAACTATCCCGCCGCCGGGACCAAGCCGATCACGCCCAATCGCTGGCTCGATCAGGTCCATGGGCAGGGCCAAACTTTCGTTGCCAATACCCTGGCCGAGATCGAAACTGTTTTTCCCGACGCCGAACTGATCGGCCAACTCGGCTGCGGCTCGGTCATCAACCTGCCGATCACGCAAAGCGGCGCGCTGGTTGCCACCATGAACATCCTGCACGAGGAACACCATTACACGCCCGAGCGCGTGGCCTTCACCGAAAGTGATCTCTCCGGCCCGGCCCATGCCGCCTACGCCAAGGCGCGCTCACTGGGTCCGCTGCTCTGAGCCTTCGCGGTCGCCGAACAGGTCGATGGTGCCGGTCCACAGCACGCGCGCCGGTTCGTCATAGGGGTTGGCCCAACCGTGGTTGCGCGTGGAATCGTAATGCGCACTGTCACCCTCGCCCAACTCCATCCGCTGGCCGTCCAGGGTGAACCGCAGCCGTCCGGACAGGATGTAGAAGGTCTCCTCCCCGACATGCCTGGTTTGCTCCGACCGGTAGCCCGGATCGATGGTCAGGATGAAGCACGTCAGTTCCGACCCGGGGAATACCGCGCCCAGCCGCTCGTAGCACACCTGCGGAGTGCCCATTTGAAATTGCGCGCGCTCCTCCTGCCGGGTGACGCATTCCGCCGGTTCCGGTGCGCCGACGAAGGAGTCGATCCCGACGCCAAGCGCTTGGGCGATGCGCGACAGGGTGGTCAGCGTCGGGGTCGCCTTGTCACGCTCGATCAGGCTGAGATAGCCGACCGAGATCCCGGCCGCATCCGAAACCTCCTGCAAGGTCAGGTCCAGCTTCTGCCTCCGCGTACGGATCATGCCGCCGATCCAGACGTCATTGTCGTTTCTGCTTGCGTACAATCGCTGTCCTCCTGAGCGGCCAATAGCACGGACCGGGAACAAGTCGCACAGGAATTTGCCCTACCCCGCACACTGCACACGATCCCCTGCGCCGAGGCTGGCGGCATACAACTCAAGCGCATACGGCTCATTGAAGCTGCCCTGCCGCAAGGCGCCCGTTCCGGCCTCCTCGACCAACTGGCCCTTGTGCAGTACGCCCAACCGATCGCAGAGAAAGCTCACCACCGGCAGCGCATGGGTGACCAGCACATAGGTCAGCCCGCGTTCCTCGCGTAGCCGCACCAGCAGGTTGAGAATCTCTGCCTGCACGCTGACATCCAGAGCACTCGTCGGCTCGTCCAACAACAGCAGCCTCGGGTCCAGCATCAGCGCCCGCGCGATTGCCACCCGCTGACGCTGCCCGCCCGACAGCTGGTGCGGAAACCGGAAGCGATAGCGCGGGTCCAGCCCGACGCTCCGCATCATCTCCACCACCTTCGCATCGCGGTCCGCAATCCCGTGGATGCGCAGGGGCTCTGACAGGGTGGCATCCACCGTGCGACGCGGATGGAGCGAGGCGTAGGGGTCCTGAAACACCATCTGGCAGTGCCGCGCGAAATCCCCCTGCCCCATCTCCCCGCGCGGCACGCCGTCCACCGAGATGCGCCCGCGCCAGTCCGGCGCCATGCCGCAGACGGCCCGCAGGATCGTCGACTTGCCCGATCCGCTTTCGCCCACCAGGGCATAGCTTTCGCCCTTGGCCACGGTGATCGAGACGTCCCGAACCACGTCGGTGCGTCCGTAACGCACGAAAAGGTTGCCGATCTCCAGCGCCGCGCTCATGTCCCCGCCCCCGCGCTGCGATCCATCACCGGCAGGACCTTTCGGGTTTCATTCATTCGCGGCACAGACTCGAGCAGCCCCCGCGTATAGGGATGCTGCGCCGCGTGCAGCGCGCCGGCCTGCAACTCTTCGACCACCTCGCCGCGGTTCATCACCAGCACCCGGTCGCAATACCGCGCCACCAGATCAAGGTCATGCGAGATCAGGATCAGCCCCATGCCGTTCTCGGCGATCATTTCCTCGATCAGGTCCAGCACCTGCGCCTGCACGCTGACATCCAGCGCCGACGTAGGCTCATCCGCGATCAGGATATCGGGCTTGGGGATCAGCATCATCGCGATCATCACCCGCTGCCCCATCCCGCCCGAAACCTCGTGCGGATAAAGCTTCATCACCCGCTCGGGATCGTGGATGCGCACCTTCTCCAGCATGTCGCGGACACGCGCCTGCACCTCGCGGCGCGGGATGTCCTCGTGTACCCGCAGCGCCTCGGCGATCTGTTCGCCCACGGTGATCACCGGGTTCAGCGAATAGCGCGGGTCTTGCATCACCATGCTGATCCGCGCGCCCCGAACGGCACGCATCCCGCGCTCGCTCAGCGCCATCAGGTCCTGTCCGTCAAAGCGCAGCCGGTCCACGGACAACCGCGCCGGCGGGCGCAGGAGCCGCAGGATCGACCGTCCGGTCAGCGACTTGCCCGACCCGCTTTCCCCGACAATGCCCAGCCGCTCCCGGCCCAGGTCGAAGGACACGCCGCGCACCACCTCGACACGACCCCTTGGGCCGGGAAAGCTGACCCGAAGGTTGCGCAACTCCAGCAACGGCGCCATCAGCGGCCCTCCCTTTGCTTCGGGTCCAGCACGTCGCGCAGCCCGTCACCCAGGAAGCAGAAGCCAAGGCTCACGATGATGATCGCAAAGCCCGGCATCGTCGCCACCCACCATTGATCCAGGATGAAGGACCGCCCGCGCGAGATCATCGCCCCCCACTCCGGCAAGGGCGGCTGCGCGCCGAGGCCAAGGAACCCCAGCCCGGCGGCCGTCAGGATGATCCCGGCCATATCCAGCGTCACCCGGATGATCGTCGATGACAGGCAGAGCGGGATCACATGCAGACCGATCACCCGCAGATGCGACGCGCCCTGAAGGCGCACGGCGGCGATGAACTCGGCATTGCGGAAGGTCAGCGTCTCGGCCCGCGCGATCCGCGCATAGGCGGGCCAGGCGGTGATCGCGATGGCGATGATCGCGTTCTGCAACCCCGCCCCCAGGGCCGCAACGAAAGCCAGCGCCATGATCAGCTTGGGCAGCGACAGGAAAACGTCGGTCAGCGCCATCAGCGCCCGGTCGACCCAGCCGCCGAAATAGCCCGACACCGCGCCGATGATCAGCCCGAGCGGTGCCGAGATCAGCGCCACCATGACCACGATCACCAGCGTGATCCGCGCGCCATGCAGGATGCGGCTGAGGATGTCGCGGCCCAGTTCATCCGTGCCCAGCCAATGCTCCGCCGACGGCGGCAGCAGCCGCGACCCCAGATCCTGTCCGAAGGGCGAATAGGGCGCGATCCACGGCGCCAGCACCGCGACGACGATCAGAAAGCCCACGATCACCGCGCCCAGCAGCGCCAGCGGATTGCGCCCGAAGGCCCGCGCGATCGCCCACGCCTGCCCGGCCTGCGCCTGCAGCCGTGACGCCGGTGCATCGTCGGTCAGCCAATCATGCACGGTCATCAGCGGCTCCTCGGATCGAAGACACGGTAAAGCAGGTCCGACAGCCGGTTGATCACGATGAACACCGTCCCGATCAGGATTGTCGCCCCCAGCACCGCCGCCATGTCGGCGCGCAAAAGCGCCGTGGTCAGGTAATTGCCGATGCCGGGCCAGCTGAACACGATCTCGACCATGACCGACCCCTCAAGCAGCACCGCATAGGATAGCCCGATCACCGTCACCAGCTGCACCCGGATGGGATAGAAGGCGTGCTTCCAGATCACCACCCGCTCGCTCACCCCCTTGACCCGCGCGGTTGTCACGAACTCCTGCGCCAGCTGGTCCAGCATGAAGCTGCGGGTCATCCGCGCGATATAGGCCAGGCTGAAAAAGCCGAGGATCGCGGCGGGCAGCACCAGATGCGACACCGCATTGCGAAAAATCGCCCAGTCGCCCGCAATCAGCGCGTCTACCGTCAACAAGCCCGTTACCGTCGGCACCATGCCGTCATAGAAGATGTCGATCCGCCCCGGCCCCGCGACCCAGCCGAGCCCGGCATAGAACACCGCCAGCCCGACGAGCCCCATCCAGAACGCCGGCACCGAATAGCCCAGCAGCCCCAGCACCCGGATCACCTGATCCAGCCAGCTGCCCGCGTTTGCCGCCGCGATCACTCCCATCGGCACGCCCAAAAGCACCCCGATCAGGATGCCCGCCGTCGCCATCTCGGCCGTTGCCGGGAAAAAACGGATCAGGTCCTCGACCACCGGCCGTCCGGTCGTCAGCGAGGTACCCAGATCGCCGGTGAGCACGTCGCGCACGTATATGCCGAACTGCACGACCAAAGGCTTGTCGAGGCCGAGCGCCACCCGCGTCGCCTCATAGACTTCCTGCGTGGCACGGTCACCCACCACGGCCACCACCGGATCGATTGGCACCACCCGCCCGATGAAGAAGGTGATTGCCAGCAGCCCGAGGAAGGTCAGGGCGGTGACCACCGCGAACCGGCCGATACCCAGCGCGACATCGGTTGCGCGGTGATGCAGCGCGGGACCGGGTTCGGACAAATTCGCCGCCAAAGGTGCTGTCTCCCGTCGCTTGAGGGTCAGAATGTCCGCATTACGAACAAAAGTTCTTCCCATGTAAAGATCATTCTGCGTAGAGTAAAAATATTTTACGACACCCGGCCCGACCGGTCACGTAAAACCCTCAGCCGCGCTTGAACGCGGTGTTGTCAACAGGAGGTCATCCCATGAAGAAACCCGTCAACCTCGTCGCAGCAGCCGTCACGGCCTTTGCGCTGTTCGGCGCGCCAGCGCAGGCGGAAACCCCGCCCAACGTGCTGGTGGTGGCGCAGAACATCGATGACATCGTTGCGCTCGACCCGGCGCAGGCCTATGAATTCACTTCGTCCGAATACATGGCCAACGTCTACGACCGGCTCGTGCAATACGACGCCGAGGACACCACCGAGCTTGTGGGCGGCCTCGCCGAAAACTGGGAGGTGGACGCCGAAAACCGCACCATCACCTTCACCCTGCGCGATGGCGTGACCTTCCACTCCGGCAACCCGGTCAGCGCCGCCGATGTCATCTACAGCTTTAAACGCGTCGTCGCGCTGAACAAGAACCCGGCCTTCATCCTCACCCAGCTTGGCTGGACGCCCGAGAACGTCGAACAGATGGTCACCGGCGAAGGCAACACCGTCACCCTGAAATACGATGGCGACTTCTCCCCCGCCTTCGTGATGAACGTGCTGGCCGCGCGCCCCGCCTCGATCGTCGACAGCAAGCTGGTGATGGAAAACGCCGAAGGCGACGACATGGGCAATGCCTGGCTCAACACCAACAGCGCCGGTTCGGGCGCCTTCAGCCTGCAGATGTATCGCCCCGCCGAGATGCTGCGCCTTGCCGCCAACGAGGACTACTTCAAGGAAGGTCCCAAGCTCGACCAGGTCATCATCCGTCACGTCGCCGAAGCCGCGACCCAGCAGCTCCTGCTGGAAAACGGCGACGTCGACATCGCCCGCAACATGACGCCCGAACAGATCGCCGCCCTTCCCGAGGAGGGCTTCAAGGTCGGCATCCACCCGCAGGCGGCCATCCACTTCATCTCCTTCAACCAGAAGGTGCCCGAGCTCCAGCACGAGGCGCTTTGGGAAGCCTCGCGCTACCTGATCGACTACAAGGGCCTGACCGACACGCTGCTCAAGGGCCAGATGGACGTGCATCAGGCGTTCTGGCCCAAGGGCTTCCCCGGCGCGCTGGAAGAGACGCCCTTCAGCTACGATCCTGAAAAGGCCAAGCAGATCCTCGCCGACGCCGGTGTCGAGCTGCCGATCAACGTGGAAATGGACGTGTTCAACTTCGCGCCCTTCACCGACGTGGCCCAGTCGATTCAGGCCAGCTTTGCCGAGGCCGGCATCAACCTCGACATCGTGCCCGGCACCACGGCGGCGATCATCACCAAGTACCGCGCGCGCGAGCATGAGGCGATCATGCTCTACTGGGGTCCCGACTTCAACGATCCGCACTCCAACGCCAAGGCCTTCGCCTACAACAAGAACAACAATGACGACGGCTATGCCTCCACCACCACTTGGCGCAACGCCTGGGCGGTTTCTGACGACATGAACAAGCGGACCATGGCGGCGCTGACCGAGAGTGACCCGGCCAAGCGCGAAGAGATGTACATGAGCCTGCAAAAAGACGTTCAGGCCGTGGCACCCTTCGTGATCTGGGCGCAGGCCACGCTTCAGGTCGCCATGGACAAGGACATCTCCGGCTATGTCCACGGTGCCAGCTCGGACCTCGTGTTCTACCGGCTGGTCAAAAAGAACTGACCGACGCCTTCTAGGCCCCTTGAAAAACCCAGCACCGCGGCCCTTTCGCCGCGGTGTTTTCGTATGACGGGTAATGGTGTGGGGGATACTTGCTGCCGTAGAAGGACACGGCAGCGATTCGCCGCCATGCGGACCGGGCCTGCCGTGCCCAATGAGCCGCACGAACGACCAAGCTGGCCCCCGCCGACCAGCACAGGCGGGGCAAGGTGCCCTTGGCAGACGTCCGGGGTTACCCGGCGGTGCAGGTGTCGATCGCCGCACCCCATCCCGAGGCCGGCATTTCGGCGGAGAAACAGGCGATGGTGGCATCGGCGTCCTCGGACCCCTTGCAGAGGTTCAGGGCGTTTTCCCAGCCCCAGCGGTGGCCGCCGCCCCAGCTCACGCCGCCGTGCATCACCTTGTCGAAGCAACGCGCCGGTTCCGTCGTCTCGACCGTGCCGCAAAGCTCTTCCAGCGCAGCCTGACGCCAGGTGCTCGAGCCGCTGTAGTTCCAGGCGATCTTGTTCTGCACGGCGTCGTAGCAGGGCGTGCCCGGCCCGGTCGCGGCCGCGGTCTCCGGTTCCGGGGCCAGCGCGGGCGGCTCGTTGGCCTCCTCGCCAAAGACCTCCTTCGGCGGCTCGGCGACCTCCTCGACCACCGCGGGGGCCGGCGCGGCTTCCTTGGCGGCGGTGTCCTGCGGCGCGTCTTGCGCGCCACCCAGGGCCTTGAGCCGGGCGCGGGCCGGGGCCTCGAAACAGGGGGCGTGGGTGTTGATGTAATCGGACAGCGCCTCGGCGGTGCCGGTCTTCATGGCGGACTGGAAATCGGCCATCGCGGCGCCGCAGCCGGACTGGGCCTGGGCCGCCCCGGCCAGCGCGGTGAATGCGCCGAACGCAAGGACGGCAAGGCTGAGATGGGGTGAATGCATTCGAGGGCTCCTCCGTTGAACCTGTTCATGTCGCGGACCGGACGCGGCCCTGGGTATTGTCGCGGCGGGCAGGGCAGCCCGGACCCACGTGGCTGGGGCGGTCCCGCCCTGGTGCGGCACCTCCCCGGGCCGCCGCCGACCCCGCGAAGGGGGCCGGCGGTGGCGTCAGGACCGGAAGGTCAGTTGTTGCTGCCGAGACCGCCGCCGCCAATGCCGGATTCGCTCTCGCCGCCGAACTCGAAGGTCTCGCGCGTGCCGTCATCCTCGCCTTGCTCGTCCTCTTCGATGAGTTTCATCAGCTCTTGCGAGGCTTCCGGGCTGAGAAATTGCGTGCTGCTGCCCCCCTGCGGCGGCTCCTCGGTGCGGGGGCCGACGATTTGCGTGCTGCTGCCCCCCTGCGGCGGCTCTTCGGTGCGAGGGCCGACGATTTGGGTGCTGCTGCCGCCGCCGAAGCCACTTTGCTGGCTGCTGCCACCACCGCCGAAGCCACTCTGCTCGCTGCTGCCACCGCCGCCTGAGCGGCTTTGCTGGCTGCTGCCACCACCGCCGGAGCGGCTTTGCTCGCTACTGCCGCCGCCGCCGAAGCCGCTCTGCTCACTGCTGCCACCGCCGCCGAAGCCACTTTGCTGGCTGCCACCACCGCCGCAGGCACAGCTCGGATCAGCACCGATCTGCTGGCTGAAGCCGGAGCCTTCCCCGGTCAGCATCCAGTCCGAGGTGAACCGGGCGAGGCCTTCGTAGTCATAGCCCTCGCCCGCGTGGATGGCCGGCGACAGGTGCGAACCGGCGTGCAGGATGACCTGCATCGCGAAGTCGACACCCGAGGGCCAGTTGACGGTGTAGACATGGGGGCCCAGCGGGTCCTCCACCACCTCGAAGCCGCCACCGCCGGGCAGCGGCCCGCCGTCATCGACGCCCATGCCTTCGCGCTCTGCGCCGTTGATGAATACGGCGGGTTCAGGCGTGGCGCGCAGCTCGACGGTGTCCGAGCCGACCTGCATGAAGATCGCGGTGAACACCGATTCGCTCTGGTCATAGACCCAGAGATCGCGCCGCACGTTGACCACGACGCCGGGGTCCTCGGACCCGGTGGTGCGGATCAGGACAAAGTCGCCGCGATCGGGGAACAGCGCCTCGAGTCCGTCCTCGGCGAAGACGGTGAACTCCTCGCCGCCGGGTCCTTCCGGGGCACAGTTGGGATGTCCGATCAGCTCTTCCACCGCGGGCAAGGCCAAAAGCGAGATCGCCGAAGGCGAGGCGTCGGTGGCATCGTCGTTGAAGCAGGTGGCTTGCAGCAGGAAGTCGTCCTCGGTCTCTTCAAGGCTGATTTCGCCGCAAAGGTTATGGAAGTCGCTTTCGCCCTCGCCGGTGTAGTCGAGCAGGCCGTCGCTGACGGTCAGCCCCTCGATCGGCACGCTCTCGCCCTCCATGCATTGCGCGGTGAGGCCCGGACCGGGATCGAACACCAGCGAGAATTCCTCGACCCGTTCGAGCAGCTCGGTCTTCTCGATACGCCGCTCGGACAGGGTGATCTCGACCTCGCGGCCCACCGCCAGCACGCCGCCGCCGAAGTCGAAGTTGCGCTCGGCACGGCCGATCTCTCGGCAGGGGATGACCACATCACCGAAGTCGGCAATCCGGCGCTCGGCCTCGGCCTCGCAGGATTGCACGGCGCGTTCCAGCGCCTCGTCCAGGGTGCGGGCCAGTTCGGTGGTGATGGTCTGGCCGCCACGGGCATGGGTGGCGCAGAAGATCGCCACGCCGCCGGCCGCGGGCTGCTGTTCCAGCACCTGAACCGGCCCGACCAAGCCCTCGACCTCGTCGCAGGCGCCGATCTCGACGGTCGAGGTGATGTCGCTGGTGACCTGGGTCACGGTGCGCTCTTCCCGGGTGGCGCGCTGGCCAAACAGCACCTCGGTGCGTTCGGTGATCTCCTCGTTGTAGGTCTCGACCTCCTCGGTGACGACGTTGACCGAGATGCTTTCGGCAACCGAGGTAACGCCCTGGTCCTCGAAGATCTCGACTACGGCCTGTTCGGCCACCTCCTGCTCGATCTCGAAGAGCGAGGTCATCATGTTGACCACCATCGACAGGTCGATCTCTTCGCCGGCGCCCATTTCGGCAAAGTTGGTTTCCAGCGTCTCGAAGACCGCCGCCTCGACCGAAATCGCCTGCCCTGTACCGACCTCGGTCACCACCGTGGTCAGCGTCTCGCTGGTCGACACGGTGACCGAGCGACGGATCTCGCGGACCTGCACGTCCCTGACCAGCGTGGTGAATTCCGCGAAGGCGGGCACTACCTCGGGGGGACCGACGATCTCGACCACCCGCTCGGGCGGCAGCAGGGCCTCGGGCGCGATCGGGTTGAACACGGAAGAGCCAGCCTGGCGCTGGTCGATCGCCACCACCGACACGACCTCTTGGAAGGAGACAGCGCTTTCAACATAGGTCTCGTCCTGCGTGGCCGCGACGTCGAGCACGCAATTGGCCAATGCCAGCGGATCGGTCACGCCGTTGGCCGCGCAGATGCGCTGCGCGTTGGCGCGGACGGTGACATCCAGCGCCTCGAGCGTACGCACCTCGCGGCGGTCTTCGTAAACCTGTATCATCTCGGTGATGGTGGCCACCTCGATGGTCTCGTTCACCGAGATCGCGGTGTCGAGTCTCAGCACCTCGACCAGCGTCTCCAGCGCCAATTCCTCGCTCATCTCGTAAAGCGCGCTGACGATCGACACGATGAACGACAGTTCGACCGACTGGCTCACATCCATGCCTACGAAGTTTTCCTGCAGCGCACGGACCACCGCGGTCTCGACGCTGACGCGCTGGCCGGTGCCGACCTCCGAGACAAGCGCGACGCGGCTTTCCTCCAGCTCGGCGCGCAGCAGCGTCTCCTCGGCCGAGACCCGCCAGCTATCGCCGAAACGCACCAGCGCGGCGCCATCGGCGGGCGGGCAGATCAGCGCTGTACCGTCGCGCGGCAGCATGTCGTTCTCGGGGTTGCCGTCGAGATTGCCGATCAGCCCGGAATAGACCCCATCGGCCGCGGCGACGCCGACGTTGAGGAAGGCGTCGTAGAGGTTGACCCGCACGGTGAAGATATCGGTGCCGGTCTCGTCGGGCCAGGCCACCAAGTAGCGGGGGCCGCTCTTGCCCTGGCCGTCATAGCTGACATAGCCGCCCTGTTCGAGGTCGAAGGCGGTCTCGGGCAAGGGCAGTTCGTTGCCGTCGACATACATCCGCTGGCCATTGTCGTCGGCGTAGAATTCCACCAGGCTCTCGCCCAGGCGGATGGCCACGGCGGTGTTGGAAGACACCGAGGGGTTGTCGTCATGGACGGTCTGGCGGGTATGCACCTGGAACTGGCCATCGGCCGAGGCCAGAAGCACAAACTCGCCGCCCTCCTGGAAATCATAGGTCAGGCCATCGGGGGTGAAGATATGCACGTCACCGTGCGAATTGGTGGGCACCTCGCGGTCGCCGAAGCCGCCGAAGCCGCCGGGCTTGCCGCCGCAGGCCGCCATGTCGACAGCCTGGAGCGCTTCGAAATGCGCCGCCAACTGGAAGCCGCCCGCCGCGCCGCCGGCGCCCGCGAAGCCGCCCGCGCCAAAGCTGCGCGCCTCGGCCACCTCGACGATGGTGGCGACGCTGATCCAGTCGCTCATTGCGCTGACCCCTTGGCCCTCCATCATGGCGACGATCGCCTCGAAGGCCTGCTCCTTGCGAACATCGTAGAGCGCGCCGAGGATGATGGTCAGGAACTGCACCTCGACCGAGGCGCTGCGCTCCATCGCGAAAACGTTGTTGCGGAACATCGTCAGCAGGGCGGTTTCCAGCGTCACCTGCTCGCCAGTGCTCCGGTCGACGACCATTTCGTCCAAGACGCCCTGGCCCACAGTGCCGGGGATCTCGGCCCCGTCGGCGAGGGTCAGGAAGGTGGCGTCACGGCGTGAGAGACTGTCGTCGCGAAGATCGATCGGATCCAGCCGCAGCCGGAAGCCGGAGTGGCGCAGGAACTGCCCCGGAAAACGCTGCGATTCAAGGCTGATGAATCCCTGCGCGGCGCCGGCCTGCTCCAGCGGCGGGCGGACGTGAAAATAGGAACCGTCCGTCGGCACCGGTTCGAAGCTGGCGCCATTCTCGCCGGCGACAAGAAAGCGCGGTTTGCTGCCGTCGGGATCAAGCACGAACAACACCGTGTCCTGCCCGGTGGCGAACATCCGCACCAGGGGCGCGTTGTCCTCGCCCTCGACGATCCAGGCGGCGCCGTTGCGCGGCGCGAGGAAATAGCCCGTCAGCTCGCCGTTGGCGTCGCGCTGGTTGTCGTTGATCGAATAGGCCAGCAGCCGCAGCGGCGGGTAACTTGCCGCGGCGTCGAGCTTGCTTTCGGCGGTGATGATGACGCCGGATCCCACGTGGTTGGCCACCTTGACCAATCCGGGCGTGCCGGTAAAGGGACAGGCGGCACTTGCCGCTCCGGCACCGCACCCGGCAAGCGATGGTTCATGCGCCGACACCTGCGCCACCGCGCCAGAGGCGCAGAGCGCGAACGTCGAGACGAGGGCGGACAGGCGGGCAGGAGATCTCGGGGTCATGGGGTTCACTCTGTTGGACGCTGTTTTTTGTGATTGTTGGGTGCCGCGCGGCGATCCGGCCGCCGCGTGGCTGTCGGCCCGGCAAGAGGGCCGGAAACAGACCGATCAATGCGCGCAGAAGATATCTGCCGGATCGACCGTGCTTTGCCAGCAGGCTTCGTCGGGCGCTGGCATCCGGTGAAACATGCCGCGCCGGAAGGTCTGGTCGGCATCCTCGTCGCGCGACAGCATCTCGCCCCAGCCCGGCGACTGGACCAGAAGCATGATCGTGGCATGGTTTGGCGCCTCGGCGCTGAAGCTCCCTTTGTTGTCCGTGAACTCGAACTCGCAAACATAAGAGCCGACATAGGCGTCGTGGCAGTTCGCCGTTTTGGCCAGCGCGGGGCTGGCGGCAGCGGCGAGACAGGCGGCGGCAAGCGCGCGGAATGCAGTGGATCGCATCGTGTGGTGCCTTTCGATCAGAAGCGCAGGGGGGCACCGGGCGATCCCTTCGCCCGGCGGAATGAGGAGGGGTCAGTAATCGATGAACGCGCAGAGGTACCTCTCGTGCGCCCAGCCCTGAACGGCCAGCGACCGGGCATTGCCCAGCCTGTCGCCATCGGTGGAGAATTCGCGGTTGGCGTCCGTGACGCGCACCCAGCGGCCCTTCCGGTTGCGGGTGTCGACGGTCACGGTGGCCAGCCGCTTCAGCTTGCGATTGGCGTGGAACTTGGTCCCGGGCCCGTTGCGCACCGCCAGAAAGCCGTCCGGGCCGTTCACGTTGCACACCATGGCATAGGCAGGCCCCGGTGAATTGTAGGGCCAGGACACATCCCGCGACAGCCCGGTCAGTTCCACGGCTCCGTAATCTGCCACTTCAGCGCGCGCGGCACCGCCCAGCATGACGGCTGCTGCCAGCGCCACGAGTATCAGTCTATTCAATCGTCTTGCTCCTCAATTCAAAGCGTCACAGAGGGGACAAGGAAGGTCGTCTTACGCCAGACTCGGAAAATTATACTTACTTAGAAGACAACGCCCGCCCCGAAAGGGCCGAGAATTTGCCATATATTATACCTGCATAGTGAATTGCGCAGGGCTCCCCGGCGGTCAGATGACATCAGATTACCTTACCTGTCAATGAAATCCCGGCCAGCAATCGGCAGCGCGCTAAAGTTGATGACTTCGCCTGTCGCCCGCGGCGACGTTCGCGAAGGCGGTGGCATCCAGCACCTGCTGACCGGTGCCGCCCGAGGTCGGCAATTCACGCGCCGGAGAATGGCAATCCCCGATCCATCATCGGGGCCCAGCGACCGTCCGCGACCGGGATCAAGCCGCTGGTCTGAACCGCAGCTCCGCTGACAGGACGCCGAAGTCCGACCCGTCGATGCCCTGAGCTTTCTGTCACGGCTCCGTGACGCGCCGCCGATTGATTGCTGCGGGAGAAGCGAATACCACAGTCGGGCACACATTCGGATGGACCGATATGAAACGCAGAGATTTCCTGACCGCCACCGCAGCCGCATGCGCCGCCCTGCCCCTGCGCGGGCTTCATGCCGCGACGGACGCCGCGCCCGAGTTGCGCGCCATGCCCGCGACGGCACGGCTTCTGCCCCAAGAGTATCCCGAAACAGCGATCTGGGGCTACGGGGGCAGCAGCCCCGGGCCGGTGTTGCGGCTGGCCCAGGGTGACACCCTGCGGCGGCGGCTGGTCAATGATCTCGACCAGCCCACTGCGGTACATTGGCACGGCATCCGCATCGACAACGCCATGGATGGCGTTCCCGGTCTCACGCAAGAGGCGGTGGCACCCGGCGACAGCTTCGACTACGCCCTCACCGTGCCCGACGCCGGAACCTACTGGTATCACTCGCACAATCGCTCAATGGAGCAGGTCGCGCGCGGGCTTTACGGTATGCTAATCGTCGATGAGGCGACGCCCCCCGACGTCGACGTCGACCTGCCGATGGCCATCGACGATTGGCGCATCAACCCGGACGACGGGCAGATTTTCGGTGATTTCGACAACCTGCACGACCTGTCGCACGCCGGACGGATCGGCAACCTCGTCACCATCAACGGTGCCTTCGAAACCCGGCACGAGGTGCGCCCCGGCCAGCGCCTGCGCCTGCGGCTTCTGAACGCCGCCAACGCGCGGGTCTTCACTCTCGGCCTATCCGGGCTGGAGGGCTGGGTGGTGGCGCTGGACGGAATGCCGCTGGCGGCGCCGCAGCCGTTCGCAGAAAACCTGACCCTCGCTCCCGGCCAGCGCGCCGATATCCTCGTCGATGTGACGGCAGAGGCGGGGGCAGAGGCGCATCTGGTGGGCTTCGAACGCGATGGCGGCTTTGCGCTGGCCAGTTTCGCGGTCGACGGTGACGCTGCGCAACGCCGTTCGGCCCCCGACGCCCTGCCGGCCAATCCTGTGGCAGAGCTTGGCGACGGTGCCGATGCCCCGGTGCACACGCTGCGCATGGAAGGCGGCGCCATGGGCGGAATGCGCGGCGCGATGATGGGCGGAAAGACTCGCTCGATGCAGCAACTGATGTCCGAGGGGCAGTTCTGGGCGCTGAACGGCGTCGCGGGCCTGCCCGACGCACCGTTCTTCACCGCCGGTCTGGGCAAGGCGCAGCGCGTCCGCATGATCAACGACACCGCCTTTCCGCATGCCATGCACCTGCACGGGCACCACTTCCGCGAATGGCGCGAAGACGGCCTCGGTCCGTGGCGCGACACCCTGCTGGTGAACCGTGGCGAGACCCGCGAAATCGTGGTGCCGGCCGACAATCCCGGCCGCTGGCTGCTGCATTGCCACATGCTGGGCCATCAGACCGCCGGCATGAAGACCTGGTTCGAGGTCGGCTGAGGCGGCCGGACCGCTGGTCGCCCCCCGGGCTTGCGACGGGGGAGGCGACGCCGCAGGGCGCGGCTGAACGCGCCCGCGCCTACCTGAGCGGGATGGTCACGTCGAACGACAGGCCCCAGGCCTCGAAGTCCTCCTGCCCCAACCCGTCATAGCTGCCGCTGAACGCCACCCTCGTGCCGCCGCTCATGGTGAAGTCGACACCCGCCTGAACCCGCGCGCGCCAGTCCTCCGAGACCTCCTCGACCCCGTCGGGCAGGCTCACGTCAGCCGTGGTGCCGCCCATGGAGTAGATCGCGTCGATCCCGAAGTAGGGCGAATAGATCAGCCCGCCCGCGGTCTCGAAGCTGCCGTTGAACGTCGGCCCGATCTTCAGCTGGCCCAGCTCGATGGTCTGGCCGGGGATGCTGACGCCAAGCGCATCGGTATAACCGTCCTGCTTTTCGCGATAGTAGGACAGGTCGGCAGTCGGCCGCACGGTCCAGGCGCCCGCCTTGAACTCACCGGTAAGGGCACCCTGCGCCAGCCAGCGGCTGGTGGTGAAGTCGTCTTCGTAGGTGTTGAACGGGCTGACCGTGTTGTGCGATCCGCCCGCGGCAAGACGGCCGTCGAAGTAGAGGCTGGGCGTGATCCGCGCGGTCACGTAGGGCCCGAACATCCAGCCCGATCCGCTGGCCCGGCTGTCCTCGCTCTCGGAATGGTCGGACATGTCGTCGAACTGCAGCAGCGCGCCGACCAACACATCCGGCGTCAGCAGGTAATCGACCCCGAAATAGGCCACCGCGAAGTGCCCGCGGCTGTCGACGCCGTCGAACTTCTTGTACTGGACCTCGGTCCAGGCATCGAAGCGGTAGTTGTCGACATACATCGCCTTGTCGTCGCTGTGCGCAAGTTGCAGGCTGGCCGCCGCCTGCCGCATCTTCAGCAGGCTGGTCGAGAACTTCAGCTCATCGCCGCCGCGCGAGACCTGCGCTTGGAACGGCAGGAAGGACTTCAGGTCGCCGTTGGCGAAAGACAGCGCCGAGGCATTGCCCGACCCCCGGTTCAGCCGGTCGAAACGACGGCCCGAGCGCGGCTCGGTCGACAGGATCAGGTCGGCCCTGCGGGTGAGGAAGCGGTTGATGGTCTGCACCGTCTTGGTCAGCGTCGCCTTCGAGGTCAGCGTACAGGTCACCACTTCCGCCGGATCCAGCTGCAGCCGGATGGTGCGGGATTTGGCGTCGGCGGTGCTGTTGCCATCGTCGCAACTGATCGCCGAAGTGCCGACACCGTCGGGCGTCGACGACTGGCTGATCACGTAGCTGCCCACCGCCAGGGTGATCGGTCCGGCACTGCCGGTGCCGCCCGAGGTCGCGATGGTGAAGTTCAGCGCCGCTTCGCTGGACGAGAACACATAGTCGCCGTCCTGATCCGTGTTCTGCACGAAGATCACGCTGCCGGTGGTGGCCGGTTCGACCGTCAGGGTCGCGCTCGGGCTGACGCTGGTGCCCAGCGACGACACGACGGTCTCGACGGTGTCGGGATAGCTCCCCACCACGCCGGATGTCACCGCGACCGAGATCTCGCAGCTTGCACCCGCGGCCAGTCCGCCCCCGATATAAGTGACGGAATCGCTGCCCGGCGTGGCAGTAAGCGTGCCTCCGGTACAGGTTGTCGATGCCGCTGCGGGATCGTCGATTGTCACGTCCGCGGGCAGCACGTCGTTGAGGTAGATACTGAATGCGTCGATCGCAGCCGTGTTGGTGAAGGTGTAGGTCACCGCAGAGGTCTGGAACTGCTCAATCGTCGACGGCGTGAAGCTGATCGCCGCATCAAGTGGCTTGTCCAGAACCAGCACGGTGGCGCGCGCGCCTACCGCATCGGGCAGGTTCGAGGTCAGCACCGACGTGACGTTGAGCATCTCGTAGGCTTCGAGCGCCTGCACCGTCACCGCGAAGGAACAGGTCTCGCCCGCGGGCAGGAAAAGGTCCTGCAGGGTGATCGTGCCGTCGCCCTGGTTCGCCGTCACCGCGCCGGTACAGGTGCCGGCATCGCTGGTGCCGGTGGCCACGATCATGCCCGGCGGCATAAAGTCGATAAAGGTCCCGTCCGTCACCTCCATCAGGTTGGCGCTGTTGTCGATGGTAAAGGTCAGCACCGTGGTGTCGCCCTGCTCGATCACGGCATCGCTGAATGCCTTGGCGAAGCCCGGGGCTTCGGCCGGGTTCACGCGCAGCCTGGCTTCGGCGGGATCGGCGTCACCATCGGCACTCGACGTCAGCTCCGAGGTGACGTTGAGGATGCTGGCGCCGCCCGTGACCCGCACGTTCACGAAGATCTCGCAGTAGCCGCCGGCGTCCATCGCCCCGCCTTCGAGCGCGACCGACGTGCCGCCCGGGACAGCGGTCACCGTGCCGCCGCAGATGTTGATGAGGTTCGGATCGTCGGCAACCACCAGCCCGTCCGGGAAGGGATCGGTAAAGGCAATGTCGGTCACGCCGATTGCGCTGGCGGTGTTGTCGAGCAGGAAGTGCAGGACGGTCGTCTCGCCCTGGGTGACCTCACCTCCGGGGGCAAGGAATTCCTTCTGGAAGCCCGGTGTCGGGCCGCTGGTCACGCCTATGGTGGCCTGCGCGGAACCGCTGTTGCCAAGGCTCGAAAGCAGGTCTTCGGTGACGTTCTCCTTGTCGCCGCTGGTCAGCGCGGTCACGTCAACCGTGATCTCGCAGCCCAGGAACGCGCCCACGGATCCGTCGGTCAGCACGACCTCCGCGGCGCCGGCCACCGCGGTGACGGTGCCGCCGCAGGTGTTCGACAGGTTGGGGTCATCAGCGACCACAAGACCGTCCGGGAAAGGATCAGTGAAGCTCAGTGACGTGGCCTCGATGGCGTTGAAGAAGTTGCCGATCCTGAAGGTCAGCGTGCTGCTTTCACCCTGCTCGATGCTGAAGTCGCCGAACTCCTTGAAGAACTCCGGCGCATCGGCCGGCGTCACTTCAAGCGTGGCCTGCGCCTGCGCGGTTTCGGGGAAGTTCGACAGAAGCGTGCTGGTCGCATTCAGCAGCGACCCCGATCCAACCGCGCGCACCGAGACGGAAATCTCGCAGCTGGCGCCGGAGGTCAGGCTGCCACCGGTATAGGACAACGAGGTGTCGGTGGTCGTCAGGCTGCCGCCGCAGGTATCGCCATTGGTCGACTGCAACAGCATCCCATCGGGGAACGTGTCCGAAAAGCTCAGTCCGGTTGCATCTGCCACGCTGCTTTCGTTGGTGATGGTGAACACCATGTCGGTGACTTCGCCCTGCACGATCGGGTTGGTCACGAACGCCTTGGTGAATCCCAGCGACGCCGGCAGGACGACGGTATCGTTGTCGGTCGCCGTGTTGTCGGTGAGGTCGCTATCCAGGGTGGCGCTGTCCGCGGTGACGGTGTTGGACAATGTGCCGCTGGCCAGAACGTCGACCTGGCAATTGACCGTGTACCGAACCGAGCCGGAGGCGGGGATCACCAGCGTATCGGCGATTTCGGTCGCCGGATCGGCCGAGACGGTGTTGCCGGACGTGCCGATGGTGCCGCGCGACGTGAAGCCGCAGGTCAGATCGCCCGGGAAGGTATCGGACAGGTCGATCGCCGGGTTGTCCGAGGGACCGTCGTTGATCACGTCGATGACATAGGTCAGCGCGCCGCCCGCACTGACGCTGGTGCGGCCGTCGGTCTTGCTGACGGACACCTCTGCTCTGGGCGTCAGGAACTGCACCCGGGTGGCGCCGTTGTTGGTCGTATCCGGATCAGACACCGACGCGGTGATCGACCGGGGGATCCGCAGGTCCTCGGTTGCCGCCGGATCGATGTCGCAGACCGACGTATGCACGACCGACGATCCGACAGGCATCGACACCGTGTCGCTGATATCGCCGGTGGTGGTCGGTGCTGAAACCGCACTCGCGCCATCGAAGAATTCGGCCGAGGTGGTGCAGGCCAGAACCGCCGGGAAGCCGACCGCGATGACGCCGGCCGGATCATTGGACGGACCGGCATTGCCCGACCGGAAAACGAAGGTGACGCTTTCACCGGGCACCAGCGCCCCTACTACGTTGTCCTGGGTGATCGACAGGTCGGCAGACGGCTCGAGCGTGACAGTCGACGTGTGTACATTGTTCGTCAGGTCGGGGTCCGCAACCGAAGGGGTGGCTTCGCCTGTGTTGTCCAACACGCCGGTCAACGCGGGGTCGATGTCGCAAAGCGAGGTATAGATCACCTGAGCGCCAACAGGCAGGGAGAAGACCGCCGAGATATCACCCGATGGGGGCACACTGCCCGACGCGCCGCCGCTCAGACTGAAAATACTGTGGGTGCAGGTCAGACCGGCGGGGACAGCGTCGGTGACAAGGACCGACGGAGCGTCTGAAGGCCCCGTGTCGTTCGTGACATAGGACGCATAGTGCACCTGCTCGCCGGGCACCGCGGTCGCATGGGACAGCTTTTGAAACCCGATGTCCGCTTGCGGCACCAGCACGGTGTCGCCGTCGGTCGCGCTGTCGTTGGCCGGGTCCACGTCGGGCTCGCGGGCCGACACCCGTGCGGTGTTGCTCAGGGTGCCGGTGGCATCGGAATTGATGTCGCAGGTCGCGGTATAGGTCACTGACGATCCCGCGGGCATCGTCAGGGTCTCGCTCAGATCGCCCGATCCGCTGCCATTGCCGCTCGCGCCGTCGGCGGCGACCGAGGTATAGCTGCAATTCGCCAGACGCGTCTCGCTCGAGAAGGTATCGCTGACCTGAACCTGCGTGGCCTCGGACGGACCGTCATTGGCCACGACGATGGAATAGCTCAGGCTTCCGCCCGGCACCGCTTCGGTCAGCCCGTCGGTCTTGGTGACCGAGACGTCGACGACCGACACGACTTCGAGGTCGTCGGTGGCCGGCGCGGCCGAGAAACCGCTGACTGCGGTCAGCTCGGACGTGGTGTTGGAATAGCTGCCGCCCGGCGTGGTGGCAGGCACGGTGAATTCGACCTCGAAGGCACACATGCCACCCAGCGCCGGCACCTCGCCGTCGGTAAAGGTCAGGACGCCGCCGAATTCGCTCAGGCTGCCGCCGCAGGGCGCTGCGGGCAGCGAAGTCACGGTGACGGGATCGGGCAGCAGGGTCGACAGGTCGTCGGTAAAGCGCAGACCGGTCACCGGGTCGTCGTTGGGGTTCGTGATAGTGAAGGTCAGCGTCGCGGTCTCGCCCGGCACGATCGGCCCGTCGAAGGATTTCGCGAACACGGTCGGCTGCGTCGTGACGCTCAGCGTATCCGTCGCCGGGTCGCCGGTGACGGCAAGTGCGCCGGCCGTGCCGGTGACCGAGGTCGTCGTATTGGTGTAGAGACCGGGGCTGGCCGCCGCCGGCACTTCGACGGTAACACTCAGAGTACAGGACGCACCACCGGTCAGGTCGACACCGGTCACGTTGATCGTGGATGTGGGGACGGTAATGGCGTCCGCATTACAGTTGTCGGTCGGTGCAAGGGTCACCTCGGCACCGGGCAGCATCGCGTTCAGATCGTCGCTGAAGGCGATGCCGGTCACATCCGTCGTCCCGAGGTTTTCCAGAGTGAACAACAGGTCGACCGTCGCGCCCGGTGCGACCGCATCCTCCGAGAACGCCTTGGACAGCGCGATCACGCCGGTCTGCACCGTCAGTTCGGCGTAGGCCGGATCGACAAACTGCGCGCCGCCACCCTGAGTGACGCTCAGGACGCTCGTTCTGTTGCCATAGGTTCCGTCGTCGGCGCCTGCGGGCACCATGACCTCGACCTCGATCTCGCAAAAGGCTCCGGCCAGAACGCTGCCGCCCGTGTAGGTCAGGAATGTTGTGCCGGACAGAGAGCCGCCGCAGGTGTCACTGGTGACACCGCCGGTCGCCGCAATGTCCGGCGTCAAGTCCAGCATATCGGCCAGATTGTCAGTGAACGAGTTGATCGTCGCATCCGATGTCGGGTGCTGATTGTTGATGGTGAACTTCAGCGTGGTGGTGTCCCCGGCAATCACGGTCGCGGGCTGGAACTCCTTGGTGAAGATCAGGCCGGTGACCGTCAGATCATCCGTGGCGGTGCCTTGGTCGAGGGTAACTCCTGCTCCTGTCACCGAAAGTTGCGAGGTGGTATTGGTATATGTGCCCAGGGTGGCATCATTCGGCACCGATAGCTCGACAGTGATCCGGCAGCTTGCGTCGGCCAGCAAGGCGCCACCGCTGTAGGTGATACTGGTGGTGCCCAGCCCGGCCAGCGATCCGCCGCAATCGTTGGATACGAGCGTATCGGCCGTGACCCCGGCCAGCATGGCGGCAAGATTGTCGGTAAAGCCGATGTCCGTCAGATCCGGAGACTCCGGTGCATTGCGGATATCGAAGCTGAGCTCGACCGTGCCACCGGGCGCCACCGCGCCCGCGAACGACTTGGAGAAGTTGGCGTTGATACCCGAGCCCACGTTCACATCATCCGACGCACCCGGCGAGGTCAGGGACTGACCGGCGACCATCGAGGTCAACTCGCCGGTGGTGCTGACATAATTTCCACCGGCAAAGTCTTCGGGGATGGTGATGGTCACCTCGAACTCACAGGTCAAACCCGCCGCGACCTCGCCGCCGGTCAGCGCCAAAGCCTGCCGATCGGTGCCTATGAACACCAAGGACAGCGACGATGCCCCACCGCAGGGCGGGTTCGGCACCGGCGGCAGAGTGACCGAAACCGGGAACGGCAAAAACCCGTTGCCGCCGGTCTTGTTGGAAATGGCGCCGGAGTTGTCCGTCAACTCGTCGCGGAAGGTGAGGTCGGTGGCAGCCACTGTGTTGGCGGTATTGTCGATGGTGTAACGCAGGGTGACGTCCTGCCCCGGATTCACCGGATCGCCAACGAACAGGATTTCGAGCACCGGCGCGCTGCCTGACGTCACCGCCAGAGTATCCGAGGCGGTATCGGTCCCGACGTCGGTTACACCGCCAATGGTGGCCGTCACCGGCCCGGTGGTATTGACATAAGAGCCGCCGGCAGCACCCGCCGATACATCTACCGTCACCGAGAAGGTGCAAGAGCTTCGCGCAGCGATGACACCGTCCGTCAGCGTCAGGACCCCGCTGGTGAAATCCAGCGCCGACCCGGTGCCGCAAGGATCAGAGGGCAGCCCGGACGCGGTCGTCCCGGTCAGCATGGCATCCAGATCGTCTTCGAAGGTAACCGCGGTCATGTCGGATGCGGGGCTTCGGTTGATGATCGTGAACTCGAGCGTTGCCGACCCTCCGGGACCCACCGGATCACCACGGAACACCTTCGAAATGTCCGGCTCGTCCGTGGCGCCGGTGACGGTCAGGCTGGCCGCGCTCTTCCCGGCTTCGTCTCGGTCGGCAACCAGCTCTGAGGATACGAAGTTGCTGTCCCCTAACACTGTCGCGTCGACGTCGACGCTTACCGTGCAGATCGCGCCTGCAGCCACTGCGGGGAAACCCCCTATGCCCTCGGCAACGAGGGTGATCGTGTTGCCTGCAACCGTCAGCGTCGGGGGGATTGTCGCGGTCCCGCAATCGGTGCTCTTGTTTGCCGGCGCAGCAAATGCGAATCCGGGCGGCAGGGTTTCACTGAAATCAAGGTTTTCTACCGCGCCGCCATTCCCCGAGTTGTCGACCGTCCAGGTGATGGTGACCACGTCGTTCAGCGGAACGGTCCCCGGCGTAATGGACTTGAAGAACCCCGGAAGCGATGAAACGACGGTCAGGTCAGCGGTCGCGGTCCCGGAATTTCCCGCTGACGACGTCAGGTCGCTCGAGGTGTTCGTATGCACCCCCACCGTGGACGACGTGACATCGACCCGAACCGTGCAACTTGTTCCGGGGCCAACCTTGCCCTTGGACATCGAGATCGTGGAGCCCAAATCAGGGGCGGACAAAATGGCCTCACTGCAATCCGTCGATGCGCGTGCGGGAGATGCGAGCGTGACCCCGGCCGGCATCGTGTCGGAAAAGGCGAGGTCCGTGACCGGGGTGGCCGATTCATTTCTAATCGTGAAGATCAGCGTGCTGAACGACCACGGCCCGATCGTGCTGTTGTCGAAGACCTTGGTGAACGCCACCTGCGCCACTGCCGGCGTTGCCTGAAGCAGGCCGGCGGTGATCAGCGCAAGCGCCCAGGCGAAAACGATCGATGCATATCTGGTCATATGGTCGGGTCCAATATCCTGGCCAGCCACCGTCAAACCGGGGCCGGCGAAATCCGAAAGCCGAAAGCCGAAACGTCAAAACACTGACAATGGCGAGGGTGTGGCACCTTGCCTCTGGGGAAATTGGTCGCACACCTGCCGCGCGTCACAAAGCCATCAGCGGAAGCGCGGCGCAAAGTTGCGCGGAGTGATGTCAATAGAGCACAACAGATCGTGATCGCCGCAGACCACCGTGACGCCAGAGCACTCAGGCTCCGAGACCTCACGCGTCCTGCATCAATCCGTCACCACCACCCGCACGCCCCATTCCCGACAGCGCGCCGCCAGATCGTCGGGCAGTGGGCGGTCGGTGAACACCGCGCTCAGCTCCGAGATCGAGGCAATCCGCGCCGGGGCCGAACGCTGGAACTTCGAGTGATCCGCCACCAGGAAAACCTGCCGCGACTGACGGATGATGGTCTGGCTGACGTTCACCTCCTGCACGTCGAAATCCAGCATGTCGCCGTCCTCGTCCAGCGCCGAGCAGCCGATCACCGCGACGTTGAACTTGAACTGGCTGACCGCCTCGACCGCCAGCTTGCCCACCAGCCCGCCGTCGGCACGCCGCAACTGCCCACCGGTCACCACGATCTGACAATCGGGGTTATCCACCAGAATGGCCGGCACGTTCATGTTGTTTGTCACCACGAGGATGTTGCGGTGCCGCAGCAGCTCATGCGCCACCGCCTCGGTGCTGGTGCCGATGTTGAGGAAGATCGACGCGTCCTCGGGCAGTTCCGCAGCGCAGGCCTTGGCGATCCGCTGCTTGGCCTCGGTCGCCAGGTTGCGCCGTTCCTCGTACCCGATATTGGTCACCGACGAAGGCAGCACCGCCCCGCCATGCACCCGCTCCAGCCGCCCGGCCTCGGCCAGCTCGGTCAGGTCACGGCGGATCGTCTGCAGCGTGACGTCGAAATGCCGAGACAGCGCCTCGACCGTTACCTTGCCCTCGCGCCGCGCGATTTCGAGGATCTCGGAATGCCGGAATGAGGTGGACATGACGCTGATATCTTCCTGTTGTTTCGTCTGGGCGCGGATGCACCGTTAAACCGAACGTAATCCGCCAAGATCTACACCCCGCATGTTCGCTTTTGCAAGGTTCTCGCACCGACACGCCCGTCTTGCCACCTGCGCCTCATGGCTGTGAGCACACAGCGGGACACAATCATGGCCTGCGCCGAACTACCCTGTTGCCCCGGCCTATCCGTTCGAGACACCCAAATTGGCAAAAAAACTATACCAATATCCAAAAATCTGATTACCTTGACCCGGCTGGAAGGGCCGTCGCCACAGAAACGGCCCACCGGGATCACGTATGGGAGGACCAACATGACCAAACTGATACAGCGGCGCCACGCGCTGCGTTCGATTGCCGGCATGGGCGCCGCGACACTGGCCGCGCCGCATGTGGCCACCGCCGCCTCGCACGGAACCAACTGGAAAATCCAGACCAGCTGGCCCGGCGGCGCCGGCCTGCAAATCTTCAAGGACTGGTGCGCCACGATCCAGGAAAAGACCGGCGGCGAGCTGACCTTTACACCGTTCGGAGCCAATGACGTCGTCGGCGACTTCCAGCTTTACGACGCGGTCAAGAACGGCGTTCTGGAAGCGGTGAACCCGTTCACCATCTACGCACAGGGCATCATCCCGGCGGCGACCTTCCTGACGTCGATTCCCCTCGGCCTGCGCAACCCGCATGAGTTCGACGTGTTCTACTACGGTCTCGGCGGCATCGACATCGCCCGCGAACTCTATGCCGCGCAGGGCCTGCACTTCGTCGGCCCGGTCCATCACGGCCCGAACATCATTCACTCCAAGGTGCCGATCCGCTCGATCGACGATTTCGCCGGCCGCAAGATGCGCCTGCCTGGCGGCATGGTGGCCGAGATCTTCACCGAGATCGGGGCCGAAACCACCGTCCTGCCCGGATCCGAGATCTTCCCGGCGCTGGAGAAGGGCACCATCGACGTCGCGGACTACGTGGGACCGGCGGTCAACTACGCGCTCGGCTTCAGCCAGGTCACCGATTACATCGTCATGGGCCCTCCGGGCTTCATGTCGCTCTATCAGCCGGTCGACATCATGGACATCACCGTCGGCAAACCCGCTTGGGATGCGCTCTCGCCCGAGATGCAGCAGTTCGTCGAAATGGAGACCCACGTCTATTCCGACATGCACCATGCCGCGATCCAGGCCGCCGATCAGGAAGCCTGGGGCAAGTTCGAAGCCGACGGCACCGAAGTCACCCGTCTGACCCAGGACGACGTGGAACTGATGACCGAGGTCGCCGTGCCGATCTGGTTCGACTACGCCAACCGCGATCCGCAGGCTGCACGAGTGTTCAAGATCCAGCTCGACTACATGCAGTCCGGCTCGCTGGGCTACGTCGACCCGGCGCTGACCGACGGGCTCGAGCTCAAGCTCTGATCGTCTGACACCACCGTCAATCGCCGCTCGGGGGCAGACCCCGGGCGGCTTTCGCAACTTATCCGAACATCGAAGGGGACTGCCATGCCGGGGCTCAGCTTCACGCTGCCGCATTGGCTCTACTGGATCGGGCTGATCGTCTTTCCGCTTGTCGCGATGATCCTGTCGCGCCGCCCGCAGCCGCAAGAGAAACGCTACACCCTGCCACTGGCCTACATGATCGCCGTCACTGGCGGCATCCTCGGCCTGCACAGGTTCTATCTGAAAAGCATGTGGGGTCTGATCTTCATCCCGCTGTTCCTGTTCGTGCTTTACTCCAATGCCCAGACGCAGGAGGCCCGTACCGTCCTGTCGGGCTTCGACAACGAATTGCGCGTGGCCGAGCGCACCCTCGCGCGTGAGGAATCCCGCGTCGCCGATGCCCGCGAAGGGCTGGCCGAATTGCAGGCCACCGTGGACGAGGCCGAGGAAGGGTCCTTTGCGCAGAAGGCCGCAGAGCGCCGCCTGACCCGCGCCGAGGACACCATCTCCAAGGGCGAGGCCCGGCTCACCGAAGCCCGCGCCGCACTGGACGAACGCACGCCCCTGCGTGACGCCGCCGCCGAAAAGCGCGCCTTCTGGGACCGGATGGCAGGCTACACCTTCTACCTGATCCTCGCGCTGCTGGCCGTCGATCTGGTGATGCTGCCGCTGCTGGTGCGCCGCGCAAACGCCACGCTGCCCCCGCACGAGGAACTGACCGAGACCGAACTGGCGCTGAAGAAGGCTGAAGAGGCGCAGGGCCAGAAACCCGATCACGCCTATGCCGAGAACTGGATCGACCGGCTGTCGCTGTTCTGCGGCGAATTCGTCGCCTACTGGGCGGTGATCGCGGTCTTCGTCTATTACTACGAGGTGTTGGCCCGCTACGTCTTCGGCAGCCCCACCAACTGGGCGCACGAGGCGATGTACCTGATGTTCGGCATGCAGTACCTGATCGCCGGCTCCTACGCGATGCTCACCGAAAGCCACGTGCGGGTGGATATCTTCTACGCCCCGTTGACCCGTCCGAAAAAGGCATGGGTCGACCTTCTGACCTCGATCTTCTTCTTCATCTTCGCGGGCACCCTGCTGGTGACCTCGTGGATCTTCGCGATGGACGCCATCGCCGTGCCGTCGGGCAATTCAATCCTGTCCGACTGGGCGCGCGGACAGATCGGCTTTGGCGACATGGTCGGCGGTTTCGGCTGGGATCAATGGACCGATAGCAACATCCGCTGGGGCGAAATCAGCTTCAACGAATGGGAGGTGCCGCTCTGGCCGATGAAATGGGTGATGGTGATGGGCGGCGTGCTGCTCGTCCTGCAAGGCGTATCGAAGGTGTCCAAGGACATCCGCGCGATCGCACGGGGGAACTGAGGTAAATGGGCATCGAAATCGATATCGCATGGCTGACGCTGATCATGTTCGGCAGCCTGCTGCTATTGCTGATGGCGGGCCTGCCCCTGGCTTTCGTCACCGGCGGCCTGGCCTGTGTCTTCCTGTTCATTCTGGGGGACGAACGGGCGCTCAACATCGTTCCCAGCCGGATCTTCCCGCTGATGACGAACTACCAGCTCTCGGCCATACCATTGTTCATCTTCATGGCGGCGATGCTGGAAAGGGCCGGCATCATCAACGACATGTTCGACGTGATCTACAAGGTCATGGGCGGGCTGTCGGGGGGCCTCGCAGCGGCCACCATCATCGCCTCGACAATTCTTGCCGCCATGGTCGGCGTGATCGGCGCGGCGGTGGTGACCATGGGCATCATCGCCCTGCCCGCCATGCTGAAACGCCACTACGACCCCAAGATCGCCATGGGCTCTATCATGGCGGGCGGCACACTGGGCATCCTGATCCCGCCGTCGATCCTGGCCATCATCTATGCCGTGGTGGCCGAGCAATCGGTGGGTGAGCTGTTCATCGGCGCGGTGATCCCCGGCCTGCTGCTGTCGGGCATGTACATCATGTACGTGGTGGCGCGCAGCATGATCAATCCGAACCTCGGCCCGCCGATCCCGGTGGAAGAACGCGTCAGCAACCGCGAAAAGGTGGCGCTGATCGGCAAGATGGCCGCGCCGCTGACGCTGGTGATCGTGGTGCTGGGGATCATCTTCTCGGGCGTCGCCACCCCGGTGGAGGCCGCCGGCATCGGCACCTTCGGCGCCTTCATCGTCGCTGCCATCCACCGCAAGCTGGACTGGCCCACCGTGCGCGAGGCCTGCACCACCACGCTGAAGGCCAGCGCCATGGTGATCTGGATCATGTTCGGCGCGACCATCTTCGTGGGCCTCTACGTGCTCGAGGGCGGCCAGCAGTTCGTGCAGGACGCGCTGGCGGCCACCGGGCTGGGGCCGTGGGGCATCCTGATCCTGATGCAGGTGCTTCTGGTGATCCTCGGCATGTTCCTCGACTGGGTCGGCATCCTACTGCTTTGCGTGCCGATCTTCGTGCCGATCATCAAGGCACTGGGCGCGGCCGCCTTCGGCCTCGACAGCGGCGAAGACCTCGTGCTGTGGTTCGGCGTGCTTTACCTCGTCAACATGCAGATGAGCTTCCTGTCGCCGCCCTTCGGTTATGCGCTGTTCTACCTGCGCGGCGTGGCCCCGGCGGAAATCCCGATGAGCGACATCTTTAAGTCGGCGCTGCCGTTCCTGTTCCTGCAGATCGTCGGCCTCGTGCTCTGCATGGTGTTCCCGCAGATCATCACCTGGCTGCCACGGCTGGTCTACGGATAAACCTCAGGCGCCGGGAGCAATCCCGGCGTCCTGCAACTGCTCGCGGTCCGGCAGGTCGCGCAGGCTTTCGAACCCGAAGGCCGCGAGGAATTTCTCGGTCGTTACGAAGGTATAGGGCGCCCCTCGCCGGGGCGAGCGTGGCCCGGTGGTGATCAGCCCCCGCGCGTTCAGCCGCCCGATCAGGTCGCGATTGATCTCCTTCCCGAAAATGGCCTCCAACCCGTCACGCGTCACCGGCTGGTGATAGGCAATCGCCGTCAGCACCGCGATGTCGAATTCCCGCAGGTCAAGGTCCTGCTCCGCCACGTCCGCCGCTTCGCGTATGACCGCCGCCAGCGCCGGCCGCGTGCGCAGGATCCAGCCCTCGCCCACCTTCGCCACCTCGAAGGACCGCCCGTCGAGGTCCGCCGCAAGGTCGTCCAGCAACAGCTCGACCGAGACCCCCTGCCCCACCACGCGCCCGAGGTCCTTGGCCGCCACCGGCGTGGCGCTGGAGAACAGCACCGCTTCAACCCGCCGCATCCATTCGCGCCAGCGCAGCTCGGGCGCAAGGTCCGCAAGCTCCCGGTCAAACTCGGCCATCCTCACACCCCGTAAAGCCGGAAACTGTCGCGTCCCGACAATTCCCGCGCCACGCCCAGTGTCACCAGCCGGTCGCAGAACCGCCGCGCCGCCCGGTCCGACATCAGCGCGGTCAGGTCCGCAGGCGTCACGGCATCCCGCGTCAGGAACATGTCCGCCGCCGCCGCCGAGGGTTTCGCGCGCAGCTTCGGCACCACGGCCCGCAACCGGTCCGCCCGCCGCAGCAGGTCCTGCGCCAGCACCACCGTGTCGCGTGCCGACGCCGCCGCCGCGCGGTAGCAGGCCAGGCGCAAATCCTCGCCGGTCTTGCGCAGGTCGCGTGGTTTCAGCCCCACCGCCAGCAGGGGCACCTCATGTTTCCAGCCCATCGCCCGCGCCAGCGCCGCATCCGCCAGCACCAGCGCCGCCACGTCCTCCCCCGGCGCCTCCTCCATAACCGCTTGCAAAACCTCCGCCGCCCGCCGCACCGCCGGTGCCCGCGAGGCATCCAGCCAACGCCCCAGCGTTCCCGCCTCCTGCCCCGGCAAGGCCCGCGCAAGCGAGGCCGTCGAAACCGGTCGCTCCACCGCCTGCCGCCATTGCATCAGCACCGCGCCCGCCGGCCCCGGATGATCCCCGGCCCTGAGCAGATGCACCGCGTCGCGCAGGTCCGGCGCGCGTTCCACCCGCCCCGCCATCACCATGCAGGCTTCCGCCGCCTGCAAGGCTAGACGGTCGCGCAACAAGGCCCCCGGCACCCCCGGCGCGCGCAGAACCACGTCAAGATGCGCCAGCGTCGCCCCGGCCAGCATCGCCATGTCCTCCGCCGTCTCTGCCCGCCCGCGCGCGATCCACGCCGGCAGCCGGGGAAGGGTGTCCTCGTCCAATGGGTCATCGAATGTCATGCCGTCAGCCTATCGCGGCACGGCGCTTCATGCCAGCGAGACCTGCAACAACCGCCGCAGGTTTCCGCCGACGGCGGTGTCCGATAACTTGCGCCACCGCCGCATTGCGCCTAATCTGCCCGCATGTCCATACCGTCAACGGATCACATCCGACATCACCTCCACGGCATGGCGACCGGATGAGCACCAACACACGCAAGGCCTACGCCGCCGACTGGGCGCATTTCACCCGCTGGTGCCGCTTTCACGGCCAGCCGCCGATGCCCCCTGCCCCGGACACGGTCGCGCGCTACCTCACCGATCTGGCCACCCCCGGTGACACCCCCGCGCTCGCCGCCAGCACCATCGAGCGCCGCCTTGCCGGGCTGATCTGGAACTACGCGCAGCGCGGCATGACCCTCGACCGCAGCACCCCCGCCATCGCCGATGCCCTCGCCGGGCGCGGCGATCACACGCCGGCCCGCAAGGCCCCAATCAGCGCCGAGGACATCGTCGCCATGGCCGACACCCTCGTCTACGATCTAAGGGGCCTGCGCGACCGCGCCATCCTGCTTCTGGCCCATGCCGCCAACCTCCGCCGCGCGGAAATCGTTGCCCTCGACGCCCGGCAGGCCGACGACAGCACCGCCTGGATCACGATTGGCGCAGACGCCCTCACCCTGCACCCGCACGGCACCGAAATCGCGCGCCGGACGCCCGAGCGTCACTGCCCCGTCCACGCGCTCGAACAATGGCTGTCCTACGCCCGCATCACGCAGGGCCCGGTCTTCACCCGAACCACCCGCGACGGCAAACGCTCCACCGGCATACGCCTCAACGACAAGCACATCCCGCGGCTGGTCAAACGCTGCGTCCTCGCCGCCGGGTTGCGGCCCGACCTGCCCGAAGCACAGCGCCTCGCCCTGTTCTCGGCCCGGTCGCTGCGCGGCTAACCGGCGAAGCGCACCTGCGGCACGCCCGTGACGCCCAGCCCGCGGATCGCAAACAGCGACCCCGCGTCCGGCTGGTCCCGCCCTTCGGTCAGCCCCACCCCCAGCGACGTCACGAACAGCACATCCAGATCCTTGCCGCCGAACATCGGTTTCGACGGTTTCTCCACCGGCATGTCGATACTCATCAGCAGCTCGCCCTCCGGCGAAATGCGGTTCACCTGCCAGCCCGACACCCCGGCCTGCCAATAGCAGCCCTCGGCATCCACCGTCCCGCCGTCCGGCCGCCCGGCAACCGCGCGCGTGTCAAAGTAGGTCCGCAGCGCCCCCGGCGTGCCGGTCTCACGGTCATAGTCGCAGCACCAGATCCTGCGCACCTCCGGATAGCTGTCCGAGACATACATACGCGACCCATCCGGCGAAAACGCCAGCCCGTTGGTCGTCCAGAACCCGCCCTTCCACGTGGTCACGCTCATATCCGGATCCAGCCGATAGAACGTCCCCCGACACGCCGGAGCGCCGCCATCGTCCTTCATCGTCCCGGCCCAGAACCGCCCCTGCATGTCGGTGCCGCCGTCGTTGAAGCGGTTGCCGTCCAGATCAGGCTCCGGGTCATGAATGTGGGTTTTCTCGCCGCGCTCCGGATCGTAAAGCCAGAACCCCGACGCCGCCGCCACCACAAGGCCCCCGTCACGCCGAGCGACGCACCCAACCGGCTCGCCGAAATCGAAGGTCTCGTTCTGCCCGCTCTGCGGATCATACCGATGGATCAGCCCCGCGGGGATATCCACCCACCACAGCCGCTGGTCCTCCACATCCCAGACCGCTCCCTCGCCGATCCGGCTGCGGCTGGCCACAGCGACCTCGATATCAATGCTCATCTGCCTACCCCTAGCCGTGGGAATCCGCCGTCATCATCGCCACGCGCGCCGAATAGGCAAGCCGCCCCCGCAGGTCGTGGGCTCGGCTACCCGACCTCGTCGAAGGCCCCCGGCACCAGTTCTTCCCAGAACGCCACCATCTCGCGCACCGAAAGGGCCGAGGCCCAGCCCAGCCGTGCGAACTCCTCGCGCGCCAGATCATCGTCCAGCCGGGTCAGGAACAGCCGCTTGTCCGCGTCCCGCTGGGTCGGGGTCCGCGCCGCCACCAGATCCCTGATGCGCGCCATCCGCGCCGCCCGCAGCCGCCGCGCGCGGTCCAGCTCGGCCTCGCGCGCGCCCGCTGCCTCGGCCGCCTCGGCGACCTTCGCCTGCCGCACCTCCGCCGCCTTTACCGCCTTTGCCGACGGCGCGGGTGCGGCCTCCCCCCGGTAATCGTCGCGCAAGGCCGCCGACAGATACCGCACCGGGCTCTTCACCCCGTCACGCCCCTGCAGATAGGCCAGCTTCTCGGCCACGTAATCCTCGCCATGCTCCGCGATCCACTGCCGCGCCAGCCGGTCCGAAACGCCCACCTTCACCAGCCCCTCATAGACCGCGCCCTGCCGCACGCCCTCGCCATCGTCGATATCGAGCATCGCCAGTTGCGGGTTCTCGCGGATCAGGAAGCGGATCTCGCTTACCTGCCGGCCCATCTTGCGGAATTCCGGTTCCAGCAGGATGTTCGAGGTCTTGTTGACCTCTTTCACCGCCGGCTTGATGACCTTGGCATTGAGGTGTTTGAAGCTCTCGTAATAGGCACTGCCGTCAACCCCCATCAGCCGCCGGAACAACTCGATCGGCCACCAGCCGGTGCTGCCCGTCCTGACGAAGCGATAGCAATTTTCGTACAGTGCCAACGCATGACCGGAGGTGAACCGCCGCTGGATGTTCAGGTTGATAAGCGCAAACACCTTCGGATCGTGCAGCTTCTCGGCCAGCGCCGGGGAATAGGCATATTCACAGACCCCGCCTTTCAGCTTGGCATAGGACAACAGCGCCGAAACCCCCCATTCCTGCTGCCCGTCCGCGCCCAGCATGTCCCATTCCGCCACCGTCTCGGCCAGTGACCGCAGGGACGCCTTCAGCGTCTCCATGTCGTTGGAATTGTACCCCACCATCAGGCACAGCGTGCGCGCGTCGATCTGGTGCTTGGGCTTGCTGACAAGGTGGTCATAGGCATTGAGCAACAGCACGTTCGACAGCTTCCGCTGCAACAACGTCAGCTTGCCCGAGACATGGATCGCCGCCACGTTCTTCTTGACCGAGGGCCGCCGCAGGGGCCCGCTCAGCTGGTCGTGCGGTATGTCGTCTGTTCCCATGGCCCTGCCCTCTTTCCCGTTGGCCGTGCTGGCTCTGTCCGGTCCGCTCGGGTCCAGTATGGCCCATAGGGCACCCGCACTCAATCCGCTTATGGGCACCTGACCGCGCTGGAAGCCTATCCCGTAAACGGGTCCCCTTGCGCTCACGTACCAATCGGATCGGAGGCTTCAGGTACCCGTTTACGGGGTCTCTGCCGGAGTGCGGGTCTGAAAAGCTTGCAAAATCCTCGCCAGAGAGTCCGCAACACCCGGCTCCTGCGAATCGGCGCCCCGTTTCCCGATACCGGTCACCTTTCGTCCTGTAACCGGGTACCCTTGATCCCGTACCCGGGCACCCTGCCCAGGTTAAGTCATTGATAAGATATGACCTATATGAGACAAAGATCTAAAAGATCTTAAAATAAATCAAACAGACCGGGCCCCGTGTTGTCTTTTCATTCGGGATTATTTGGGGGTTTCGCATGCGAAACCGCGTTTTTCGCGCACAATATCCGCTGCCACTTCCCGATTCACAGACCTGCCGGGATGTGCGATGATCCGGCGCATAACAGGCAAATCATGCGATCCGAGCGAGGCAAGAGCAACATGGCGCGCAAACCCGAGTCCCCCCTGCCCCCCTATTTCAACCTCGATCCCAAGGCCGCCTCGGCGAAGTTGGGTGACCCTATCGACACCGCCCGATTCGCGAAAGCCGCCGCTTTCGCCGGCCGCGGCCGCGACGATCTGGCCAAGCGCGGCTATGCCCCCGACGGCCGCAAGCGGCTCCGCAAGTTCTCCACCTGGGAGGTCTGCCGCTACCTGATCCCGGTCGCGCCCGCCCACCTTCGCCGGGTCCTCAACAAGCACCCCGATCTGCCGCAGGGCGAGGGACAGTCTGGCGCCAAGTGGTTCAGCCTCGAAGAGGTCCTGCGCCTGCGCGATCATTTCGCCGAAGAGGGCGTCTCCACCAAGGAATATCGCCCCTACCGCCCCGAGGGCCTGCCCGCCAAGGTGGTTGCGGTGGCCAACTTCAAGGGCGGGGTCGGCAAGACCTCCACCGCTGCCCACCTTGCGATGAGCGCCGCGCTCGATGGTTACAAAGTCTTGGTGATTGATCTGGATTCTCAGGGCTCGATGACCTCGATCATGGGTGGCCAAGTGGCTGACGAATGGCAGACAGTCTTTCCTCTTCTGGCGCGTGATTACGCCCGCCACCTGCAGGCCGAAAACAAGGTCCGCGAGGCGGCGGGCGATCCGCCGGTGCCGCTTGATGAGACCCTGACCGAGGCGCTTGGGGTATCGCTGCGAAACGTCGTGCAGGAAACCCACTGGCCCAACATCGACCTGATCGGGGCGCAGCTGAACCTCTACTGGGCCGAGTTCCAGATTCCCGTCTGGCGCATGGGTCTTCGCGCCTGGCCGCTGTGGGACGCGCTCACCGCCGCGCTGGACGAGGGCGGCGCGCTGGACGACTACGACGTGATCCTGCTCGATACGCCCCCTGCTCTCGGCTACCTGACGATCAACGCGCTGGCCGCCGCCGATATCCTGCTGGTGCCGCTCGGGGCCTCCTTTCTGGAATTCGATTCCACGGGCCGCTTCTTCGACATGCTCTATTCCACCTTCGCCAGCATCGAAGAGGGCGAAAATGCCGCCCGTCGCCGCGCCGGGCTGCCGGAAATGAAGTTCGAATGGGACGTGGTGCGCGCGCTGATTACCCGCTTTGACGCCAGCCAGCAGACCGATCTGGCGAACGTCATACAGGCCTGGTTCGGCGACATGATGAACGCTTACCGGCAGGATTACACCGCCATGGTCGGGCAGGCGGGCGAAAGCGTCAGCGGCATCTACGAGGCAGATTACCGCAACTTCAACCGCGAGACGTATACCCGCGGCCGCGAGGCCTTTGACCGGACCTATGCAGAGTTCAAGGAGCTCTTGATCGGGTCGTGGTGGCGCGACGCACAACTGGCAAAAGCAGAGCAGCAAGAGCAAGAGCAGGAGGCCGACAATGGCGAGACGCAGACAGCTTGAACCGCCCTCGGCAGAGGCGCTGAAGGAAATCGAGGACGGTTTCGCACGCGAAACCCCCCGCACCGGGCTACGCATGCCCATCGCCGATGTGGTGGGCGAGGCCGCGGCGCTGTCGCAGACAGCCACCCCCGAAGCCCGCGCCGAACAGGCCCGTGACAAGGCCGATGCCGAGGCCCTGCGCGAAGCCGAAAAGGCCGGCCGGCTGGTCACCATGATCCCGCTGGAGAAGCTGCGGACCGGGGGCATCTCGCGCGACCGGATGGAGGTGGCGCAGGCCGAGCTGATGGAGCTGGCGACCTCGATCGCCACCGGCGGGCTGCGCATGCCGATCGAAGTCTACCGGCCGGAATCCGAGCCCGACTGCTACATGCTGATTTCCGGCTATCGCAGGCTTGAGGCATTCCGGCATCTGCAGGACCTCAGAAGCGACGACACGTTTGCCGAGATCCCGGCCTTTGTCCGCGAGCCCGAGGACGTGGCGGCGGTCTATGTGGCGATGATCGAGGAAAACGAGATCCGCGTCGGTCTGAGCCAGTACGAGCGGGGCAGGGCGGCGGCGCTGGCGGTTCAGGACCAGGTGTTCGAAACCCTCGACGAGGCGGTGAACACGCTGTTCCAGAATGCCTCGAAAGCCAAGCGGTCGAAAATCCGGTCGTTCGCGATGATCCACGAGGATCTGGGCGACATGCTGGACTTCGCCACCGAGATGAACGAACGGCAATGCCTGCGGCTGGCGACGGCGCTGCGGGCAGGGCAAGGGCCCGCGATCCGCGATGCGCTGGAGGCCGTGAAGGTGCGTTCGCTGGACGAGGAATGGGCCGAGATGCTGCCCTTCATCGAGGCGGCCGAAGGGGCCGGAGGAGACCCGAAACGCGGCGGACGTCCGAAGGCCGAGAAGCGGCTGGTCAAAAGCCGTTACACGAAGCTGGCAAACGGGATTTCCATCGAGAAGGAATTGGGGCAGCGGGGCTATGCGATCCGCTTCCACGGGCCGGTGACCCCGGAGATCGTGGACGAATGTATGGCGCGGATCCAATACCTGCTGGAAGAGACCTGAGGGGGTTTCGCATGCGAAACCCCCTAGTTATCGGACAGGACTAAGGGAGGCAAGCCGCGGCGCTTTTGCATAAGATATTATTGCTATAGCGCCGTGGCTCCGCACTAGATACGGCGTCTCAACTGAAACGCGGGCGTGGTCGCGATTGGGCGGGCACGGCCCCGCAAACGCTCCGCAGCGTCAAAACATTTGAAACGGCCGCCATTCGCAACATAACTAGGCGGATGGAAGACGCACGCTTCGGGCTTGACCCCTATCACATCCTGCTGGCCGCGCTCGGCGCCAGCCTGCTGTTGTCCTATTGGCTGCCGCGGTTGCTGTTCCGGCAACCCCCTGCGGCGACCGGGCTGCTGATGGCGTTCGGCATGGCCTTTTCGCTGCTGTTTCCGGGGCTGATCACCGGTATCGATCCGATCGAAAACCCTGGCATCTGGGAAATCGCCGCCGAGATCGTGGTGATCGTGGTGCTGTTCTCGACCGGGCTGAGGATCGACAACCTTGGTGACTGGCAGCTGTGGCGGCCGACGGTGCGGATGCTGGCGATCACCATGCCGCTGACCATCGCCGCCGTGGCATTGCTGGGCTGGGGGCTGGCGGGGATGACGATCGGCGGTGCGGTGCTGCTGGGCGCGGTGATGTCGCCCACCGACCCAGTGCTGGCGGGCGACTTGCAGGTCGGCGGGCCGCAGGAGGGCCGCGAACACCCGGTGCGCTTCGCGCTGACCACCGAGGCCGGGCTGAACGACGGTCTGGCCTTTCCCTTCGTCTATCTCGCGCTGCATATCGCCACCAGCGGCGCCGATCCGTCGGGTTGGCTGGCGGAATGGCTGCTGTGGGATCTGGGCTACCGCATCGTCATGGGCGTGGCCGCGGGCGCGGTGCTGGGCTGGGTGCTGGGGCGGGTGCTGTTTTCGGTGCCAAGCTGGAACACGCTGGCGGCCTCGGGGCCGGGGGTGCTGGCGCTGGCCGGGGTGTTCCTGGTCTACGGGCTGGTGGAACTGGCCGAGGGTTACGGGTTCATCGCCGCCTTCGTGGCGGGCGTCGTTTGCCGCAGGTCGGAAAGCGAACACACCTTCCACCAGCGGCTGCATGTGTTCTCGATCTCGATCGAACACGCGATCACCGCCATCCTGCTGGTGTTCCTGGGCTCGGTCATGCCGTCGCTCTGGCCCTATCTCGACTGGTCGCACACCGTGATCGGTTTCGGCCTGATCCTGATAATCCGGCCGCTGGCGGGCATGATCGGGCTGTGGCGGTCGGGGCTGCCGGACAAGTCGCGCATGGTGGCAAGCTTCTATGGCGTCCGGGGGATCGGATCGATCTATTACCTCGGCTACGCCTCGACGCATGTCGAGTTCATCGACGAAGGTGCGCTCTGGGCGCTGGTCGCCTTCACCGTGTTCGCTTCGACCGTGATTCACGGGATGACGGCGGCATGGAGCGTTAGAACTCTCGATACCGAGGAACCGTGATCGCGGCACTGCGTTGGCAACGTGATGGAAACGTGATCGGAATCACCTTTCGCCGCGCTATTATGGCAGGCAGAGGGCCACACGGGTCCGACACCTTCAGGCGCCGAAGCGGTGCCGCAATGACACGAGAGGGATGACATGAAACGACGCGATTTTCTGGCGACGGGGCTGGGCACGGCCGCAGCGATCGGCCTTCCCGGGCTGGCGACGGCGCAGGACAGCTCGATCCCGTATTACGATGTGCCGCAGCAGTATCAGCCCCGTTACGTGCGGATCAAGGATCACATCCCGCCGGGTGAAATCCATGTCGATCCGACGCAGTTCGCGCTGTACTGGACACTGCCGGGCGGCGAGGCGATCCGCTATACCGTGGGCATCGGCCGGCCCGGACTGTACGAGGCGGGCGAGTTCTTCGTCGGCGCTAAGAAGGAATGGCCGGGCTGGGTGCCGACGCCGGACATGGTGGAGCGTGAGCCGGAGCGCTATGCGCAGTACAAGGACGGTTTGCCCGGCGGGCTGGACAATCCGCTGGGTGCGCGGGCGCTGTACCTGTTCACGCCCGAAAAGGGCGATACCTTCCTGCGCATCCACGGCACCAATGATCCGACGACCATCGCCAAACGGGTGTCGAGCGGCTGCGCGCGACTGGTGAACAGCCACCTGATCGACCTCTACAACCGGGTGCCGATGGACACGCGGGTGGTGCTGTATCCGCCTCACGCGGCCTGATCGAGGATCCGCTCTTCGGTCTCGTCGAAATGAAAGGCCCGCGCGTCGTCGAAATCAAGGCTGACGCGCGCGCCCACCGGCGTCTGATCCTGCCCGAAAAGGCGCAGGGTCAGCGTCTCGCCCTCGTCGGTCTTCACCAGCAGATTGGTGTCGCCGCCGAGACGTTCCACATACGTCACCTCGCCGTTGATGCGGCCCTGATCGACCACCCGCAGGTGCTCGGGGCGGATGCCGATGGTATGTCCGGGGCGCAGGCCGGGGACGGAACGTTCAAGAAAGTTCATCGAGGGGGAACCTAGGAAGCCCGCGACGAAACGGTTGGCGGGGTTGTTGTAAAGCTCCAGCGGCGATCCGACCTGCTCGATCCGGCCATCGCGCAGCACGACGATCTTGTCGGCCAGCGTCATGGCCTCGATCTGGTCGTGCGTGACATAGATCATCGAGGCCGAGAGCGTGCGGTGCAGGGCGGCGATCTCCACGCGGGTGTTCATGCGCAGCGCGGCGTCTAGGTTCGACAGCGGTTCATCGAAGAGGAAGAGTTTCGGTTCGCGTACGATGGCGCGGCCGATGGCGACGCGCTGGCGCTGGCCGCCGGACAGCTCCGCCGGGCGGCGGGTCAGGTACTTGTCAAGGTCGAGCATCCTCGACGCCTTGGAGACGCGTTCTTCCACGATGGCCTTCGCCTGACCTTCCTGCTTCAGCCCCAGCCCCATGTTGTCCTTGACGTTGAGGTGCGGATAGAGCGCGTAGGACTGGAACACCATGGCGATGCCGCGCTTGGCCGGGGGGACGGTGTTGACCACGTCGCCGCCGATGGCGACGGTGCCGGAGGAGGCGTCTTCAAGCCCGGCGATGACCCGCAAGAGGGTGGACTTGCCGCAGCCGGAGGGGCCGACGAAGACCACGAACTCGCCGTCCTCGACGGTGAGGTTGATGTCCTTCAGGACGTGGACCGGGCCGAAGGACTTGTTCACGTTTTCCAGTTTCAAGGCGGTCATGTCTGGTCTCCTCCCAGGGTGACGGGTTTGCCGGTCCGGATGCTTTCGTCGGCGGCAAGGCAGATGGCGAGCGAGGTCACGGCGTCGCTCATGTGGCGGGTGAGGTCTGTGTCGTTGGCGATGGCGTCGAGCATGAAGGCCTGTTCGGCATCGCAGAGGTCCTGGTGGCCCGGCTCGTCCGGCAGGTCGATCAGGGTGTCGCCTTCGGGGCGGTGCACCAGCAAGCCGCCGACGCGGGTGTGGCCGTCGACGTCATCGGATTTGCCCTTGTCGGCGTCGGTGATCGATACAGAGCCGTTGGGGCTGACCACGTCCTTCACGAAGAAGGCGGTTTCGGACATCATCGGGCCCCAGCCGGCCTCGTACCAGCCGACGGAATTGTCGTCGAAGACCACCTGGAACTGGCCGTAATTGTACATGCCTTCGGGGATTTCGTCCGTCAGGCGCAGGCCAATGCCGTGCAGGCGGACCGGCTTGGCATCGGTGATCTGGCACATGACATCGACGTAATGCACACCGCAATCGACGATGGGCGAGGTGGTCTGCATCAGCGCCTTGTGGGTGTCCCACGTCGCGCCGCTGGACTGCTGGTTGAGGTTGAGGCGGAAGACGTAAGGTCCGCCAAGGTTTCGGGCCTCGGCGATCAGCCGCTGCCATGAGGGGTGGTGGCGGAGGATGTAGCCCACGACCAGCTTGCGGTTCAGCCGGGTGGCGGTGTCGACGACCTGCTGTGCCTCTTGCGCCGTCATGGCGAGGGGTTTCTCGACGAAGACATGGGCGCCTGCCTCCATCGCGGCGATGGCATAGGGGGCGTGGGTGTCGGTGTAGGTGGCGATGACCACCAGGTCGGGGTTGGTTTCGTTGAGGGCGGTGCGGAAGTCGGTGAACACCGGGTAGTCGGTCAGGTCGGGATGGTCGACGGTGCCGGAGCGATTGACGAGGCCGACGATCTGGGCGTCGGGGTGACGGTGGTGGGCGAGGGCGTGGCTAAGGCCCATGTTGCCGAGGCCTGCGATAAGGACGCGGGTCATGTTGCAAACTCCCTGTCAGTTTTCGGCCCGGGCCGCTTGCGGGCCGGCCAGCCCCCGACCGCCGCCCCGGGCGGGGGCTTCACCCCCACCCGCGGCCGGGGGCTGCCCTCTGTTGGTCTGAGCGCGCTCATTTCACGGCTCCGGATGTGATGCCGCGGATCAGCTGGCGGGAGAAGATGACGTAGAGCACCATGACCGGCAGGATCGCGAGGGACAGGGCCGAGAGGACGGCGTTCCAGTCTGTCACGAACTGGCCGATGAAGACCTGTGAGCCGAGGGTGAGGGTCTTGGTCTCCTCCGCCGGGGCGAGGATCAGCGGGAACCAGAGGTCGTTCCAGATCGGGATCATGTTGAACACCGCGACCGTCGCCATCGCCGGGCGGACAAGCGGCAGCACCAAGCGGAAGAAAATCTTGTATTCGCTCAGCCCGTCGATGCGGCCGGCGTTCTTCAGGTCGTCCGAGACGCCTTTCATGAACTCCGACAGGATGAACACCGCCAGCGGCAGACCCTGGGCCGTGTAGACGAGGATCAGCGCCCAGAGGGTGTTTACCAGCCCGGTCGAGACCATCATCTCGAGGATGGCGACTGTGCCAATGCGGATCGGGATCATGATGCCGAGCGCGAGGTAGAGGCCCATCAGGGTGTTGCCCTTGAAGCGGTACTCGGCCAGCGCGAAGGCCGCCATCGCGCCGAACAGCAGGATGAAGAACAGCGAGGCCACGGTGACGATCATCGAGTTCTGGAAGTAGAGGAAGAAATCCCCCTGCTTCAGCACGGTCTCGTATCCGATCAGGCTGAAGCTGTCCTCATTGGGCAGGCCCAGCGGTTCGCGGAAGATCGCGCGGCGGGTCTTGAAGCTGTTGGTGACGATCACGAAGACCGGGAACAGCGCGATCAGGGTATAGAGGATCAGGACCCCGTGCGACCCGATCCGGGTCGAGAGTGTCTGGCGTGCGGCTTGCATGGATGCTCCTCCTTCAGAACTGGTAAGTGCGCAGGCGGCGCTGGATACCGAAGAGGTACAGGCACACGCCGACAAGGATGATGAGGAACATGGCCGAGGCGATGGCCGAGCCCATGTGCGGATCGCCCAGTTGCAGCTGGAAGCCGAAGAAGGTGCGGTACATGAAGGTGCCGAGGATGTCGGTCGAGAAATCCGGTCCGGCCAGCGCGCCCTGCGCCGCATAGATCAGGTCGAAGGCGTTGAAGTTGGCCACGAAGGTCAGGATCGAGATGATGCCGATCGACGGCAGGATCAATGGCAGCTTGATCTTCCAGAAGGCCGCCATGCCGGTGATGCCGTCGCATTCGCCGGCCTCGAGGATCTCCTCGGGGATCGACAGCAGCGCGGCATAGATCAGCATCATCGGGATGCCGACGAACTGCCAGACCGAGACGAGGCTCAGGGTGGTGAGGGCGTATTCCTCCTTGCCCAGCCAGGGCTGGTAGAGGAACTTCAGGCCGATGGCGTCCAGCATGTCTGGGGCGATGCCCCAGATCGGCGACAGGATCAGTTTCCAGGCGAAGCCGACGATGACGAACGACAGGATGGTCGGGACGAAGATCGCGGTGCGGTAGAGCGCGGCGAAACGCAGCCGCGGCGACGACAGGATCGCGGCCAGCGCGATGCCGATGGGGTTCTGCACCAGCATGTGGATGACGAAGAACCAGAAATTGTTGCCGAGCGCATTCCAGAACTGATCGGACCAGATGGCATCGCCGAACAGGGTGCGGAAATTGTCGAACCCGACGAAGACCCGCTCCTTGTCGATCTTGTTGAAGAACGAGAGCCGCATGGTGTTGAACAGCGGGTAGATCATCACCGCGGTATAGACCAGCACGGCGGGGGCCAGAAACACGACCACATGCCACTTGATCTTCGACTGTCCTGAGGGCGTCGCCATCGGGTTTCTCCTCTTTCGGAGCTGCGTTGGATTGTCGGGAAGGGGTGGCCCCGGGTCGTGTTTCCCGGGGCCGGTGCGCGCCTATTGCTGCGGCGCGTACCACGAGGCGAGGCCGTCCTGAAGACGCTGGGCGGCGTCCTCGGGCGTCTCGGTGCCCTTGATGACAGCGGCCGAGGCGTTCCAGGTGTCGTTCTCGAGGTTCGGCGTGCCGCGCGACAGGATTTGGTAGGTCGACCGGATGGTGCTTTCGCAGTCATCGCGCCACGACAGGATTTCCTGCGCCAGCGGGTCTTCCAGTGCAACCTCGCCCGACGACAGCGGGAAGAAGCCCGGCAGGGCGTTGGCGAAGATTTCCGCGAACTCGGGCGAGGCGACCCAGTTGAGGAAGGTCTTCGCGGCTTCGGGGTTTTCGGTCGCGGCGTTCATGCCGATGCCGATATCTGTGTGGTCCGAGATGTAGCAGGTATCGCCCTCGGCAGGGACCGGGGGCGGGAAGGCGCCCATTTCGAAGTCCACGAGGTTGTTGAAGCCCGAGACCTCCCACGACCCGGCCGGGTAGATCGCGGCGCGGCCAAGGGTGAAGATGTTCTGGCTGTCGGGATAGGTTTGCGCCTCGAAGCCGTCGCCGAGGTACTCGCCCCATTTCGCCAGTTGCCGGAACGGCGCAACCCACTGTTCGTCGGTCAGTTTCTGTTCGCCGGCGATCAGCGCGTTGCGGCCCTCTTCGCCCTTCCAGTAGTTCGGACCGATGTTGTTGTAGCCCATGGTGGCGGCTTCCCACTGGTCGTTGGTGCCCATCGCCATCGGGATATAGTTGCCGTCTTCCTTGAAGGCTTCGAGCACGGCGAAGAATTCCTCTTCGGTCTTCGGAACCTCGACGCCGACCTCTTCGAACGCGTCCTTGTTGTAGATGAAGCCGTGGATCACGCTGGCCATCGGCACGCAGTAGGTGGCGGAGCCGTCGTCGGTGCTCCAGCCGGATTTCGCCACGTCCGAGAAGTTCGACATGCCCTCAAGGTCGCTAAGGTCGGTCAGGTGGCCGTTGTCATAGAGCGCCAGCGAGGCATCGAAGGGGCGGCAGGTGATGATGTCACCGGCGCTGCCCGCGTCCAGCTTGGAGTTCAGGACGGCGTTGTATTCGGCCGGGGCCGAGGGGGTGAACTTGACCTTGATGTCGGGGTGCTTTTCCTCGAACGCCGGGATGATCTGGTCCTGCCAGATGGCGAGGTCGTCGTTGCGCCAGCTTTCGATGATCAGCTCGGCCTCTTGCGCATAGGCGCCGGTCGCGAGGACCGTCGAGGCCAGCAGCGTGGCGGGCAGGGTGCGTTTCAGCATGGGTCTTCCTCTCTGTTGAAGTCAGTTCGTTGAAGCGGCGCTGCGTTCGAGGCAGGGCCGCAGGCGGTTGTCGTTTTCGCGGAGCAGTTGGCGGGCGTCCGCCACGCTGACCCCGGTTGCGACAAGCACGGCGAGTTTGGTGTCATAGCCGGTGGCTTCAAGGGCCTGTTCGGCCTGGGCCTGGCTGACACCGGTGATGCGGGTGACGATGGTGGCGGCGCGGGCGCGCAGCTTGATGTTGTCGGGCCGCAGGTTGACCATAAGGCCGTCGTGGACATGGCCCATGAGGATGCCGGCCCGGGTCGAGATCATGTTGAGCGCGATCTTCTGCGCGGTGCCGGCGCCGAGCCGGGTGGAGCCTTCGACGACCTCGGGCGCGGTGGGAATGGCGATGGCGATATCGGCGAGGTCGAGCAGCGGCGCCTGCGCGACGTTGGCGATGGCGATCACCGGCAGCCCTTTGGCGCGGACGGCTTTTGCCACGGCCAGCGCATAGGGCGTGGTGCCGCTGGCGCTAAGGATTATGGCGGTGTCCTGCGGACCCATGGCGGCGGCGATGGTGTCGGCGGCGTCAGTGGCGTCTTCGGTATCGCCGGGCATGTTGGCATCGGCGGGCACGCCGCCGGCCATGGCGATGCGGGCCTGCGACGGGTCGGTGCCGAAGGTGCCGGATAATTCGCTGGCGTCGGAAAGCGCCATCAGGCCGGAGCTGCCCGCCGCCGCATAGGTGAGGGTGCCGCCCCCGGCCAGCGTGGTGGCCACCTGTTGCGCCGCCCGCTCAAGCGCCGGAAGCGCGATGCGCACGGCTTCGGCCGCGGCGCGGTGAGAGTCGAGCATCGCGCCGAGGGCCTGCTCGGACGGCAGCGCATCGATATGGGTGGCTGTGGTGGCCAAGGTGATTCTCTCCTCCGTTTCGATGCATAATACCGAAACAATACCACTTGTCTACCATTTCGTTAAATCCAAGGGCACCCCGGCCCTTTGGCATGGTCTATCCGGGTATTTGCCTGACTTTGGTCTTTCATTCACGTAATAGGTATGGTACTGGTATTGCATGACCCAGATGACTCCCAGATACCTGATCGGCGTGGACGGTGGCGGAACCGGCTGCCGTGCAGCCATTGCGGACTTGTCCGGGCGGGTGCTGGGGCAGGGCGCGGCAGGGCCTGCCAACGCCACCACCGATCTTATGCAGACGGTCGGGAACGTGCGGGCAGCGCTGGCCGGCGCTGCCGCCGACCTGCCTGCGGACGCCGTTGAATGCGGTGTCGCGCATGTCGGGTTGGCCGGTGTTCTGGACGACGCGATTGCCGGGGCCGTGGCCGAGGGACTGCCGCTTGGACGCGTGACGGTGACTGACGACCGGGCGACCTCGGTCGCGGGGGCGCTTGGCCCGCGAGACGGGGTTCTGGCGGCCATCGGCACCGGATCGACGCTGGCGGCACAGCGCGGCGGCACGGTGCTGCGCATCGGCGGCTGGGGGTTCAGGCTGGGCGATCAGGCCTCGGGCGCCTGGCTGGGGCGCGCGTTGATGGAACATGCGCTGCTGGTCCACGACGGGCTGGCGGAAGGCTGCCCGCTGAGCACGGCGGTGCTGGCCGAGGCCGGAGGGCCGGCGGCGCTGGTGCGCTTTGCCTCGGACGCGCGGCCTGCGGATTACGCGGTGTTCGCGCCGCGCATCGTGGAGGCGGCACAGGCCGGCCATGCGACCGGGCTGCTGCTGATGCGGCGCGGCGCGGCCTATCTGACGGACGCGCTGAGGGCGATGGATTTCGGCGGCGAGGACGTGCTCTGCCTGAGCGGCGGGCTGGGGCCCTGTTATGCGGCCTATCTTTCCGACGCCGCCCGCGGGCGGATCATCGCGCCGCAGGGCACGGCGCTTGATGGGGCGGTGGCACTGGCGAAGGCGGCATACGAGCGGGAGGTGCAGGCGTGAACATCCAGGAGTTTCTTGCCCCCGAGGATTGGTTCCGGCCCAATGCCGGGCCGCGCTATGTGCAGTTGCGCAACCGGCTGGCCGAGGCGGTGGCCGAGGGCATCCTCGCCCCCGGAAGCCCGCTGCCGCCGGAGCGCGAGATCGCCAGCCTCACCGATTTTTCGCGCGTGACCGTGCGCAAGGCCTTCGAGGATCTCGTGGGCGAGGGCATGATCGTGCAGAAGCAGGGGTCGGGCTCTTTCGTGTCGACCTCGCCGGCGCGGGTCGAGCAGAAGCTGTCGCGGCTGACCTCGTTTTCGGAAGACATGGCGCGGCGCGGCAAGACCTCCTCGGTGCGCTGGCTGGAGCGCGGGCTGTTCATGCCGTCGCCGGACGAAACCATGGCACTGGGGCTGACGCCGGAGGATTCGGTGTCGCGGATCGTGCGGCTGAGGCTGGCCGACGGCAAGCCGATGGCGATCGAGCGCGCCTCGATGCCGACTGACATCCTGCCGAACCCGCTGGAGGTCGAGACCTCGCTCTACGAGGTGCTGGAGCGCAACGGCACGCGTCCGGTGCGGGCGATCCAGAAGATCTCGGCGGTGAACCTCAAGGGGCGCGACGCGGAGCTGCTGGAGGTCGATCCCGGGCAGGCGGGGCTGCGGATCGAACGGACATCTTACCTGGAGGGCGGGCGCACCGCCGAATTCACCCAGTCGCTCTATCGCGGCGATGCCTACAACTTCGTCGCCGAACTGCGGCTTGCAAAGGAATGACCATGAACGCTGCCACACACATGTTTCGCGAGATCCGGGAGATCCCCGGTGCCGTCGACAACCTTCTGAGCCGCGGGGACAAGGCCGTCGGCGCTGCCGCCTCGGCGATCCGCGAGCTCGATCCGCTGTTCCTGGTGTCGGTGGCGCGTGGGTCGTCGGACCATGCGGCAACCTATGCCAAGTACGTCTCGGAACTGCTGACAGGGTTGCCGGTGGCCTCGGTCGGGCCCTCGGTGGCCTCGGTCTATGGCCGGACGCTGAAGCTGGAGCGCGCGGCCTGTCTGGCGATTTCGCAATCGGGCAAGAGCCCGGACATCGTGCGCATGGTGGACATGGCGGGCAAGCAGGGTGCGCTGAGCGTGGCGCTGACCAACAATCCGGCCAGCGACCTGGCGAAGGTCAGCGCCCATACGCTGGAACTGCACGCCGGCGAGGAACTGAGCGTGGCGGCAACCAAGACCTTCGTCACCTCGGCGGTGTGCGGGGCGTGGCTGCTGGCGGAACTGGCGCAGGATGCGGAATTGCTGGCGGCGATCAGGGCCCTGCCGGAGGCGCTGGGACGCGCGGTGGAGGCGGACTGGGGACCGTTGTGCGAGGCGGTGACGGGCAAGGATTCGCTCTATTGCCTCGGGCGCGGACCGGCGTTCGCGATCTCGAACGAGGCGGCGCTGAAGTTCAAGGAGACCTGCCAGGTGCATGGCGAGAGCTATTCCTCGGCCGAGGTGCTGCACGGGCCAGTGTCGATCGTGGGGCAGGGCTTTCCAGTAATCGCCATGGCGGCGGCGGATGCGGCAGAAAGCTCGCTGGTGGAGGTGGCCGATCAGGTGGCGGCCAAGGGCGCGACGGTATTCGTGACCTCGGACAAGGCGCAGGCGGCGACACGCCTGCCGGTGGTGCGCACCGGCCATCCGCTGACCGACCCGATCGCGCTGATCGCGTCGTTCTATGCCATGGTGGAACAAGCGGCCCGGGCGCGCGGAATCAACCCCGACGCGCCGCGCCATCTGCGCAAGGTCACGGAAACGGTATGAGCGGCACAGGCTATATCGGCGACGTCTTTGACGGCGAGGTGCTGCACGAGGGCCGGGTGCTGCTGGTGCGGGACGGGCTGTGTGAAGGCATCGCGGATGCGGTGCCCGAAGGTTATGCGCGTATCGATGTGGAAGGCGTGATCGCGCCGGGCTTCGTCGACCTTCAGGTCAACGGCGGCGGCGGGGTGATGTTCAACGACGAAACCACGGTGGACGGCGTGCGGCGGATTGCCGAGGCCCACGCCGGCACCGGCACGCTGGCGCTGTTGCCGACGTTGATCACCGATACCGACGCGCGGACGCGGGCGGCGGTGAATGCGGTGGAAGCGGCGATTGCCGAGGGCGTACCGGGGGTTCTGGGCGTGCATCTTGAGGGGCCGCACCTGTCGCTGGCCCGCAAGGGCGCGCATGACCCGGCGCTGATCCGGCCGATGGAGGACGCGGACGAGGCGTTCCTGATCGAAGCGGCGGACCGGCTGCCCAACCTGCTGGCCACGGTGGCGCCGGAAAGCGTTACGCCGGAGCGGATCGCCCGGCTGGCGCAGGCCGGGGTGATCGTGTCGCTGGGCCATTCCGACTGCTCCTATGCGGTCGCGCGGGAGTGCATCGACGCCGGGGCCCGCATGGTGACGCACCTGTTCAACGCGATGAGCCAAATGGGCAACCGCGAACCGGGGCTGGTGGGCGCGGCGCTGGATGCGGGTGCCGTTTCGGCCGGGCTGATCGCGGATGACATCCACGTTCACGCGGCCTCGATCCGGGCGGCGCTGGCGGCGAAGCGGGGGCCGGGGGGAATTGTCCTTGTCACCGACGCGATGTCGACGGTGGGGTCCGAGATCACCGAATTCACCCTGAACGGCCGCCGCATCCTGCGCCGGGACGGTCGGCTGACGCTGGCCGACGGGACGCTGGCCGGGGCCGATCTGGACATGCCGCAGGCGGTCACGGTGATGGCCGGGACGGTGGGTGTCGGGCTGGCGCAGGCGCTGGCGATGGCGACCTCGGGCCCGGCGGCGCTGCTGCGCGAGGCGCAGGGGTGCGGAAGGTTGCAGGCAGGCCAGCCGGTGCGGGCGATCCGTCTGACGCGGCAGGAGGGCGGCTGGCGCTATGCCGGGCGGATCGGCTGACGACGGCGCGGCCGGTCACACCGCTGTCCCGGACCTGATCCGGGACCTCCCCGCCTACCCCCCGCGCGACGCCAGCAGATCGGCCACCATCCGCGCCGTCCGGGGCGCCAGCGTCACCCCGAGATGGCCGTGGCCGAACGCCAGGATCACGTTGCCGCCGCCGCGCGACGCGCGGATCACCGGGACGCTGCTGGGGACCGACGGGCGAAAGCCCATCCATTTGCGCGCGGGTGCGCCGAGGCCGGGCAGGAAGTGCGCGGCGTTGCGTTCGAGCAGGTCCCAGCGGCGCGGGTCGGGGGGACGGCGCAGGTCGGCCATCTCGACGGTGCCGGTAAAGCGCAAGCGCCCGGCCATGGGGATGGCGTAGAAGCTTTTGGTGCCGGACGCGACCGGACGGCGGAACACCGGCTCGGGCATGTCGTATTCGATGTGATAGCCGCGCTCGGTATCCAGCGGCACCCGGTCGCCGGCCTGTGCGGCGAGCGCGCGGGAATGGGCGCCGGCGGCGATCACCACGGCCTCGGGCCGGTGGGTTCCCTGTGCGGTGGTCAGGGTGACCCGGCCGTCGCGGCGGTCGAGGCGTGCCACCCTTTCGGTCACGAAGGTGACGCCTGCCGCCTGCACCGCGTCGGCCAGACGGGACATAACCACGCCGGGATCCCGCAGGTGGACCGCGTCGGGGAAGAAGTGCGCGCCGCCCTCGATCAGCGGCAGGGCGGGTTCCATCTGGGCCACTTCCGAGGCGTCGAGGGCGTCGATGTTCACCCCGAGCTTGCGGCGCAGGGCGCGGTCGGCGCGGGCTGCATCGAAGGCGGTGGCGGTTTCGTAGAGGTAAAGCACCCCGTCGCGGCGGAGCAGGTCGGAGAAGCCGGCCGCGCGGCCCAATTCCAGCCAGAGCGGCGCCGCGTCGTGCAGCAGATCGGCGAGGGCTTGGGCATTGGCGGCGGCCCGTCGCGGCAGGCACTCCCAGGCGAAGCGGGCGAGCCAGGGCGCGAGCGACGGAAGGGCGCCGTAGCGCAGCGCGAAGGGGCTGTCGCGGTCCAGGAGCAGCGATGGCAGGTTGCGCAGCACGCCCGGCGTGCCGACCGGCACCACCGCGTAATCGGCCACCTGACCGGCATTGCCGTAAGACGCGCCGGAGCCGGGCGGCTCGGGGTCGAAGAGCGTGACGGCATGGCCTTCGCCGGCCAGCCGCAGCGCGGTGCAGAGGCCGACGACGCCGGCACCGATGATTGCAACCTCGGTCATGTCAGGCGCCCGCCGGGTCGCGTCGGGTCACGCGGGCGTCTCCGGGGCTTCGGTCGGGGTGAAGGCGATTTCGCAGCGCACCCCTTTCGGATCGTAGGTCATCTCGACCTCCGCGGAAAGCTCAAAGCGGACCACGACCTCGATCATCTTGGTGCCGAAGCCGGTGCTTTGCGGCGGTTCGACCGGGGGGCCTCCGTGTTCCTGCCAGACCAGCCGCACAGGGCCGTCGGCCTCGCGCGCGTAGTCGATCTCGACATGGCCGCCCGGTCCCGAGAGCGCGCCGTATTTCAGCGCATTGGTGGTCAGTTCGTGCAGGGCCATCGACAGCGAGGTTGCCTGTTGCGGGGTCAAGTGCACGGCGCCCCGGCCGGTGATGCGGAAACGGTCCTGTCCCCCGGCCTCTTCCGCCGAGGCGGTCAGCAGTTCGCGCAGATCGGTGTGGTTGAGCCCGGTGGGCGTCAGCGTGTCATGCGCGCGGCTCAGGGCGTGCAGCCGCGACAGGAAGCGGTCACGGGCCCCATCCGTCAGGGTCTGTCGGGCGATGCCGGCGACTACGGCGAGGGTGTTCTTCACCCGGTGCCGCATCTCGTCCATGGTCAGTTGCAGCAGCGTCTCGGCCCGGGTCTTGGCCGAGATGTCGCGCATGATCACCGACCAGCTGTGGCCTTCGTCGAAGCGTCGGTGTTCGTCGATCGGGGCAAGGGTGACCTCGTAACTGCGGTCCGGGCCGAGCGCGGCGGTGAAAGTCACCTCGGCGTCGTCGGCGCAGTCTGCGACTGCCTTGTCGAACCATCCGGGCCGGTCGGAAAGGGCGATGACCTCTTGCACCGGGCGCCCTTTCACATTTCCCGGGTCGGTGTTGAACAGCGGTTCGCTGCCCTTGTTCCAGGTCACGATGCGGCCTTGCGGATCGACCCGCAGGATCGCGTTGGGAGACGACCGGACGATGGCGGCCAGTTCGTCGGCCTTGCGGCGGGCGTCGCGCAGTTCGTCCTCGTAGAGCCGGCGTTCCCGGGCATCGAAGATGGTGTAATCCAGCCGCAGCAGGGCGCCGGAGTCGTCGGTGCGGGCCACGCCGCTGAGCATCACCGGGAAGGGCTTGCCCTCTTCGTCCTTCAGCGAGCACGAGATCTCGCGCACGAAACCCTGAAGCCGCATCATCGGCGCGAGGTGGGTTTCGTAGAACAGCCGGCCCGGCAGGGTCAGCAGGTCCGAGATCTTGCCACCTCGCGGATTGAGCGAGGCCCCAAGCCAGCGCTGCAGAGTGTCGTTGACGTAGAGCACGTGGCCGTCGGGGTCGGTCACCACGATGCCGCAGGGCGCGTCCTCGATCAGTTCGGCGAGGATCTCCTGTTCGGTGGCGTCGCTGCGTTTCACCGGGCCAGCCCGAGGCAAGGACGGATCTCCGATATGACCTGATGCGGCACCGTCATGTGCGGGCAATGACCGGTGGCCCGCAGCACCGACAGCCGCGCCCCCGGCACCCGCATGCGCATCCATTCGGCCACTTCCATCGGCACCAGCGCATCGTCGTCGCAGTGCAGGATCAGCGAGGGCCGGGCCGCGCGTTCGAAATCGGCACGGTGGTCCGAGAAGAAGGTGACGCGGCCGAAGTGGCTGGCGATTTCGGGATCGGTGCGGCAGAAGCCCCGGGTCAGATCCTCGGTCGCAGGTTCGCCCGCCGGTTGACCGGCGATGGTGGGCGCCAACTGCTGCGACCAGCCGAGGTGGTTTTCGTCGAGGAAGGCCACAAGCTCTTCGAGATCGCTGGGCGGAAAACCGCCGTGATAGCTGCCGACATCGAGAAAACAGGGCGAGGGCGAGACGAGAACAAGCTGGGTGACCGCCTCGGGGCGCTGGTTGGCGGCCAGAAGCGCGATGGTCGCGCCGACGGAATGTCCGATCAGGACGGCATCGGCGAGGCCGAGATCGTCGATTATGGCCACGAGGTCGTCGGCATGGGCCTGAAGCTTGTCGTAGCGCTTCGGATCATAGGCCGAAAGGTCGGATTTTCCCATGCCTGTCAGGTCGTAGCCAACGATGCGATGGGTGTTTTCGAAGGCCGTGCTCACCTGTTTCCACATCGTCTGATCGCAGCCGAAACCATGCACGAAGACCAGGGGTCGGCCGTCGGAACTGCCGGAAATAACGACATTATTGCGCTGCTCGATCATGGGCGTGCCTCTTGGAAGGGGTCCATTCGCAGATTGCAGAAAACGACACCAGAGGCGTGCTGACAAGATGGCAGTGACGTTGCAACGGGGGAAAGCCCGGATTCATCCCCCGAGGCGGCCGATGCGGGCCTGAATCAGGCCCAAATCGCGTTCGTCAAGGCGGTCCGAGTGCAGGCGTGGAGGTCCCGGATCAGGTCCGGGACCGGGACGGCGATTGCGACGTGCCGGGCGCGTCGTCTCCGGCAGTCACCCCGCTGACCAGCTGATAGGACAGCAGGTCGCGGATATCCTGCGGATCGCGCACCAGCGGGCGCAGGTGGCGGGAGAGGTCGGCGATGCGTTTGGCCTCAAGCCGTTCGGCTTGGATCGCCTCGTCCAGGTCGATCAGGCGGAAGGTGAGCGGCGCGCCGGCGGGCGATTGGGTGACACGCGGCAGGTCGCAGGGCAGGACCGAGGCGATGCGGGGATAGCCGCCGGTGGTCTGGGCCTCGCAGAGCAGCACGAAGGGGGTGCCGTCGCCGGTGATCTGGATGTCGCCGGGGGTGATGATTTCGGACACCACGGTGCGGCCGCCGTCGAGCGCGAAACCCGCGCTGTCATGATCGAGCCGCGCGCCCATACGGTTGGCGCGGCTGTCCTTGCGGAACGTCGTGGATTGCAGGAGGGCAATGGCGTCGTCGGAAAACAGGCGCGTCTGGGCGCTGCCGACAAGGCGCACCGCCCCGCCGTCGAAGCGATTGTCGGGGGTGAAGGTCAGTCCTGTGCGGGTGCCGGTGTCGTCGCCGACTGGCAGGCTGGCGCCGGCCTCAAGCGGCTGGCCGATGCCGGCGGCGAGGTGCGCGGAGCGAGCGCCGAGGACCTCGGGCGTGTCCAGCCCGCCGCCGACATGGAGATAGCCGCAGGTGCCCTTGAGCGCCGGTCCGATGGCAAGCCGCGCCCCGGCGGGCAGAAGGTGGCTTGCGTTCCAGGCGAGTTTCGCACCATCGAGCGTGGCCGTCATCGGCGCACCGGTCAGGGCGATGCGGAGATCGTGGCTGGCCTGAAACTCGCCGCCCATGCCGATCATCTCGATCACGGCAAGGGTGGCAGGCTGGCCGAGCAGGGCGGCGCCTTCGTGCAGCGCGGTGCGGTCGGCGGCGCCGCCACGCGACAGGCCCTGGGCAATGTGGCCGCTGCGGCCCATGTCCTGCACGGTGAGGCCCGGTCCGGCCCGGAGGATCTTGAGATGCGCGCTCATGCCAGCACCTCGCTGGTGGCGCCGCCGTCGGGATCGTCTTTCATGTTGGACAGGGTCTCGGGGTCGACCTGCGTGAACTGCACCTCGTCGCCGGGGCGCAGCAGGTAGGGGGTGTCGCTGTCGGGCCGGAACAGGCGGATCGCGGTCTGGGCGACGTGCTGCCAGCCGGTGGGCGTGGGCACAGAGAACAGCACAAGCTGCCGGATGGCGACGGCCAGCGCGCCCTGCGGGATGCGGGTGGTCAGCTCGGACTGGCGGGGGATGTTCCAGTGCTCGGGCAGTTCGCCGAGATAGGGCTGGCCGGGTGCGAAGCCGATGGTCTGGACGCGGACACGGGAGGTGGTGAGCGATGCGATCGCCTCGTCCCGCGTCAGCCCCGCGGCCTCGGCCGCCTGATCCAGTTGCGGCGCAAGGTCGGTCCCGAAGACCGCCGGGATGCGCCAGAGCTTGCGGCCCCGGGGCAGGGGGGCTTGGTACCAGTCCTGACTTTCCAGCAGGTCGGTCAGGCGATCGCGCAGGGTGTCGTGCGGCAGGTGCAGCGGGTCGAAGCGGACAAAGGTGGAAATGAGCGAGGAGGAGGTCTCTTCGACGCCGTCCCAGCCTTGGCTGTCCACCGCCGCGCGAAAGGCCAGCGCGGCGCGATTGGCGGGCTCGCTGAGGGCGGCGGCGAAACTGACCAGCATGCCGGAGACACCGGCGGTGCGCAGGAGGGGATAGTCGGTCACATCTGCTCCGGAAGGTAGGTGACGATCTGCGGGAAGATGACGATGATGACAAGCGCGACGATCATCAGCACGAAGAACGGCAGCGCAGCGCGTGCCACAGTGAGGATGTCGCGCCCGGTGAGCGATTGCAGCACGAAGAGGTTGAAGCCGACGGGCGGCGTGATCTGACTCATCTCGACGACGATGACGAGGAAGATGCCGAACCAAAGCGGGTCGATCCCGGCTTGCAGCACCATCGGCATGATGACCGACGCGGTGAGCACCACGACAGAAATCCCGTCGAGGAAGCAACCCATGATGACGAAGAACACTGTCAGCGCCGCCAAGAGGGTGAAGGTCGACAGGCCCAGCGAGCCGATCCATTCGGCCAGAATGCGGGGGATGCCGGTGAAGCCCATGGCAACGGTCAGGAAGGACGCTCCGGCGAGGATGAAGGCGATCATGCAGGACGTCACGGTGGCCCCCATCAGCCCGTCGACGAAGCTCTTGCGGGTGAGGCTGCCGGACGACCACGACAGCACCAGCGCCAGCACGACGCCCACGGCGGCGGCGTCGGTGGGCGAGGCGATACCGGCGTAGATCGAGCCGATGACGCCGAGGATCAGCAGCACCACCGGGACAAGGCGGCGGGAGCGCTTCAGCTTTTCGCGGAATGTGGCCGAGATGTCCTCGGTCGGCAGGCTGGCGCGGTTGAGCAGCGCCCAGCCGACAACATAGCCGACAAAGAGCGTGACCAGCAGGATGCCGGGGAGGACACCGGCGACGAACAAGCGGGCGATGCTTTGTTCGGTGGCAACGCCATAGACGATCAGGATGATCGACGGCGGGATCAAGAGGCCGAGGGTGGCCGATCCGGCCAGCGTGCCGATCACCAGACGCTCGGGGTAGCCGCGGCGCGACAGTTCGGGGATCGACAGCTTGCCGATGGTTGCGGCGGTAGCGGCGGAAGAGCCGGAGACCGCGGCGAAGATTCCGCAGGCGAAGACGTTGACGTGCAGAAGCTGGCCGGGCAGGCGGTTCATCCACGGCGCGAGGCCGGTGAACATGTCTTCGGACAGGCGCGAGCGGAACAGGATTTCGCCCATCCAGATGAACAGCGGCAGCGCGGCCAGCGCCCATGAGTTCGAATGCCCCCACATGGTGGTGGCCATGACGAGGCCCAAAGGCGCGTCGGTAAACAGCGCCATGGCGGCGATGCCGACGCCCAAGAGCGCGAAGGCCACCCAGAGCCCGGCGCCGAGGAAGGCGAACAGCAGCACCAGCAGGATGATCGACAGGACGGCGACGGACATGGGCTTACTCGCTCAGCAGGTTTTCGCCCTTGCCGTCCCACGAGGCCGGGCGGCCGCGTAGCAGGCCCGCCAGTTCGTCGGCAAGAGCAAGGGTGAGGATGGCGAGGCCGAGGGCCACGGGAAGCTGCGGAATCCACAGCGGCAGAGAGACCATGCCGGAAGAGCGGTCGCCGAACTCATGGCTCTCGATGACCAGCAGGGCGATGTAATATGTCGCGTAGGCGCTCATCGCGAGGGCGATGGCGACGACGATGATTTCGACCACGCGGTGCGCACGGTCGGGCAGGCGGGTGATCAGCAGGGTGACGCGGATATGGCCGCCGACCCTGAGCGCATAGGCCAGCGCGAGGAAGGTCGAGGCGGCGAGGAAGAAGCCGGTGAAATCGGCGTAGGAGGGAATGGTCAGCCCGATGCCGCGCCCGGTGACGGCGGCGGCGATCTTGTCGGCGAGGTTCAGGCAGACCTGCGCGGCAACCAGCACCACGATGGCAAGGATGAAGAGGGCCGCGACGCCACCAGCGGCGCGGTAGATCAGGTCGAGTGTGCGGCGCATGTCGCTGGCCCCTCGTTGAGGACGCCGGGCGCGCGAAGGCGCACCCGGCAGGGGTTTATTGCTTGTAGGCGTTCATCAGGGCTTCGCCGTCCGCGCCGGCCTCGGCCTTCCAGTTTTCGACCATCTCGGCGCCGATCTCGCGCAGGCCGTTCATCAGTTCCTCGGAGGGTTCGACCACGGTGATGCCGTTTTCCTTGAGCACCGCGACCTTTTCCTCGGTCTCGGCCATGCTCATGTCCCATCCGCGCTGTTCGGCGGCGGCGGCGGCTTCGGTGATGGCGGTCTGGGTGTCCTCGTCAAGGCGGCGGAAGGCGCGCTTGTTGACCACCACGATGTTCTTGGGCAGCCAGGCCTGGATATCGGTGTAATGGGTCAGGAAATCCCAAGCCTTGGAATTTGCGCCTGTAGAGGGCGAGGTGATCATCGCCTCGACCCGGCCGGTCGAGAAGGCCTGCGGAATGTCCGGTACCTCGACCTGTGTCGGCGCGGCGCCGGCGAGGTTGGCGAATTCTTCCAGCGTGGCGTTGTAGGTGCGGAACTTGAGGCCCGCGAGGTCATCGACGGAGGTGATCTCCTTGGTGGTGTAGAGCCCCTGCGGCGGCCACGGCACGGCGTAGAGCACCATCATGCCCTGTTCGTCCAGCAGGCCCGAGATCACGTCCTTCTGCGCGGCCCAGAGCTTTTCGGCGTCTTCGTAGCTGGTGGCGAGGAAGGGCAGGCTGTCGGCGCCGAACACCGGGTTGTCGTTGGCCAGAAGCGACAGGAAGAATTCGCCCGCCGGGACCTGGCCCGAGCGCACGGCCTTGCTGATCTCGGGGTGCTTGAAGAGCGAGCCTGCGGAATGGACCTTGATCTCCAGGGCGCCATCGGTGGCCTCGGACACATCCTTGGCGAATTGGTGGATGTTGGCGGTGTGGAAGGTGGCGTCGGGGTAGGGCGTCGGCATGTCCCAGGTTTCGGCCTGAACATGCGTGGCAAGGACGGCAGCGGCGGCAATTCCGGCGAATCGTGTGAGTTTCATTGGATATGGCTCCCTGATTTGTGGGGCGACACTTGCAGAACGTTGACAAATTGTCAACGAATTGTGAGAGTGGGGCGAAAGGGAGACCCGCCATGTCCGAGCAAACCCCTGCCAACCGTCGCATCGTGTCGTCGCGCCATCTGGCCGAGGGGCCGGGGTGGGAACTGTCGGAGCTGGAGTTCGGGCTGATCATCGTGTTCAACGCCTTTTCGCGCTGGATGACGCGCTGCATGACGGCGGCGGGGCAGCACGATCTGGGGCCGCTGGAGATCCTGATCCTGCACAACGTCAACCACCGGGGCCGCGACAAGCGTCTGTCGGACATCTGCTTCCTGCTCAACATCGAGGACACGCACACGGTCAACTATGCGCTGCGCAAGTTGATGAAGGCCGGGCTGCTGATTTCGGAGAAGCGCGGCAAGGAAGTGTTCTACACCACGTCTGAGGCCGGGCGCGACCTGTGCGAAGCCTATCGCAAGGTGCGCCAGCAATGCCTGCTTGACGGGCTGCCCGAAGTCGAAGGCGCCGAGTTGCGCGAGTTCGCCAGCCGGTTGCGGGCGCTGTCGGGGCAATACGATCAGGCCAGCCGCGCGGCGGCGTCGCTCTGACGCATCGGTTTCCGACCGGTGGGACGATCCGGGCCTTGCCATCCGGGCGCAAATTCATAGAACCGTTGAGCAACGGCCGGATTTGACGCAATTTGGCACGAATGCCCACAAGGTCAGGAGTTCGCGTGACCCTCTTCCTCATCGTTCTTCTGCCGTTTCTTGGGGCGCTTCTGCCCGGACTGATGAATTCGGCCGGGCGCAAGGCCTGCGCCAGCGTCACGCTGCTGGTCTCGCTTGCCGCCTTCGTCGGGCTGATGACCAACCTGCCGGCAGTGATCCGGGGCGACGTGGTGCTGGAGCGGGTCGAGTGGCTGCCGCACCTTGGGCTGAACTTCTCGTTGATGCTGGACGGGCTGGGGTTCTTCTTTGCCAGCCTGATCCTCGGCATCGGCCTGCTGATCATCACCTATGCGCGCTATTACCTGTCGCGCGACGACAACATGGGCGAGTTCTTCACCTATCTGCTGCTTTTTCAGGGCGCGATGGTGGGCATCGTCCTGAGCGACAACATCCTGCTGCTGCTGGTGTTCTGGGAGTTGACCTCGCTGTCGTCCTTCCTGTTGATCGGGTACTGGAAACACCTGCCCGAAGGCCGGCAGGGCGCACGAATGGCGCTGACCGTGACCGGCATGGGCGGGCTGGCGATGATCGCCGGGATGCTGATGCTGGGCCAGACCGTGGGCAGCTATGACCTGAGCGTCATCCTCGACAACCGCGAGATGGTACAGGCCTCGCCGCTCTATGTCCCCGCGCTGATCCTGATCCTGATGGGCTGTTTTACCAAGTCGGCGCAGTTCCCGTTCCATTTCTGGCTGCCGCACGCCATGGCCGCGCCGACGCCGGTTTCGGCCTACCTGCACTCGGCGACAATGGTGAAGGCGGGGATCTTCCTGATGGCGCGAATGTGGCCGGCCCTGTCGGGCACGGACGAATGGTTCGCGATTGTCACCACGGCGGGGGCAGTGACCATGGTGATCGGCGCGGTGATCGCGCTGTTCAAGCACGACCTGAAGGCCCTGTTGGCGTTTTCGACGGTGTCGCATCTGGGGCTGATCACCATGCTGCTGGGCACCGGCACCGCCTTCGGCGCGATGGCGGCGGTGTTCCACATCCTGAACCACGCCACCTTCAAGGCGGCGCTCTTCATGTCGGCTGGCATCATCGACCACGAGGCGCATACCCGCGACATCCGCCGCCTGGGCGGCTTGCGCAAGCTGATGCCGGTGACCTTCGTGATCGCCACCCTGGCGGCGCTGTCGATGGCGGGGATTCCGCTGCTGAACGGCTTCCTGTCGAAGGAGATGATGCTCGAGGAGGCTTTGCATACCAAGCTGTTCGGTATCTGGTGGCTGTTGCCTGCGCTGGCGCTGGTGGGCTCGCTGTTCTCGGCTGCCTACTGCTTCCGGCTGATCGGGCATGTCTTCCTCGGGCCGGTGCGCGACGATTACCCCTCGAAGCCGCATGATCCGGGCGCGGGCATGTGGCTGCCGCCCGCGTTCCTCGTGGTGCTGGTGGTGGTGATCGGGGTGGCGCCCTTTTTGGCGGAACCCTACGTGCGGCTGGTGACCGAGGCGGTGTTGCGCGGAACGGCCGAGATGCCCGACGCCCATATCAAGATCTGGCACGGGCTGGTGCCGGCGCTTTACATGTCGATCGTGGCGGTCGTCGGTGGTTTGCTGATGGTGGCCGTCTACAAGCCGGCGCTCCGGGCATGGGACGCGACGCCCCGCCCCGAGGCCAAGGATATCTTCGACCGGGTGATCGGTGCCGCCGTGCGTCTGGCGCGCGGGGTGATCCAGCCGCTGCATGACGGCGCCTTCACCCGCTACGCGGCCATCCTGTCGGCGGCGGTGGTGGCGGCGGGTGTCCACGCCTGGATGACCGGAACCGTCAGCGGCTCGACGCGGGCCATCCAGCCCGCCAACTGGATCGCGGTGGCGGGCTGGCTGATGCTGGTGGCGGCGACCACGGGTTTGGTGTTCTTCCACCGCAACCGGCTTCTGGCGCTGATCCTGATCGGCATCGTCGGGCTGATGGTCTCGGTCGGGTTCGTGTTCTTCAGCGCCCCGGACCTTGCCATGACGCAGATCACGGTCGAGGTGGTGACGATCATCCTGCTGCTGCTGGCGCTGAACTTCCTGCCCAACGCGACGCCGGTGGAAAGCACGGTGCTGCGACGGACCCGCGATGCGGTGATCGCCGTGGCGGGCGGCGTGGTGGTGACCTTCCTGTCGATGCACTACCTGCTGCGCGACGCGGTGACGACGCCGATTTCCGAGTTCCACCTCGCCAATTCCTACAAGGGCGGCGGCGGCACCAACGTCGTCAACGTGATCCTCGTGGACTTCCGCGGCTTTGACACCTTCGGCGAGATCATCGTGCTGGGGATCGCGGCGCTGCTGATCTATGCGCTGACCGAGACGTTGCTGGCCGGACCGGTGCGCGCGCGGCTGCTGCACTGGCTGCCGGACCAGCCGCGGGCCGGTGACAAGCATCCGATGATGATGGTGGTGCTGACGCGGGTGATGATGCCGGTGGCGCTGCTGGTCGGGTTCTACATCTTCCTGCGGGGCCACAACGAGCCCGGCGGCGGCTTCATCGCCGGGCTGATCGTGTCGATCGCGGTGGTCATGCAGTACATGGCGAGTGGTTTCGCCTGGGCCTCGGCGCGGCTGCGCTATCCCTATCACGGAATCATCGGCGCCGGCGTTCTGGTGGCCGGGCTGACCGGCATCGGGTCGTGGTTCTTCGGCAAGCCGTTCCTGACCTCGGATTTCACTTATGTCCGCATTCCGCCGTTCGAGAAGTTCGAACTGGCCACCGCCGCGCTGTTCGATCTGGGCGTGTTCCTCGCCGTGGTCGGCGCGGTGATGCTGTCGCTGGAAAGCTTCGCGCGGCTGGCCCGGCGCGCCAACATGAAGGAGAGCGAGCATCCCATGGATATCGACCCGTCCCGCGAAAACAGGATAGACCCCGAAGACGTCCCGTTCCGCGGCGGAGGGCATTGATATGGAAGTGCTTGTCGCCTCGGCCATTGGTGTGCTGACCGCCGCCGGCCTCTACCTCGTGCTGCGTCTGAGGACCTTTCCGGTCATCATGGGCGTGTCGCTGCTGACCTATGCGGTCAACGTGTTCCTGTTTGCCTCGGGCCGGCTGACGGTGGGGGCGCCGCCGATCCTGGGCGACGCCGCGGCCTATACCGATCCGCTGCCGCAGGCGCTGGTGCTGACCGCCATCGTGATTTCCTTCGGGATGACGGCGGTGGTGGTGATGATCGCGCTGGGGGCCTTCCTCGGGTCGGACGACGACCATGTCGACGACGTGCCGGAGGACGCGGCATGATGCACTGGATTATCCTGCCGGTGGTGCTGCCGGCGATGCTGGCGCCCTTCATCGTGCTGGCCGCGCGGCATCACATCGTGATCCAGCGCACGGTGTCGCTGGCCGGCGTGGTGGCGCTGATCGCGGTAGCGATGGGGCTGGCGTGGCAGGCCTCGGACGGGACGGTGGCGCTGTACCAGCTGAGCGACTGGGCCGCGCCCTTCGGCATCGTGCTGGTGGGCGACCGGCTGTCGACCCTGATGGTGCTGCTGACGGCGGTGCTGGCGTTCTTTGTGCTGCTCTATTCCATCGGTTCAGGCTGGGACACGCGCGGGCGGCACTTCCACGCGCTTTTCCAGTTTCAACTAATGGGCATCATGGGCGCCTTCCTGACCGGCGACGTGTTCAACCTGTTCGTCTTTTTCGAGGTGCTGCTGATCGCGTCCTATGGACTGATGATCCATGCCGGCGGCAATGCGCGGCTGCGGGCCGGGGTGCAATACGTGCTCTACAACCTGCTTGGATCGACGCTGTTCCTGTTTGCGCTGGGCTCGATCTACGCCGAGACAGGCACGCTCAACATGGCCGATCTGGCCGAGCGGGTGGCGCTGATCGGACCCGAGGGCACGGCGGGCATCCGCGTCGCTTCGGTGCTGCTGCTGCTGGTGTTCGCGGTCAAGGCGGCGCTGGTGCCGCTGCACTTCTGGCTGCCGTCGTCCTATGCCGAGGCACCGGCGCCGGTGGCGGCGCTGTTCGCCATCATGACCAAGGTCGGCGCCTACGCGATCATCCGGGTCTACACGATGATCTTTCCGCCGGATCTGGAGGTGACGGCGGGGCTCTACCAGGTGTGGCTGCTGCCCGCCGCGCTGCTGTCGCTGGCCATAGGCATGGTGGGCGTGCTGGCGGCCAAACGGCTCGACCGGCTGGTGGCCTTCGCGGTCATCGGGTCGATGGGCATGGTGCTGGTCACGATCTCGCTCTTCACGCCCGCCAGCATCGCGGCGGCGCTGTATTACATCGTGCATTCGACGCTGGCCGCAGGCGCACTGTTCCTTGTGGTCGATCTGGTGCGCTCGGGCCGCGACAGCCTGCATCTGGCGGCGATGCCGCAGGTGTCGGGCGCGGCGTTGACCGCTGGGCTGTTCTTTACCGGAGCGATCGCCATGGTCGGCCTGCCGCCGCTGTCGGGGTTCGTCGGCAAGCTGCTCATCCTCGATGCTGCCTTCGGCTCGCCGCTGGTGGTCTGGACATGGGCCATCGTGCTGAGCGCCAGCCTCGTCAGCATCGTCGGCTTTTCGCGCGCCGGCAGCGTGATATTCTGGAAGTCCGAGGCGGTGACCCGCGCCGATGAGGCCGTCACACCGCCGCCTCCGGCGGTGCTGTCCTATGTCGCGACCGGGGGGCTGATCGCGCTGTTGGTGGCGCATACGGTCCTTGCCGGGCCGATCCACGCCTACATGATCGGCACGGCGCAGCAGCTTTTCGCGCCGGATGCCTACAAGGAGACCGTGCTCGAGACGCCGGGCAAGCTGAGCAAACCGACGGAAGGGGACCATTGAGATGATCCGTGCCTACAACTGGCTGTTCCCGCATCCGATCCTGACGCTGTTGCTGACCGGCATCTGGGTGCTGTTGCAGAACGACGTGTCTGCCGGGATGGTGATCTTCGGGCTGATCCTCGGCATCATCATCCCGCGCGCCACGGCAATGTGGTGGCCTGAGCGGCCCGACAACATCAAGGCGTGGCGGATGGTGTTCTATACGATCATCGTGCTGTGGGACATCCTTGTCGCCAACATCCAGGTGGCGTGGATCGTGCTGACCCGGTCCAACGCCTCGCTGCGCCCGGCCTGGGTGATCGTGCCGCTGGACCTGCGCCAGCCCGAGGCGATCTCGATCCTGGCGGGGACCATCACGCTGACCCCGGGAACGGTGTCCGCGGACCTGTCGGACGAGGGCCACAGCCTTCTGGTACATGCGCTGGACGCCCCTGACCCCGACGCGGTGCGCGACCAGATCAAACAGCGCTATGAGCGCCGTCTGAAGGAGATATTCGCGCAATGACCCCTGCAGACCTCATGGATATCTCGGTCATCGTGGCCTTCGTCGCGGTGGGACTGGCGCAGATCATGGCGATGATACGGTTGCTGATCGGCCCGGACCGGGGCGACCGGATTCTCGCGCTGGACACCATGGTGATCAACAGCATCGGGCTGATCGTGCTGGTCGGTGTCGCGCAGGGCACGCAGGTCTATTTCGAGGTGGCGATGATCATCGCCATGCTGGGCTTCGTGTCGACGGTGGCGCTGGCGCGCTTCGTGCTGAGGGGGGACATCATCGAATGACCTTGGAAACGCTTGCCATGCTCGCCGTCGCCTTCTGGCTGCTTGTCGGAGCGGTGTTTTCGCTGGTCGGCTCGATCGGGCTGCTCAAGTTCAACGACTCGATGACGCGGATGCACGCGCCGACCAAGGTTGGCACGGTCGGGGTGGGGGCGCTGCTGCTGGCCTCGATGATCCATTCGTGGGTGCTGGGCGAGGTCTCTCTGCATGAGGCGCTGATCATGGCCTTCCTGTTCGTCACGGCGCCGATCTCGGCCAATTTCATCGCCAAGGTGATCATCCACCGCCGGTCCTGCGAGACCCCGCCGGAGCCGCCGAAAGACACCACTTGGGCGACGCTGGCCGCGCCCGATGATCCCTCGGATGAGGCGGAAGCCCCGAAATCGCCCTAGGCGCGGGGCGGCCTTGGGACAACATAACCCCGATTCCGCGTTGGGGCTGTGTGAAGGGGTGCCCGCTACCCTGAGGCGCCACTTCTCTTAGGAACCAACGGGTTATCTAGTGGAGAAATCGAGACAACCCGCGTTTTTCAGCGTTCGGAGTCGACCACCGCCAGCTCGGGCGGACCTTGTGGTGTTCAAGCAGAAGCTGCGTCCTCGCACTGCAGACCCAGGATCGCGCGGGCCTGTCTGACGGTTGCGACCGGGCGGCCGGCCTCGGCGCATATCGCTGCGGCGCGCTCCACGAGGGCCGCGTTCGACGGGGCGAGGCTGTGCTTGTCCAGCCGGATATTGTCTTCCAGCCCGGTGCGCAGATGCCCGCCCGCCCCGGCTGCCCAGGCGTTGACTTCAGCCTGATGGCGACCGATGCCCGCGGCACACCAGGGCACGTCGCCGAACAGCCGGCGGACGGTGCGGATGTAGAAATCAAAGACCTCTCGGTCCACGGGCATGGCGTTCTTCACCCCCATGACGAACTGGATGTAGAGCGGTGCCGCCAGTTCGCCGCGGTCGGCCATGGCGCGGGCCTGAAAGATGTGGCTGAGGTCGAAGGCCTCGATCTCGGGCTTGATGTTGTATTTCAGCATTTCGCCGGCGAGCCAGGCCACCAAATCCGGCGGGTTCTCGTAGACGCGGGTGGGAAAATTGTTCGACCCGACCGAAAGCGAGGCCATGTCCGGCCGCAGGGACAGCATGCCGCCGCGGGCGCGCCCGGCACCCGAGCGCCCGCCGGTGGAGAATTGCAGGATCATGCCGGGGCAATGTGCCTTGATGCCCTCTTTCAGCCGCGCGAAACGCTCGGGGTCCGAGCTGGGCGCGCCATCGTCACCCCGAACGTGTGCGTGGCAGATGGTGGCGCCGGCCTCAAAGGCGGCGTGGGTGCTTTCGACCTGTTCGGAGACAGTGATCGGCACGGCGGGGTTGTCGGACTTGGTCGGCAGGGATCCGGTGATGGCGACGCAGATGATCGCGGGGTTCGTTGCAGTCATGAGGTCCTCTTGATGGTCAGGCAAGTCCGGCCTCGACCGGCAGGCACACGCCGGTGATCCCGGCGGCCAGCGGCGAGGCGAGGAAACAGGCGGCATGGGCCACGTCGGCCTCGGTTGCCAGACGGCCCAGCGCGGTCTGGGCTTCGAGCGCCGCGATGGCCTGTTCGGCCGGTGTGCCGCCTTGCGCCGCACGGCTGTCGATGCGTTCGCGGAGGGCATCCGTCAGGATCGGCCCCGGTGCCAGCGCGTTGACGCGCACCCCGTCGCGTCCCATGTCCAGCGCGGCCGCACGGGCCAGCCCCAGTACCGCGTGCTTGCTGGCGGTGTAGAGCGACTGGTCGGGATGCGCGACATAACCGTTGATCGAGGCCATGAGTACCGCCGCGCCGCGTGTCTTCTTCAGGTGCGGTGCCGCCGCCTTGAGGCTCAGCGCGACGCCGCGCACGTTGAGCGAGAAGACCGCGTCCCATTCGCCTATGTCCAGCGCTTCGATCCTGCGCCAGGGCGGCACACGTCCGGCATTCGCGATCAGGATGTCGAGCTGGCCCAGAGGCGCAAGCCCTGCATTCAGCGCGTCCTCGGCGTCCGGTGCGGTCAGATCGACCGGCAGGCGGTGCCAGCCTGCGGGCAGATCGGCCGCCTCCAGTGCCGCCGGAAGATCAAGGACACAGATGTCGGCCCCTGCCCTGTCGAGCGTCCGGGCAATTGCGAAGCCCAGACCACGGGCACCGCCTGTCACCAGGGCTTTCTTGCCGGTCAGGTCGATCATTGCAGCCTCTCACGTGAAGCGCCCCCGGGATGGAGGCACGTGCCTTTCATTCGATAACGATCAGGTCCTTGAAGCCCGAGGTCAGCGCTTCGCCGCCGCCGGGACGGGCGACGATGCAATCCTCGACCCGCGCGCTGAAATCCATGTCGCGGAAGATCGATGGCTCGATGGTGAAGACCATCCCTTCGCGCACGGTGGTCGTGTCGCCCTTGGTCAGGAACGGCGGTTCGTGCACGTCCCAGCCGATGCCGTGGCCTAATCGGTGACGGAAGTCCTTTCCGAAGCCGGCGTCCTCCAGCACGTCGCGGGCGGCCTTGTCGACCTCTTCGCAGGTGACTTCACCCGCCTTCAGCGCTGCGATGCCGGCGGCCTGGCTTTCCATGACCAGCTTGTGGACCAGGCGCTGTTCCTCGGTCGGGGCGCCGAAGGCCACGGTGCGGCCGAAATCATAGCACATGCCATCCAGAACCGCGCCGAAATCGAAGTTCACCGACACCGGCTTGTCCAGCTTGCGCGGCCATGTGCCCAGCTTGTCGCTGAAGCGCAGCGGATGGTCCGGGCCGGAGTTGTAGAGCGAGGTGGTGAAGGACGGGCCCAGCGAGCCATGCGCCTTCATCTGGTAGTCGATTTCCGAGCTGATCTCGAGCTCGGTCATGCCGAAGCGCAGGTTCTTCACCGTGGCGGCAAAGGCCTTTTCGGTGATCTCGCCGGCGCGGCGCAGCAGGTCGATCTCGTCCTGGTCCTTGATCACGCGGATCGGGCGTAACAGCGCCGTGCCGTTGGCGAATTGCACGCCGGGGATCAGCTTTTGCAACTGCATCAGCGCCTCGGCCTCGCCATCCTCGGACACCGCGACGGTGGCACCTTCGCCGATACCGAGATCCTTGAGGATGCCTTGCACCATTTCGACGGGATCGTCCCAGTCGCCCAGCACCCGCAGATCGACACCGGTGATGCCGCCGGCGCTGCCGAATTCGGCGGTCATGCGCGGCAGCGTCAGGATCGGTTCGCGGCCCGGCGCGATCCACATGCCTTCGAGCCAGTGGCCGGGATGCAGGTTGCGGCCATAGTTGGGAATGTCGCGGTGGATGCCGGTGAGGTAGTCCAGATCGGTCCCGATGGGGAAAAAGATCAGGTCGGCCTTGCCGTCGATGCTGTTGCAAAACCGGGTCATCCGGTCCGAGTAACTGGCCAAGGGGGCTCTCCTTCTTTGGTCAGGGTTTCAGCGTGGTGACAAGCGGCCTGACGCCCGTCGCCCATGTCGCGCAGCGCGGGCGTCCTGGCCCGGCAGATATCGGTCGCCAGCGGGCAGCGCGGGTGAAAGGCGCAGCCCGAAGGCGGGTCGAGCGGTGAAGGAATGTCGCCCTTGATCGGCGCATAGACGGCGCGGCGACGGTCCAGCCGCGGCACGCCTTCGATCAGCGCGCGGGTATAGGGATGGGCGGGCGTGTCGAAGATCTGCGCTACCGGCCCCTGTTCGACCACGCGTCCGAGATACATCACCAGAACCCGGTCCGAGATATGTTCGACAATGCCAAGGTCGTGGCTGATGAACAGGTAGGTCAGGCCCAGCGCGTCGCGCAGGTCCATGAAGAGGTTGACGATCTGCGCCTGTATCGAGACGTCGAGCGCGCTGACCGCCTCGTCGCAGACGAGGACTTCGGGCTTGACCGCAAGTGCGCGCGCAATGCCGACACGCTGCCGCTGGCCGCCGGAAAAGGCATGCGGGAAGCGGTCGGCATAGGAGGGATCGATGCCGCAGCGCTCCATCAGGTCGGCGACGTAGGTCTCGACCTCGCCCGGAGCGGCGATGCGATGGACGCGAGGGGCCTCGCCGATGAGCGACTTGACCCGTTTGCGCGGGTTGAGCGAGGAAAACGGATCCTGAAAGATCATCTGCATGAGCAGTGCCGCGCCGCTGGCATCCGGACGGGTGATGGTGCCGGTCGAAGGCTCCAGCAGGCCTGCCACCATGCGGCCAAGCGTGGACTTGCCGCAGCCGCTCTCGCCCACGACGCCCAGCACATCGCCGGCATAGAGGTCAAAGCTCACATCCTCGACCGCGCGTACGACCGAGGGCGGCGGCGCGAGGCCCAGTCGGCGCAGGCCGCGCGTGACCAGATCGCCCTCGGATCCGAAGCGGCGGCCGAGATTGCGGACCGAGAGGACAGGATCGCTCATGCCATGGCCCCTCGTGTCAGCGGGTGAAAGCAGCGTACGGACCGCCCGGCGTCGTCGGACTCCAGCGTCGGCATGACGCCGCAGGCTTCAGTGGCGCGCGCGCAGCGTGGCGCGAAGGCGCAGCCCGGCGGCAGATCGGTGAGTGTGGGCATCCGTCCGAGGATCTGCCGCAGCCGCCCGCCGCGCTGGCCCGGAACGGGCACCGAGGCGATGAGGCCGGCGGTATAGGGATGCGCGGGCGCGTCGAGGATGGCATCGACCGGGCCTTCCTCGACTATGCGCCCGGCGTACATCACGGCGATGCGGTCGGCGAGGCCGGCCACAACCGACAGGTCGTGGCTGATCCAGATCAGCGCCGTACCACGCTCGCGGCAGAGCATCTGCACGAGCGCGAGGATCTGGCCCTGGATGGTGACGTCGAGAGCGGTGGTGGGCTCGTCCGCGATCACCAGTTCGGGCTGATGCAAGAGCGCGATGGCAATCGCCACCCGCTGGCGCATCCCGCCGGAAAGCTGGTGCGGATAGGCCGTCAGACGTTCTTCCGGCGCGGGAATGCCGACCTCGTCCAGCGCGGCGATGGCGCGGGCGCGGACCGCCTTGCGGGACAGCTTCTCATGCGCCAGCAGGGCGTCGCGGATCTGGGTGCCGATGCGCAGCACCGGGTTCAGGGTCATCATCGGATCCTGAAAGATCATCGCCACCTTGCGCCCGCGCAGACGGCGCATCTCGGCCTCGGGCAGCGGCAGGATGTCCTGCCCGTGCAGCCGCACCTCGCCCGCCGTCACCCGACCCGGCGGGCTGATCAGGCGGTTGATGGAAAAGCCGGTCAGCGACTTGCCGGATCCGCTTTCCCCCACAAGCCCGAGGATCTCGCCGCGCGTCACCGACAGCGACAGGTCGCGCAGCGCGTGGAGGGTGAGCCCGGGCGTGACAAAGCTGGTTTGCACGTCCTTGAGTTCCAGAACGGGGGTCATCATGGGCCTCACAATCTGGGGTTCAGCACGTCGCGCAGGCGGTCGCCCAGCACGTTCACGCTGATGATGATCGCCAGAAGCACCAGCCCCGGCAGCACGGAGATCCAGTAGCGGCCCGATTGCAGGTAGTCGAAGCCATTGGCGATCAGCAGCCCCAGCGAGGGCCGCGTCGGCGGCAGGCCGAGGCCGAGGAACGACAGCGTCGCCTCGAGCGATATGGCCGCCGCCATTTGCATCGTCGCCACCACCAGCATGGTCGGCAGGCAGTTGGGCAAGATATGCCCCAGAAGGATGCGGATGCCGCCAAGCCGCAGGCCCCGCGCCGCTTCTACGTAGTCGCGCGCGCCTTCCACCAGTGCCACGCCGCGCACGGTTCGGGCAAAATAGGCCCATTGCACCACGACCAGCGCAAAGATGATCTTGTCGACCCCGCGCCCGAGGATCACCAGCAGGATCAGCGCCACGAGGATGGTGGGAAAGCTCAGTTGCAGATCGACGATGCGCATCAGCACCGTATCGACCCATCCGCGCCGGTAGGCCGCGATCAGCCCGACCAGCGTGCCGAAGGCCAGCGCCAACAGCCCCGATGCCAGCCCGACGATCAGCGAAATGCGGATGCCGTAAAGCATGGCCGACAGCATGTCGCGCCCCTGCCCGTCTGTGCCCAGCCAGTAGGTCATGCCGGTAAAGCTTTCGCTGCCGGGCGCCATCAGGCTGTCGAGGATATCGACCTGCCGCAGGTCATAGGGGTTTTGCGGCGCAATCCACGGCGCGCCAAACCCGGCGATGCAGAAGCCCGCGAACACCACCAGCGCGATCATCGCGCCGGGATCGCTCAGGAACCTTTGCGTCAGGTCGCGGGCCGACCCGGCGGCCGGGGGATTGGCGGCGAGGCTCATGCCCGGCCCCCGCCCAGACGGATGCGCGGGTCGAGCAGGGAATAGAGGATGTCGACAAGCAGGTTCAGGGTCACGAACATGAAGACCACGCAGATCAGGTAGGCCACGATCAAGGGCCGGTCGAGCACGGCGATGGCGTCGATCAGCATCTTGCCGACGCCGGGCCATGAAAAGATTGACTCGACCACCACGGCGAAGGCGATGACACCGCCGAACTCCATCCCCAGCACAGTGACGATGGGGATCAGGATGTTTTTCAACGCATGCGCCCCCAACACGCGCCGTTCCGGCACGCCGTTGGCGCGGGCGAACTTGATGTAATCGGTGAACATGACCTCGCGCATGCCGGCGCGGGCCAGCCGGATCACCATCGCCATCATGATCAGCGACAGGGTGAAGGCGGGCATGGCCAGGTGGTGCAAGCCGTTCAGCGTCAGAAACGAGACCTCGACAAGGCCCAGGTCCACGGTATCACCGCGCCCGACCGAGGGCATCCAGCCCAGTTGCACCGAGAAGGTCAGGATCATGATGATCCCGATCCAGAACACCGGCAGCGAAAAGGCGACCATGGAAAACGACATGATCAGCTTCGCGCTCCAGCCATCGGGCCGCAGCCCGGCGTAAATGCCCATCGGCAAGCCCACCACCAGCGCCATGACCAGCGCCGAAAAGGCCAGCTCCAGCGTCGCGGGCAGACGTTCGAAGATCAGTTGCAGGGCGGGGATTCCGTGAGTGAAGCTGTTGCCCATGTCGCCCTGCAACAGATTGCCAAGGAACGTCAGGTATTGCCGCCAGATCGGCTGATCGAGGCCGAGATCGGCGATGATTGCATTCAGGCAGGCCTGATCGCATTCGGACGAGGCGAAGATATAGACTGGGTTGCCGATCACGTTGACGCCGAAAAAAACCAGCATCGTCATGACGATCAGCACGAGCAGCGCCTGTAGCACGCGCCTTGAAATGTATTCGGCCATATCGGTTCGCCTCGTCCGCTTTCAGGTCACTCGACGCGGCTGATCTCGGTCGCCAGCGTGCGCTCGTTGGTGCGCGGCTGGTGTTCGAGACCCTTGCGCATCGCCCAGGAGTTCACCTGGAAATGCAGCGGGATATAGGCGTAGTCGCCCATGCCGATGCGGATCGCCTCTTCCAGAAGCGCGCGGCGCTTTTCAGTGTCGACGGTGCGCTTGGCCAGGACCGACCGCGCGTCGATTTCCGGGTTGGAGTAGCGGCCGAAGTTGCCGTTTCCGCCACCAGTCGCGGCGTTGTAGGTTTCCAGCGTGCCCGAGACGGTATAGGTCGCCTCGCCCGCCACGGTGCCCCAGCCGGTCATCGACATCGAGAATTCCGGCACGTCGAAGCCGGGCATCGACAGTTCGTCGCCACGGATCAGCCGCGAGAAGAAGATGTTGCGCGGCATGGCGTCGACCTCGGTGGTGATGCCCACGCGGGACCACATCTGCGCCACCGCCTCGAGAATGCGGGCGTCGTTGATGTAGCGGTCGTTGGGCCCGTGCAGGGTGATGCGGAAGCCCGCGCCATAGCCGGCCTCGTTCAGCAGCGCCTGCGCCTGCTCGGGATCATAGGCATCGGCCTCGAGCCCTTCGACATAGCCGAAGAAGCCCGGCGGCACGATGTTTTTGGCGGGCAGCGAAGCGCCGCCCATGATCCGGTCGCGGATGGCTTCGCGGTTGACGGCGAGGCTCAGCGCCTTGCGCACGCGCCAGTCGCGCAGCGGGTTGGGCACCATGACGTTGCCGTCATTGTCGGTGATGAAGGGCTCGACGTGCTTGTAGCCGGGCATCAGGTAGATCAGCCGGTCCGAGGGGATCGTCGAGACGGTGAAATCAGGGTTCTCGACCAGCTGCGGCAGATCGACGGTGGGCGGATAATCGATGATGTCCACGTCGCCGTTTAGCAGCGCCGCGAGACGCGAGGCATCCTGGGTGACGGGTTTGAAGACCACCTCGTCCCATTCCACGTCGCCGCCCCACCAGTTGTCGTTCTTGACAACAGTGACACTGTCGCCGGGGTTGAAGCTGTCGTACTTGAACGGGCCGGTGCCCACGGTGGCCTTGCCGCTGTTGTAGTCCACTGACTCGGTCGCGCCCTTGGCAGCGTGTTCCGCCACGATGGGCAGCATGGCAAGGTCTTCGGCCACGGTCGGGTAAGGCCCGTCGGTGGTGATGTGCACGGTCAGGTCATCGACCTTTTTCCACTGCTTGCTGCCCTTGTCGAGCTGGAAGGCGGGCGAGGCCGGCGCGCCGGAAATGCCGGCCTTGAGCCGGTCGAAGGTGAAGATGACGTCGTCGGCGGTGAAATCCTCGCCGTCGTGCCACTTCACGCCGTCGCGCAGCTTGAATTCCCACGTGGTCTCGTCCACAGGCTGCCAGGACACCGCAAGGCCGGGCACCGGCTGCGACGCGCTGTCCAGCGCCACCAGCTTCTCGAAGATATGTTCGTGCACCTGCACGTCGGCGGACAGTTGCGTCCAGTGCGGATCAAGCGAACTGGCCTCGGACCGGACGCCGATGGTCAACACCTCCTGCGCCAGCGCCGGCACAGCCGTCATCATTGTGGCGCACAAAGCGCCAGTCATCCATTTCATCATGGATCATCTCCTTGTCGGGTGACGGCACCGCGACCGCGACGCCCTGTGGTGTGGAACGGTTCGATCCGCTCGCGTTGTAAAAAATTTTTACTTCATTCGGACCGACCTGTCCAGAAATTTCACATAGCGAACTTACGTTCACATACCGCCGATGCAGGTGTAGCGTGTCTCGAGATAGTCATCGAGTCCCTGCCAGCCGCCTTCTTTGCCCATTCCGGATTCCTTGAGCCCGCCGAACGGTATCTCGGGCGCGACGATCAGCACCTCGTTGATGCCGATCAGTCCGTATTCCAGCCCGTCCTGAAGCCGGAAGGCCCGGCCGAGATCGGCGGTATAGGCATAGGCGGCGAGGCCGTAGACGGTGTCATTGGCCAGGGCGATGGCCTCTTCCTCGGTCTCGAAGCAATAGACCGGGGCGACGGGGCCGAAGATCTCTTCTTGCGTGACGCGCATCTCGGGCGTGGCGCCGGCGATGACAGTGGGGGCATAGAACAGCCCGCCGCGGTCGTGCGGTGCGCCGCCGGCCAACACGCGGCCGCCCTTGTCTACTGCGTCCTGCACCAGTTCGGAGATCTTGGCCAGCGCCGGCGCGTCCACCATCGGCCCCTGCTCGGCGCCCTCTTCCAGCCCGGGCGCGACTTTGAGCGCCTTGGCCCGCTCGGCCAGCCGCTCGACGAAGGCGTCGTAGATGTCCGCCTGCACGTAGACCCGGTTCGAACAGATGCAGGTCTGGCCGGCGTTGCGAAACTTGGCGATCATTGCGCCGTCGATGGCGCGGTCGATGTCGGCGTCGTCAAAGACGATGAAGGGCGCGTTGCCGCCAAGCTCCATGCTGACCTTCTTGACGGTGCCGGCGGCGCCGCGCAGCAGCTGCTTGCCGATCTCGGTCGAGCCGGTGAACGTCACCTTGCGGACCTTGTCGTTCTCCATGATTTCGCCACCGATGGCGCGGGCCGATCCGGTGAGGATGTTGACCACGCCGGGCGGGAAGCCCGCGCGTTCGGCCAGCACTCCCCAGGCGAGGCCACTGAAGGGCGTGGCGGTCGCCGGTTTCACCACCACCGGGCAACCGGCCGCCAGCGCCGGGCCCAGCTTGCGCGCCAGCATCGACGACGGAAAATTCCACGGCGTGATCGCGGCGACCACGCCGACCGGGTGCTTGGTGGTCATCAGCCGGCGGTTGGGCCAGGGAGAGGGGATCACCTCGCCCCGTGCGCGGCGGACCTCTTCGGCGAACCACTGTACGTAGGCGGCGGACGACAGCACCTCTGCCTTCGATTCCGCCAGCGGCTTGCCCTGCTCCATCGTCAGGATGCGGGCGAGGGCGTCGGCATTCGCGGTGATTTCCGCCGCCAGAGCGCGCAGCAGGGCGGCGCGTTCGGTGACGGTCTTGGCGGCGAACCCGGGAAAGGCCGCGTGGGCGGCGTCAATTGCGCGGCGGGTCTCATCGGCCCCGCAGTTGGGCACCTGTCCGATGATGTCGCCACTCGACGGATCGGTGACGTCGATCGCACCGCCGCTGTCCGCGCCGACCCAATCGCCGGCAATCAGGTTGGCCTCACGCAGCAGATCCGACATCCATATCTCCCTTTCCGAATTTTCCGTACAATTGTTCGTATAGCGTACGATTCGCGAAAATGGCAACTGATCTTCGCGGAATGCGCGGCTGTCAGAGAGAAAACGGCGTTAGATCGACCTCGGGCTCCTGCCCCAGCGCCATCGCCGCGATGGCCTTTGACACCAACGGCCCGGCGGTGAACCCCATCCAGGGAAAGAGGTTGAGGAAGAAGCCGGGCACCTGCGGCACCTCGCCCAATACCGGGCGCCAATCCGGCGTGCCGTTGACCACGGCTGCCCAGGTCCGCACGATCTGTACCGCGCCCAAGCCCGGCACGAGCCGCTGCGCCAGCGCGAGGTTGCGCAGCACCGAACGGTGATCGACCACCGGCCCGCCCCGCATCCGTGCCGGCCAGCCGCCACCGATCAGGAAGCCACCCTCCGCCGCCTGCTTCAGCGTCAGTTTTTCGGAGGTGAAATAGAGCAGCCATGGCAAAAGCGGCGGCCGCTTTTCGGTGACGCTGACCTGGATCGCATGTGCCTCGATCGGCACCACGACTCCAAGCATCCGCGCAACATCGGCCGCCTGCGCTCCGGCCGCATTGACCACGCGCGCCGCGTGGATCACCTGCCCGCCCGTCATAATTGCAAAACCGCCTGGCTCGGGATCGATTGCCGTCACCGGCGCATTGCGGCGCAACTCCGCCCCAGCCTCGCGCGCGCGGCGCAGGAACAGCGGCGTCACCTTGAACGGATCGGCCTTGCCCTCGATCGGACAGAAGGCGCCGCCGGGAAAGCCGCTGGTCAGGAACGGCGCACGCTCCGCGAGGTCAGCACCATCCCAGAGGTCGATCCGCAGCCCCGCGTCGCGCTCGATCCCCGCCTTGACGCGCAGCATCTCCATCTCGTCCTCGGACCCGGCCACCATCAGCCCGCCCTTGGCAGAATACCCGAGGTCGCCGCCCAGCTCGGCCTCAAGCCCGGCCCAGAGGCCGATTGATTCGATGAAAAGCGGCAGCACCTCGGCATAGCGCTGCGCCCACGTCGGACCCAAGTGGCGAAACGGATCAAAGGCGATCTGTGCATGGATCGACCCGGCGTTGGACCCCGACGCGCCAAGGTTGATGTCGCGCCGTTCCAGCAGAACCACCCGCGCGCCAGCCTTGGCCGCGTAATAGGCGGTGGCAGTGCCCGCCAGCCCGCCGCCGATAATTGCCAGATCATAGCGCATACGCGAAAAACCCCGTTGAACCGCCTCTTGTGTTCGCTATACTAACTTTTGTCCGCATAATGAACATAGCGAATTTACCGACACGGAGGATTCCCCGATGGCACTTGAGGTCGCAGCCAGCACCTTTCCTTACCTTTACTCAAAATCCGGGCTCGATTCCCTGCGCCATCTGCACGGCATGGGTTACGACAAGTTCGAGCTGATGATCTTTCCGCCGCACTGTTGGCCCTCGGAACTGTCCGAGGCCGACGTGAAGGCGTACAAGGCCTGGCTCAATGGCGAGGGCACCAGCATCACCTCGTTCTGCTATCCGCTGATCGACAACAACCCGAACTCGCCCGACCGCCATATGCGGCAATACACGCTCGACCGCTACCGCGAGGCGATCGACCTCTCGGCGGAGCTGAACTGCCCCTACGTTGTGATGATCCCCGGCGTCTACGGCGGGCTGATCGACCCACCGAAGGACTGGCTGGACGACTGGTTCGTCGAGAGCGCGCAGAAGGTCGTCGAACACGCCAAGGGCGCCGGCATCCGCGTCCTGCTGGAAAACGTGCCGTTCACCCACCGGCCTTCGGCGCAGGACATGAAGGATCTCTGCGACCGGATCGGCGATGTCGGCGTCAACTTCGACGTCTGCAATTCGGCCTACATCAAGGAAGACGTGGGCGAAGCAATCCGGATGTTGGGCGATCTGGTCGAGAATGTGCATATCTCGGACAGCCCGGCGGATGTGTTCAAACATGACGCGCTCGGCACCGGTATCGTCGATCCCGGCCCCGCGATGCAGGCGCTGAAGGACATCGGCTATGACAAGATGACGGTGTTGGAGATCATTACCGACGCCAACGATCCCGCCGCCGACCCCGACGGCGACATCCGAAAATCCCACGCCATCCTTGCCGATCACGGCTGGGCGGCGCTGTAACCCCCGGAGAGACCCGATGAAAGAGTTCCGCGGAAGCTATTCCGTCAACGTCACCCCCTTTACCGAGGGCGGTGACGACATCGACCTTGCCGCCAACCGCCGCTTCATTGACTGGCAGATCGCACAGGGCGTGCCGGGTGTCATCATCCTTGGCACGACGGGCGAGTTCCTGACCGTGTCGGACGATGAGCGCCGTCGTTTTGTCGAGGACACGGTGGCGCATGTGAACGGGCGGATCGACGTGCTGGTCGGCGCGTCCAACGCCCATAGCCCCACCGCCGCCCGCTATGCGCGTGAGGCAGAGGAGGCCGGGGCGCAGGGGCTGATGATCATTCCGCCCTATTACTACACCCCCACCGAGGACGAGATCGTCGGCTATTACGACACGATCACCAAAACCTGCGATCTGCCGATCATGCTGTATAACAACCCGGTGACGTCGAACGTCGACATGTCGGCCAAGCTGGTGGGTCGGCTGACCCGCGAATTCGACACCGTGCGCTATATCAAGGAGGCGTCGATGGACGTCGCCCGTGTCTATGACATCGTCGAGGAAACCGAGGGGATGATGAACGTCTTCGCGGGCGAGCGCATTGTCGAGAGCTTCCTGCTGGGCGCCGTGGGCTACGTGAACCCCTTCGGCAACTATATCCCCCGCGCATCGACCCGGATCTGGGATCTGCTCGAGGCTGGCCGGATCGAGGATGCCAAGCGCATCCAGCGCCATATCACCGTGATCGAGCATGTCATCGCCGAAGGCCATCCGACCTATGGCCACCAGTGCTATTCCAAGGCGCTCGCGGCCAAGGCGGGCTATCCCGTGGGCGACGTGCGCCCGCCGCTGACGACGTTCGCCTCGCTGGGCGCGGATGATCTGGCGAAGGCCGAAAAGCTCAAGGGCATCATGGATCAGCTTGACGTCCTGATGGATGAACTGGAAAGCAAGGCAGCATGACTGATATTCCGCTTTTCACCCCATTTACTTTGCGTGGCGTGACCTTCGCGAACCGGATCATGCTGGCACCGATGTGCCAGTACCAGGCCATCGACGGCGTGCCGAACGACTGGCACCGGGCGCATCACGGGCGCTATGCCACCTCGGGCGTCGGCTCTGTCGTGGTCGAGGCGACGGGGATCAGCCCCAACGGCCGGATCAGCCCCGGCTGCACCGGCATTTACAATGACGAACAGGTTGCCGCATGGCGCGAGATCACAGATCTTTACCGCGCACAGGGCATCCCGATTTTCGTGCAGATCAATCACGCGGGGGCAAAGTCATCCACCATGCGGCCCTGGGACGGGGCCGGACCGCTGGAGCCGGGCAGCGCCGAGCCGCCCTGGCCCACCGTTGCGCCCTCGACCGTGCCCGCCCGTGAAAGCTGGCACACGCCCCGCGCACTAGAGGTCGCGGAGATGGATGCCATCGTCGAGGACTTCGCCGCCGCCGCGCGTCGCGCGATGGAGGCCGGTTTCAACGGCGTCGAGATCCACGGCGCGCACGGCTACCTTCTGCACGAATTCATGTCGCCCTTCTCCAACAGGCGCACCGACGACTACGGCGGCGCTGTCGAAAACCGCATGCGCCTGCCGGTCCGCGTTGCGCGCGCGGTGCGCGCCGCCCTGCCGGACGACGTGCCCCTGCTCTATCGCGCCTCCTGCGTCGATGGCGAAGGCGGCGGGCTGACGCTGGATGACACCGTGGCGCTGGCGCATGCGTTGAAGGCCGAGGGTGTCGACATGATCGATGCGTCGGGCGGCGGCATTCCGGCCGGGATGCGGCTGGCGGCGCAGAAGCCGGAAGCCGGTTTCCAGGTGCCCTTCGCCGAGCGCATAAAACGTGACACCGGTCTGGCCACCGTCGCCGTCGGCATGATCACGGAGGCCGGGCTGGCCAACGATATCATCGCCGAGGGCAAGGCCGACCTGGTGGCTCTGGCCCGTGGGATGCTGCGCGATCCGGCATGGCCCTATCACGCCGCGCAGGATCTGGGACATCCGGAACCTGCCTCGATCCTGCCCAAGCTCTACGCCTTCTATCTCAAGCTTGCTTCCTGAGGCGCGGGCTGTCTGGCACCGCCGGACGGCCCCATATAAAGCGGCCCGGCACTGCGATGTGCCGGGCCGTTTCTTTTTGTCTGCAGCGCGCCGCGCGGGGCGGCGCACCGCGACGTGCTCAGTTCGACGACATGTGCTTTTCGAAGCGGTTCTTGAAATCGGTCGCTTCGGGCTGGTCGGTCAGGATTACGTCCCAGCTTTTGCGGGCTTCTTCCATGAACGGCGCGAGGTCCGGCTCGATGATCTCGACGCCGGCGGCGGCGGCGGTCTCCAGCCCTTCGTCGGCCAGCTTGTCATGCGCTTCGATCCCGACCGCGATGGCATCGTTGGCGGCGGCCTGGATCATTTCCTGCACATCGCCGGGCAGCCCGTCCCAGAAGGGTTTCGACAGCACGAAGACCGTGGTCGACTGGTGCGCCTTGGTCATGGTGTAGCTGTCGACCGCCTCGTAGAAGCCGTCCGCCACGATGGCATCGGGCGAGATTTCCAGCGCGTCGACCACGTTGTTCTGGATCGCCATGAACAGCTCGCCATAGCTCATCGGCGTCGGCTGCGTGCCCATCGCCTTGTAAGCCTCGACGAAGCCGGGGGTCGGCAGCACGCGGATCTTCAGGCCCTGCATGTCGTCGATGGTCTTTACGCCAGCCGGTGCCTTGGCCGCGACCGAGCGTTCGTAGATCGACCCGAAGCCAAGCCCGTGCATGCCGTAATCGTCCAGCAGGTCGAGCATTTCGCGGCCCATTTCGGATTGCAGCACACCGTAGGCCTGTGCCTTGTCCTCGAACAGGTAGGGCAGCGACAGCGCCCGGTAGGCCGGCACCACGGTTTCCAGCGTCGAGCCGCCGACAAAGCCGCCGGTCAGGATGCCGGTGCGCATCGACTGGATCGCCCGGCCTTCGTTGCCGGCCTGACCGCAACACTGGATTTCGACCGCGATGTCACCGCCCGAGCGTTCCTCGATCAGCGATTTGAACTCTTCGAGCGTCACTTGGTACGGGCTCTTGTCGCTCAGCACGTGGGCCAGCGTCATTTCGTAGGTCTGGGCGCTGGCTGCGCCTGCCCCGAACAGTGCCACGGTTGCCGCGGCCATGAAGGTTTGCTTGATCATCTTTCGGATTTCCCTGTTGTCTGGTTATCGGAGCAAGGCAAGCGATATGCCCGGGACGTAGGTGATGATCAGAAGGTTGACGATCAGCACCCCGAGGAACACCGCCAGCGGCCGCATCAGCTGCTCCATGCTGATGCGGGCAATGCCGCAGGCGATGAATAGGTTGACGCCGACCGGGGGGGTCACCATGCCGACGGCGAGATTGACGATCATGATCAGCCCGAAATGCACCGGGTCGACGCCGTAGCCCACCGCGATCGGGGCGAGGATCGGGCCGAGGATGACGATGGCGGCGAAGGTCTCCATGAACATGCCGACGACCAGCAGGAACAGGTTGACGAGGATCAGGAAGTAGACCGGGTTGTCGGTCACCGTGGTGAGCAACAGGCCGATCTGTTGCGGCGCGCGCAGGAGGTGCAGCGCAAAGGCGAACATGGCGGCGAAGGCCACGATGATCATCACCACCGACGAGGTGATCGCCGCTGCCGCGAAAATCCGCGGCAGGTCGCGCAACCCGATCTCGCGATAGACGACGACGCCGAGGAAGAGCGCATAGGCCACCGCCACGGCCGCCGCCTCGGTTGCGGTGAAGATGCCGCCGAAAATGCCTCCGAGGATGATCACAGGCATCAGCAGCGACAGGGATGCGCGCCACAGCGCCGCGCCAACCTCTGCCGCCCAGGGTCCGGGGCGGAAGGGCTCCACCTCGCCGTAGCCGCGCAGCCAGGCGATCAGGATCGCCGCCGCCATCAGCGAGCCGCCGACCATCAGGCCGGGCAGGAAGCCCGCGATAAACAGGTCGGTGATCGACACGCCTGTGATCACGCCATAGATCACCATCGCCACCGAGGGCGGGATGATCACGCCCAGTTCACCCGAGGCCGCCGTGGTGGCGGCGCTGAACGGACGCGGATACTTCTGCTTTTCCATCTCCGGGATCAGCATCGATCCGATGGCCGCAACCGTCGCTGCCGAGGACCCGGAAATCGTGGCAAAGAGCATCGAGGTCATGACGACGGCCGCCGCCAGCCCGCCGCGGATCCAGCTGACCAGCGCCTTGGCCAGGTCGATCAAACGTCTGGCAATGCCGCCGTTCTGCATCAGCCGACCGGCCAGCACGTAGAGCGGCAGCGCCATCAGCGCGAAGCTGTCGAGCGATTCGAAGACCACCTGCGGGATGGCGATGAAGGGAATGTTGCGATCCACGAGGGTGGAGATCGACGCGATCCCGAGCGCCATGGCGATCGGCACGCTGGCCGCGAACAGGCCGAGAAGGACGAGAACGAGCAGGATCATGTCAAAGCTCCGGCGCGGTGTCCGAGGCGAAACGGATGTCCCGCCCCTCGAGGCGCGTCTCGACGATCAGCGCGATCGAGTTGAGGATCATCAACACCATGCCCACCGGCATTGCCCAATAGACCCGGTCCTTGGTGATGCCGAGCACCGGGCTGGTTTCGGTGCGGCCCAGATCGATGAATTGCAGCCCGACCCAGAACAGCAGGGCGAAGAAGGCCACGCTCAGCACCATCACCGCATAGCGCAGCGGCACGCCAAGCTGCGCCGGCAGCGACCGGACCCCGAATTCCAGTGCGATCATGCGGGCGTGGCGGACGCCGACCGCAGCGCCGAGGAACACCATCCAGATCAGGACATACCGGGCCAGTTCCTCGGTCCAGGGCGCCGAGATGTTGATATCGAGCGCGGTCAGCACGAAACGCACCGTCACCTGCGCCATCACCGCCACTGCCACAACCGCCAGAAGCAGGGCGACGAGGGCGGTCACCGCCCGGTTCACCCAGTCCATGAGGTGCAGGAATTGTCGCAATCGTCCGTCTCCCCGGTCGCTTTCAGCGGTCTTCGGGCAATGCTGTTGTATTTTTCAGATGTTCGCAAGGCAAATTTTTGTTCGCTTAGTGAACAAATGGCAATTGGCTGTTTGGGCTGGGGTAATTCAGGGGTCTCTTGGCGAGATATGCTGTAATCGCACGACTGTAAGCGCGCTGGCTTGGCATGCGCGTGGGGATCAGCCGCCCCCATGGCAATTGACATCGCGAGGTATCCCAAGCACTTTGCGCACAAGAGTTCACATTTCGCACAGGTGCGTGCTTGCAAAATCAAGCGCGCAAACAGGAGGCAGACGATGATCCGGTTCTTCTACAACATGGCGCCAAACCCGATGAAGGTGGCGCTTTTCCTCGAAGAGGCGGGGCTTGAATACGAGCCGGTGCCGATCGAGACCCGCATGGGAGAGCAGCACAGCGAGACCTTCCGCGCGCTCAATCCGAACTCGAAGTTGCCCGTTCTGACCGATGGCGAAACCGTCGTGTTCGACAGCAATGCCATCCTGCTCTACCTGGCGGACAAGACCGGCCAGTTCCTGCCGTCGGCCGATCAGCGCGGCCAGTTGCTGTCGTGGATGATGTTCGTGGCGTCCGGCCTTGGCCCGTTCTCCGGGCAGGCAGTCCACTTTCGCAACTTCGCGCCCGAGAAGCCGCCTTATGCCGTCAAGCGCTACGACTACGAGGCGCGGCGCCACTGGCAGATCGTCGACGACAGGCTGGCGCAGGGCGAATGGATGATGGGCGGCGACTATACCATCGTCGACATGGCGGTCTGGGGCTGGGGCTCGCGGCTGACCTACATGCTGGGCGACGATGACATCATGCGGAAATACCCCAACCTCGACCGGATGATGAAGGCCATTGAGGCACGGCCGGCCGCGGAGCGGGCCCATGCGCTGGAAGAGCGCCATACCTTCAAGCCCGAGTTCGACGAGATCGCCATGCGCTCGCTCTATCCGCAGATCTTCGCGCCCGATCCGGTGTGACCAAGCGGCGCCTCCGTCCCCCGGAGGCGCCCCCGCCGTCAGCGGATGTAGCTCGCGCCGTTGACGTCCAGCGTCGCGCCCGACAGATGCCGGCACCGCCCCGACAGGCAGAAGGCTGCCAGCGCCGCGATATCCGACGGCGGCACGAATTCCCCCATCGCCAACCGATCCTCGACCACGTGTCGCCCGCCCTGGCTCTCGGCGAAATCGCGGCTCATCTTGGTGTCCACGACACCCGGCGCGATGATGTAGGTGTGGATGCCGTCGCGCGCATAGCCCGTTGCCACGGTTTGCAGCGCCGCCTTGAACGCCGCCTTGGAGGCCGCGTAACCGATGGTTTGCGGGTTGGTCACGCCCTTCTGCGCCGCCCAGCTGGAAATCCCCACGATTTCGCCGCCGCCGCGTTCGCGGAAATGACGCACGGCCGAACGCAGCAGGATCGAGGCCGAGAAGACGTTGACCTGAAAGGTTTCTTCCCAGACCCGATCCCAGTCCTCTTCCGGATCGTCGATGCCGCCGGCAAAGCGCATCACCGCCGCGTTGTTCACGACGCCGTCCAGTCCGCCGGTCAGTTCCACGGCCTCGGCGAACATCGCCTCGGCCCCGCCCTTGGCCGAAAGGTCGCCTTGCAGCAGGATCGCGCGCGCGCCCGGCACGCCGTCCAGCGCCGCCTCGGCGCCGACCCGGTCGCTGCCGTAATGCGCCACCACGCGCGCGCCCTGCACCGCCGCCTCGCGGGCGATCTCCTGCCCGATCCCCTTCGACGCTCCGGTTACCAGCACTGTCTTGCCCTGCAACATTCACCTTCTCCTTCACCGCGTACTTGACGCCTTGGCATAATTCGCACAAATGTTCACATAACGAACAAGAGGGAGTCGGGCAACATGAATGAGGCGCAATCGGTGTTGATCCTCGGCGCTGGCCCGATCGGCTGCGGCTTTGCCGCCGCCTGTCTCGCCGCGGGTTTCACGGTGACGCTTTGCGACCCGGCGGAGGCGGCCCGCGCCAATGCCCCCGGTGCGATCACCCGCCAGGCCGCCGCGATGAAGCTGGCCGGCCTGCCGGTGCCGCAAACCGAGGCGGAAGTCGTCGCGGAGCTGCCGGCACACATTGCGCAGCCACTGGTGATCGAGGCGGGGCCGGAACGGCTTGAGCCGAAACAGGGGCTCTTTCGCGCGCTTCTGGCGCGAAGCGGCAACGACACGGTGATTGCCACCGCGTCCTCCGCCATTCCGGTCTCGCAGATCCTGCCCGATGCGCAGGATCAGGCCCGCTGCCTCGTCGCGCATCCCGCCAACCCGCCGAGCCTGTTGCGGGTGTTGGAGATCGTGCCCGCCCCCGGCACCACGCCGCAGACACTTGACCGCGCCGAGGCGTTGTTCAGGCAGGCCGGTTTCGATCCCGCGCGGCTCGGCCACGAGGTGCCCGCCTTTGTCTTCAACCGGTTGCAAAGCGCGCTGCTGCGCGAAGCCTACCGGCTGGTGGACGAAGGCGTTATCGGGGTCGACGCGCTGGACCGGCTGGTGCGCGACGGGCTGGGCCCGCGTTGGGCGCTCTCCGGCCCGTTTGAGACCGCAGATCTCAACACCGCCGGCGGCGTCCGCGGCCATGCCGAGCGGCTTGGCCCGGCCTATGCCGCCATTGGCCGCGACCGGGGAGAACATGCGCCCGACTGGCCCCCGGCATTGGTGGACAAGGTCGAGGCCGAGCGCCGCGCCGTGCTGCCCGAGACCGACCTGCCCGCCCGGCGCGCCTGGCGCGAAGCGGCGCTGGCACGGTTGCTGGACGCGCGCCGCAAAATCCTCAAGGGTGGCGGCGCATGACCCTTCGCTTCACCTTCGACGGGCAGGAGATCACCTGTCCCGACACCTCGTCCATCGCCGCCGCCTTGACCGCCGCCGGACACCGCGCCTTTCGCGAAACCGACACTGGCGCGCGACGCGGCATCTTCTGCGGCATGGGGGTCTGTCAGGACTGCCTCGTCACGGTCGACGGCCGCCCGAACCAACGCGCCTGCATGACCCCGGTGCGTGACGGCGCCGAGGTTGCGACGCAGGCGGCGCGCCCGCCGCTCATACCGCCCACGCCGCGCGATCTGGCGGCACGGCGGTTGACCCCCTCAGTGCTGGTCATCGGCGGCGGCGCCGGCGGGCTTTCTGCCGCCATTGCCGCGCGCGACAGCGGCGCCGAGGTGGTGCTGCTGGACGAACGCAAGGTGCCGGGCGGCCAATTCTACAAGCAGTCCGCCGATCCCGGCGCCGACCCGCTGGACACGCAACAGGCCGACGGTCGGGCGCTGGTGCAGGCCGCAAGGGACGCCGGCGTCACGATCCTGAGCCAGACCGAGGTCTGGGGTGCCTTCGATGGCCCCGAGATCATGGCGACCGCCCCCGACGCCGTCTATGCCATTGCGCCCGGCACGTTGATCATCGCCACCGGCGCTTATGAACGCCCTGCGATGATCCCCGGCTGGACCCTGCCCGGCGTGATGACCGTGGGTGCGGCACAGACCCTGTGGCGCAGCTATCGCACGCTGCCCGGCAAGCGCTTGGCGCTGTTCGGCAACGGCCCGCTGGTAGCGCAGGTGGCGCTGGAACTGGCCGAGGGCGGTGCCGAGGTCGTCATGCTGGGTGAGGCCGCGCCCGCCCCCTGGATGCGCCCCCTGCCCGCGCTCGACATGCTTCGGCGTGATGGCGCGCTCGCACGCAAGGGGATCGCCATGCTGGCAGAGCTGCGCAGGCATGGCGTCCGCACCTCTCACGAAACCCTGCCCACGGCGATCCGCCAGACCGACGCGGGGCTCGAGGTGACTTACACCACCGGCACCAAGCACCGGACCATTAACGCTGACGCCGTCTGCCTGAACTACGGCTTCCAGCCACAGAACGAGATCCTGCGCCTGCTGGGCACCGAGATGACCTATGATGCGCAGTTCGATCACCTGCGCGTCACGAGGTCCGAGACCTGCGAGACCTCCGTGCCCAGCGTTTATGCCATCGGCGATTGCTGCGGGCTGGGTGGCGCGCCCGCGGCCGTCACCGAGGGCCGCATAGCGGGCCGCGCCGCCACAGGCGCAGTGCACCGGCCAGAGGATCACGCCGAACTCGGTCGGCACCGCGCCTTTCAACAGGCGCTGTGGCGAGTCTACGCCGCCGACCTGCCGCTGCCTGAAAGCGCCGCGCCCGAAACGCATATCTGCCGTTGCGAGGAAGTCACGAAGGCCGCGCTCGACGCCGCGCTGGCCGACGATCCGACCGATATCGGTGCTCTGAAACGTGCCACGCGGATCGGCATGGGGCGTTGCCAGGGCCGCTACTGTGCGCCCGCCGTCGCCGGGATCATGGCGCGCCGACAGGGCCGTCCGTTGGAGGATCTGTCCTACTTCGCCCCCCGAGTGCCGATCAAGCCGGTCGACATTGCCGCCATCACCGCCGCCGAAGCGCTGCTGGACGAGGGCGAATGACCGACCTGCTTGTCATCGGCGGCGGCATCACCGGGCAGGTCGCCGCCCTTACCGCCGCCGAGGCCGGTGCCCGCGTGACCATCGTCGATGCCGCGCGCAACGCCGGCTCGCACGCCAATGCCGGCAGCCTGCACGTCCAGATGCAGAGCCGCTTCCTGCGCCTGAACCCGCATCTCGCACAGAACCTCGAAAGCTCACTGCCGCTCTACCTCTCGGCGGTCTCGGAGTGGGAGACGCTGGACGCCCGCCTCGGCGGTGTCGAGCTGACCCGGGAGGGCGGATTGATGCTGGCGGAGACCGACGCGCAGGTGGACTTCCTGCACCAGAAGGCCGAGCGCGAGGCGCGCAAGGGGCTCGAGGTGGAGATCCTCACCCGTGACGACCTTCAAACCATCGCGCCTTGGCTCTCGCCGAAGATCACGGGCGCCGAGCTTTGCCGCGATGAGGGCAAGCTGAACCCTCTGGTGGCCAACCGCAAGATGCGGGCGGAACTGGACCGGCTGGGTGTGCAGACCCTGCATGACCGCATCTGCCGGATCGAGGACGGTTCGCGCCCGACGGCCCACGGCCAAGCCGAATACAAGGCCGACGCCGTGCTGATCGCCGCTGCCTGGGGCGCCGAGGCACTGGCCGCGCCGCTGGGGCTGACGCTGAGGACCCCGCCGGAGCCGCTGCACATGAACATCACCGAGCCCGGCGCATACCAGATCCAACACCTCGTCCAGCATGCAGAACGGCCGATCACGCTGAAGCAGTTCCGCTCTGGTCAGGTGGTGATCGGCGGCGGCTGGGACGCGGAACTGGCGCAGGACGAGGTCCGCGCGCCGGGAAACCGCCGCAGCAGCCTCTTGGGCAACGTCGCGCTTGCTGCAAGGATCGCGCCGGGGATCGGCGGGCTGCGGGTGCTTCGAACCTGGGCGGGCTACAACACGCCGGTGGACGGCAAGGCCACCATCGGGCCTCTGCGTGACGGGAGCCGTGTCTTCCTCGCCCTGCCGGGCGACGCGGGCTATACGCTGGGGCCGGTGGTGGGCCGCACGGCCGCCGCGCTGTCCATTGGAACGGAACCGCCCATCGACCCCGCGCCCTACAGCCCTTCTCGCTGGCGGGACTGAGCGCCTAATGCGCCAGTGACATCTGGATATCTTCGGCGGTCTCCTGCAACTTCGGCAGGTAGGTCCCGATCATCGTCTCTCGCGTCGCCCTGATCGAGGGGACCGCGATGTTGATCGACCCCGCCAGCACGCCCGAGCGGAACTTGAGCGGGATCGCGATCGACAGCAGCCCCTCTTCCAGCTCCTGATCGACCAGCGCCCAGCCCTGATCGCGGACTTCTTCGAGAATACCGCGCAGCTCGGCCTTGTTGGTCACGCTGCGCTGCGTGCGCGGCACCAGCCGGGCATTGGCGATGATGCCATCCCAGTTCTCTTCCGGCTGCGAGGCCAGCAGCACGCGTCCGTTGGCCGTGTAGAAGGCCGATTGCCGCGATCCGACGGTGATGCCGACGCTGATGATGTTATGTGCCTGCACGCCCGCGACATAGACCACTTCCAGTCCATCGAGAATTGCGGCGGTGCAGCTTTCGCCGGTCTGTTCGGACAACCGCTCCATAAACGGGCGGGCGCGATCCCAGATGCCGATTTTCGAGAGCACCGAAAAGCCGAGGTCGAGCACCTTGGGGGTCAGGTCGAACAGCTTGCCGTCGGTCACGACATAGCCTTCTTTGACCAGTGTCAGCAGGAACCGGCGCGCGGTGGCGCGGCTCATGTTGGTTTCGGCGGCGACCTCCGACAGGGTCATCTTTCGCGAGGTCCGGCTGAAGCTCGACAGAATTTCCAGCCCGCGCGACAGCGAACTGACGAAATCCCGGCTCGACAGCTTGTCCTGCTCGTCGCCCGCATCGGGGGCGACCGTGCCGAGGCGCGTGTCGCTGGTGGCCTGAACGGGTTTGGTCTTCACAGGTTTCGCCATCTGACTTCCCTTCTGGTGTGCGCGATCCGAACTATCATCGCAAATCTGCAAGCGGAAGCCATCTTAAACACTGGAGGCATCCAAAAAACGCTTGCGATTCCAAATTTAGCACGTCAATAATACGAACATATGTTCGATATGCGAACATTGCCAACAGGGAGTGTCACATGACCACCAAAAAATGGATGAACGCGGGCCTGCCGCGTCGCTCAGTTCTGACCGGGATGGCCGCGGCGGGCGCTGCGGCCCTCATGCCGCGCCGCATGATGGCGCAAGAGCAGATCACCCTGCGCTGGTGGTCACCGCAGTCCTCGCCCGAGCAGCTTGCAGCCTACAAGACCCAGATCGCTAACTTCGAAGCCCTGCATCAGAATGTGAAGGTGGTCTTCGAAAAGACCTCTGACGAAGGCTATGCGCCGCAACTGGCGGCTGCTTTCGCCAGCGGCGACGTGCCCAACATCGTCACCCACCTGCCCAGCTTCGCCGTGTCGAACTATTGGAGCAACGGGCTGCTCGAGCCGTTCAACGACGTGATCGAGATGATCGGGCCGGAAAAGTTCTATGACGGCGCCAACCGGATCTACGAGATCGACAAAGGCCAGTATGCCGGCACCGGCATCGGCAACTCGGCCGCCAACGTGATCTGGCTGCGCAAGGACCTGATGGAGAAGGCCGGCATCGACAAGAACCCGCGCACGTGGGACGAACTTCTGTCCGCTGTGCAGAAAATGCAGGGCGGCGGCATCTATGGCGCGCCCCTGCCCTACGGCCGCAATTCGATGACCTCGCTGATCTTCATCGGCGTCATTCACCAGGCCGGCGGCATGGTGTTCTCGCCCGATCTGGAGGTCGCCATCGACAGCCAGGAGACGCGCGACGCGCTGGAATTCTACAAGGCGATGCGCGAATTCTGCCCGCCGGGCGCCACCAACTATAGCTGGGGCGACAGCCTGACGGCCTTCGTCTCGGGCGCCTGCGCCACCGGCATCTATACCGGGCGCGTGCTGATCAACGTCAACAACCAGAACCCGGCGATCGCCGATCACGTGACCTGCGATCTCTATCCGACGAAATCGGCCGACATCGAACCCTGGACGTTCAACGACTTCCCGTCGGTGTTCATCCCCAAGGCGGCCAGCAACATGGAGGCGACCAAGCAGTTCGCGGCCTTTCTCTACGATCCCGAAGGCTACATCCAGCAACTGCACGCCGCGCCGGGCCACGTTCTGCCGGTGCTGCACACCATTGCCGAGGACCCGGCCTACCAGAACAATGACATCATCGACAAATACACCGCAGAGGTCGAAAAGATGTCCGCCGCCGCGGCCAACGGCTTCAACCTCGGGTGGGAAAGCACGGCGCACAAGCCCAACGTCAAGGCCGGCGAGATCGTCAATTCGGGCGTCATCGCCGAGATGGTGCAACGTGTCGTGCTGAATGACGAAAACGTCGATGCGGTGCTGGGCGAGACCGCCAAGCGCATCGAGGACATCATGGCGGGCTGACCTCCCCGGCCTCGCCATACCTCCGCCCGGCGGCTGTCTCCAGTATGCCGCCGGGCGACCCTTCGTTGCAGGACCTTCCATGACCGCACTCACCACCAACATGCCCCGCAACACGGCCTCGCCGCTGGAACGCGCCTACGCGCGTCTCGGCGTGCTGCTGATCGCGCCGACGATCCTCGTGTTCAGTCTGGTGATCGTCTATCCGCTGCTGGCGGCGATCTATCTGTCGGTTTTTTCGATCTACACCCCCACGCTGCAAGGTGATTTCGTCGGCGCCGGAAATTACATCGAGCTTCTGACCGGCAAGGCGTTCTGGAACTCGCTCGGCGTCACCCTGATCTGGACGGTCGGCACGCTGACCTTGCAGATCGTGGCGGGCGTCGGACTGGCGCTGCTCCTGCACCAGAACATCTGGTTCCGGTCGCTGGCGCGCAGCCTGGTGTTGTTTCCCTATTTCCTGTCCACCGTCGTGGCGGTCCTGGTTTGGAAATGGCTGTTCAACGATCTCTACGGCGCGCTGAATCACGGGCTGATGCAGCTTGGCATCATTGACATGCCGCTCGACTGGCTGGGCTCGATGCCCAATGCGATGATTGGGGTTATCCTTGTTGGCGCGTGGAAATACTTCCCCTTCGTGGTGATCGCCGTGTTGGCGCGTCTGCAAACCATTCCGGAAAACCTCTATGAGGCCGCCCGCATCGACGGCGCCGGCCCGGTGGCCCGCTTCTTCGACGTCACCCTGCCCCAGCTGCGCTCGGTGCTGACCGTCATCATCCTTCTGCGCGCCATCTGGGACTTCAAGGAATTCGACCTGATCTTTCTGCTCACTGGCGGCGGGCCGGTGACCTCGACCCAGACCCTGTCTCTGCTGGTCTACCAAGAGGCCTTCGGGCTGAACCGGATGGGCCAGGCCGCGGCCTATTCCGTCGGCATGATGCTGGTGATGCTGGTCTTCATGGTGCTCTACATCCGCCAGACCCGGGAGAAACAGGCATGAAGCTGATGCGCCCCATCCTTCTGAACCTCATCACCTGGTCGCTGGTGCTGCTGATCGCCTTTCCGCTGGTCTGGATGATCGTCACCTCGGTCAAGCCGCAGACCGAACTGTTCCGCATCCCGCCCACATGGATCCCCGAAAACGTCACGTTTGAACACTACTGGCGGCTGCTGACCGAAACGCCCTTTCTGCGCTATTTCCGCAATTCGGTGGTGCTGGCGACAACGACGACGCTGTTCGTCGTGGTGCTGGGCACGCTGGGCGCCTATAGCCTGGTGCGGTTCAAGTACCGTGGGCGTGAAACGCTGGCGATGCTGGTGCTCTTCACCTACCTCTTGCCTTCGGTGGTGCTGATCATCCCGCTCTATCTGATGATGGTGTCGCTGGGGTTGTCGAACACGCTGTTTTCGCTGATCCTTGCGCATACCACCTTTGCGCTGCCCTATGCGCTGTGGCTGCTGCGCAGCTTCATGGAGGGCATCCCCGAGGATCTGGAAAATGCCGCGCTGGTCGACGGCGCCACTCGGCTGGGCGCGTTCCGCGACGTGATCTTGCCCCAGCTTCTGCCGGGCATCATCTCGACCGCGCTGTTCACCTTCATCCTGTCGTGGAACGAATACCTCTACGCGCTGGTGCTGGTGAATTCCGAGGCTGTGGCCCCGCTGACCACCGGCGTGATGTCCATGCTCATCTCGGCGTTCAACATCGAATGGTCCCTGCTCATGGCGGCCTCGGTAATGATGAGCCTGCCGCTCATCGTCGTGTTCGCCTTCCTGCAAAGTTACCTGACCAGCGGCTTCGGTGCCGGCGGCGTCAAGGGCTGACGAAAAGGAGCCAACCTTTGGCCAATGTAACCTTCCGCAATGTCCACAAACGCTTCGGCACTTATGTCGCGCTGGAACAGCTGGACCTCGATATCCGCGACGGCGAATTCGTCGCCCTGCTGGGGCCCTCGGGCTGCGGCAAGTCCACCACGCTGAGGATGTTGGCGGGTCTGGATTTTCCGACTAGCGGCGAGATCATGATCGGCGACCGGGTGGTCAACGATCTTGCGCCGGGCAAGCGCGACATCGCCATGGTGTTCCAGTCCTACGCGCTCTATCCGCACATGACGGTGGGCGAGAACATCGGCTATCCGCTGAAGAAACGCGGCATCAAGGGCAAGGCCCGCGCCGATGCGGTGCAGAAGGCCGCCGAACTTCTGCAACTCGAGGCTCTGCTCGACCGCAAGCCGAAACAGCTTTCCGGCGGCCAGCAGCAGCGCGTTGCGCTGGGCCGCGCGCTGGTACGCGAGCCGCGGGTCTTCCTGCTGGACGAGCCGCTGTCGAACCTTGATGCCAAGCTGCGCAGCTACATGCGCGCCGAGCTGATCGAACTGCACCGCCGGCTGGGCAAGACGATGGTCTATGTCACCCACGACCAGCTGGAAGCCATGACCATGGCCAGCCGCATCGCGGTGATGCATGGCGGCCTCGTCCAGCAGTTTGACACGCCCGACGCGATCTACAACCGTCCCGCCAACCGCTTTGTCGCGGGCTTTATCGGCACCCCACCGATGAACCAGATCGACGGCACGGTGGACGGGCAAGATTTCCTGATCGCCGGGCACCGGATACCGATCGACCGCGCGAGCTTTTCCGCTGCCTTGGACAATGGCCCCGCCGTGCTGGGCGTGCGCCCGGAGGCCGTCACCATCGGCAGTGGCGAAGGCCTGCCCGCCACCGTGCGGCTGGCCGAGAACACCGGCCACGAGACCATCGTGACGCTGGAACTGCCAGATCACAGCCGCATCGCCGCGCGGGTCGATGCCGCCCGGCGGCTCGACGTCGGGCAGCCGGTCGCGCTGAGCTTTGATCCTGCCGCGATCCATCTTTTCGAGGCCAGCGAGAACGGCGCGCGGCTCAATCTCGATGAACCTCCCGCCTCGGTGATCCCGCTGCGGTCCAAATGAAAGCGAAAACAGAAAGGAGGCCGGGCATGAGCGATCCCCGCGATCTGGACAGGCGCTATGTCTTTCACCCCTTCAGCATGGCGCAGACCCACGAACAGAGCGGCGCGCAGATGATGGCGCAAAGCGCTGACGGCTGCTGGATCACCGACGACAGCGGCAAGCGCTATCTCGACGCCATGGCCGGGCTGTGGTGCGTCAACGTGGGGTATGGCCGCGAACGTATCGCCGATGCGCTGGCCGATCAGGCGCGACAGTTGTCCTATTTCCACGGCTTCAGCTCGATGGCGACCGAGCCCGCGGCAGTGCTTGCCGCACGGGTGATCGGGAAGGCTCCGCAAGGCTTTTCCAAGGTCTTCTTCGGCGCCTCCGGCTCTGATGCCAACGACACCCAGGCCAAGTTGGTCTGGTTCTACAACAACGCCCGCGGGCTGCCCGACAAGAAGAAGATCATCGCGCGCGACCGCGGCTATCACGGTGTCACGGTGATGACCGGCGGTCTGACCGGCCTGCCCGGCCTGCACGCCGGGTTCGATCTGCCTCTGCCGATGATCCGCCACGTCTCGGCGCCGCACAATATCTGGACCCGCACGGCGGACGAGGACGACGCCGCCTTTTCGGCCCGCATGGCGCAGGAGCTTGAGGACCTGATCCTCGCCGAGGGCCCCGAGACCGTCGGCGCCTTCATCGCCGAGCCGGTGATGGGCGCGGGCGGCGTGATCGTGCCGCCCGATGGCTACTTCCCCGCCATCCGCGCGGTGCTCGATCGCCATGATGTTCTACTGATCGCCGACGAGGTGATCTCGGGCTTTGGCCGTCTGGGCACATGGTTCGGGGCGGAGAGCGTGGCGATGCAGCCCGACCTGATGTCGGTCGCCAAAGGCATCACCTCGGGCTATGCGCCGCTGTCGGGTGTTCTTGTCGGTGAAAAGGTCTGGAACGTGGTGTCGGGTGAAGGCGCGGCCAAGTACGGCGCATTCGGCCACGGCTATACCTACACCGCGCACCCGGTGACGGCCGCCGCCGCGCTTGCCAACCTCGACATCGTGGAAGAGGAGAACCTGGTCGAGCGCGCGGGCCGCATGGGCGAATACCTCAACGCCGCGCTGGCCAAGGCCTTCGACGATCTGCCGATCGTGGCCGAGGTGCGCGGCAGGGGCCTGATGGCAGCCGTCGAATTTGCCCGCCCCTCGCGCGAGGGCTGGCAAAGGTTCGACCCGGCGCTTCAGGTCGGACCTCGCATCATCCGCGCCGCACTTCAGGACGGCGTCATTTCGCGCGCGTTGCCCAACGGCGACGCGGTCAGCTTCTCGCCGCCCTTCACCGTCACCCCGGAAGAGATCGACATCGCCGTCTCGACCGTCCGCAAGGCCGCCGGGACGGTCTGCGACGCGCTGCGCACCGAAGACGCGCTCGCGCCCCTGTAATTGACGAAGGATACCAAAGTGGACAGAAATTCCATCACCTGGTCCGGCGCGATGCCTGCGATCACCACGCCCTTCACCCAGGGCGACGCGGTCGATCACGATGCGATGGCCGCCAATATCCGCCGTCTGATGCAGGCCGGCGCCACCGGCATCGTCGCTGCGGGCTGCACCGGCGAGTTCTGGGCGCTTTCGCCCGAGGAACGCCGCGAGATCTATGCCACCGCCCGCAAATCCGTGGGCAAGGAGGGCACCGCCATCGTCGGCGCCGCCGGGATTACCCCGCGCGACGTCATCGCCGCGATGGAGGATGCCGCGGCCGAAGGCGCCGACGCAGCGCTGGTGATGCCTCCCTTTTTTGCGCATCTGTCGCGGGAAGAGGTCGTCGCACATTTCCGCACGGTCTGCGACGCGGCACCCCTGCCGGTGATGCTTTACAACATCCCCGGCAATGCCGGAAACGCGCTGACACCCGAGATCGTGGACGAATTGGCCGATCTCGACAAAGTGGTGGCGATCAAGGAAAGCTCCGGCGACTGGCTGAACTTCCACCGCACGCTGGCCGTCGCCCAGGACCGTATCCGCGTGTTCTGCGGCCCGTCCTCGACCATCGGCGTGCCGGCAATGCTGGCGCAATGCGATGGTCTGGTCGATTGTTTTCCCAACGTCTGGACCGGGTTGCTAGACGTCTGGCCGATGATCCAGCGCGGCGAATCCGAGGCCGCCTGGGCGCTGCAGACCCGCGGCCAGCAGTTGACCGATCTTTTCGTCACCGAGGGACGAACGCTCTATCCTGCCACCAAGGCTGCGATGGACTACCTCGGCCTGCCCGGTGGCGGTCTGCCGCGCGCGCCGCTGCAACCGCTCACCGGCGAGGCGCTGGCCGGGTTGCACAGGGGGCTGGACCGCATCCTCAAACAGGCCGAAAACGCGGCCTGACACCACGCCGGCGCCGGTAACGCGCCAACCGCAAGACATTCCAAGGAAGGACCCCGCATGGACTTGGGTTTGAAAGGCCGTCGCGCCATCGTTTCCGCCGCCAGCAGAGGCCTCGGCCGCGCCTGCGCCTTTTCGCTGGCCGCCGAGGGCGTTGACTTGGTGATGAATGCCCGCAGCGCCGACGCGCTGGACGCCACGGCAGACGAGATCCGCGCCAAACATGGCGTGCACGTCACCACCGTCGCCGCCGATTTCAACACCGACGAGGGCCGCGCCGAGATCCTCGCCAAGGCGGGCGAAACCGACATCCTCGTCACCAACCCCGGCGTGCGCCAGATCCCCGGCGAATACGAAGACTGGACACGCGCCGATTGGGACGAATGGTTCAACGCGCATTTCTTTTCCTCGCTGGAAATGATCACCGGCGTCCTGCCCGGGATGCGTGCACGCAAGTTCGGCCGCATCGTCAACATCTCGGTCAGCTTCATCAAGTTCCCGCAGCCGCATTTCGCACACAGCCATTCGGCGCGTCTGGCGCTGTCGGGGGCCATCGCTTCGCTGGTCAAGGAAACCGTGCGCGACAACGTAACCATCAACACCGTCTGCCCGGGTTTCTTCGATACCGACGCGCTGCACACCAACCTGCACAACCACGCCCGGCGCGGCAACACCACCTATGAGGCCATCGTCGAGAACCGCCTGCAAAGCGTACCCGCCGGACGCTTTGCCGATCCCAGCGAATGCGGCGATCTTGTCGCTTTCCTCTGTTCAAAGCAGGCGGGTTTCATCGTCGGGCAGAACATCATCAACGACGGCGGCGTCTATCAGGGTCTGTTCTGATGTCGCGCATCGTGATGATCTCGGGCGCGGCGCGCGGCCTTGGCGCCGCCATCGCGCGGCGTTGCCTTGCCGATGGTCACCGGGTTTCCATCGGGGTGCGCCGCCCCGAGATGGTGGCGGATACCTTCCCCGAGACCTCCCCGGACCGGCTGACCGCGCATCGTTTCGATGCCGAGGACCCTGAGACCGCGCAGGCCTGGGTCGATGCCACGGTGGCGCAGATGGGTCCGCCCGACGCGCTGATCAACAACGCCGGCATCCTCAAGATGGTCGATTTCACCCGTGGCGACGAGGCCGACCTCGACCAACTCTGGCAGGTCAACGTCAAGGGCCCGTTCCGCCTGATCCGCGCCGCCCTGCCCCACCTCAAGGCCGCTGGCAACGGTCGCGTGGTGAACATCGCTTCGACCGACGCCAAGCGCTACCGCGATGCCACCACCTCGCTGGGCTACGTGATGACCAAGCAGGCGCTCTTGGCCATGACCCATGCGGTGCGTTTTGCCGGTTGGGACGAGGGCCTGCGCGGCACCGCCATCTGCCCCGGCGCCATCGACACCGAGATGATCGACGGCATTCCAGGCGTCACGCCCAAGGCCGAGCGCCTGCAACCCGACGACGTCGCCGCGATCGTGTCGCTGGTGCTGAGCCTGCCCAACCAGGCCAGTATCCCGGAAATCGTCGCCAACACCCGGCTGGAAAGCACGATCTGAGCGCGGCCCGATACGAGCGAACCTCTATGGCTCGCTTGTGTCGGGCGCCTCGCTCCAGACGCGCCCCACCCAGCCCGGGAACTCCTGCAAGCCGTCAAACGCCGTGTCCTTTGATACCAGCGGACAGGCAAGTTCGATGGCCGTGGCCGCGATCATCCGGTCGAAGGGGTCCTTGTGCGCCCAGTCCATACCGCCCGAAAGCACCGCCATCTCGGCGGTATAGGGCGCGACGAGGCCTCCCTGCGCCCGCAGCAGATGCGGCAGGCGCGTGACAATCTCGCCCACCTCGGGCCACTTCCCTGACCGGTGCTTGGCCGTGATCTCGTGGAAGGTGCTGGGCGGGACATAGACGGTCTTCGCTCGCCCGATCACGTCGCGCGCCACGTCGGACAACTCGGCGGGCTTGAACAGGCTCCAGACCCAGGTGTGGGTGTCGAGCAGGATCGTGCTCAGTTCCACAAGGCGGTCTCGTCGTCCGGCATCGGTTCAAGGAAATCGGGAACCCCGCTCACCGTGCCCTCGGCGATGCCGATGCGGAACGCCGGTCGCGCCTTGGCCGACACCAACCGCACGATCGGCTTGCCACCGCGCGCGATCACCACGTCCTCGCCGCGTTCGGCGGCCGCGATCAGCTCGGACAGCTTTGCCTTGGCTTCCGCGATGTTCATCTGCATGGCGCACCTCCCGGCCCGGAACCCGGTTGGTCCAGGTATTGGACCAAGTTAGTCCGCGCCATGCGGTTTATCAAGAGCGCAGTGCCCTACTCCGCCGCCAGCGTCTTCAAATGTTTGCGCTGATAGGCCCGCCACGTCGTCGCCCAGACCCCCGGCTCGTCCAGCGCCGAGGTCAGCGCGTGGATCGGCCCGTTGTGCGGCGCGGTCTTGACGATTTCGGCGTCCTCGTAGGCCTCGCCGATCACATGCTCCAGCACGTCGATCCAGTAGTCGAGGTCCTCCTTCGACCAGAGTTCTCCCGCCTCCGGCGTGAACGGCTCGGGCACCACCCAGGGCTCGTGGCTCAGCCACAGCGCATCGATGCCGAAATCGGTCATCCGGTTGGAAATCTCGAAGATCGTACAGCCGGTGTCCTGCGTCACCTGCTCCACCGAATGGCGCGTCATCTCCATGCGCGGCGCGTCGATGCCTGCGTTCGACCGGGTCACGCCCTTCACCTGCCCCAGACGCCAGTCCATGTAGTTGTTCGACAGGACCGAGATATCGGCGGCCTCGCGCAGCCCCTCGGCCCCCATCGCCCGCGCCCAGGCATAGGCCTTCATCACCTGCGGCGCGTTGCCCCAGAATTCACGCACCCGGCCGATGCTTTCGGGTCGGTCGTCGTCCAGCTTGTAGCGGTCACCGTCCTTGACCACCACCGGGCCGGGCAGGAACGGTACAAGGTGTTCGGCACAGCCATAGGCACCCACGGCAGGCCCGCCGCCGCCCTTGGGCGCGCCGAAGGTCTTGTGCAGCATGTACATGCAAGCGTCGAAGCCCAGTTCCCGCGCCCGCAGCCGCGTCATCACCCCGTTGAAGTTGGCATGGTCGTAGAAGCACAGGCCACCGGCCTCGTGCACGATCTTCACCCATTCCGTTATCTCGGGGTTGTAGATGCCCATGTCGTCAGGGTTGTTCACCATCAGCGCCGCCGTGCGCGGTCCGACCACCGATTTCAGCTGCTCCAGCGAGGGATAGCCGTTCTCTTCCAGCGACAGCGTGATCACCTCGAAACCCGCCGTGTTGGCCGTCGCGGGCGAACAGGGGTGGGTCTGGATCGTGGTGATGATCTGGTCGCGCTGCTGCAACTCGCCGCGCGAGGCGTGATAGGCCCGGGTCACGCAGGCATGGGTATAGGCCGCATCCGCGCCGCCGCCCGCCTGAAACACGAACTGGTCCATGCCGCTAACTTCACACAGGAAATCGCTGAAGTTGTCGTAAAGCGCCAGCACGCCCTGCAATGTCTCGGCCTCCTGCAACGGATGCAGGCCCTTGAGGTGCTCCAGCGTCGCGCGTTCGCCGATGCGCGGGTTGTATTTCATGGTGCAGGTGCCAAACAGCGACACCCCCATCATGCCCATCGTCATCTGGCTGAGATGCAGGTAATGGCGCAGCGCGTCATGCTCGGTGATCTCGGGCAGCGCAGGCGCGGTCTTGCGCGCGGCCTTGCCCGGCAGGTCGGGCGCCGGGGCGTCGTCGAAGACCACGCCACGGCGTCCGCTGCCGGTCATCTCCATCACCACGGGTTCCGCCCATCGAGCCGCGTGGAAGCCTGTGGAGCGTTTCAGGTAGTCCTTGATCGGAGCGGTCATGCCAGCGCCTCCTTCATTGCCGCGACCAGCCGGTCGATGTCATCCTCGGTATGCACTTCGGTCACGCAGACCAGCATCGCATTGCCGTCGATCCCCGGCTCGCCGGTCAGGTCCTTGCCGCCGAGGATGCCCGCCGCGCGCAAGGACGCGTTGACCTCCGCCACCGGCTTGTCGAGTTGCACGACGAATTCCTTGAACACCGGGCGCGTGAGGTCCACTGACGCGCCGTCCAACGCATCCAGCGCCTTGGCCGCCGCCCCGGCGCGGGCCATGATCAGCCGCCCGATCTCGGCAAAGCCCTCGGGCCCCATCGCCGCCATGTAAGCCGCGTTGGCAAGCGACCACAGGTAGACGGAATTGCCGGTCCAGTCCTTGCCCTCGTCGCGCATCCCGTAAGACGACTGGTGAAACAACGTCAGCCCGAAGCCGTGTTCGTCCTTCTCCCGCGTCTCGGAGATCGAGATGTTGAGCGTGTTGTATTCCCGCGCATAGCACTCGTCGTCGGGGCTCGCGATGAACCCTCCGACACCGCCGCCGGCGTACATGTGCACGCCCAGCGGTTGCGTCGGCCCCACGGCGATGGTCGCGCCATAGGCGCCCGGCGCTTCGAGTAGGCCCAGCGACAGCGGATCTACGCCTACGATGGCCTCCGCTCCGGCCTCGCGGGCGATGGCACAAAGCTCCCCGGGATCGCCGTCGATAACGCCCAGATAGCCCGGCGTCTCGACATAGAGCGCACCCGCGCCCTCGATCTTCTCACGCAGATCGGCGCGATCGATGCAGCCGTCGGCTGCGACCTTCACCGGCACGATCTCGATATGCCGCGCCATCTCGGTAGGTTCGCAATAGGTCTCCAGCACCATCCGGCGCTCGGGGTCCATGACCTCGGGCACCACCACGCGGCGGCGTCCGGTCATCCGCGCCGCCATGCGCACCGCGTGCCCCACCGCGCAGCCCCAGGAATAGACCGGCAGCCCTACGAAATCCATTTCCACCAGCGCGCCGATCTGGCTGGTGAACTCGAACCAGGCCTGGTTGCGCCCGTGGTCCGACGTCGGCGAACCGAACACCGAGGTCTGCCATTCATAGCGTCCCACGACCTCGTCACAGATGGCCGGCACATAATGCGGCCACGCCCCCGCGCCGCGAAAACAGGACCCGGCCGGGAACACCGTGTTCGCCGCCATCAGATCGTCCAGATGCCGCGACAGCGCAACTTCCGATGTCAGTTGCGGCGGCAGGTCAAGCGGCCGCTCCATCCGGTGATCCTCGGGGATCTGCGCGAACAGCGCCTCGACCGAGTTCACCTCCAGCGCCGCCAGCATCTCCTGCTTGGCCGTCCCGCCGGAACTCGCCATCCATGGATGTGCTTTCATGTCCCTCTCCTCATATTGTGTTCAGGCGACCACGCGCATCACCTGCTTGCGGCCCGGCCCGGTGATCACCGGCCAATAGCCCGCAAGCCGGCCGTCCAGCGCCGGATCGCCCGTGTCGATCGTCAACTCCTGTGGTGTGAGTTCCGCAAGTTTGGCCGCGTCGCAGATCACGTCGATCGGCGGCATTCCGGCCGCCTGCAGCACCGCGGGCGAGATTTGCTGGTTGCCGCGGCCCAGCACGAAGCCCTGCCCGCCGACCACCGTCAGCACGATCCGCACCTTGCGCCCCGCAACCCGCGCCAGCAGCGTGCGCTCGTCCAGATCGGTGCCGGTGATGCGCCCGCCCTCGGCCAGATCGACGCCCAGCAGCGTGCCGCCGCCCAGCCGGTCCTTCAGCGCCTTCATCGTCGCCCCCGGCCCCAGCACGTAAAGCGTGTTGCCTGCCATGCCGCGCAAATAGGCGGCGAGCGCCGCGTCCATTTCGCCCACCGTATCGGTGCTGCCAGCCTTCGGGTTCTGCCGCGCGCCCTGCCGGTCCTGCGGCGTCCGCGCCACGGTGAAAAGCCGCGCCGAGAGCCGGCCGGCGCGCCGCGCCGCTTCGTCCAGATCGAGGATCTCGACCATCTCGGTGCGCCTCTGCGGATCCGCGAGGAAGGCGGCGGCCATCCGCCCCGCCCGCTCAGGGCTGCGGGCAAAGACGCCCGAATGCATCTTCACGCCCGACGGAATGCCAAGGATCGGGATGCCACCCTCGTTGGCGACGCAGATATCGCGGGCGGTGCCGTCGCCGCCGGCAAAGAGGATCAGGTCGACCTCGCCCTGCATCGCGCGCGTGCAGGCCATGGTGTCCTCGGCTGTTCCGTGCAGGTCGTCGGGCCCAACATGCCACACGGTGCCGGCAGCAGGCACCACCGGTCCGGCAAGCACCTCGGCCCCGCATTCCTGTCGAAATGCCGCGAGCGCCCGCGCCGCGCGCAGGGGCGCCTGTGGAACGCGGCCCTCGGCGGCGGCGCGCGCGGCGATGTCGGGCTCGTCGCTGCCCTTGCGCGCCATCGCCCCGCCCAGCCCCGCAACGGGGTTAATGATCAGGCCCAACCGTGCCACGCCTCGCGCTCACCTTTTCCGTACTTTTGTTCGCATAATGAAACCTTGCCGAATCCCCGGCGCGCGCGCAAGCAAAATCGCGCATCATCCGAACAGATGTTCTCAGTTGCGAAGGCTCCCCTAGCTCTGCGATCCGGCCTCCCGTGTCCGCCGCGTCACCCAGAGTGCCGCGCTTACCACGAGCGCCGCCCCGAGGTAGAAGCCCGGCTCCGGACGCTCAGCGAAGACAGCCACTCCGACGCCGACCGAGAGCACAAGGCTCAAGTAGCTCAGCACCGCAAGGAACCCGGCGTCACCATGAAAATGCGCTTTCAGGAAACACAGCTGCGCGGTCTGTGCGAAACACCCGATAAGGAGCAACGGCACCAGGTGGCCGGGCTGGATCGGCACCCAGTTCAGCGCGACGAAAGGCAGCGTGCATAGCATCAGCCCGAGGGTGTAGAACACCATCATCACCACGACAGGCGCCGCACGCAGGCGGCGCGTCGCGATCACCGCGCCCGAGCTCGACAGCACGACTACCGCCATTGCCGCAAGGCCCCAGCCCCCCGAGACCTCGCGCGGGTTGACCGCGATCAGGATGCCGATGAAGGCGACCCCGGCGGCGGCCCAGCGTCGCGGCCCGATTACCTCGCGCAGGAACAGCGCGGCCAGGACCATGGTGATCAGCGGCCGGGTGAAGCCCACTGCGGTGAAGGTCGCCAGCGGCACCCTGGGCAGGGCAAAGAAACTGGCGGTGAGCGCCGTGACGGCGAAACCTACGCGAAGGGCATGCAGCCTGAGGTCGCGCAAATGCCGGAACGCGGCCCGCCCGCGCCAGACGAAGGGCAGGATCACCACGAGGCCCACCAGCGCGCGCAAGAAGACGATCTGCGTCGCCGGATAGCCCGCCCCCAGCCATTTGACGATCGACAGCGCCCAGATGTTCAGCGACAGGTCTGCCAGCAGCCACACCCCGCCACGCAGGTTGTCGGCCGCGGGGGCCGCGCTCATCTTCGCGCGATAAGGTTGGCCATCAGGCGAAAGGCCCCGGGCACGAGGTTCTCCATCTGGTGGTGCAGGATCAGCGAGGTGTGGACATGCCGCCCTGCGCCCACATCGGCCACCAACAGCGCGCCGCGATGCGGGTCTTCGCCGGGGTCCGACATCTCGAGCAGCGGCAGATAGGCGTCGTCCCAGCTTTTCGCGAAGTAGAGCCCGCGTTCCTTGACCCAGCCCTGCCAGTCCTCGGGGCCGATCCGGTTGGGCCCCTGCAGGACAGGATGCTCGGCGATCTGGCGCACTTCGGCCGTCTGATCGGTGACCCGCCAGCGCAGCGAGGGCTGGCCGATCTCCAGCCTCCGGGGCGGGATGCTGTCTGGGTCCCAGTTGTCCCAAGGCCGATGATAGAGCGTGACCAGCGTGCCGCCGGCCTCGGTCCAACGATGCAGCGCTGGCATGGTCGCGGCCAGCCCGGGCCGGAAGCGCATGGCGAAGATACCGATCACGATGGCGTCGAACCCCGCCAACGCCGCCTCACTCCCGAGGTCCTCGTCACGCAAGGTGGTCACATCGGCGCCGAGCGCGGCAAGCCAGTGATCCACCCGGTCATTGCCCGCCCCGACATAGCCGACCCGCACCGCTGGCACGGCAGCGTCGAGCACCCGCAGCCGCAGTGCCGCCGGGCGCGCCCGCGCCGTCGGCGCCACATGGTCGTGCATAATGCGGCGCAGCGCAGAGGCGTCTTGCCCGTCCACGCGCACCGGCAGCTCATAAAGACCTGCCTCGACAGTCTCGGGCAGCACGATGGAGGCGGTGCCATCCTCTGCCGACATGTGCCAGCCCACCGGCACTGCAACGTCCACCTCCGCCCCCTCAGGCCGCACCTCGCGCACGGCAAACTCCACCGCGCGCCTGCTTCGGGACAGGTTGAGCACCGTTGCCTCCGGCACCAGCGCGGCAGTGCGCGCGGGCACCACCACCGGCTCAGTCTCGAAAGCCACGCGGGCCTGCACTTTCGTGCCGCCCGCCGAGATCGTCAGCACCATGGCCGGCGCCTGCGGCGCGGCGGGGTCGTAGAAGCTCCGGTAGGGATCGCCGGGACTGGCCTCCGCGGCGATCGTGAGGCACCCGTCTTCGACACGCCAGCCCGCCGGCAGATCGAAGGCCGCGTCCACGGCATCGGCCGCGCCCGTCGCAAGTTCGACCGTCAGCGATGTGCTCTGCCCCGGCACGACGAAGACCTCGCCGGGCCGGCAACGCGCCTCGACACCGAGAGCGTGGCGGATCACATGGCCCAGCTGCACCTCCTTGGCGTCCAGCCGATGCAGGATTTCGTCGCCAGCGGGCTCGGGGCAGGCCGCGCGGGCCGAGCGGATCGCCTTCAAGGCCTCCAGTGCCGCCCGGGCCACCGCATCCCCGTCCAGGAACCCCGCGATGGCCCGCTCGATGGAGTCCTGCGCGGCGCTCAGGTCGGCGGCGATCGGTGCGGCGCCCGGCACCTTGGCGAGATCGCGCAGCGTGGCCGGCAGACCGGAGGCCAGCGATGTGTCCGGACCCTCCACATGGCTCTCGGCCAGATGCAGGGGCCAGTCGTCCGACGCCTCTAGCCCCACCCAGCGCCCCATGCCCTGCGTGCGGTGAAAAGCGCGCGACTGCTGGCCGATCCGGCCCCATGCCCAGCCGCTCACCGGATCGCGCCCCGCGCCGTCGATCACCAGCGTCGCGGGCGGCGGCGGCTCGTCGTCGTCATAGGCTTGCCCCGCGCCGGAGGTGGCCGGCAGGTAGAGCTTGGCGATCTGCCACGGCGGCAGGTTCGACGGAAACCCGGGATCGGCCGCCGCCGCCATGACCTCGTGCGCGGCCTGCGTCATGGCGCGGTGATGGCCGTGCTGGCCCGGCACGTCGAGGAAGGTGGGGCAGAGGATGTCCGGCCGCTCTCGCCGAACGATCTCGACGAAACGGGCCAAGGTGCGGTCGTGGCGCCAATGCCCCAGCGTCTCTACCCCGCTCTTGGAAAACCCGAAGTCGGTGATTGGATCGTCGGGGCTTTCCGAGTGCCAGTACATCCGCATTCCGAGGATATCGCAGGCGCGCTCCATCTCGCGCGTGCGCAGCGCCCCAAGGTCCGCGCCGGCCTCGGTGCCGATGTCGTTCTGCCCGCCCTCGCCCCGGGTCGAGCAGGCATAGGACAGGTTCACCCCGTCGCGGAAGGCAAGCGCCGCGAGCATGTCGGACTTCTCGTCGTCTGGATGCGCGCCCGATTGCATGAAGCGGAGGACCGAGGTTAGCGGACGAAGCGCCCACCACAGTTCCATCAGCCGCGGGCGGGCACGGTCTAGGTCGATGCGGGCCTGTTCGGGTGTGGACATGGCAAATCCTATATCTTGGCCGCGATCTGGGGGGTGAAGGCCTTGTTCAGCACCAATGCCGCCGCGCCCAGCGTCGCCGTCATCCGGCCCGAGGCACCGCGCAGCAGCCGCGGGTGGCTTCGATCGTCGCGCCGGGCCACGGACCGGTCGGACAGGCGCACCGAGGCCAGAAGGTGATCGAGGATCGGATCGGGCATCGCCCCGCCGAGGATCACGCACTGCGGATCGCAGAGGTTCTCGACGATGGTCACCGCCGCCGACAGCGGCTCGATCGCGGCATCGAGCCAGGCCAGCAGCGCCGGGTGGCGCTGCGCATGCAGCTCGGCGAGATCCGTGCCGGTTGTTACACTGACCCCGGCCGCCTGCATCGCGCGCCGGACCGACAGCCGGCTGACCATGCTCTCAAGCGGTGCCGTTCCACCCTGCGCTGGCACCGGAATGTGCCCGATCTCGCCCGCGTTGCCGAAGGCGCCGACGACAAGCCGGCCCTTGTGTACCGATCCAAGCCCCAGCCCGGAGCCGAAGTAGAGAAACGCAAAGGTGTCGAGCCCCTGCGCGACCCCCGCAATCCGTTCGCGCATCGCCGCGGCGTTGGCGTCGTTCTCTACGACCACCGGCAGGCCGAGCGCCTGCGAGAACCAGTCCTCGGGCGCGATGTCGTCCCATGTCAGCAATTCCGAGCCGCTGCCGCTGATGCCGGTGCTGCCGAAGGGCCCGGGCATCACCACCCCGGCACCCAGCACGCGGTCTCTGGGCGTCCCCGCCTCCGCCAGCACCCGGTCGCAGAGGCTGGTCACGGCGCAGGTGATCGACGCTCGGTCGGTGGCTGGCAGGAGGGCGCGTTCAGCGGCGATCGTGGCGCCGCAAAGGTCCAGCACGGCGGCAAAGACGGCGTCCGGACGGATCTCGACCCCGAGCGCGAAGCCGCCCGACGCATTCAGCGCATAGAGCACCGGCGGCTGCCCTCGCCCGGATGCCCGCCGGCCCCGCTCCACGATCAGCCCCTCGTCCAGCAGCTCGGCGATGATGTTCGACACTGCCTGGATCGACAAGCCCGAGGCGCGGGCGATCTCGGCGCGGCCGCTCTTGCCCGCCGCCCGAATACTGCCGAGCACCACCTGCCGGTTGTGGCTGCGCGACCGAAGCGCGTTCGCACCGATGGCAATGTCGGACGTGGAATTCATGCTTTCGGGTTACAACACTTGACTTATAAGCTCAATACAGTTGAGTTAATCGCAGTCATGAAACGGCTCGACATAAGCGGCCGACGACACAACCGGGGAGGAAAACCATGAATTTCAAAGGATTGAGGGCCGTTGCACTGGCATCGGCCACCAGCGTCGCAGCACTTGCGGGTTCCGTGGCGAATGCCGTCGAAATCGAATATTGGCAGTATTTCTTCGACGCGCGCGTGACGGCGATGGAGCAGCTGATCGAGAGTTTCGAGGAGGCGAACCCGGATATCACGGTCAAGATGACCCATTTCCCCTACGCCGATTACCGCACCAAGGTCGCTGCCGCGATTCCGGCGGGTGAGGGCCCCGACGTGGTGCAGCTGTTCTACGGCTGGCTCAACGATTATGTCGAGGCCGAGCTGATCCAACCG
>NZ_JBXEQG010000009.1:0-125545 GCF_056858395.1 Litorisediminivivens sp. KMU-197 | reverse complement strand
GTCCAAAGCGCAGCGCACTCCATGCATCGCCATCTTCGCAATCCCGGGGGCAGATCGCGAGGCCGGTCGCCAAGGTGCGGGCACCGGACGGCGGATCGGCAATGAAGCGAAGCCGGCCCAGCTCGGCCCCCTCGGCCAGAACCTCGGCCTCGATCGGCGGCTCGGGTGCCACCGTCACGACATAGACCGCACCCTCTGTCCGGACCCAACTGGCCCAGGGATCGCGGAACACGGTGTCGAAAAGGTCGGCTTCCGCCACGTCTCCTGTTGCCCGCAGCACCCTGACCTGCTGCTGCCACGGTGGCAGCGGGCGCGGCTCGGGCTGGCCGGTCTGTTCGCGCAACGCGCGCAGAAGCTCGGGTCCGATGCCAGCGCCGGTATCAAGGATACGGGGCGGGTAAAGCACCGCGCCGGGCGGCACTTCGGCCGCCTCGGCGTCGATCACCATCACCCTGTCGGCCTCGGGCGGGCATGGCGGCGGCGCAATGATCCCGGCCTCGCCTCCCGCACGCTGCGCGATCCGGTCCAGTTGCTCGGCAAACCCCTCAGATGCGCGAATCGTCAGCGCATTGGCACCGGCTTCGCGCCGCACGGCATAACCCGCCCCGGCGGCGGCCACTGCTTCGGGGTTGAGGCTGTAGTCGTCGTGCGACAGGAATCCTGCACCCAGCAGCAGGCAGAAAAGACCCATGGCCACCGCCTACCAGACCACCGGTCCGGCCAATGCCGATTCCACCTCGGGCTCCGCCCCGGCTGCCAGCAGCCCCGACCGGAACATGCCGATCTGCGCCCAGACCCGTTCGGTCTGGCCATCGGTGAATTCGGTCATCCACTCGTCATCGCAATACCCCATGTAATTGTTGACCGGGCAGCGCGCCGACGACGGCTCGTTCGGACAGAGGTTGTAGGGCTGGCCCGCCTCGTCCGGCTTGCCGAAGACCGGTCCGGCGTGCGCCGGCGTGTCCGGGACATGGTCGCCCGGAGGGAAACAACCGCCCTGAAAAGTGTGGTAGAGCCCAAGCCAATGGCCCACCTCGTGGACCCCGGTCTTGCCCAAATTATAGTTCGCCGCGCTGCCGCCCGGCAGCGTGCCGTCCAGCATCACGACACCGTCCATCTTGGGGTCACCGTTCATGTCATGCGGGAAAGTCGCCCAGCCCAGGATGCCGCCGGCCGGCCGCGCGGTATAGAAGTTCAGCCCCTTCTCCGGCGCAATCGACTGGTGCATTTCCTTGCATTGGCGCTCAGCGGCAGAGCCGTGGCCCATGGCGAAGAACTGCGGATTGTCCACCTCGGTCACCTCGTCCTCGTCATAGGAAAAGGACACCCCGGTCGGTTCGAAGCATTCGTTCATCACCTGTATCTGATCCGCGCGCTGCTGCGCAGTGATAACGCCCTCGTCGCCGTTCACCACGTGGATAAACCGCACCGGAATCGTGACCTTCATCGTGCTTTCGGTGATCCGGCTGTTGGAGCGGAAGGTCTCTTCCAGATCGACCATGCGGGACAAATCCGCGCTCGAAATCTCATGCGTGGCGCAGCGCCGCCCAAGTGCCTCTTCTGCCATGTGAATACTCCTTCAAAACGTGTTGGTTTCAATCCGTTCTGCCGGTGCAATCCGGCAGTTGATCATACCACACTTCCCACTCGGACCTAAGCGCGCAACAGCCTCAGCGTGTGTTGGGTTGTCCGGGCTTGATGGCCTGCCGTGCGGGCGATCTTTGTCGATACCGCCACGCGACTATCAGGATCATCACAATTTCAACGATTTATGACTTACCTGCGCCCCCAGTCTGGCCTGCCATTCGGTTCGTTCGATGACCCGCCCGGTTAATTGTGTGACGCGCCGCACACCTCCAAGCAAGACCTCATGCAACTTTTGCGGATAATATGATAGGCTGCATGCACATTGATTCTTCGCGGGCAGGTTGTTCTTCCGCGTTTTCCATTCTGTCCCAAAAATCATTCAGATCGGATGTACTGCCATGAAGACCCCCCTTTTCGCCGGACTCACCACCGCTGCCGCAGCGCTTGCGCTGGCCACGCCGGCCACCTCGCAGGGTTGCGAAGCGCCCAGTGGCTGGACCACGCATGTTGATGTGCCGGCACCTGACAACACCACGCAACCGACGACCAATTGCGCTTTTCATGTCTGGGCGTGGAACACCTTCTTGTGGATGACCCAGCCGGCCGCCAGCGGCGACAGGCTGCGGTTCGAAACCTTCGCCACCATTGCCGAGCTTTTCGCCGACGACAGCGCGCCGATGCGGTTTGCCGCGCTGCCGCAGGAAAAGGTGCTGTCCCTGACCGTCCGCGTCAACAAGTCATTCGAGATGGAAGGACTGGACAGTATCTTTCAAGCCGGATCTCGCGGGGCACTGGTTCATGGGCCGGACAAGACATCCGGGCGCGCGCTTTATTATTCGCAGAACGTCGATCCGGCGTTCTTCGAATTCGTCCGCGACAACAAGTTCTACAAACCCGACGTCTATGCCGCCGCCCCCGACGACACGAATTTCCCGGTCGGCGCAATGGAGTTCAAGTATTCCTGGAAGATCGTCGAGGATGGCGATGACACCTCGACCTTCTACACCACCCCGGCAGAAATCTTCCTGTTGAAGGACGACAACGGCACCGTGGTCGTCGATCCCGGCAAGACCGACAAGGTCGAGGTCGCCCTGACCGGTGTGCACGTCGTGGGTGTTGTCGAGGGCCACCCGGAATTCATTTGGGCCACCTTCGAACACATCGGCAATGCTCCCGACCTGCCCGCAGGCATGTCGCAAAGCTCGGCCGACCCGGTTAGCAACGAGGACTTCACCTTCTATCACGCGGGCACCGCAGCCAAGGACAGCAACCAGAACAACGCCACCGACCTCAAACTGGTCGACGCGGAAACGCAGCTTCTGTCACCCACGGTCGACGTGTTCCGCGCCTTTGCCTACGGCGGCGGCTCTACTGACAATATCGAAGACATCAAAAGCCTCAATGCCTCGGTGCAGGGCGGCGTGGTGTCCGGCTCCGTCTGGCAGCACTACATGCTGGTCGGCGGTGTTTGGGGTCAGGCCAACAACCTGAAGCCCAATAGCAGCGTCGCGCCGCTGTTCGGATCGACCAGCCTCGCCAACGCGACCATGGAGACCTTCGATCAGCAGTTCCAAGGGGTCAACTGTTTCACCTGCCACACCACCTTCGGCAAGACCGCGGGCAATGTGACCCTGCCGCCCAAGAACATGAATCTCAGCCACATCATGGTGAACGGCTTCTTCAGCCAGAGCACCGGCAACTGAGCGGGAGACAGGCAGATGAGCAAGATCACAGACTGGACCTGGGCCGTCGCGGGCGATGCGCCGGTGGCCACATCGCGCACCGACGACATCTGGTTCTTTGACGCTAATCATGGCTGGCTGGTGAATTCGACCGGCGACGTGGCCGAGACGACCGACGGCGGCGAGACATGGCACAAGCGCGCCTTCATCGATCCCGGCACCCCCGGGTTTCCCTACCTGCGCTGCATGGGCTGGCCGAACCCCAAGACAGGTTGGATTGGCGCGGTCACCACTTTCAATTCCCAGAAAGACTTCCTGAAAATCCTGCTGCACAAGACCGAGGACGGCGGCAAGACCTGGACCGCGATGGACAACATGCCCGAGGAGTCGCCCGCCGGCATCTGCGGCATGTTTGCCGTCAGCGAAGACGTGGTCTATGGCGCCGGCACCAACAATCCCAGCCTGCCGGGCCCCGGCCTCGTCAAGACGGTTGATGGCGGCAAGTCCTGGACCTTCGTGGACCTGTCAAAGCACGCCGACAACCTGATTGACGTCTTCTTTCACGATGAACAGACCGGTTGGATCGTCGGCGGCAAGATCGACCCGAACTGCCCGAAAACTAAAAAGGGCTACGAGACCAACCCGCAGTACGCACAGTTGAAACCGGTGGTGCTCAAGACGACAGACGGCGGCCAGACCTGGGTCGACAAGGCCGCGGGCACCAAAGGCTACGACTGCGGCGAATGGGGCTGGAAAATCCAGTGGCTCGACGACCGGCACGGCTTTGTCAGCCTCGAAAATTTCACCGCGGCAGCCATCCTCGTGACCACCGACGGCGGCGAAAGCTGGACGCGAAAGCCGGTGAACGACAGCGCCGGCCAGCAGATCAACCTTGACCTTGAAGGTATCGGTTTCCTGACACCCGAACAGGGCTGGGTCGGCGGCTGGGGCAATGCTTTCGAAGGGCTGTTCAATTCAATGACCGAGGACGGCAGCGCCTCATGGACAGCGCAGAATAACGACCCTGCGCAGCCGGACTCAGACCCGCGCATTCGGGTCAACCGCTACCGTCTGATCGGCAACCCAGCAACCCTGGGCTTTTGCAGTGGCCACACCGTCTACAAGGGCGGACCCAAGGCTCACATGGAACCGATGAAAAAGATCGCCGCGGCCCGCCGCGCCGCACCCGCTCCTCCGGGCTTCGCCATGGCACATGTCCCCTATGACAGCCGCGGCTCAGTCGAGATCAGCTATGTTCTCGACGCGGATGCGGACAGCGTCTTCCTCGGGATCTGGAACCACTTCGCCTTCCATGTCCGCACGCTCGTCGATGGCGAAGCCCGCAAGAAGGGGCGTCACACCGTCGCCTGGGACGGTCGCAACGAAGACGGTGAGCGGCTTGGCGGCGGCATCTACATCTGCCGCCTGTCGGTGGATGGCAAGACCGGCGAAAGCCAGATGGTCCGCCTGCCCAATGCCTGAAACAACCAATCAATCAACGGAGGATGACATGCCTGTAACCTGGGATACCATCAAGGGATATTTCACCGAAATGGACGTGGACCACATGAAACAGGTCTCGTCGAGCTGGCCGCAGATCCTCGACCTGCACGACGAAAAGAGCGTGCTTCACTACGCGGCGCAAATCTACGACACGGTCAAGAGCGGCCGGATGCCGATCGGCGAACCGCGCTGGACCGAGGAAATGGTGTCCGACTTCGACTCGTGGTGGAAAAGTCAGGATCCGGATGCCGATGCCAAACGCATCGGCTGACCATTCCGGACACTCACCAACGCGCCCTGTCCTCCCGCGCGGGCTGATCTCTCTGGTCGGCAACGGCACGCCGCCGCCCGACCATTTTTCGCACCTCGGCCCGGGTGGCGAGATGGCCGAGCGCCCCTGCAACAGCCGCCCGCTGCATCCCTGTGTCCGCGAAACCCTGTCGGCGCTTGCCCAACATCCCGCGCCACGACTGCTGGAACTTGGCCCCGGTGCCGGTCACGCCGCCGCGCAGATGCGTCACCGGCTGCCCGGAGCCCGGATCGAGACGCTGTCGCTCACCCCTATCGACCCCTATCGCTGGCCTCTGCCCGGGTCGTCCGGCCCCCTGCCCTTCATCGACCATCAGGTGATCGGCGACCTTGCGGCGGGGCTGGCTGCGCTGACCGGTGGCTATGACCTGATCTATGACTGCCACGGACCGCTGTTCTGGCAGGTCACGGACTGCACCCGCTGCGGCGATCGCACCAAAGCGGAGCGTTTCTTGTCGGCTTTGCCACCCTTGCTCAGGGCTTCCGGACGGCTGGTCATCGCCGCCACCGATCCTCTCGGCTGGACCAGCCAGATACTGTCAGAAGCCGCGCCCGGTGCGCGCCTTGATCACCTGCCCAGGCATTTCCCGCGGACCGACATCCGCAGTCTGATCCTTGAACGGGTCGATGATCCGCCCGAATGATGCTTCGGCCACGCCGTGGCCCTCCGGGAGGCTCGGCAACAATCGCTCACCTTGTGTGAGCAAGACGCTTTGCCAATTCCGTCTTAGCGGATAGGATTTGATCATGAACCTGTCTGTTCCTGATACCACATCACGCCCGTCGACCGTTTCGGCGACCCAGTTGGCCTATGATGCGATCCGGAAGATGATTATCAGCGGCGAGCTCGCGCCGGGCGAAAAATTGAAGATTGTCCGTCTCAGCCACCACCTCCGTACCGGCGCTTCGCCGATACGCGAAGCATTGACGCTGCTGGTATCGGATCAGCTGGTGGAGCGTCTCGATCAGCGAGGATTTCGCGCCGCGCCGGTCAGTCAGGCCAATTTCGACGAAATCCTCATGCTGCGGTGCACGCTGGAAGAGATGGGCCTGCGCGACTCGCTGGCTGCGGCGGACGAGGGTTGGGAACAGGAAGTTCGACAAACCTTCCACGACATGACCCTTCATATCGGCATCGACACCGAAGCCTATGAGAAGGCGCACAAGAACTTCCACCTCGCTTTGCTTGCCCGATGCGGATCACCGCTCTTGCTGCGTTATGCCAGCCAGCTTTATGACCTCAATGTCCGTTACCGCAACCTTGCCGGGCGGTCGCGTGGCCACGTCGAGAGGGACATCCTTGGCGAACACCGCGACATCCTCGAAGCAGCGCTGGCACGCGACAGCGATCTGGCGGTTCAGCGTTTGCTGAGCCACTACCGGCAGACCGGCGTGCACCTCGACGAAAAACCCGACATCATGCAGGGCTGACTGGCGCCTGCAGCCCCTCCCCCCTCGGCTGGCGCAGGTAGTCAGGACGCCGAACCTCGCATTCGCCCGTGTGACAGCCGCTTGCTCCAACTTGTCTATCTGACCTTCCGGTGCCACCATCGGCCACCGTATCCGTCCGGCCTGCATCAGTGACACGACCAAGGCAACCCGTTACAGGCCCCGACGGACTGACATGGCTGCCCGGACAGGGAGGAACACGATGCACACACCGGATGATGCCGTGGCCCCGCGGACAACCACCGATGCCGTCTTCAAGATGCTGCATGACGAGATCGCCAGCCTGAAACTCTTGCCCGGGACCAAGATGTCCGAGGCCGAGGTGGCGCAGCGTATGGGTGTCTCGCGTCAGCCGGTCCGTGATGCCTTCAATCGGCTTGGCAACCTCGGCCTCCTGCTGATTCGGCCGCAACGCGCGACCGAGGTGCGCGGCTTTTCGATGCCGCAGATCGACAACGCCCGTTTCGTCCGCCTCGCCGTCGAACTTGAAGTCGTGAGCCATGCCTGCACGGTCTGGGATGACACCCGCGCAGCCGTGCTCGAGGACAACCTCGCGCGGCAACGCGCCGTCGTCGGGTCGGGGCCGCCGGAAGAGTTCCACGCGCTCGACTACCATTTTCACAAGCTGATCTGCGAGCTTGCGGGCCTTCCCCTGGCATTCGAAACCGTCGAGCGGTGCAAGCGCGAGGTCGACCGTCTGTGCGTGCTCAGCCTGCGCCGCTCGGATGAGGTGACCGCGGTGATGGACGATCACGAGCAGATCGCACAGGCGCTGCGGGACGGCTCTGAAGACAGCGCCCGTGCCACGATCCGTCGTCACCTTGGCCGATTGGATGATACCATCCGCGAGATCCACGAAGCTCACCGGGAGTACTTCGAATAGGGCTCAGTCTGCGTCCTGACCCTCTGCCAGCGTCTCCACCGCTCCGGGTTCGACGTCTGCGGCGATCATGACTTCGGCGGAGATCGGAAAATGGTCCGATCCGACATGCGGCCCCCGGTCGAAGGATACGAGGTGTACGCCCTCGGTGACGTAAAGCTGATCGATCGGAAAACGCAGGAACGGGTGGTTCGCATCGAAGCTTGGGATCGTGCCACGGCCGACGCGCGGGTCCTTGAACTGGCCGTGATGCTTGTAGCGTTCGGCAGTCCAGGACCAGGCCACATCATTGAAATCACCCATCACCACCGCCGGCAGATCGGCGTCGTGCACTAGGTCCGACGCCTTGACGATCTGCGCATCGCGCGTGTCGGTATCGGTGCCCGGAACGGGCGGGCGCGGATGCAGACCGAGAAACAGGAAGTCGCGTCCGGTATCATCCCGTAACCGGGCCAGCGCCGCCGGGGTCTCGTCGTCGACCGGATAGACGATCTCTGCCATTTCGACAGGAAGCCGCGTGGCAAAGATCATCCCGTAGAAATTGCTCAGCGGTTCCCTGAGGACCGTGTCGTAGGTCGCGAGCGTATCGTGAAGGGCCCGGTTCCAGCCCTCGTCGGTCTCCATCAGCAGCAGCACATCAGGTTTTTCACGCTCGATTAGCCCGATCACCTTGGCATAGTCGCGGTTGTCCATCAGCACGTTCAAGGCCAGCAAGGACACCACCGGCCCGCCCTCAGGTTGGGTGAAGGCAATCTCGGTCTTGGCTATGGGGGTGAATGGGTAGATCTTGGCACCCTGCACGACGATCGCACCGGTCAGGATCACCAAGGGGATCACGGCCTTGGTCCGCATGGTCAGGATGGATAGCACGGCCGCGACCAAGGCCACGACAATGATGTGATACCTCGGGAAATCCCACATCCGTATCCACCATTCGGTCGACCCGGACAGCGGCAGCAAGGTTACGACGGCGACCAGAAAAATCGCCAGCCAGACAAGCCCGGCAAGGCCCCGCTTCAGCATCCCCTACCCTGCCCGGACCGGACGGGTGACGGGTCGGTCCAGTTCCTGCCGCAGCAAGGCAACATTGCGCTTGTTGGCCTTGAAGAACACGTCGAACAGGTCCCCCAACACCGGGATTGCGCCGATGGTAAAATCGATCCCGGTATTGATCGCCATCTTGGCCATCGTCCGCCGCCGCGCGCCCAGCTGATGACCTCGGTACAGGAGGTAAAGCGCCGGCCCCACGGTGACCACGTCGCCGACACCCGGGATCAACCCCAAGACGCCATCCAGCCCAAAGCGGATCGACGTGCCCGGCACGCGAAACTTGCTATCGAGCAGCGTCGACAGGCGATCGAGGTCCTGAAGCGCCTTCTGGCGTTCGGGCGTTGTGTCGGGTACGGGTTGGGTAAGGGGCTCTGTGGTCAAGGCGTGTCCTCGGGCAAAAATGTCGGCGCTCGTGGCTTAAACGCCACCGCACGTCTTGGGTTCCTTGGGCCGCATGGCTCTGCGTTTGTGACCCGCTCGATAATTCTTCTGACTGAACCATCCTTTAATCGAAGGTGCTTAGTTCACAACCTTCCTAAAACTGAATAGATTGGCGCGATGCCGGCAGGAAAGCTCAGGACGCCCAGCAATACTTGGAGAATACGAAACGCAGGCGGTTTGCAGACAACGCCGCTAAGATGTCGCGAATCCAGTCCAATGCCCGTAATGTGATAGAGGTCACAGCCAATTCCGGAGGCCGGCACCCTGTCCGCGTCAGTATTGTCGACTCCTCTCTAAAGGAACGCAAATTAAACTACTGTAAACAATGACTTTTGGCAGATGCACCCTGCAGAGCGTCGCTTACGTTCATGCAAAAGCTGCATTGAACATGTGGATAAGTTAACACGCTAAACCGCGCATCACATTCGAAACTTGTCATGCGAGTTATGACGCTACCAGACAAAGCTCATTACCGTTCGGTCCAAGGAATGCACATCTTTCAATAAATTGATCGTTCTTTGGTCGTAAAAGCTTCGTCAATCCCCGTAATTCGCCGGCGCCAGACCTTTCCATTCAAATTACCAGATGGTAAGTGGTTAAAAAATAGTTAAGGTGATTCAGTCCACGGGAGATATCAGTGTTCGACTTTGACACCGCAACCGTCGCCATACCGCAACGCGATGTCCCGACCAATTCTTTTGATCTTGCCGATCAGCGCCGTACCTTCCAGATCGCAAAACGTTCGTTTGACGTGGCCTTCAGCCTGTTGCTTTTGCCGATGATCGCCCTCGTCACACTGGTGATTTTCGTATTGAACCCTTTTTTCAACCAAGGCCCACTGTTTTATGTGCAGCCGCGCATGGGCCGCGGTTGCAAGGCCTTTCCGGCGCTCAAGTTCCGCAGCATGACGGTCGCGGCGCGTATTGCGCGCGGACCAAATGATCCGCTCGAGGTCACCCGCATCACGCGGCTCGGCGCATTTTTGCGCAGATCACGTCTCGACGAACTGCCGCAAGTCCTTAACGTGCTGCGCGGCGACATGAGCTTGATCGGTCCGCGCCCTGACTACTTCCACCACGCACGCCATTTCCTGCGGACCGTCCCCGGCTATCGCGCGCGTCACAATGTGCGTCCGGGCATCAGCGGGCTGGCCCAGACCCAGCTCGGTTACGCGCAGGGAATCGACGCGACCGTCGCCAAGACCCGCGCTGACCTGTACTATATTCAACACGCCTGCCTGCGGCTCGAGCTTTGGTTGTTCTGGCGCACGCTGGTGACTGTCTTTGGCCGCCACGGGGCCTGACCTTCTTGTGCGTTGCTGACGTCCGGACGATATGACACTACCGCGAGTGCAGATTCATGGATGACGGCGCGCGAATGTTAGAGAAGTCCCAAGGTGGCTACCGTCCCGGCAGCCGCTTCACACCGATACAGCAAGCTGCGGTTCCGCAGGACGATGGCGACGACGAGATCGATCTGCTGGCGCTGGCCGGTGCCCTGTGGCGTGGAAAATGGATAATTGCGGCCTGCGCCACGATTCTGATGCTGATCGGCGGCTACTATGCCTTCTGGATCGCCGAGCCGAAGTACCGCGCGAACGCCCAGCTGGCGTTGCAGATCCGAAATGAGAACGTCGTCGATCTGGAAAGCGTCGTCTCCGGCGTCTCGACCGAGACCAGCGCCATCAACACCGAGTTGGAAGTCATCCGATCCAGTGAGCTTCTGGCCAAGCTGGTCGACCGGCTGGACCTGACCCGGGATCCGGAGTTCAACGGCGCCCTTCGGCCGGCGCCGGCCTTCTCGCTTGCTCATGTGAAAAATGCGATCAGGTCGGTGGTGGCCCCTGCCCCCGTGGCCGACCCCACGGTGCTTCCAGAAGATGCCACGGAAGACCCGGCCGTGACCCGCACGATCGGCGCGGTACGCAGCGCGGTCTCGGCGTCGAACCAACGCAACACCTACATCTTCAACATCAGCGCCACGACGCAGAGCCCACGGAAATCGGCCCTGATCGCCAATACCCTCGCCGACCTGTACATTCAGGATCAGATCGACGTGAAGTTTCAGGCAACCGAAAACGCGGTGGCCTGGCTCTCCGAACGGGTGATCGACCTCGAGACCGAATTAAAGGACCGCGAAAACGCGATCAAGGAACTGCGCGCGGAAACCGACCTCGTCAATGTCGAGGCGCTGCAAGCGCTGAACCTTCAGTCCAAAGACGTCCGCGACCGCCTGTCTGAAACCCGTGCCACCGTCGCCCTCCTGACCGCCCGTGTCGAGACACTGGCAACCCTGCGTCAGGACGGCGACCTGCGCGCAATGGCTGCCGCTGCCGAAGACCCGACGCTAGATCGGCTGGCCACGCGCACGGATAACGCGGCCTCGAACCGTGACCTGTTCATGGATCGTTTCGATTTGCTGATCACCCGCGAGGAAAATGCGCTGGAGCGTGCCGAGCAGCAGATCGATGCGCTCGAGTCGTCATTCTCGCGCCTGCAGGAGCAGATCGAGCAGCAATCCGCAGACCTCGTCAAGCTTCAGCAGCTCGAGCGCGAGACCGAGGCCACACGGACACTCTACGAGACCTTCCTCACCCGGCTCAAGGAAACCACCGTGCAGCGCGGGTTGCAGCAGGCTGACAGCCGCATCCTGTCCAAGGCCACTCCGGGGCAGTACGTCGAGCCACGGAAATCGCGCATTCTGGCGCTCTGCCTGATTCTGGGCGCAATGATCGGCGCCGGGATCGTGCTGATGCGGCAGATGCTGCACAACGGTTTCCGCACGCCCGAAGATCTTGAAGCGACGACGGGCATCGCCGTCTTCGGCCAGATCCCGAAGATGCCGATCAATAAGCGTAACAGCCTTGTCCGCTATCTCAACGATAAGCCGACCTCGGCCGCCGCCGAGGCGATCCGCAATCTGCGCACCTCGGTCCTGCTGTCGGACGTCGACCACACGCCGCAAGTGATCATGTCGACGTCAGCCCTGCCCGGCGAAGGCAAGACCACGCAGTCCATCTCGCTGGCGCACAACCTGTCGGGTCTGGGCAAGAAGGTGATACTGGTTGAAGGTGATATCCGCCGACGCACCTTCGCCGAGTATTTCGACTTCGGAGACAGCAAGGGCGGCCTCGTCTCGGCGATGACCGGCGACAAGCCGCTTTCGGATTTGATCGTGCAAGCACCGGGCATGGACGTCGATGTGCTGCGCGGCGAAAAGGCCAGCGTGAACGCCGCCGACCTGTTTTCGTCGGAACGGTTCCGCGAATTCCTCAGCGACCTGCGCGAGTCCTATGACTACATCGTCATCGACACGCCGCCGGTGCTGGTCGTGCCGGATGCCAGGGTGATCGGCCAGTTCGCCGACGCCATCATCTTTTCGGTCGCCTGGGACAGGACCAGCAAGACCCAGGTCAGCGACGCCCTTCGGCAGTTCAATTCGGTCGGCCTGCGGGTCCATGGTCTGGTCATGGCGCAAATCGATCCGAAGGGGATGAAACGCTACGGCTATGGCGGGAGATACGGGGCCTATTCGGCCTACGGCAAAGGCTATTACGACGCGGGCTGACGGCTCGGGTCGCACCATCCCTACCAGTGCCGAGCCTTATGGCGGTGACATGGCCGCCCATGCCGAACTGTCCCGGACGTGATCCGGGACCTCCTGTCCAGCTTCAAGGTCACGCCCCGGATCAGATCCGGGGCAGCCATCGAGATGTTACTGCACAGCCCCGGTAGCCAAGCTGATCAGCGGCGGGAAGAATTGGCGCAGGGCGCGGTTCCACTTGGTGATCGGCTGTTCTTCGATAAAGACCACGTCGTTGGGACGCATCTGCATTTGCGTCGCAATGGTGATGTTCGCGGCGTTGCCCGCATCAAGGTGCCACGCCGTCACCGCGCCGAACTCTGCCGGGTTGTCCGACGCGCGCAGCACATAGATATGCCCCGGATTTCCGGTCTCGGTGCTGAACCCGCCCTTGTCATAAAGCACATCCGCAAGCGTTGCCTGACGTCCGTATGGCAGGGTGAACCGGCTCTGGCTGTTCACCTCGCCGGCCAGATAGACATAGTCCCGCGCCTCGGCATCCAACGCCACCCTTGACTGGAAGTTGCTGCGCTGCTCGCCAAGCGACGCGCGGCGGTGCCCGATCTCGGCCTGCAATTGCGCGATCGCCTGCGACCGTGCCTGATTGCGGACGTTGATGATCTCGATCTTCTGACGATAGAAGGCCAGCGCCCGGTCGAGGTCATAGGTGGTGTCGACATAGATCGCATCACCCGCCACCAGCCGAGTGGTCTGCAATTCGGGCCGGTTGTAAAAGTCGCGGACCGGGATCTGATACAGTGTACCGTCGCGGTAGAGCCGGACCGAGGCGAACTCTTCGTCCTGCGTCGACACTCCCCCGGCCGCCGTCAGCACCTCTCCCAGATTGGGCGTATTCAGTGTCACAGGCACCACGGTGGGACTGGCCACTGCGCCGCCAACGACGATCTTCTTGGAGTTGAACTCCGCGATCTCGAGCGAGAAATCCGGATCCACCTGGTTTTCAACCAGCCGGCGGAACAGGCGCGCCTCGGCCTCTTCCAGCGTCATGCCGGCGACCGAAACGGTGCCGACGTCGGGGATCGAGATCGCGCCGTCCTCGCGCACGGTGAAACCCTGCCGCTGGTTCTGCACCGCCAGCAGACCCGAAAGTTCCTGGATGGTGCTCGCGCCGCCCTTGGTGGCCAGCAGCAGAACGTCGCCGACACCGATCCGGTACGGCTCGACCGGCGGGTCCGAAGGCAGCCGCAAGGTCAGCGAGCCGCGGGTTTCGGTCGGCACATAGGGCGCGGGCGGGATCGCCGCAGTGGCCTGCGCGGTGCCGCCGCCGGTGCCGATATAGAACACCTCGGGCAGGCTGCGCGGCTGATAAGGCGCACGGTTGGCGACCAGCACGCTTTGGGTGCTCAGCGGCAGCACGCGCACCTTGGCGCCTGCGGCCTGTTCCTTGACCGTGGGGCTTGTGTAGGTCACCCCGCAGGCCGACGGCAACGCCAGGATCAGGGCGAGCCCTCCCATCCGTAACAGTCCGTTCATGTCACACCCCCTCATTCCTTGTGGCCCTCAGCGGACCAGTCGTTCGGTCAGCAGATACCCGGCAAAGGGGCTGACCCATTGTTGCGATTTCCACATTACGCCGCCGCCCGTCCAATAGCGGTTCACCACCGTCAGGTCGGTTGAATGGCAGGTCTCCTCGACCCGCGTCGTGGCGTGAAGGTGGTCGAATATTTCGATGGTCTCGGGACGCCTGTCGGTAATCAGGCAGCGAAACGCGCGATACCGAGTCTGATGTTTGCCGTCCAGATAGGTGTGGAACCGCGAATGATAGCGCCCTGCCCCGCCGGCCAGCGCCCGCCGCGTGCCCGAGACATCCGCCGTAATCAGGTCCTGGCCGAGCCCGCGCGTCGCCACGATCAGCCCGTCTTGGAAGCTCAACCCCACACGGTCGGCGGTGAGCCAAGTGACGACATCGCCGTTCTGTCCGCCCCGCACCAGCGAGGCCGCGGTGCCGAGGCTGGCCAACTCTGCGAAGATCAGCGGTTGCTGCACGGTGTCCAGCTGCGCACGATCGATCTGGCCGCGCACGTCCGGCTGGTTACGCGCACAAGCCGCCAGCGCCAGCAGGCAAAGAAACAGCACACGGATCATCGCCAGAACCTCCCCCAGCCGTCGCGCAGGGCGGGCTGGTGGGTGTCGCGGATCGTCTCGTAAAGCCGATCGTTGACATGCACCCGCGCGCCGCCGTCCCGCGTCACCGGACGAATGGTGGTGGAATAGGTGTCGCGCCGGGCCTGCCCCGTGACCCAGCCGATCGGTACGGTGATGCGGATACCCTTGTCGAAAGAGCCTTCGCCGAAGGTCTCGAAAGGCACATCGGTGAGGGTCGCGAATGCACCCACGGACCATCCGTTCCTGAAAGTGCGGTCCAGCGACAGCGTCGCGCCCCAATCGCCAGCAAGATAACGCCCGGCATCCACCTGTGCGTGGTAGCCGTTGCCAAAATCGTAATAGACCGAGCCATGCCCCGTCGCGACTTCGTAATCGCGGAATCCGAACAGTTGGTCGAAATTCCGCTGCCGGACGTAGTTCAGCTCAGCCCCGACAGCCAGACGACTGTCCACCGGCTTCCACAGTAGTTCGGTCGAAAGCCCGCCGTATTGCGTTTCAAGGTACCCGGCGGTGACCCGGCCATAGAGGTTCGCGCCCGGTTTGAAGTAATACGACCCGGTCAGATGCTTCAGCGCCGGATCGCCGAACTTTTCGTATTTGTTGAAGTCCGACCGCACATGCGGCAGCACCGAGGTCGACGCCCGTGTCGACTCGCTCAGGTTGCCGAAAAGCTTCTTGCGCACCGCACCCTGAACCACGAACCCGGTCAATGGCTCGATCCGGGCGCCGACTTCGATGCCTGCATCACCGCGGAACGGGTTGTCGGGGTCGAAGAAACTGGTAGCGAAGTACGGACCGATGTCATAATCGAAAAAGGGATAGCGCCCCGGAACCGGATCCAGCCCGCCGGTCGCGCTTTCGATCCCGGCGCGTGCATAGCTGCTCCAGGCATTGTCGAGTTCGAACTCCAGCCGCTCCAGATCGCTGCGCCGGATCGTCGCCATGGCACCCGCAATGCCGTTGGTGACAGGCAACACCTCGAACATCTCGATCTGCGCAGGCAGCACACCGGTCATCGCCCGCGCCGCGCGTCCGATGGCCTGAGCCTGCGTCATGTAGGTACGATTGTCGATCTCGATCCGCGCGGTGTCGCCCTGCACCGTCAGCCCGTGCAGGCCCAGTCCGTATTGCTGCAACACCTGCGCGGCCTGCCGGTGAAGCTCGTTGGTTGCGCCAACCGGGTAGGTTTCACCCCAGCCCAGTGTCGATGCGTTGGTTCGCGGAACCACCGTAGGCGGTGCCTTTTCGGTGCCGCTGTAGGCAGGAGAGTTCTTGGGATTGAGCGTGAAGGTCAGCTGTACCCCGACCTCGGAGCCATAGAGATAATGCGCCTTGAAGTTGATGTTCTTGCGCGCCTGATAGCTGACACCGACATTGAACGGGCTGGCGTAGTCGAAGGTAGCCCCGTCCTCCAGTTCGTAGCGGTCACTCGAATATTCCGCCGTCAGCTTCCACCGGTCGGTGACCTGGTACTCGACGCCGCCAAAGAACGCCGCGTCGCCCCGAAAGATTTCGCTCGCCTCCACCAGACCGCCCTGGTTGCCGACGCGCTCTTCCCGGGTGCTGAATCCGTCGTTGATCCCGGCAAGCGGGTTCCGGAACCCGCCGACCCCCCCCAGACGGCCCCAACCGATGCCACCGGTGACGCGCAGTTGCGGTGTGATCGTCTTGCTGGCGGCAATGTATTCCGACCGGTAGACCCCCGTCCCCAGAAAATCGTTCAGCCCGACCGCCAGCGCCGGCCACCTCTCGCTTTCTTCCGCCAGTTGATACTGGATCGAGAAACTGCGGTCGAAACGGAAACTTCCGGAGGTGCCGAGATCAGGCCCCGAGTCCGGGTCCATGTCGTTCAGCAGCGAATAGCGGAAGCTCCCCGACAGGCGCGGCGCGATCTGGAAGGTCAGCGTATTGCGCTTGGTGTTTTTAGAATAGCTGAAGGTATAGGCCAGTTCCCCGTCGGGCAGCGCGTGACCCGTCGGCATTTCGATCAAACCTGCATACCCATAGGTGTTGTACCCGGTCGCAAGCTGCGGCTCGGCCGCTGCCGAGACACTCGCAAAAACAGCGCAAAGCGATATAATGCGGGCTCTCAAATCGACTGTCCTCAGTTCAATCTTCGGCAACCTAGACGCGCTGAACACCGAGTACACGGGGCCGTCTTCATCTCAATCCGGATACACCACATCTTGTGACGGTTTTGTCACGCGATTCGAGACCTGCCGTTGCGCAGCAAGAAATTGCAAGCTTGCCAATTCACATTTGGCACATATCCGGCACATACAGGCGCGTGCAACTCGCGTAAGATAAATTTATGAAACTGCCCTTCCTTCTGTCCCTGTTCAAGGCGAAGAACCCGCCGGCCCTGCCACCGCCGGCACCCGAGCAGGGGTTTTACGCCATCGGCGATGTTCATGGCCGGATCGACCTGTTGGACCGGGTGCTGCGCGACCTGCCCTCCGACCTGCCGATCGTCTGTGTCGGCGACTACATCGACCGGGGCGAACATGGCGCCGAGGTTCTGCGGCGCCTGCATGCACGGTCGGACATCATCTGCCTGCGCGGCAATCACGAGGACATGCTGCTGTCGTTTCTTGACGACCCGCAGGACAAGGGGCCGCGCTGGATCCGAAACGGCGGCCTGCAGACGCTGGCCAGCTTCGGCGTCACCGGTGTCATCCAGACCACGGCCGGCCCCGATCTGAAGATCGCCGCCGATGCGCTGCGCCGCGCCATGGGGCCCGAACTGATCGACTGGCTGCGCCTGCTGCCGCTGACGCACCGCTCGGGCAATGTCGTCGCCGTTCACGCCGGGGCCGATCCGTCCAAACCGATCGACGCGCAAGAACCGCGCGTCCTCACCTGGGGTCACCGCGATTTCCTCAGAACCCGCAGACGCGATGGGCTTTGGATCGTGCATGGCCACACCATCGTTGCCGAAGCCACGGCCGAGAATGGACGTATTGCCGTCGACACCGGGGCCTATGCCACCGGCAAGCTTTCAGTCGCGCGGATCACGGCCGAGGGTGTCGATTTCGACCACACCTGACCTCACACGGGTTCCGTGACCAATGCAGGTTGGCCCTCTCGGCGACGACGACTGGGCAGATCACAGTTCAAGCATTTCGGCGCGAAATGAACACGGGCGGAGCGGCAGCGCCTGCAAAAAATCGCGTGTCCAGATACCGCAGGCCAACCCCCTACTTGGTGTCGTCGCCCTGCGCGATGACGTCAGCCTCGTCGCCTAAGGGCGGATCCTTGCCATCAGAAGATGTCCGGCTCGCCCGCGGCTTCGCCATGGTCCCGCGTCAGGTAATCGAAATCGCAGCCACTGTCCGCCTGCCCCACGTGCTGCGAGAACATCTTGCCCCAGCCTCGTTGAAACCGAGGCTCCGGCGCGGTCCATGCCGCCCGCCGTTCTGCAAGTTCCTCCTCGGGCACCAGCATGTCCAGCGACCGGTTCGGCAGGTCGATCCGCACCCTGTCGCCGGTTTTCAGCAGGGCCAGCGGCCCGCCCACGAAGCTTTCGGGCGCAACGTGCAGCACGCAGGCGCCGTAGGACGTCCCCGACATCCGCGCGTCCGAAATCCGCAGCATGTCACGATGCCCCTGCTTCAACAGCGCCTTTGGCATCGGCAGCATCCCCCACTCCGGGAAGCCCGGCCCGCCCTGCGGACCGGCATTGCGCAGCACCATCACATGATCGGGCGTGATGTCGAGGTCGATGTCGTCCACCGCGGCCTTCATCTCGGAATAGCTGTCGAAGACCAGCGCCGGCCCCTCGTGGACGTGGAACTTCGCATCGCAGGCGGCGGGTTTGATCACGGCCCCGTCCGGGCAAAGGTTGCCGCGCAGCACCGCAAGCGATCCCTCGTGGTAGACCGGGTTCGACAAGGGCCGGATCACGTCGTCGTTGTAGACCTGCGCCGCGGCGATATTGTCGCCCACCGTGGTTCCGGCGACAGTCATGCAGGCGGTCTCCAGCCGCGCCTCGATCTGCTTCATCAAGGCCAGCAGCCCGCCCGCGTAAAAGAAATCCTCCATCAGGTAGCCCTGGCCTGACGGCCTGACATTGGCCAGCAGCGGCGTCGATCGTCCCAATGCGTCAAGGTGGTCCAACGTCAGGCCGACACCGGCCCGCCGCGCCATGGCGATCAAGTGCACCACCGCGTTGGTCGAACAGCCGGTTGCCATGGCAACAACCGCGGCATTGCGCACCGAGGCATCGGTGATGATCTGATCGGGCGTCATGTCCTCCCAGACCATATCGACGATCCGCCGCCCGCAGCCGCTGGCCATGCGCGAGTGGTTCGCATCCACCGCCGGGATCGACGAGGCACCGGGCAGCGTCAGCCCCAAGGCATCGGCAATCGCGGTCATGGTCGAGGCCGTCCCCATCGTCATGCAGACGCCATGCGACCGCGCGATCCCGCCCTGCACCCCGCGCCATTCGGCCTCCGAGATATTGCCGGCGCGCCGCTCGTCCCAGTATTTCCACGCGTCCGAGCCCGACCCCAGCGTCTTGCCCGCGTAATTGCCCCGCAACATCGGCCCCGCCGGCAGAAAGATGAACGGCACCCCGGCCGAGATGGCCCCCATGATCAGCGCCGGCGTGGTCTTGTCGCATCCGCCCATCAGCACCACGCCGTCGAAGGGGTGCGAACGAATGACCTCTTCGGCCTCCATCGCCAGCATGTTGCGATAAAGCATCGACGTCGGCTTGGTGAACTGCTCGTCCACCGACATCACCGGCATCTCGATCGGGAAGCCTCCGGCCTGCAGGACGCCGCGCTTCACCTCTTTCGCCCGCTCCGGAAAATGGCCATGGCACGAATTGATCTCGGACCATGTGTTCAACACACCGATGATCGGCTTGCCGCGAAATTCTTCCTCGGCATATCCCAACTGCATCATCCGCGAACGGTGGCCGAAACTGCGCAGGTCGTCGGGCGCAAACCAGCGGGCGCTGCGCAGCGTCTCGGGCGTCTTTGTTCGGGTGTCTTTCATCGGGGGTCTCCAGTCGCTCGCATGGGACTGTGTTAGCCCACATCGGACACCGCAGGAACCGGCAGTGCGATGCCAAGCAGCCGGACACGCGCCATGCACCTTGGCAGCAACGCGGCCCAAGGCCCCTAAGACATCATGCCCCCGCAGCAGGAATCACCCGTTGAATTCCGTGGCTTGCATCGACCCCGCCGGCCCAAGGCCCTCGCTGCGACGGATTCTTCGGAATCTCGCCACATCGCAAGATGAATTTCGATAAAGCCTATGATTACAATGTCTTGACCGGCGCGCCTTACTTGTAGTAGCGGGTCCGCTGTGGATAACTTCCCCGGCGCAGGCAGAAACTTCTTGCCGGACCACCGAGATCATGGCATTTGGATCCTGACGGCAAAAGGCGTCAGCTACGCATTTCCCCGTCAGAACGATCAAGAGCCCTGCAAGGGCCACATGAGGCGGCAGTATATGGATGACCATACCCCAGACCATGCGTCCGGCATAGGGTCAGGCGACATCGGCGTCTTCGCCGACCATCTGGCCGAGTCGCTCGACCGGCAGATGAAGATCGCCTTCGAACCGGAAGAGCGCAAATCGCTGCGGCGGTTCAGTTCCAGCGAGGTGGCCGAGATCCTGCGGGTCAGCACCTCGAACCTGCGCAACCGGCACAAGGATGGCAGTTTTCCCGAGGTCATGACCGACAACCGCGGCCACCGCTTCTATAGCGCCGAGGATATCGACACCCTGCGCGGCATCCTTGGACGCACCGGCAAGAACGCCAGCGCCTACCAGCCCGGACGCCGCGATGGCGACCGGATGCAGGTCTTGTCGATGGTCAATTTCAAGGGCGGCTCATCCAAGACCACCTCGACCATCCACCTCGCGCAGCGCTACGCCCTGCGCGGCTATCGCGTCTTGGTGCTGGATCTCGATCCGCAGGCCAGCCTGACCACCTTTTTCGGGTTCCGCCCCGAACTCGAATTCGCCGAGGGTGGCACGATCTACGACGCGCTGCGCTATGACGACCAGCAGCCGCTGTCCGAAGTGATCCGCAAGACGTATTTCCACAACCTCGACATGGTGCCCGCAGGGCTGATGCTGTCGGAGTACGAGACCGAGACCGCCAACGCCCTGGCCGCCCGCGTGCAGCCGATCTTCGCCGAACGCCTGTCGCTCGCGCTGGAAGAAGTGGAGGGCGACTACGATCTCGTGTTGATCGACTGTCCACCGCAGTTGGGGTTCATCACCCTGACGGCGCTCACAGCCTCTACCGGGCTTCTGGTGACCGTAGTGCCGGGGATGCTCGACATCGCTTCGATGAGCCAGTTCCTCAAGCTCGCCTCCGAGACCGTCAAGGCGGTGGAAGAGGCCACCGACCGACGGGTCAACTGGGATTTCGTAAAATTCCTGATCACCCGATACGAGCCCTCGGACGGCCCCCAGACCCAGATGGCGGGCTACCTGCGCTCGATCCTCGCCGGTCAGGTGATGACCGAGCCTATGCTCAAGTCCACCGCGATTTCCGATGCCGGAATGACCCAGCAGACCGTTTATGAGGTCGACCCCGGCCAACTGGTCCGCAAGACCCTCGACCGGGCAATGACCAGCGTGAACGCGGTCGCCGATGAGCTGGAACAGACCATCCAGATGGCTTGGGGACGGCGCTGATGGCCCGCAATATCTTCAACCAGCCGCCGAAGGACGCCCAGACCAAGGCCCCCTCCCCTGCCCCACAGCCCGCGACGTCCAAGGCCGCGAAGCTGCCGGGATCCGTGGGCGGCCTGCGCGATTCTCTTCGCGAAATCACCGCCAATTCGATCCGCGACCTGGACCCCGACAAGATCGAGATGGACGGACTGCGTGACCGGCTCGTTCTGGAAGACCCCAGCATCGACGAGCTGGCCGAAAGCATCCGCAAGCATGGGCAGCAAGTGCCCATTCTGGTCCGCCCGTCGGACAAGCCCGACCGCTTCCGCATCATCTATGGCCGCCGTCGTCTGGCCGCAATCCGCAAGGCTGGCGGCACCGTCAAGGCGATCGTCCGCACACTGGACGACGAAGCCTCGCTGATCGCGCAGGGCCAGGAGAACAACCTGCGGCTCGATCCGTCCTTCATCGAACGCGCGCTCTTCATCCGTGATATGCAACAAGCTGGCTACAAGCCTGCGGTCATTCAGGATGCCCTCGGTCTCAGCCGTCAGGGCGTTTCCAACCACCGCGTGGTCATCGAACAATTGCCGGAAGAACTGGTTCGCCTGATCGGTCCCGCCCATGGCATCGGACGGCGGCAATGGGGTGACCTGGCGGCCTTGTCGGAAAAGACCTCTGCGGTGGACATCGCGCAACGGACACTGGCCGCCCTGCCCGAGGACACGACCAGCGCCGACCGGTTCCAGGCGATCTTCGCCGAAGTGCAAAAGGCATCGCGGCAGGAGACACCCGCGTCGCGCAGTGAGGTCATCGTCGTCCGAGACGATACGGGCCTGCGGCTGGGCACCCTGACCCGCGACGGCAAGGCTGTGGCGCTCAAGGTGCAGCGCAAGGACAATCCCGAATTCGGCCAGTGGATCGAACAGAACGCAGACAGCGCGTTGCGTCTGCTGTTCGACCAGTGGCGGAATGAGAGCGGTTCGGCCAATCCGGCCCGACCGGCAACGGCAACACGAGCAGAGGAGACAGACGAAGGCCCATAAGAAAAGAGCCCCCCAAGGTTTCCCCCGGAGAGCCCTCATCATCTGATTAGCACCTGTGATGTAGCAATCTCCCACAACATGGTCAAGTACCGCCGATTCGGTGGACGCAGTTTTGTTGCCTTTTCCCGGATATTTTTCGGGAAGAGCCAGGGAAGATCTGGGCAAACAGGCCCTCGTTTCACGAGCAGCATGACATTCATCACAGCAAAAACCCTCCGCCACGGCGCGGACCGATCCCCCATGCCCGCCGATGACCCGGACATCTGGACAGTCTTCCGTGCCCTGCGCGACGCGCGCGGGCACTTCGGGCTGAAACCCGGCCATCTGCAGACGCTTCAGGCAATGCTCAGCTTCCTGAAACCGGGACAGGGCCTGACCGTCTTTGCCGCCAACAGCGAAATCTGCCGGAGGGTCGGCGGCATCGACGAACGCACCCTGCGCCGTCACATCGACCGGTTCATCACGCTCGGCTTCATGTCCCGTCATGACAGCCCCAACGGCAAGCGCTACCGCGTGCGCGCGACCGACGGAAGGAGCCTCAGCTTCGGCCTCTGCCTGCGCCCCCTTATGGCGCGCATGGACGAGCTTCAGGACATTGCACAAACCTTGGAGACTCAGCGCCGGGACTGCCTCTTCCTGCGCAAGCACATCCTTGCGCTTCTGGCCCGGATCGAGGACCTGGACCCTGAATGTGAGATGCTGGCAGAGGCACGGAAACACCTGCGCCGCAAGCTGAGCGTCGCGGACTATCGCGCGCTTTTGCACCGTATCGAGGCCATCAGCAAAGAAGTGTCCACCGCGGTGGACGTGGCAGATACACAGGATCTGCCCGCCAATGACGGACAAATTGCCCGGCATCTATCTAAGTCTGAAAAAGAGAGAATAGATTTAGAACCCGCCGCGCCCAAAGACCAACCAAGCATCCCCATGTTGACGTCGGTCTGCAAGGAGGCCGCGTCCTTTGCCACGAAGAGGCTGGAAACCTGGGAGGACGTGGAGCGACACGCACGGACATTGGCACCCATGATGGGCATCCATCCAGCAAACTTCGAAAAAGCGAAACAAGCGGTCGGCGGTGCCAAGGCATCGAGTGCGGTATTCGTCATCCTTCAGATGGGTCACAAGATCCGAAACGTGGCGGCCTACTTCGCAAGCCTGACGATCGGAGCCCGGAAAACCCAGTTCGACCCCGCGGCGCTGCTGTCCCGTCTGGCGAAGTCCGAAGCGGTCGCAGCCTGATGTCCACCGCGGTGGACAGGGCAGGGCGGTCTGCTGGTGAGTTCGATGACGCCTCAGTCATTGGCCATTCCGCTTCGTTGGTGTTCTTCAAAATTGCGCTGCGCCAGCGGATGCAACCAATGTCGACAAGCAACGACAGCCCAGCACCATGCCGTTATCGGTCAGCGCGGACGATGTGCATCCTTTCCACTATTCCAGTACGAATTGAAAACGACACATCGGCTATCGCAAATGACCGGCACAACCAAGAAAGAGGGATATCACCGAAGGGCACAATACTCAGGCTAGCTGAGGCAAAGGACAAACACACCCGTATACTCAAAAGCACCAACGTAAACGTCCGGTCCATCAGCACGCGTACACGAATGTTATCGGACATGAACTTGTCGCCCAAGCACCGGCGCTTTAACCCGGCGGTAGACACTCAAAGCGCCGTTACTTACAAGGGCCTGTGCCGTGCAGTGCGTCCATCTGAGCACCGTTCGACCAAGCAACCCAATCATGGACACAGCAACGCCAGGCTTCAGTCCAGCTTCTCGGCTGCTTCAGCAGGCAGGGAGGCACGGACCTGCTGGCCCATCAGCTCGATCAACACCTGCAACCGGCGGTTCTGGTCAAGGCTCTCCACCGTCGTCACCAGCTCCGCAAAGGGTCCCGAGATCACCCTGATGCGATCGCCTGCAGTGATGTCATCGGGCGGCAGAAGCAGGCCGTCGGGCGCGCAGCGCGCCAGCATTCCGGCCATGAACTGAGCGGGCAGGGGGCGGGGGCGCCGCGGATGGTCAAGGATCAGACGGCTGATCCCACGGGTGCTGTTGATCGCCGTCCAGCCCGGACGGTCGTGATCGAACTGCACGAAGACATAGCCGGGAAACAGCGGGCGTTTCGCCATCTTGCCGCGCAGGGTCTCCATCCGGCTGGGCACGAACAGGTTGAACCCCTGCCGCACCAAATTGCGCCGGGCCAGCGACAGGCCGTTGGGCTTCAACTGGGCCACGAACCAGTTCGCAGCGCTCATATCGGCAAGCGCACCTGACCCTGTTCCGGGTGTGCGGGGTGACTCTGCACCAGTGGCGGTCTGCCCTGTCCGTTTGGTGAGGTCCGGCGACTCCGCGGCAGGGCAGGCGTAGCCGGAAGCGCCGCCGTCTGTACCGCCGAACGGATGTCCCCGAGGGTCCTTTAAGGGTTTATTCATCAAAAATACCAGTCTGTTACCGAGTTCCGACGTTAAGCCCGAAGAAATCTTTGCGGGTTAATTTCCCCTCGTGGGAGTGCGGCCAAACAGGCCGGGCACATTCGTAGGGGTACGAAACATGACATTTTTGAAAGCCGCGCGACGCGGCCTGATTGCGGCTGCCTGCATCCTTGCCACTGCGGTGGTGGTGACACCTGGACAAGCCGACGCGCAGCACACCATCGTGGTCCGGAATGACCGGGGCGGGCTGATCCAAAGCGCCGCCGCACGTGTCAGCCGCATCCGGTCGACCGGACAGCGCGTCGAAATTCGCGGCACCTGCCTGTCGTCCTGCACCATGTATCTGGGCGCCGGCAATGTCTGCCTGTCGCCAGACGCCCGTTTGGGGTTTCATGGCCCATCGTCCTACGGCCGTCGTCTGGTGCCGCAGGATTTCGAACGCTGGAGCCGCGTGATGGCAAGCCATTACAATTCGCAACTGCATACCTGGTTCATGACAAAGGCCCGCCACCGGATCAGCGGCTATTACAGCATGACCGGACGCGAGTTGATACGCATGGGCTATCGCCAGTGCTGAGACCTGTCCCGGAGCGTTGGCTCGGGGACAGGCTGCACGCTTACTTGGTGTCCGAGGTCGACGATCCGCCACCGCCACCTGCCAGAGCCACGGCACCTGCGGCCGCGCCGATCCCGAGCAGCGGCCCCAGCAGGCCGAACGCGGGCACGAATCCGGTCGCGGGGGCACCAGCCGGTGCAACATCGCCGGCGGGTCCGGCAAACAAGCCACGCTTCTTGCAGGTCACGCGCAGGATCCGCGCACCTTTGGTTTCGATGTGGTACTCGGCGCGTTCGATGTTGTCGGCACCGCCGCAGGGCACAGGGGTCTGAGCGAGGGCATAGTCCATTGCGGTCTGCTGTGCTTGCGCGACCGAGGCCATCAGGGCAAGGGCGGTGCCGGCTAGAATGACTTTCATAGAGACAGGCTCCGAATAAACATTTCAGGTCGTCCACGATACCTAAGAGATTCTCGACGGACTTTCCATGCCATTATGAATCTTATTGCAAATAAATTTTGCGGAAACGCTACCTGCGTATTTTGCAACCAGCCGATTGGCCTATTTGGTTGTCAATACAGAATTTATTCCAATTTTCCCATGCCCAATTCCAATATGGCAGAAACAATCCGCGCAAAACCGGCGCGGCCCTTTTCCGAGACATGCCGCGCCCGCAGGTAGCCGTGCACAAGACCCGCTTCGTTATGAAATCGTGACTGGCCGCCGTCCCGGCAGATGGCAAGCGCGTAGGCCCGGGCCTCGTCGGCCAGCGGGTCGCATTCGGCGGCAAAGGCAATTGTCGGCGGCAGGTCCGAAAAGCTGTTTGCGCACAGCGGGCTGCACCGCGGGTCCTCCAGCGCCGTCAGATCGCCGCCGGTCCGCAGCGCGCCATAGGCAATGCAGTCGTCGCGCGTCAGCATCGGGGCGGCCGCATGCGCGTTCATGCTGTCGCTGTTTGTGTCGAAGGCAAGCCCCGGATAGATCAGCACCTGGCCGTCCGGCCTCCGGTCCGCCGTGCGCAGCGCATGGCTGAGCCCAGCGCAGATCGCCCCACCGGCACTGTCGCCCACCAGAACGATCCGTCCGGCGTGGCGCGCAATCAGATCACGCCACGCGGTCAGGGCGTCTTCATGATCGGCCGGAAACACATGCTCGGGCGCCAGCCGGTAATCCACCGCGGTCACGTCAAAGCCGGTCTGCGCGCAGATCTCGCAGCAGACGTCGTCGTGACTGTCGAGCCCGCCAACCACGAAGCCGCCACCGTGGAAAAACAGCACATGCGCCGCACCGCCGCCGGAGGTGTAGTCGCGCACAGGCACGCCAGCGGCGCTTCGGTCGGTGACTGTCACACCCTTAGGGCGCGGGGCGCGAAAGGCCGCGCACATGCGGTCATAGATCGCCCGTTGCTCAGGCACGGATCGGGTGGCCGTGTCGGCGGGATAATAACTGCCGGTCCGGTCGATGAAAGCGCGGATCTCGGCGTCCAGAAGGCTGTCATAGTCGGCGGTCACACGAAGGGCTCCGGCGGGGCAGGGGGGGTCGGGGCACTATGGCCTCCGCTACGTCATGCGGCAACCGATTGCCTGTGGCGCGGGCTTCGGTCTAGGGTCACAGGGCACCCTGAAGAGGAGCCCGCCCTGACACCAACTGCCGCCCCCGTCACCGAAATCGCCAACCGGATGATCCCGGTCCGCGATGGCGTGCATCTGGCGGCGCGCATCTGGATGCCTGAGGGCGAGGGGTCTTTTCCGGCGGTGCTCGAAGCGCTGCCTTACCGCAAACGCGACCGCACGGTCGCACGCGATGCCACCATGCACCCCGAATTCGCCCGTGCCGGCTATGTCAGCGTGCGGCTCGACCTGCGCGGTTGTGGCGAATCCGACGGCCTGTTCGACGACGAGTACTCCGAACAGGAACTGACCGACATCGAGGACGTGATCGCCTGGATCGCCGCGCAGGACTGGTCGTCCGGCGCGGTCGGGATCATGGGCATCTCCTGGGGCGGTTTCAACGGTCTGCAGGTCGCGGCGCGGCGACCAAAGGCTTTGAAGGCGGTGATTAGCCTGTGCGCATCGGTCGACCGGTTCGCCGACGACATCCACTACAAAGGCGGCTGCGAGCTGACCGAGAACATTGGCTGGGCAGCAACCGTGATGTCGTGGTTTTCCATGCCGCCCGATCCCGATCTGCGCCCCGACTGGCGCGAGGTCTGGCTTGAGCGGCTTGCGGCAACGCCGTTCTTGGCCGCCCCCTGGCTGCGGCACTGCACCCGCGACGGCTATTGGCGGCACGGGTCGGTCTGCGAGGATTTCGCAGCCATCGAGGCCCCGGTGCTGTCGATCGGCGGCTGGCACGACGGGTATCGCAACACCCCGGTCAAGCTGCTCGAGGGCGGCACCTCCGGCCCGGTCAAGGCCATCGTCGGCCCATGGAACCACAAGTATCCGCATATGGCGGCCCCCGGCCCGCGCACGGATTTCGTGGCGCTGGCCCTGCGCTGGTGGGACCGCTGGCTCAAGGGCGAAGCCAACGGCGCCGATACCGATCCCGACTACCGCGCCTATGTCATGGACGCGGTGCCGCCCGCCACAAGCTACGCCCACCGCCCCGGCCGCTGGATCGCGCTGGACACCTGGCCCGAGGGCGGCGTGGCCCGGCGCGACCTGCGGCTGGGCGACGGTACGCTCGGCGGCGCGGCGATGACCGGGCCGGCCTCCGTCGATACGCATCCCGCCTGCGGGCAGGGCACCGGCGAATTCTTTCCCTTCGGTTTCGGCCCCGGAGAGCTTCCTGACGATCAGCAGGCCGACGATGCCCTGTCGCTCTGCTTCGACGGCGCGCCGCTGCAGGCACCGCTGACCCTGCTTGGCGCGGCCCGCTTGCGCCTGCGGGTGGCCAGCGACCGGCCTTTCGGCCAGATCGCCGCCCGCCTGTCCGACGTGGCCCCGGACGGGCGCGCCACCCTGATCGCGCATGGTTTCCTGAACCTGTGCTTCCGCGACGGGTTCGACACCGCCTCGCCGCCGACCCCCGGTGAACCCGCCGGCATCACCCTCGACCTTGACCAGATGGCCTATCGCCTGCCTGCCGGTCACCGCCTGCGGCTGGCGCTGTCGCCCGGCTACTGGCCGTTCATCTGGCCGTCGCCCGGGGCCGTCACGCTCACCGTCTCGGACGGCACCCTGTCCCTGCCGGTCCTGCCCGAGGGCGCCGGCACCGAAATCACCCTGCCGCCCGCACCCGAGGCCCCGGCCGAAGCGACCCGCCAGACCCGCCCCAACGCAGACAGCAAACACTGGACCCACGACGGCAATCGCCACACCCTGACCATCACCTGCGATCACGGCGAGACCGTGATCCCCGATACCGGCCTCACCATGACCAGCGCCCTGCGCGAAGTCTGGTCGGCGGACGCCACAGACCCTGCCGTCGCAAGCGCCCAAATCGACTGGGACAGGGGTCTCGCGCGCGGCGATTGGCAGGTCTCGACCCGCGTCGAAACCCGGATGAAATCCGACGCAGACGGCCGGCACGTCAGCATGTGGCTTGCGGCGTATGTTGGTGATACGCTCATCTTCACGCGCAAGTTTCTCGATACGGTACCCCACAACGGGGACCCGCGCTTCCAACAGGACTCAGGAGGATAACAACCATGTCCGATCAGCTTCGATACCTCGCCCGTCTGACCGCAGGCGGCAGGATGAACCGCAGGAGCTTCCTCGGCCGCGCCGGCGCGCTCGGCGTCTCGACGGCGATGGCGAACCTCGCCTTCTCCGAGGCGGTTCAGGCCCAGGGCGCCGTCAAGGGTGGCACCATGAAGGTGGGCATCCAGGGCGGATCGTCGACCGACAGCCTCGACCCGGCGCTGGCCACCAACTCGACCGCGACGCAGGTGCTGCGCATGTGGGGCGAGCCGCTGGTCGAACTGACCGCCGACGGCGGATTGGAGGGCCGTATTGCCGAAGAGCATTCCTCGAACGAGGACGGTTCGGTCTGGACCTTCAAGATCCGCAAGGGTGTCAACTTCTCCAACGGTCAGACCCTGACCCCGGAAGACGTGGCTGCGACCATCGACCGCCATGCCTCGGAAGGCTCGACCTCGGGCGCCTTCGGTCTGCTGCGCGAGATTCAGGACATGCGTGTCGAGGGTGACAAGTTCATCATCACGCTGACCGGTCCCAACGCCGACCTGCCCTACCTGCTGACCGACTATCACCTGATGATCCAGCCCGGCGGCGGCAAAGAGGCCCCCGATGCGGCCATCGGCACCGGTCCATACGTGCTGAAGGATCACCAGAAGGGCGTGCAGTACACCTTCGAGAAGAACCCAGACTATTGGGATTCCAGCATGGGCCACGCTGAGACGGTCGAGCTGATCGTCGTCAACGACGACAACGCCCGCGTTGCCGCGCTTCAGTCGAACCAGGTCGACATGATCAACCGCGTGCCGCCCAAAGTGGCGCAGCTTGTGCAGCGTCTGCCGGGAGTCGAACTTCAGGCCGAACCCAGCGCCGGCCACTACGTCTTCATCATGCACTGCAACACCGCGCCCTTCGACAGCGTGCACCTGCGGAAGGCTTTGAAATACGCAATCAACCGGCAAGAGATGGTCGACAAGATCCTGTTCGGTTACGGCAGCCTTGGCAACGACTCGCCGATCAACGCCAGCTATCCGCTGTTCTCCGACGACATGGAACAGCGCAGCTACGATCCCGACGAGGCGGCGCATCACTACAAGGCCTCGGGCCACTCCGGCCCGATCCTGCTGCGCACCTCCGACAACTCCTTCCCCGGCGCGCCCGATGCCGCGGTCCTGTTCCAGGAAAGCGCCAAGGCGGCGGGGATCGAAATCAACGTGCGGCGCGAACCCAACGACGGCTACTGGTCGGACGTCTGGAACAAGCAGCCGTTCTGCACCAGCTACTGGGGCGGACGGGCGACGCAGGACGCTATGTTCTCGACCGCCTACCTGTCATCGGCGGACTGGAACGACACGCGGTTCTTCAACGAACAGTTCGACCAGATGCTGATCGCCGCCCGGCGCGAGCTGGACGCCGACAAGCGCAAGGCGATCTACCGCGACATGAGCATGCTGGTGCGCGAGGACGGCGGGCTGATCTGCCCGATGTTCAACGATTTCGTCGATGCCACCTCGGAGCGGGTGGCAGGTTGGGGTCCCTCCAAGGGCTTCGAACTGATGAACTTCTACGCGCCGCTCAAGATGTGGGTCGTCGGCTGATCCAGACCGTAGGATGGGTGCTCGGCACCCGTCCTATCCTTCACCTTGCCGGACCTCTGCCTCCAGCCAGCCGCGCAGGGCGCGCAACGGCGGCACGTCAGATTTCTCCTCCGGCCAGGCCATCCAATAGGCACCGCGCATCGGCACCGCCTCCCGGTGCAGGGCGCAAAGCCGGCCCTCGGCAATCTCGGACCGGGCGATGTAATCGGGCAGCAGCGCGATCCCGATTCCCGAAATCGCCGCCTGTATCATCATCGAAAACTGGTCGACCATCATCCCGCCTCTGACCGGCGCGGCGACGCCATGCGCCGCGAACCAATCGCCCCAGGCATCGGGCCGCGATTCGATGTAGAGCAGCGGATAGCGTGCCAGATCCTCCGGCCGGTCCAATCCGGCCCCCGCGATGAACTCCGGCGCGGCGCAGGCGGTCGCGCGTTCCTCGAACAGCTTCAGATGGGCCACCCCGGGCCAGTCGGCCTCGCCGTAATAGATCGCCGCGTCGAAAACCTCGGAGGCGAAGTCGAACCGCTGGATCCGCGTCGACAGATTGACCGACACCCCCGGGTGCCGTCTCAGGAACCGCCCCAGTCGCGGCCCTAACCACCGCGTCGCGAAGGTCGGCAGCACCGCCAGTGACAGTGTCCCGCCGTCCGGATTGGCCACCACACGCGTGCTCGCGCTCTGGATCAGGGCAAGCGCCGCGCCGACCTCTTTCTGATAGGCCAGCGCGGCGGCATTGGGCACCAGCCGCTTGCGCTGACGGGTGAACAGCTCGGTCCCGAGCTGCTCTTCGAGCGACAGGATCAGCCGGCTGACGGTGCTTTGCGTCAGGTCCAGCTCGCCGGCGGCAGCCGTGACCGACCGGTGCCGGACCACCGCGTCCAGCGCCAGCAACTGGCGGATCGAGGGAAGGAAGCGTCGCGGTCTCATATTCCGTTTCTGCATGAAGTCATGCGAAATTACTGGTGTTTCTTGCGGTTTCCAACAGGTATAACGCCAAAAACAGAATGAAGCCCGCCGCCAGTGCGAGAAAGGCCAAGCCCATGTCAGCCAAGACCTCCAAGGGAATTCCCTACCAGTGGTCCGATCCGTTCCTGATGGACGACCAGTTCACCGAAGAAGAGCGCATGATCCGCGAGGCCGCCGAGACCTTCGCGCAGGACAAGCTGCTGCCGCGCGTCGAACAGGCCTATCTTGACGAGCATACCGACCCCGAGATCTTCGCCGAGATGGGCGCGCAGGGCCTGCTTGGCGTCACCGTGCCCGAGGAATACGGCGGGGTAGGGGCCTCCTATGTGTCTTATGGGCTGGTGGCCCGCGCGGTCGAACGCGTTGACAGCGGCTATCGTTCGATGATGTCGGTGCAAAGCTCGCTGGTGATGTTCCCGATCCACGCCTACGGCTCCGAGGACCAGCGCAAGAAGTACCTGCCCAAGCTGGCCTCGGGCGAATGGATCGGCTGTTTCGGCCTGACCGAACCCGACGCCGGATCGGACCCTGGCGGCATGAAGACCCGTGCCACCAAGACCGACGGCGGCTATGTGCTGAACGGCGCCAAGATGTGGATCTCCAACAGCCCGATTGCCGATGTCTTCGTGGTTTGGGCCAAGTCCGACGCCCACGGCGGCAAGGTGCGCGGCTTCATCCTCGAAAAGGGCATGAAGGGCCTGTCGGCCCCAAAGATCGGCGGCAAGCTGTCCCTGCGCGCCTCGATCACCGGTGAGATCGTGATGGAAAACGTCGAGGTCGGCGAAGACGCGCTGCTGCCCGACGCGCAGGGAATGGGCGGACCGTTCGGCTGCCTCAACCGTGCCCGCTATGGCATCGCCTGGGGCTCAATGGGAGCCGCCGAGGATTGCTTCACCCGCGCCCGTCAGTACGGGCTGGAGCGCAAGCAGTTCGACCGCCCCCTTGCGGCCACCCAGCTGTACCAGAAGAAACTGGCCGACATGCAGACCGAAATCACCCTCGGCCTGCAAGCCGCGCTCCGCGTCGGCCGCCTGTTCGACGAAGGCCGCTTCGCGCCCGAGATGATCTCGCTCATCAAGCGCAACAACTGCGGCAAGGCGCTGGATATCGCCCGTCAGGCCCGCGACATGCACGGCGGCAACGGCATCCAGGCCGGCTATCACGTGATGCGCCACGCCCAGAACCTCGAAACGGTGAACACCTACGAGGGCACCCATGACGTGCATGCGCTGATCCTCGGCCGCGCGATCACCGACATCCCGGCCTTCGCCTGATGGCGGCCTCGGCGCCCTACGCCGGCCTCAAGGTCGTCGAGCTTGCCCGCATCCTCGCCGGGCCATGGATCGGCCAGACGCTGGCCGATCTCGGTGCCGAGGTCATCAAGATCGAGGCGCCGGAGGGCGACGACACCCGTCGCTGGGGCCCGCCCTTCATCGAGCGCGAGCGTCCCGACGGCAGCACCGAGACGGTCTCGGCCTATTTCCACTCCGCCAACCGGGGCAAGACTTCGGTGGCGCTGGACTTCCGCGACCCGGACGACCTCGCACAACTCAAGGATTTGATCGCCGGGGCCGACGTGGTGATCGAAAACTTCAAGGTCGGCGGGCTGGCCAAGTACGGGCTGGATTACGCCAGCCTCTCCGCCACCAACCCCGGCCTCGTCTACGCCTCGGTCAGCGGCTTCGGCCAAGACGGTCCCCGCGCCGCGCAGCCGGGGTACGACTTCCTGATCCAGGGCATGTGCGGCATCATGGACCTGACCGGCGACCCCGAGGGCGAGCCGCAGAAGGTCGGCGTCGCCTGGGTCGACATTTTCACCGGCCTATACGGCGTCATCGGCGTGCAGGCCGCGCTGGCCGAGCGGGCCCGCTCCGGCAAGGGCCAGCATGTCGATCTGTCTCTGCTGGATTGCGGTGTCGGCGTCCTTGCCAATCAGGCCAGCAATTTCCTGCTGGGCGACACCGTGCCCACCCGTCTGGGCAACGCCCACCCCAACATCGTGCCGTATCAGGTCTTTCCGACTTCCGATGGCCACGTCATCATCGCCTGCGGCAATGACCGCCAGTTCCGCGCGCTCTGCGGCGTGCTCGACATGGCTGACCTCGCCGATGATCCGGCGCACGCCACCAACCCCGCGCGGGTCCGCAGCCGGGAAAAGCTTTGCCCGCAACTGGCTCAGGGCACCGCGCGTTTCACCAAATCCGCCCTGATGAATGCGCTGACCGCCGCCGGGGTTCCCGCCGGGCCGATCAACACCGTGGCCGAGGCGCTGAATGAGCCGCAGATCACCGCAAGGGGCCTGCGGGTCGCGCCCGAGGGCATCGAAGGACTGCGCACCCCGATCCGCTTTTCCGAAAGCCCCATGACACTCGACCGCGCCGCGCCGCTTCTGGGCACCGGTCAACCAGCCTTCAAGAGCTAGGGCTCACGCCCGCCGCCACCGCGTTGCCCGGCGCTCGAACCCGGCAATCAGCGTCAGTTCCAGCAGCAGCATCAGCGCCACGAAACTCAGCGCGTAGGCCAGCACGTAACCGGTTTCGAACAACTGGAAATACAGGTGGATCTGAAACCCGATGCCGTTGCTGCGGCCAAGGAACTCGACCACCAGAACGATCTTCCAGATGATCGCCAGCCCGTTGCGCGTCGACGCGGCGACATAGGGCCAAAGCTGCGGCAGGATCACGTGCCGCAGCCGGTCACGCCGTGACATGTCAAACGCCTGCGCCATGTCGCGCAGCTTGGGGTCCAGCGCGTGCACGCCCTCGCGGATCGTCACCGCCACCATCGCCGTCTTGTTCAGGGCCACCGCGGTGATCGCCGCAACCTCGTTCAGCCCGATCCACAGATAACACAGCACGATCACCACCAGCGCCGGCACATTCAGCAGCACCACCAGCCAGACAGAGAACCAGCGATTGAGTCCTGCGCTCAGCCCCATCGCCAGCCCGATCACCAGCCCGAAGCCCATCGCCAGCGCAAAGGCCGCGGCCACCCGCCCCAGCGTCGCGGCCATGTGAAACGGCAACTCGCCCGAGCCGAACTCGCGCAGGAAGATCGCCCAGACCTCCACCGGCCCGGGCAGCACGCTGGGGTCGCCGCCCAGCCATGCCGCCACGGCCCACAGCGCCACCAGCCCCGCCAGCGAGACCCCATAGACCGGCATCTGCATTTTCGCATCCTGCATCGCACAAACCTGTCACAGATGCCGGGTCCACCAAAGTGCAAACGCCGTGGATCAGACCAATGTCGCATAGGGCAAAGCCCCGCGCGCCCGTAGTCTCGCCCCATGTTGGGAGGCAGAACCCTGAGGGCGTGGGCATGGGCCGCGCTGGCCTGTGTGCTGGCGGCGTCCGCGCTGGCCGAGCCGCTCGGTCGCGCCGACCTCGAACCCTACATCGTGCCCCCGATGAGCCTCGGCGAGCGGATCAACGACAAGGGCGTCTGGCAATTGCTCAACTCCGGTGGCGCCGAGGCCGGCTATGTGTTCGAGACCGAACCGATGGCCCCGCTTCCCGGCTTCTCCGGCGCCGCGATCAACCTTCTGGTGGTGCTCGACCTCGACGGCCGGTTCCTCGACGTGCAACTGCTGTCACATAACGAACCGATCTTCGTCTCCGGCCTGCCCGAGAAGCTGTTCTACGACTTCTTCAAGCAATACCGAGGCCATTCCATTTCCGACACTCTGGTGGTCGGCTCTCCCTACGGTGCCGGCGGCGAAGGCTCGGCGCTGGTCTACCTCGACGGCGTGACCAAGGGCACCGCCTCGGTCCGCATCGCGCACGAAAGCATCCTCGCCGCCGCGCTTCAGGTTGCGCGCGAAAAGATGAGCGGCATTTCCACCGGCCCGCCGGCACACCCCGACCCCGATTACCGCGAGGACCTGGACTGGGATGATCTCGTCGCCCAAGGCATCGTCACCCGCAAGGTCGTCACCAACGCCGAGATCGACGCCGCCTTTGCCGGCACCCTGTGGGAGGATGACGACGCAGAGGCGAAAGACGCCCCCGACGCCCCCTACCTCGATCTCTGGGTGGTCGACATCGGCGCACCCTCCATTGCCCAAGCGGTCCTCAGCCCGGGCAGCTACGACGAACTCCGCGACTTCATGGAGATTTCGGACACCGACGAGCCGGTCCTGTTGATCGAGACAGCCCGCCACGGGCTGATCACTGACGCTTTCGTCCGCAACACCGCGCCCGACCTGATCAGCGCCGAGCAGGGCGGTTTTCCCATCGCCTTCCGCGATGCCGACATCTACATCGAGCTGAGCGACGATCTGCCCGAGGCGCTCCACGACGGTGCCGCCCTGATCCTGCGCACCGACCGTCGCCTCGGGTTCGATCCGACCGCCGACTGGACACTGCAGATCAAGGCCCTGCGTGCCCATGGCTCGTTCCAGCCTGAACTTGGCAGCGTCACGCTCGACACCACCCATGCCACCCCTGAACGGTTTTACGCCCGTCCCGAGGTCATCAAACCCGTACCGCCCTGGGTCGGTGCGCTGCGCAACCGCCAGACCGACCTGATCGTGCTTGCGGTGTTCGTCGCCGGCCTCGTCACCCTGCTCGGCCCCGGCATGAACCGTCTCGCCGGGCATCCGCAGTTCACCGCCATCCGCCTTGCGATCCTCGCCTTCGTCACCGGTTTCATCGGCTGGTGGGGGCAGGGGCAGCTCTCCATCGCCACGCCGCTGGCGGTCGCGCGCACCGCGCTGGAGGGCGGCAGCTACGCCTTCCTGCTCTACGACCCGTTCTCGCTGCTGATCTGGGGCGTGACGATCCTTGGCTTCGTGCTCTGGGGCAGGGGGTTGTTCTGCGGCTGGCTCTGCCCGTTTGGTGCGCTGCAGGAATTTGCCCACCATCTCGGCCGCGCCTTCCGCCTGCCCGAGATCGAGCCGAACGCCACGTGGGACCGCCGCCTGAAATCCCTGAAGTACCTCGTCCTGGCCTCGCTGGTGGCGCTGCTCTTCACCGCCCCGGCCGCTCTCGATACCGCCATCGAGGTCGAGCCGTTCAAGACCGCGATCACCACCTTCTTCATCCGCGAATGGTACTACGTCGCCTACGCAGTGGCGCTGCTGGTGCTGTCCATGGTTCTCTTCAAGGGCTTCTGCCGCTACCTCTGCCCGCTCGGCGCGGTCATGGCGATCGGCGGCCTGATCCGGGGCCGCGACTGGATCGCACGGCGCAGCGAATGCGGCAGCCCGTGCCAGCTCTGCCGGGTCAAATGCAACTACGCCGCCATCAAGAAGACCGGCGAAATCGCCTATTCCGAATGCTTCCAGTGCCTCGACTGCGTGGCAATCCACGACGACCGGACCAAATGCGTCCCCCTCATTCTGGCCGCCAAGGGCCGCCGCGCAGGGATTGCCGCCGAATGACCCTCACCCGCCGCCGCTTCCTGACCATCGCCGCCGCCTTCGCCGCCACGCCGGCCACGGCGCTCAGCCACACGTGGCAGGGCAGGGCCTTCGGGGCTGACATCGGCATTCGCCTGCATGGCCCCCGCGACCGCGTCGCGCCCGCCCTGCAAGACGCCCGCCGGATCATCGCCGAGGTCGAGCGTCTGTTCAGCCTCTACGCCGAGTCCGACCTCGTCAGCCTCAACCGCACCGGGCGGATCAAGCCGAAGCCTCATTTCCTCACGCTGGTGCAGGCCGCCGACCGCGCCCACCACCTGACCGGCGGCCTCTTCGATCCGACCGTTCAGCCACTCTGGACGGCGCTTGCGCGGGGCACCGATCCGCAGGCCGCAGCGGATCTGATCGGCTGGGATCGCGTCACGTTCGACGCCACCGGCATACGCCTCGCCCCCGGCCAGGCGCTCACCTTCAACGGTATCGCGCAGGGCTTTGCCACCGACCTCGTGGCCGAAACCCTCCGCGCGCATGGCGTCATCAGGACCCTCATCAACATCGGGGAATACCACGGCACCGGCGGCCCCTATCGTCTGGGTCTCACCGACCCGCAGCATGGCCGCCTCGCCACCCTCACGCTTCAGGACGGCGCCGTCGCGACCTCCAGCCCGGCGGCAACGCCGCTCGGCCCGCACGGGCACATCCTGCACGCCCGCGCGGTCCCCCAGTGGTCCTCCGTCATGGTCGAGGCCGACACGGCCACCCTCGCCGACGCGCTGTCGACCGCGCTGGTGCTCGCTCCGCTGGATCAGATCGCCGCCATACGCCATACCGACGGCATCCGCCGCATCATGCTGGTCGACGGGTCAGGCGACGTCACAACGCTGTAAGATCAGCGTTCCGGCGCCTGATGCGTCAGCCCGTAATCCGCATAGATCTGCGCGATCCGACCATCCTGCAGGGCGTAATTGATTGCATCGTCGACAGCGTAGGATAGCGGCCGATAGGCAAAGTTCACTGCCACCCCCAGCGTCCATTTGCTGACCGCGAACCCGGCCAGCGGCGGACGGTGCACACCCACCCGCTCGGTCAGCCCGTGTTCAAGCTGCCCCAGAGGCCCGGTAACCGCCTTCACCTCGCCGGCCTCCAGCGCGGCCATCGCGCCGGCCATGTCAGGGTAACGTCGGATGTTGCCGCGCATCTGCCCACCGGCAAATCCCGACAGGTAGAAATCCGAGATGGAATCGTTTTCCACCCCCACCGTGTCGAAACGGAAATACGCCGGCACCGGCTTTTCGTCCGGATAGCTGGCCGCATCATAGGCAATCGCGATGCTTTCGGCGGCATACTGCCCGGTGAACACCACCTGCTCGACCCGGCACTTGAAGGCGCTGTCATAGGGGATGCGCATCATCACGTTGGACACCCGGCCCCCGATCAGCGCGCCCTTCCAGATGTTGTTGCGCAGGTCCGCCTCGAGGTTCTCGCCGGCCGCGACGAAGTTGAAGCGCGCCTCGACACCCAGATCCTCGGCGATCAGCCGCGCGATCTCGACATCCACGCCACGCGGCTGGCCCTTCTCTTCCCAGCTGTAGGGCGGATAATCCTCGTAGACCGCAAACAGCATGTGCCCGCGGTCCCGGATCACGTCCAGCTCCTGCCCGACGACGTCGCGCCCGGTGTTCTGCGGTTTCGGCTGGGGCACGTAATCCGCACAAGGGTCGGCGGCCCGGGCCTGCCCCGCGAGGGACAGACCCAGAACCACCAGCAAGCAGCTCGTGAAATTTCGCATCATGGCGTCAGTTTGCGGCCGACAGACCGATCGTCAAGGTCTCGGCCGCCGCCTTGTAGGACGCGGGCGTACCGTCGATCAGGTTGGCCGCGCGGAATGCCACGCTGTCGGCCACCGGCGCGCCGGACAGCGTGTCGATGGCCTCGGCGATCTCGTTTAGCCGCGCCTTCAGCGCCTCGGCATCCGCGCCGCCCCCGTCTTCGGCATAGCCCGCCAGCTCGTCCCGCAGGGCGCGCAACTCGTCGGCGTGTTCCTCCATCTGGTCGCCGTCGGGCCGGGTTTCGATATAGGTCCGGATGGCCCAGGCCGCGTCCTGCCCAAGAAGATCGCCGAAGCCGGGCATCTTGGTGATCCCGTTCTGGGTATAGCCGGTGCGGTAACGCTCGACATACCATTCGTCGCCGTATTCCTCGGCTTCAAGGAACCGCAGGTCCGGTGCCAATCCGCCCGAAACCACTTCAAGCCCGTGGCACCGCGCGCAGTTCTGGTTGTAGCCGGACGACCCGATCTCGATGGCCTTCAGCCAGGTCTCCTCGCCCACGTCATCCACGCGATAGGGGTTCTCGGTCAGCCATTCCTCGCCCGTTTCCGGCAGCCCCGTGGTATCCACTGCCTGCGGCGCCACATCGCCATGCGCATAAGCCAGGGTCGTCGCGGCCATCAGGCATCCGCCGGTCAAAAGGGCCTTGATCGTCATCGCGTTCATATCGTCCTCCCAGAACTGATCCGCTCGTCTGGGGCCTGAGTATGCCAGCCGCCGGGGCCCGTGATATTGGACTTTGGTTGCGTTTCGGCCTGTTCGCGACCAAAGTCTCATTCCTCCTGCGGCAGCGGCCTTGCTAGCGTCTGGCCATGGGAGACACACGCATCATCGCCTGGCTCGCGGCCTGTGCAACGGCGCTGACGGCAACTGTCGCGGCGGCCGAAACGGTGCTGCACATCGGCTATCTTCAAATCGCCCAGACACGGCCCCCGGTGCTGTCAAACCTCGACCCCGAGCCGGAGGACAACGGCCTCGCCGGCGCCCGGACGGGCCTTCAGGACAACCTTACGACCGGCAAGTTCCTAGGCCACGGTTACGAGATGACCGAAGCGGTCGTCCTTGAAAACGAAGACCCGGTGCCCGCGGCACAGGCCCTGCTGTCCCAATCGCCCTTCCTGGTTGTCGACGCGCCTTCCGCCGTCCTGACCACGCTGGCCGATCTGCCCGAGGCGCAGGGCGCGCTGCTGTTCAACACCGCCTCCGGCGACCTTGCCCTGCGTGACACCGATTGCCGCGCCAATCTGCTGCACACGTTGCCCTCGGACGCCATGCGCACCGATGCGCTGGCGCAGGTTCTGGTGCAGAAGCGCTGGACCGATCTGGTGATGATCGCGGGCACCCGGCCCGAGGATCAATCTTATGCCGAAGCCATGCGCCGGTCGCTCACCAAGTTCGGCCTCAAGCTCTCGGCCGAAAAGCAATGGGCCTTCGACGCCGACATGCGCCGCACCGCCGCGCAGGAAATCCCGCTCTTCACGCAGGACTTCGCCGATTACGACGCCCTGATCCTCGCCGATGAGCTGCACGACTTCGGCCGCTACGTGCTTTACAACACATGGGCCGCGCGCCCTGTCGTCGGCTCCGAAGGCCTGACCGCAGTCACCTGGTCGCCGGTGATCGAGCAATGGGGCGCCGCCCAGCTGCAATCCCGTTTCACCGATCAGCACGGCCGCGCCATGACCGCGCAGGACTATGCCGCCTGGGCTGCCGTCCGCACTTTGGGCGAGGGCCTGACGCGTACGGGATCCACCGATGCAGGAACCCTTCGAGACTACATCCTGTCCGAGGCGTTCGAACTGGCCGGCTTCAAGGGCCGACCGCTCACCTATCGCGACTGGAACGGCCAGCTGCGCCAACCCATCGCCGTGGCCCACCCGCGCGCGCTGGTGGCGCAGGCGCCGCTCGACGGGTTCCTGCATCAGACCAACGAGCTTGACAGCCTGGGCCTCGACCGCCCCGAAAGCCAATGCGAGGCCTTCCAATGATCCGTACCGCCCTTGCCAGCCTGCTGCTGGCCCAGCCCCTCGCCGCCGGCGAGATCTGGGTGACCAACGAAAAGGACGACACCGTGTCGGTGATCTCGACCGAGACGCTCGAGGTCATCAAGACCTATGCCACCGGCGAACGCCCGCGCGGCATCACCTTTTCGCACGACTTCACCCGCCTCTATATCTGCGCTTCGGACAGCGACGCGGTGCAGGTCATGGACCCCGCCACCGGCGAAATCCTGCACGACCTGCCGTCGGGCGAAGACCCCGAGCAATTCGTGCTGCACCCCAATGACCGCCACCTCTACATCGCCAACGAAGACGACGCGATCACCACCGTGGTCGATACCGAAACCCGCAAGGTCATCGCCCAGATCGACGTGGGGGTAGAGCCCGAAGGCATGGCGGTTTCCCCCGACGGCAAGATCGCCATCACCACCTCGGAAACCACCAACATGGCGCATTGGATCGACACCGAGACGCAGGAACTGTTCGCCAACACCTTGGTGGACAGCCGCCCGCGCCACGCAGAATTCGTCAAGGACGGCACCGAGATGTGGGTGAGTTCCGAGATCGGCGGCACGCTCACCGTGTTCGATACCGAAACCCAGGCCGAAAAGGCCAAGATCAACTTCGAGGTGCAGGGCGTCCACCCCGACCGCGTGCAACCCGTGGGCTTCGAACTGACGGCGGGCGACACCCATGCCTTCGTGGCGCTGGGCCCGTCGAACCACGTCGCCGTCGTCAACGCCGAAACCTACGAGGTCGAGGAGTACATCCTCGTCGGTCGCCGCGTCTGGCACATGGCCTTCAACGCCGACCGCTCGCAGCTGTTCACCACAAACGGCGTATCGGGCGATGTCACCGTGATCGACGTCGCCGCCCGCAAGGCGGTCAAATCCATTAAGGTCGGCCGCTTCCCCTGGGGCGCGGCCTACCGGCCAACCGACTGACATCGGGAAAGGATCTCACATGCTCATGCGCTCACTCGCAGTTCTTGCGGCGCTTGCCCCGGCCCCCCTGCTTGCCGAGGGCTTCGGTGCCGCCGGTGTGCTGTCCGGCAAGAACAAGCAGAACCTGCCCCCGGTCATCCTGTCCGCCGGAGAGCCGATCTCGGCCGAACCCTGGGTGCTGAAATCCGGCACCTATTACGAGTTCGAAATCCAGGGCGACGGCAGTCAGGAACTGGCCCTCGTCGGCCCCGAGTTTTTCCGCGCCATCTGGATTGACGAAATCGTGGTGGAGGGGCTGGAAATACGCCCCCTCGGCCTCGACAGCGTCGAATTTGACGAGGCCGGCGAAATGGAGATTGGCTTCCTCGCCATCAAACCCGGCCGCTACTACATGAAGATCCCCGGCACCACGGGCGAAACCCAGCGCATGGACATCACCATCGAATGACCGGCCTCGAGGTCGCAGGACTGGGCTACAGCTACGGCGACAGGCAGGCGCTGTCCGACGTCTCGTTCCGCGTCCGCCCCGGCGAGTTCTGCGCCCTGCTCGGCCCCAACGGTGCCGGCAAGTCCACGCTCTTCAACCTGCTCACCCGGCTGTTCGTCAGCCCCACCGGGCAGATCCGCATTGCCGGTCACGACCTCGCCAGAACGCCGCGCAAGGCGCTTGCCCGTCTCGGCATCGTCTTCCAGCAAACCACGCTCGACCTCGACCTGACCGTTCGCCAGAATCTCGCCTACTTCGCCGCCCTCCACGGCCTGTCGGGCCGTGACGCCCGCACCCGCATCGACACCGCCCTCGACCGTCTCGACATGCTGGACCGCGCGCATGAAAAATGCCGCGCCCTCAACGGCGGCCACAAGAGAAGGACCGAGATCGCCCGCGCCCTGATCCACGCGCCCGAGGTGCTGCTGCTTGACGAGCCCACCGTCGGGCTGGATGCCGCCGCCCGCGCCGCCATCACCGATCACGTGCATGCGCTGGCGGATGACGGCGTGACGATCCTCTGGGCCACACACCTCACCGATGAGGTCCGCCCCGACGACCGTCTCGTCATCCTGCACCAATCCCGCGTCCTCGCCGACGGCATCGCCCGCGACATCGCCGGGGACCTCACGCTCCAGCAACGCTTCCTCACGCTCACCGGCACCCCCGCATGACGCCCTTCGTCACCTCCCTGCGCGCCATTGTCACCCGCGAGGCGCTGCGCTTCATCCATCAGCGCGAACGCTTCGTCGCCGCGCTGGTGCGGCCACTCGTGTGGCTGCTGGTGTTCGCCGCCGGCTTCCGCGCCGCGCTGGGCCTCAGCATCATTCCGCCCTACCAGACCTACATCACCTACGAGACCTACATCGTCCCCGGCCTCTGCGGCATGATCCTGCTGTTTAACGGGATGCAATCCTCGCTGTCGCTGGTCTATGACCGCGAAATGGGGTCGATGAAGCTTCTGCTCACCTCGCCGCTGCCGCGCTGGTGGCTGCTCTTCGCCAAGCTGGCTGGGTCCACCGCGATCTCGGTGCTGCAAGTCTACGCCTTCCTTGCCATCGCCGCCGCCTTCGGCATCACCATGCCCGCCCTTGGCTATGTCGCCGCACTGCCGGCGCTGGTCATGGCCGGGCTGATGCTGGGCGCGCTCGGGCTGGTCCTCTCAAGCTTCATCAAGCAGTTGGAGAACTTCGCAGGCGTCATGAATTTCGTCATCTTCCCGATGTTCTTCCTGTCCTCGGCGCTCTATCCGCTGTGGAAGATGGCCGAAAGTTCGAAGCTCCTGCACGACATCTGCGCCGTAAACCCCTTCACCCACGCGGTCGAACTGATCCGCTTCGCGCTCTACGCTGAATTCAACGGCACGGCGCTGCTGTGGGTGCTGCTCGCCACCGCCGCCTTCACCGCGCTGGCGCTCTGGGGGTATGATCCCGCCCGCACCCGGATAGGGCGCAGGGGCTGACCCTTCCTACGACCATAAGCCGGGTGATCGACAGGCGTCACCGGCCTATATTGACCGGCATGAGACATCTTGCCCTCGCCCTGCTGCTTGCCAGCCCTGCCCTTGCCGAGACCGACGATCACGGCACCCTCAACCCCGATGAGATGACATGGCAATCGGTCACCGACCGCGCTCAACGGGGCGAGACCGGGATGGTGATCTGCGCGCAGGGCTACATGCTGACGAAATCGGGCAACCATGCCGCCGCCCGCGCGCTGTTCCTGAATTGCGCCGAAGCTGGCTATACCGGCGCCATGACCTGGATGAGCCAGCTCGACAACAACGGGCTCGGCGGCGACTACAACCCCGATGCCGCCGCCGAATGGGACCGCCGCGCCGCCGAACTGGGCGATCCGGTGGGCAAGTTCAACTACGGTCTGGATCTCTTGCGCGGCCACGGCGTCGCGCAGGACGAAGCGCTGGGACGGCGCTACGTCGACGAGGCGGCCAGCGACGGGCTGGTGATCGCCAAACGCCTGCAAGGCGCGGATTATGACCCCGACGAGGTCACCCCCGACGCCGACAACTGGAAATACGCGCCCCTGTTCTGAACGTCACCGGTGATCCGCGCCGGCGCGCCGCCCAGCGTCACGATCCGGCTCGCCAGCCGCTTGGCCTCGGCCTCGACGTGCGTGACAAGGATCGTCGTCACCCCGTGCGCCGCCCGCAGCCGCGCGAACAGCGCCATCATCTCCTGGACCAGCGCCGGATCGAGCGACACGAAGGGCTCGTCCATCAACAACAGGTCGGGTTTCACCGCGAAGGCCCGCGCCAGCGATAGCCGCCTCTGCTGGCCCAGCGACAATTGTCCCGGAAAATCGTCGCCGCGCCCTGCCAGCCCGACCTCGGTCAAGCAAACCTCGGCGTCGGCGGCCGAAATGCCGGTGGCAATGCATATGTTGTCCCGGACACTCCGCCACGGCAGCAGGGTCGGCTCCTGAAACACCATCGCGGCCTTGCCGTGCAACCGGCAGTCGCCCGCATAGTCGTGGTGCAGCCCCGCGATCACCCGCAGCAGCGACGACTTGCCGATCCCCGACGGCCCGACAAGCGCCAGCGTCTCGCCCCGTTCCACCCGCAAGTCGATGTCGCCCAGCACCTCCGCGGCGCCATACTTCAGCCCGCGAAGCCGCAGCTCAAGCAAAACACCCGGTGGCGACACCGGGCGCTCCGCATCGTCCACAAGGGTCAACTCAGCTGCCATCTTGCAGGAACGTGCCCTCCGGCAGTTCGGTCGCGCGGCCCAGCAGCTCTTCGCCGCCCAGCTCCGCCATTAGCGCCAGCATCCGCGCCGCCGCAGCCTCGTCCACCGGTCCGGCCGCGGGAATACCCGCCCGGAACCCGGCCTTCAAAGCCTCGAACTGTGCATCGGTCTTGGCGTTCATCCGCTCGCGCAGCCGGTCCCACTCGGCATCGTCCGAGGCGAGGATTTCCTTCGCGCCGCGCGACGCCGCCGCCAGCCCGTTCACCAGCTCCGGGTTGTCACGCAGCATCTCGCCCTTCACGACGTAGCCCAGCAGGGGCGTCTCGGGGTCCAGCCCCAATGCGCGCGCCGCATCCGACACGTCGATCAGCTTGCGCATTCCGCTGGCCTCCATCTTCGCCATGAAGTGCCAGAAGTTGATCGCCGCGCCCACTTCGCCCGACAGCGCCGACTTGAAGATCAGCGGCGGCGCGCCGAACACCTGCTCGGTCTCGGCTTCCAGATCCATGCCGTGGGTCTTTTCGGCATAGGCCTGCAGGATCAGCCAGCTCTTGTCGAGCGGCCCGCCCGCGATGCCGATCTTGGCGCCCTTCAGATCCGCCAGCGTCTCGGCCGGGCTGTCCTTGCCCACCATCACGCCGCCCACGGCCTTGCTGTAAGGTATGAAGATGTAATCCTTGCCCGCCGCCCTTTGACGCGCCACCCAAAGCCAGTCCGAGACGATCACGTCCGCCTCACCGCCCTGAAAGGCGATCTGCGCGGCGGAACTGCCCGCCACGCCCTGCACCTCGAGATCGAAACCGTTGGCGGCGTCGAGGCCATGTTGCTGGATGGTGTCCAGCTCCCAGTTGACCGTGCCGAACTTCAGCACCGAGGCGCGCAGCACCGGGGCCTCGGCCCAGGCGGCGGTGGTCAGGACGACAGAGACAACAGCCCCGCCCAGTATCTTCGCAAACGTCATGTGATCCTCCCGTTTCGCAAATGATGGGCGAAGTCGGAGACCCCGCAAATACGACCAAAGGCCAGCGACGGACCCGCGCCAGCGGATCGCCGCCGCCACGGACCGGCGTTCGGCCGCAAACCCCTGAACGGCAACGAGAATCGGCGGATTCTCAAGGCCGAGACCGATTGTCAAGGCCCAAAGGGTCTTACGACCAACATCCAATACCTGTTTCTCACGGTTCCGCAATTATGTGCGACAGGACCGTGCCAGCACTCTGCGCACTGCCCGACAGAGGAAGGCCCCGACGCCGGGGCCACGGGAGGAGACCGACATGAACAGATTCGTAATTGCCGTCACCGCAGGGTTGCTGGCGACATCCGCCTATGCCGAAAGCCACGGCATGGGCGTCACCGAAGAGATGCTTGCCAATGATACGGCATCCACCGGCGACGTGCTGACCAACGGCATGGGCCGGCACCTGCAACGCCATTCACCGCTGGAGATCCTGAACAAGGACAACGTCAAGAACCTGGTGCCCGCATGGGCCTTCTCGCTCGGCGGTGAAAAGCAGCGCGGACAGGAAACCCAGCCGCTCGTGCATGACGGCGTGATGTATATCACCGGCTCCTACTCGCGGCTCTATGCCATCGACGTCAAGACCGGCGAGGAACTCTGGCAGTACGACGCCCGCCTGCCCGAAGGCATCCTGCCCTGCTGCGACGTGGTCAACCGCGGCGCCGCGATCTACGGCGAAAACATCTATTTCGGCACCCTCGACGCCCGCATCGTGGCGCTGAACGCCAAGACCGGTGATACCGTCTGGAACAAGAAGATCGCCGACTACAAGGCCGGTTACAGCTACACCGCCGCGCCGCTAATCGTGAACGGACTGGTCATCACCGGCAACTCCGGCGGCGAGTTCGGCATCGTCGGCGCGGTGCAGGCGCGTGACGCCGAGACCGGTGAACTGGTCTGGGACCGCCCGGTGATCGAAGGCCACATGGGCATGCTGAACGGCGAAGAAAGCACCATGACCGGCGAATTGAACGCCACCTGGCCCGGCGACATGTGGAAGACCGGTGGCGGCGCGACCTGGCTGGGCGGCTCCTATGACGCCGACACCGACACGCTGGTCTTCGGCACCGGCAACCCGGCACCCTGGAACAGCCACCTGCGCAACGCCGGCACGCCCACCGACGACAATTCCGGCGACAACCTCTATGCCGCCTCGCGCCTCGGCATCGACCCGGCCACCGGCGAGATCAAGTGGCACTTCCAGACCACCCCGCGTGAAGGCTGGGACTATGACGGCGTCAACGAGGTCGTGGCCTATACCGACCGCGAAGGCAACAAGCGCTTCGCAACGGCCGACCGCAACGGTTACTTCTACGTGCTGAACCGCGAAGACGGCGCTTTCGTTTCGGCCACGCCCTTCGTCAAGGACATCACCTGGGCCGAAGGCATCGACGACACCGGCCGCCCGATCTTCATCGAGGACAACCGCCCCGGCGATCCCTCGGCGGCAACGGACGGCAAGAAAGGCGAAGTGGTCTTCTCCTCGCCCTCCTTCCTCGGTGGCAAGAACTGGATGCCGATGGCGCATTCGCCCACCACGGGCCTGTTCTACGTGCCGTCCAACGAATGGGGCATGGACATCTGGAACGAGCCGATCTCCTACAAGAAGGGCGCCGCGTACCTCGGTTCCGGCTTCACCATCAAACCCAACTACGAAGATCACATCGGCAGCCTTAAGGCGATCGACCCCGACAGCGGCGAGATCAAGTGGGAGTACAAGAACGACGCGCCGCTCTGGGCCGGCGTGATGACCACCGCGGGCGGGCTCGTCTTTACCGGCACTCCCGAGGGCAAATTCATCGCCTTCGACGACGAGACCGGCGAAGAGCTGTGGTCGTTTCAGACCGGCTCGGGCATCGTCGGCCAGCCGATCACATGGGAGCAGGACGGCGAGCAATACGTGACCGTGATCTCCGGCTGGGGTGGCGCGGTGCCGCTCTGGGGCGGCGAGGTGGCCAAGAAGGTCAACTACCTCAATCAGGGCGGCCTGCTCTGGACCTTCCGCCTGCCGGAGCAACTGGCGGCCAACTGATCGCCTGACGACACGCCTGAAACGCTCCCCGATCTGGGGGGCGTTTTTCTTGACCGGAGGGCGACATGCAGCACATCTCTCATTCCGACAGGGTCCACGAGGTCGCCGCCTCCGCCTCCGCCGCCGCGCGGTCGCAGGTGGCGGCAAGCTGGTATCGCTCGATGCGCAAACACGGGCTGAATCCCGACGAACGCCGCGCCCCCGAGCGTCTCGAACAGGCTGCCCTGCGCCAGCGGATCGAAGCCGCGCAGACCTTTCTGCAGGTCGCGACGCCGCGCCTCGATGCGCTCTATTCCCTCGTCGGCCACTCGGGCTGCGCCGTGCTTCTTACCGACGCCGACGGCATTGTGCTCGATCAGCGCATGTCGGCCAGCGACACCGCCACCTTCGAAGGCTGGGGCCTGTGCACCGGCACCGAATGGAGCGAGGCCCGCGAAGGCACCAACGGCATCGGCACCTGCCTGACCGAGGCCCGCCGCATCATCATCCACCAAGACGATCACTTCTATGCCCGCAACACCGCGATGAGCTGCATCGGCGCGCCGATCTTCGGCGCGGCAGGCCAGACCGTCGCCGCGCTCGACGTCTCTTCGGCGCGGGCCGACCAGACCGAAGCCTTCAACCGCCTGATCGCGGCCCAGGTCGCCCAGACCGCCCGCGCCATCGAAGAGGCCAACTTCCGCGCCGCCTTCACCGAGGCCCGCATCGTCACCGCCGATTGCCCCGCGTCCGACGCCGCATCGCTCTTGGCGATTGATCGTGACGATCTGGTGATCGGCGCCACCCGCGAGGCCCGGCGCGCCTTCGGCCTCGCCCGTTCGGGTCCGCTCACCGCCCGTCCCGCCGCCGACATCCTCGGTGGCGATGACGGCCCCACCGGCTTCGAGCGTGCCGAACGTGCCGCCGTTGTTCGGGCGCTGGCCCGCGCCGGCGGCAACGTCTCGCAGGCCGCTCGGCAGCTTGGCGTCGCCCGCGCCACGCTCTATCGCCGGATGAACCGCCTCGGGCTGAACGAAACCTGACCGACCTGTCCCGCCCCTGAGACACTTCCGCAGACCGACCGCGCCGCCCCTGCTGACGGCGCCGGAACGGTCCCGCACACTCCTTCCCAGCCCGAGTCCCGCACTCGCGCCAATCAGGAGGAGACACCCATGAAAGACCTGCAACAGACCGAGGCCGGCACCTATACCTCGCCCTTCAAGCCCCGCTACGACAACTTCATCGGCGGCAAGTTCGTGCCGCCCGCCAGCGGCCGTTACTTCGAAAACGTGACCCCGATCACCGGCGAGAAGATCAACGATGTCGCCCGCTCGGACGCCACCGACGTCGAAATGGCGCTGGACGCCGCCCACGCCGCCAAACACGCGTGGGGCCGTACCTCCGCCACCGAACGCGCCAACCTGCTGCTCAAGGTGGCCGACGCGCTCGAGGCCAACCTTGACCTGCTGGCGCAGGCCGAGACCTGGGACAACGGCAAGCCGATCCGCGAAACCACCGCCGCCGACATTCCGCTGGCCATCGACCACTTCCGCTATTTCTCCAGCGTGCTGCGCGGACAGGAAGGCAGCATGAGCGAGATCGACGCCGACACCGTCGCCTATCACTATCACGAACCGCTGGGCGTGGTCGGCCAGATCATCCCGTGGAACTTCTCGATCCTGATGGCGGCTTGGAAACTGGCGCCCGCGCTGGCCGCCGGCAACTGCATCGTCATGAAACCGGCCGAGCAGACCCCAGCCGCGATCATGGTGCTGGCCGAAATCGTCAACGACCTGCTGCCTGCCGGTGTCCTCAACATCGTCAACGGCTACGGCGCCGAGGTCGGCGCAGCGCTCGCCACATCGAACCGCATCGCCAAGATCGCCTTCACCGGCTCCACCCAGACCGGCCGCACCATCATGAAGGCCGCGACCGAGAACCTGATCCCGGTGACGCTGGAGCTTGGCGGCAAAAGCCCCAACGTCTTCTTCTCCGACATCATGCGCGAAGATGACGCCTTTCTCGACAAGGCGGTCGAAGGCTTCGTGCTCTTTGCCTTCAACCAGGGCGAAGTCTGCACCTGCCCGTCGCGCGCGCTGATCCAGGAAGATATCTACGACGCCTTCATGGAACGTGTCATCGCCCGGGTGAAGGCCATCAAGCACGGCGATCCGCGCAATCCCGAAACCATGGTGGGCGCGCAGGCCAGCAAGCAGCAGCAGGACAAGATCCTGTCCTACTTCACCATCGGTCGCGAAGAGGGCGCCGAGGTGCTGGTCGGCGGTGACGCAGCCCGGTTCGAGGGCGAACTGGCGGGCGGCAACTATATCCAGCCGACGATCCTCAAGGGCCACAACAAGATGCGGGTTTTCCAGGAGGAAATCTTCGGCCCGGTCGTGTCCGTGACCACCTTCAAGGACGAGGCCGAGGCGCTGGCCATCGCCAATGACACCATGTACGGCCTCGGCGCCGGTGTCTGGTCGCGCGACATGAACACCTGCTACCGCATGGGCCGCGCGATCGAGGCCGGCCGCGTCTGGGTCAACAACTACCACGCCTATCCGGCGCACGCGGCCTTTGGCGGCTACAAGCAGTCCGGCATCGGGCGCGAGAACCACAAGATGATGCTCGACCACTACCAGCAGACCAAGAACATGCTGGTCAGCTACAACCCCAACAAACTGGGCTTCTTCTAAGGCCCGCCGGCAGCCCCCTCACGCTCCCCGGGGGGGCTGCTAACGCTTGCATCACACACGAGCCCCGCATCGCCGTGCCTGAGGACGGCCCGGCGATGCGAGGCGGCTTTGCCGCTGTTAACCCGCGGGGGCACTCTCAGTCAGCCGGACGATGAGCTTGACTTAAGGAGGCGCCACACCGTCCCGGACCTGATCCGGGACCTCATGCCTCACCCCGACAACCGCCCCATCAACCACTCGCGAAACCACCCCGCCGCCCGGCTCTCGCCCACCGACAGGAAATACCCCTCCTGACAGGCAATCGCCCCCGGATGTGCCCGCTCCACAAGGCCCGAGCGCACCGCGTGCTGCGCCAGAAGCTCGCTCACCAGCGCCACCCCGTTGCCGTGCGCCGCCAGTTGCAAGGCCATCCCGTAGGTGTCCGCGTAAAGCACCGGCTCCAACAATCCGCCCATCTCGTCGCACCATGCGCGCCAGCCGCTCGACGTGCCCACTGTCTCGATCAGCGGCAACTCGTCCAACGTTCCCTCCACCTCCGGCGACTTCACCGCCACCAACCGGTTCGGCAACAGCAGCTCCGCCCCCGCACCCACCTGTTTCAGAGACCCGAACCGGATCTCCACATCCGCCCGCGCCGAGTGAAAGTCATCCGGCCAGATCGCACTCAGGAACCGGGCCCGCACCTGCGGGTGGCGCGCCGTGAACTCCGGCAACCCCGGCGCGATCACCCATTGCGCCACGCTGACCGAGGCCGCCACCGTCAGCAAATCCGCCCCCGGCCCGGCGTCGAACTTCGCCGTCGCCGCCGCCAGCGCCTCCAGCGGTGCGCCCACCTCCGGCAACAGCCGCCGGCCGTGATCCGTCAGGGCCAGCCCGCGCGGCTGGCGCACGAACAGCGGCACCCGCAACCGCAATTCCAGCGATTTCACCTGCTGGCTGACCGCCGATTGCGTCATGCCGATCTCTTCCGCCGCCGCGGTGAAGCTCAGGTGCCGGGCCGCCGCCTCGAACGAGCGGAACCATGTCAGCGGGGGAAGCGATTTGGCCATAGGGTCAAGCTAGCCATAAGTGACGCTAATACCCAAGGGTGAAAATCCTTCGTTTGTGCGAAATCGACCCGCTTCCTAGGGTCGCGCCAAAGCAGGAGGCCCCATGCAACCCGAGATCCGCAAGATCGTGACCTATGACGAGGAAACCCTGATCGAAGGCTTCCGCCCCGCCGATACGCCCTGGCGCATGTTCGCCGTCGCCGCCGTGGTCCGCAACCCCTGGGCGGGCCGCTATGTCGCCGACCTCAAACCCGAAATTCAGGCTTATGGCCCCGCGCTTGGTGCGATGATGACCGAACGCATGATCCGGCTCGCCGGCGGCGGCGACGCCATCGAAGCTTACGGCAAGGCCGCCGTCGTAGGTCTTGACGGCGAGGTCGAACATGCCTCGGGCCTGATCCACACCCTGCGCTTCGGAAATCACTACCGCGAGGCTGTGGGCGCCAAATCCTACCTTGCCTTCACCAACACCCGTGGCCCCGCAAACGCCCCGATCATGGTGCCGCTGATGGACAAGAACGATGCCGGCCGCCGCTCGCACTACCTGACCATCCAGTTCGCCATCCCCGACGCGCCCCGCGCAGACGAGATCGTGGTGGTCCTCGGCGCCGCCACCACCGGCCGCCCGCATCACCGCATCGGCGACCGTTACCAGGACCTCAAGGACCTCGGGCATGACCTGGACAATCCGGCCGCGGTCTGACGCCGGCGGCCTCGCCGCGATCCGCAGCGGCGATGGCCCCCCGGTGCTGCTTCTGCACGGCGTCGGCCTGCGGGCCGAGGCGTGGTCGCGCCAGATCGACGCCCTGTCGCGGCACCATCGCATCACCGCCCCCGACATGCTCGGCCATGGCGACAGCCCGCCGCCCACCACCGCCATGGCGCTTGCCGACTACACCGACGCCATTGCCGCCATGCTGAAGGAACCCGCCATCATCGTCGGTCATTCCATGGGCGCGATGATCGCGCTCGACCTCGCTTCCCGCTACCCGGACCGCGCCCGTGCCGTCGCCGCCTTCAACGCCGTCTTCGAACGCACGCCCGAGGCCGCAGCCGCCGTGCAGGCCCGCGCCGCCGGCCTCGACGGCAAGAGCACCCCGGACCCCACCGCCACGCTCGATCGCTGGTTCGGCACCGAAACCTCGCCCGAACGCACCGCCTGCCGCGACTGGCTCACCTCGGTGAACCCGCAAGGCTACCGCATGGCCTACACCGCCTTCGCCCAAGCGCAGACGCCCACCCGCGCGACGCTGGCGCACCTCCGCTGTCCGGCCCTCTTCATGACCGGCGCGGCCGAGCCCAACTCCACCCCGGCCATGTCCGAAACCATGGCCGACCTCGCGCCTGCGGGCCGCGCGCTGATCGTCGAAGGCGCGGCCCACATGATGCCGATGACCCACGCCGACACCGTCAATGCCGCGCTGCTGGCCTTCGCCCGCGAGGTCCACTCATGACCCTCGACCCCCGCGCCCTCCGCGCCGCCTTCGGCAGCTACATGACCGGCGTCACCGTCGTCACCGCGCAGACCCCCGACGGCCCGATGGGCTTCACCGCCAATTCCTTCACCTCGGTCTCGCTCGACCCGCCGCTGTTGCTGGTCTGTCCGGGTAAGTTCCTCTCCACCCACGCCACCTTTGCCGCCTGCACCCGCTTCGCCGTCAACGTGCTGGCTGAAGGGCAGCAGGACGTGTCCAACACCTTCGCCAGCTACAAGGGCGACCGCTTCGCCCGCACCGCCCATCACATCGACCGCCACGACAATCCGCTGATCGAGGGTGCGCTGGCGCGGTTCTCCTGCACGACCGAGCGGGTCGTCGACGCCGGCGACCACAGCCTCCTGATCGGCCGGGTGCAAAGCTTCAATCACGCCCCCGGACGCGGCCTCGGTTACGCGGGCGGGCAGTACTTCAGCCTCGGCCTCGAACGCGCGGCCATGGAGCATACCCCCGGCAAGACGATCTGCGGCGCGATCATCGAACAGGACGACACCGTGCTGCTCGAACGCACGTCGGAGGGCCACCGCCCGCCGCAGATCGCGCTGCCCGATCGGGGCAGCCTGCGTCACGACCTTGCCGTTGGCCTCGCCGCGCAGGGCCTGCCGGTGCAGCTCAGGTCCGCCTATTCGGTCTTCGATGTCGGCGACACCCGCTTCACCTACCTGCTCGCCACCAGCCGCGCCGCGCCGCCTTCCACGGTCGCGCCGGTCGCCACGGCCGACCTCGCCAACCTCACCTACGCCAGCCCGCCCATCGCCGACATGATGCGCCGCTTCGCGCTGGAGTCCCGCACCCGCAGCTTCGGCCTCTACCTTGGCGACGGCCAGCGCGGCGATGTCCACGCCCCTTCGGAAAGGACCTGAGACCATGGAGTTCTCGCTCTTCGTGCACATGGAACGGCTGACCCCGGATCAGCCGCAGGACCGGCTCAACGCCGAGTTCATCGAGCTTTGCAAGATGGCCGACGCCGCCGGGATGCGCGCCATCTGGACCGGCGAACATCACGGGATGGAATTCACCATCGCGCCCAATCCGCTGACCACGCTGGTCAACGTCGCCCATCACACCAGCAACGTCCGCCTTGGCACCGGCACCATCGTCGCGCCGTTCTGGCACCCGATCAAGCTGGCGGGCGAGGCCGCCGCCGCCGACCTGATGACCGGCGGCCGGATCGAACTGGGCGTCGCGCGGGGGGCATACGCCTACGAATACGAACGCCTGATGCCGGGCATGGACGCATGGGAGGCCGGGCAGAGGATGCGTGAACTGGCCCCGCTGTTGCCGAAACTCTGGGCCGGCGATTGCGCCCACACGGGCGAATTCTACAGCTTCCCCGCCACCACCTCGGCACCCAAGCCCGCGCAACCCGGCGGTCCGCCGATCTGGATCGCCGCTCGCGATCCCAACAGCTTTGCCTTCGGCGTCGACAACGGCTTCAACATTCAGGTCACGCCGCTCTGGCAGGGGCAGGCCGAAATCGAAACCCTGATGACCCGCTTCAACGACGCCTGCAACGGCCATGACCCGCGCCCCAAGATCATGCTGCTGCACCACACCTACGTCGGCGCCGATGCCGACGACGTGGCACAGGCTGCACGGGACCTTTCGCGCTTCTACTGCTATTTCGGCGCATGGTTCCAGAACAAGCGCCCGGTCGAACAGGGCCTGATCGCACCGCTTTCGGACGAAGAGATCACCGGCAACGCCATGATGGCCCCCGACAACATGGCCCGCGACCTGACCATCGGCACGCCCGATCAGGTCATCGCCCGCCTCAAGGGCTACGCGGCGCTGGGCTACGACGAATACAGCTTCTGGATCGACAGCGGCATGAGCTTCGAGCGCAAGCGCGCCTCGCTGCAACGCTTCATCGACCACGTCATGCCGGCTTTCACATGAGGGACCCCATGAACCGCAAACCGCACTTCCAGCTCTTCATCGACGGCACCTTCTGCGAGGGCGCCGCCGGTCAGACCATGGCGTCGCAGAACCCCGCCACCGGCGAAGACTGGGCCACCTTCGACTGCGCCGCGCCCGCCGACGTCGACCGCGCCATCGCCGCCGCTCGCCGCGCCCTCAATGATTCCGCGTGGCGTGACATGACCCAGACGCAGCGCGGCAAGCTGCTCTATCGCCTCGCCGACCTGATCGAGGAACATGCGCAGGACATCGGCCGCATGGAGACCACCGACAGCGGCAAGCTTCTGGCCGAGACCGCCAGCCAGTCGGCCTATGTCGGCGATTACTACCGCTACTACGCAGGTCTGGCCGACAAGATCGAGGGCGCGGTCCTGCCCATCGACAAGCCCGACATGCACGTCTTCACCCGGCGCGAGCCGATTGGCGTGGTCGCGGCCATCGTGCCGTGGAACGCGCAGATGTTCCTGACCGCCACCAAGCTCGGCCCGGCGCTGGCCGCAGGCTGCGCCGTGATCCTGAAGGCGTCGGAAATCGCTCCCGCGCCGATGCTGGAATTCGCCCGGCTGATCGAACGGGCTGGCTTCCCGCCCGGCGTCGTCTCGGTCATCACCGGCGACGCGCAGAACTGCGCCATCCCGCTCACCCGCCACCCCGACGTGGACCGCATCGCCTTTACCGGCGGGCCGGACACGGCGCGCCACGTGGTGCGCAACTCGGCCGAAAACTTCGCCGTCACCACGCTGGAACTGGGCGGAAAGTCCCCGATCCTCGTCTTCGACGACGCCGATCTCGACGGCGCCGCCAACGGGCTGATCGCGGGCAACTTCGGCGCCTCGGGGCAAAGCTGCGTCGCCGGCACAAGGGGCCTCGTCCACCGCTCCATCCTCGACGACCTCGCCGCCCGCATCGAGGCGAAGATGCAGGGCGTCACCATCGGCGATCCGCTTTCGGGCGACACCCAGATCGGACCGCTCTGCACCGCCGCCCAGATCGAGACGATCAAGGCGACCCTCGCCAAAGCCACCGCGCAGGGCGCGATGATCCGCTTCGGCGGCGCACCGCTCGACCGCCCCGGCAACTACATGGCCCCCACGCTGGTGGAATGCGCCGGTCCCGACACCGAAACCCTGCACGTCGAGATGTTCGGCCCGGTGATGTCGCTGCTGCCCTTCGATACCGAGGACGAGGCGATCGCGCTGGCCAATGCCACGCCCTTCGGCCTCGGGTCGGGCGTGTTCACGCAGAACGTCGCCCGCGCGCACCGGGTGTCGTCACGGCTCAAGGCCGGTATCTGCTGGGTCAACACCTACCGCGCGGTGTCACCCATCGCGCCCTTCGGCGGCTACGGCCAGTCCGGTTACGGCCGCGAGGCCGGCGTCGAGGCAATTCACGACTACACCCGCACCAAGACCACCTGGATCAGCACCTCGGACCAGCCGATGGCGAACCCCTTCGTCATGCGGTAGGCGTCAGTCCGGGACCCACCGGGTCATCGCCGCGATGCCCCGCGACCAGATGCTGGCAATCCCCTCGGGCAGATCGACGCCGGAACACAGCGCGCCCATGGTCGCCCGGGTCTCTCTGGCGTCTCCGGTCGCCGTGCCGCCGGTCATCCGGTCGGCGCAGACCATCAGGTCCTGCGGATCGAGGTAAAATTCGTAAACCGTCTCGGCCTGTACCGCCAACCGGCCGTCCCCGTCGAAGGCGACGCCGGTGGCGGTGCCGGAATACCCCGTCACCTCCAGCGGGTCCTCGTCCGCGCCGCTTTTCTGCACCCGCACGCCGCCCCCGGTGATCACCGCGATCCATGCGGTGTTGTCGGGCCCGTGCGTCGTCACGTCCAGCCCGCTCTTCCAGTTATGGTCCGCGCTGTGGTCGATCAGCGTCGTCACCCGGATGCTCGCGTCGTCGCTGGCGCTGGCAATCCGGGTGCCGTCGTCGCTGAAGCTCAGGTCGTTCACCGGCTGCCGGTGCTGCGCCACCACCTTCGGAGACGCGGTCGCCCGCGCCGTCCGGTCCAGCGTCCAGACCGAAACCCGCCCGTCCCAATCGCCCGCCGCCAGCCGATAGCCCGCACCGTCACCGGACAGGGGCGGGGCCAGCGCCAGCGTCACCACCGGCGCGCCGTGCGGCAGGGTGTGCCGCGCGATGGCCTCGTCCGGGCTCCAGATCCGCACCGTTTGGTCCCAGCTTGCGCTGGCCAGCATTTCCGGCCCGCCTGCGCCCGGCACGAATGCAAGGTCCGAGACCACCGCTTCGTGTTCCAGTTCCTGCAACAGCGTGCCGCCGGCGACGTCCCAGACCCGCACCGTGCGATCCCAGCTGCCGCTCGCCAGCCGCCCGTCCGACATGGCCAGCGCGGTGACCGCCTCGGCATGACCCTCCAGTCGCTGCGGGGTCGAGGCAAGGTCGCCGTCCCAAAGCATCACCGTCCCGTCCGCGGCGCCCACCCCCAGCACGGCGCCGTCTTCGGAAAACGCCAGCGCCGTTACTCGCGCGCGCTGCACTGCCAGCGACACCCCGGCCGAGGTCTTGTCGCGCAGCGGTTTCACCAGCACCGACCCGTCCTGCCGCCCGACGGCCAGCCTGTTGCCGTCCGGCGAGATTGCCATCGCCGTGGCCCCGGTGCCCTCCATCGTCTTGATCGAGGGCGCCACCGCCGCCCCGCCGGCCTGCAGGCCACGGGTGTCGATGGTTCCACTGTGTTCGGCCGTGGCCAGCACCTCGCCGCCGGGGGCGACGGCCATCCGCCGCACCGACTCCGCGATCGTCTCCGGGTCCGCGACCGCACTGCACCGCGGCGCGTCATGTCCGGGCAGGGCCCACAGCCGCACGATGCCGTCGCGCCCCAGCGACACCATGCGCTGCAGCGTCCGGTCGCCGCCCACGGGCAGGAAATCCACATTCGTCACCGCCACGCTGTGGCCGTTCAACGTCCTCTGCCGCTGCGCCGCCTGCACCGCGCGATTGAGCGCCCGCTGCGCTTCGACCAGCACCGCGCGGTCATGGACCTGCGTCACGCAGACCGCCTGCTGCGCCACCCTGATGCTGCCCAAGGGGTCGCTCTCCAGCTGGGTCAGTGCCGCCAGTGCCTGCTGCCGCGCCCAGCTCTGCCGTTCCGATGTCTTGGCCTGGTGCTCCTCGTAGATCGCGTAGCCGAGGAATCCCAGCAGCACCGCCGTCACCGCGGCCACGATCCTGCGCCGCCGCCGGCTCTGCCGCTTGCGCATCGCCTCGCTGGCGGCGACGAAACTGCGGCTGAGCTTGTCTTCCTTGGCCTTGCCGGCAAGGCCGCCCGCCGCCAGCATCTCGACCGCCTGTTCCAGCCGCGACCCGCGCCACAGGTGGTCGTCCGGCCGGGCATCCCGGTGCCAGTCCACGGCCGCCTGCCGCACCTGCTGGCGCAACTGGTACTCGGTGCGGTGCTGCTCGATCCAGTCGCGCAGCGGCGCCCATGTGCGAAACAGCGATTCATGCGCCACCTCGACGATGCGCAGGCCCCCGTCGGCGCGCGACACCAGCAGACGCCGCGCGATGAAGGCTTCCAGCAGGTCCTCCACCGGCCGCAGCTCCGCGGTCTCCCACGGCACCGGCTCGCGCGCGAACTGGCCGCCATCGGCCAGCCGCACCAGCTTCAGGAACGCCTGCCGCAGCGCCTCTTCGCGGCCCTGTTCGCGGGCCCGCTTCAGGATCGCATCGGCCTCGCCGGCGACCGCGCCGTCCAACCCGCCGAGCGCCTTGTAGGCTTTCAGCGTCATCAGCCCCGCGCCCTGACACTCGCGCCACAGCAGCCACAGCGTGAACGACAGCAGCGGCAGCGCATCCGCGCTCCTGGCATCCTCAAGCAGCCGGTCCGCAAGCCCCGGCTCCAGCTCGATCGCGCCCAGCCTGGCCGGCGCCTCGATCACCTGGCGCAGGCCCTCGACCGCCATCGGCCCCAGCGACAGGCTCTCGAAATCCATCCCCAGCGCCGCGTTCACCCGCTGGAACGATTCCAGGAAATCCGACCGCATTGTCGCCAGCACCGTGACCGGCGTCTCATCCATCGCCAGCGTCGCCGCCAGCAGTTCAAGGAAACGCGCGCCCGCGGCCCCCTCCTTGCCCAACAGTTCCTCGAACTGGTCCACCACCAGCAGCACCTGCGCGCCCGACTGTCCGGCAACGCGCCGCAATTGCAGGGCCAGATCGGCCAGCGGGGTCGACCCCGGCACTCCCGCGCCCCCGCCCGGCGGCTCTCCGCAGATCCGCCGCAGATCCTCGAGGCTCCAGTCGAGGAAATCCATCAGCGTCGGATCGGCGTCCTTCGGCGGTTCGTGCCGCAGCCCCTCCAGCCGCTCCAGCAGGTTGCTCAGCCGCAGGTCGTCGGCACGCCGGGTCTCGGGCGACGGCTCCACCGGGGCAGGGGGCCGGGCGCTGGCGCGCCAGCCCTCCAGCCGCCGGCGGATCGCTTCGGCGCGGCGCCCGTCGCCCTGTGCCGGGCCGCCGTAACGCCGGAAGGCGTCCGCCAGCACCTGCGCCAGCTCGGCAAAGGGGTCGCGCCCCGGCCGCATCGGATCGACGATCAGCCAATGCCCCGGCTCGCGCCGCAGCCGCGGCACGATCCCGGCGCGCGCCAGTGACGACTTGCCGCTGCCCGAAGCCCCCAGCACCATGATCAGCCCCGGCGCGCCCCGGTCCAGCAGCTCCACCCCCGCCCGCAACTCGGCTTCGCGTCCGAAGAACACCGGCGCGTGCTCCTCGTGATAGGCGCTGAGCCCGAGGTAGGGCGACGCCCGCGGATCCCAGTCGCCTACCGCGCCCAGCAGGTCCAGGTCTTCCAGTCCGCGCCACAGCCGTCGATAGCCGTCGTCGGGGTCGGTGCGCAGGTCGATGAACTGTTTTTCGGTGATGATCGACGGCAGCTTGGCGTCCTCGGCCAGCGGCTCGGCCAGCAGCGCCACGATCGGCTTGCCCTCCATCCGAGCCAGCGCGATCTCGGCGAAACACCACTGCGATTGCAGGTAGGCGTCGGTGCAAAGCGCCACCACCACCCGGCAGGCCCGCAGCTTGCGATAGAGCGTCCGCTCCCAACTGCGCCCCGCCACGATGCCCTTGGTCGGGTCGAGGTCGAGGAACACACAGGTATGCCCCTGCTTGCGCAGCCGCTCGCCCAGATCGACGGCCAGCGCGTTGTCCGTCGAGGCATGGCTGATGAAGATCGTGCTCATGCCGCCTCCTGCCGCGCCACCCTAGCAGTCCTCTGTATAGAAATTTCCCGTCGCCCGGGCAAAGGCTTCGTGGATGAAGGGCACCGCGATCCCCCGCCGTTCCAGCGCCGGCTGGCAGATGTGGACGATGAATTGCTGCGACGGCCGTGCCCCCGCCGGTTGGGCCCCGTCCAGCAGCGCCAGCGCCTCGCGCGTGGCCACCTCGCCCTGTTCATAGGGCGAGGCCGAGACCGACAGCATCGCGCCGTCCTCCGAGGTGGTCCAGCCCATCCCCACCGTCGGCACCCGGGCGTGCGCCTCGGTCCATTGCATCACGTCGCGGGCCGGCCGCACCAGCGGCGTCTCACCCGCCTTAACCCGGATCTGGCGGTAGTTGGTCACAAGAATGATATCCGCCTCGTCACCGGCCCGCGCGACCGCCGCCTTCCAGTCGTCGAAGGTGTCGACCTGCACTGGCGGCAGCCATGTGAAGGGCGCCCAGTCGATCGAGGTGAAATGCTGCAACTCCGCCGTGATCGACGGCGATTTGTCCCCGATGAAGATCACCTTGGGGTCGTCCACGGGCTCGTCCTGCTCTTCCAGCACCGCCAGCGCGACGTCGCGGATCACCGCCATCGGTTTGCGTTCGAGGATGCCGCTGACGTCGGTGTCCGCACCGTAATAGACCGAAGGCTCGCCGTTCATCCCGCCGAACACCACCCGTGTCCCGCTCTGCCCCGCCTGTCGCGCGGACTCGACATCCTTGCCCACCAGCGCCTGCGCGAGATCGTCGAACAGGATCAGCACGTCGGGGTCCGCCTCCGCGATCACCCGCGCGGCCAACCGCGCGGCGGTGCGCTGGAACTCCGGCTCCGGGTGGTTCTTGAGGTCCATGTAGTGATAGCGCGTGAAGACATGGCCGTGGTCTTCCAACGCCCGTGCGACACCCTCGTTGATCGCCTCGACCCAGGCGTAATCGGTGTTGTAGCTGTGGACGATCAGGATGTGTTTCGCCCGGCTCTTCTCAAGATAGACCAGCCCGAAGAACAGCGCCATGAACACCAGCATCAGGGCAATGCGCAGCCGGTTCATCAGATCAACCCCAGCCGGTGCCAGTACCACAGCGATCCATAGATCGCCCCGATCCTCAGCCCCAGCATCACCACGTTGGCCGCGATGATGCGACGGTCATCGCAGACCGCCCCCAACCCCCGCGCCGCCAGATCGCCCCGCAGCTTCAGGTAATAGGAACTCTGGTAGGGAAAGATGAAGGTGTCGGCCACCGCGAGGATGATGAACCCCACCAGCCAGACCGACACCCCCGCCGAGATCGCCAGCGGAAACAGCGCCGTCACGAACAGCACCACCGTCACACCGGTGGGCAGGGCCAGCCGGACCAGCAGGATCATCCCCGACAGCATCAGGATGAACAGCGGAAAGTCGGTCCGCATGTAATCGCCCAGCCACTCCAGATGGCTGACGATCACCGCGTCGAGCCCGGTGCTCGCGGCGATCGGCACCCAGCCGACGATGGCCCCGATATAGACCAGCACCGGCCAGTCGACCTGGTTCTTCAGCGCCTCGCGCTCGAGCGAGCCGAACAGCATCAGCGTCACGAAGATCGCCAGCGCCACCCATGGCACGTCGATGCCATGCGCCGCTTCCGTCAGGATGCCCAGCGTCATCGCCAGAACCGCAAGGATCGCCACCCACTCCATGCCCGCGATCGGCCCGAGGATGCGCCGCTGCTCCCGGATCGTCTCGCGCGGGATCGAAAAGCCCCGCGCGCCGCGAAACATCACTGCCGAGACCACGACGAACGACGCCAGCACCAGCGCGCCGAACACCAGCGTCGCGTTCAGCCACGAAAGCCAGTCGAAAGCGTATTGCGTCTGCGGGTCCAGCAGCCCGTAAACCACGAGGTTGGGCACCGAGGCGGTCAGAAACAGCGGCACGAAGATCGACGCCCCCGCCGTCAGGCTGAAGATCAGCCGGTTGGCGAACACGTCGCGCGGCCCCGCCTTCGAGATCTCGATCAGCTCCACCGCGAAGGGCGCGATGATCGTCACCCGCCCAACCACCGACGGGATGATCGGCGACAACAGCGCCCCCAGCCCGAACAGGCTGAGGCTATAGCCCGCCAGCGTGGACGGCACGCGGCCCAGAACCCACAGCGAAAACCTGTAGGTCACGCCCGAGGCCACCATCAACGCCCCGATCCCGAAGATGCTGAGGCAGATGAAGAAGCTCTCGGACCGGAACCCCGACAGCGCCTGTTCCGCCGGCGCCACGTCCAGCAGGATCACCGCCAGCGCCGCGAACAGCGGCGGCACGTATTCCGGCACCAGACCGAACAGCCACATGCAGACCGTGACCGCGATGATCGCCAGGAAATCCGTCGTCGCCTCGCTCAGCCCCAGCATCGCGCCCAGCTGGAACACCGCGAAGGGCAGGGCGATGGCCAGCAGCCACCCCAGCACCGCGAAGACGTTGGCATCCACCGGCAGCACCTTGGGCAACTGCGTCGGCGCGGCTGCGCCCGGATCGTCATAGCGCGTGGCGTAGGACCGGAAAAACCCGTCGCGCAGGGCCCGGCTGTGATCGGTCGCCTCGGCCAGCGCCGCGGCCGGGATCGCCAGCACCGCACTGTCCTCGACCGCAATCGCCGCGTCGCTGTGGTGCCCCGCGCCAAACAGCGCCTCTTCGCCGGCATAGCCCGCCGCGCAGTCCGCCCGCCGCCCGCTGCCGCATTCCAGCCGCACCCGCCCGTCGCGGATCACGTAGACCGTCTGCGCCGGGTCGCCCACCCGGTAAAGCGCCTCGCCCGCCGCTACAAGCCGCGCTTCGATATGCGGCAACAGCTTCGACAGCTGGACCTTCGAGAGCTGCCCGAGGATCGGATCCGCCAGCAGCCGGTCCGCCGACAGGGCCTCACCGGACATCGCGCGCCACCCGGTAGAGCGACCGGTCAAGCGGCCCCACATGCGTCGGGAACCGCCCCACCAGATCGACCTTGAGCGGCCCGCATGTGGCGAAGATCGCCAGATCGTCCTCCGGCAGATGCGCCTCCCAGGTATAACCCGGCGGCGGCACCTCGGCCTTCTGCGCCAGTTCGACGAACAGCACCGGGATACGCTCGGTCAGCACCTGCATCATCGCCTGCACATAGGCCAGACCCCGCGCCTGCACGATGTGATGCAACAGGCTGAAGAAGAACGCGTAGTCATACTGCCCCGGCAGCACCCGCTCGACGCTTTCCGCCGAAAGCGCCTCCTGCACGAAGTCCGCCGTGCCGTCGGTAAACCGCTGGATCTCGCGGCACACCGCCACGTTGCGCGGATCGATGTCGGTGCCGTGCCCGATCATCCCGCGATCCACGAAATAAAGCGTGTTGTAGCCCAGCGAACAGCCCGCATCCCAAAGCCTGTGGCCCCGGATATCGTCGGCCATCGCCGCCTCGACGGCCCGGCAGCGGTCCGCACAGGGCCGAAGCGGTCCGATCGCCGGCTCATAGGGGTAGTTGTAAAGCGGCTGGTACACGTTCTTGCCCTGCCGCAGCAGGTCGTCCACCCGCGCCCTGATATCCGCCTCACCGGCGGTCATCGTCCCACCGCCATGCGCGCCGCCGCGGTTTGCGGCTGGCGCACGCCCAGCAAGGTGCGTTCGGGTCCGATTTCCAGCACGATGTCGGCGATGCGCGCGTTGGGCATCACCCATTGCGTGATGCTGGGCTCCAGCGCCTCGTCCCAGAACGCCTGCATCTGGGTCTCGGAAAAGCCCGCCGCCCCGCCGCTCTGCTCGCGGATCTTCTGTTCGCGCCTGAAGCGCCAGTGCCGCAACTGGTGGGTCGGCGCGTCGAGGTAGATCAGAACATCCAACCGCCGGGCCAGCGTGTCATAGCCCGGACACCGCGTCCCCACCATCGCCCCGTCAAAGATGCAGATATCGGGCGGCGCCGCCAGCACCTCGTCCGGCAGCGGACAATCCCGGCCCAGATCAAAGCGCGGCACCGCCAGCGCGCCGTCCCTGTCCAGCGCCGCGACGAAATCGCCAAGCCGTTCGGTGTCATGCGATCCGGGCAGGGTGCGCCATCTGTGGCAACGCCGTCGCCGCTCGTTCGGCGGATAATAGAAATCGTCCAGTGACAGGCTCAGGCAGCGCCGTGACGGCTGCGCCATCAACGGCAGGCAGGCGGCCAGAATGCGTGACTGCGTGGTCTTGCCCACCCCCGGCCCGCCGCCCAGCCCGACAAGGAAACACCGCTCTGACGCAGCCGCCCGACCGGCGATAAACTCGGCCAGCGGCAGCACGATCTCGAACAGGTAAGACGCACGCGGCGCCGCGACCCCGGACCCCTCCATCACCCGGTGGTAGGCAGGCAGCAGCGCCCGGAACAGCGCCAGCCGCGCGCCGGTGCGGTCGTGGCCCGTGTGCGCCGGAAACAGCGCCCGTTGCAGCGGATCCGAAGCCAGCCGTGCCGCCAGAAGCCGCCGCGCCCCCACAGCGCCATCGGCCGCGGCCAGCACCGCCCGGTCAAGGTTGGTCTCGTTCACTGTCGGCCCTCCGGTCAACGGGTCAGGTCGGGGCTCGCGGCGTAGCACTCTTTGAATTCGTCGATGGCTTTGTGAAAAAACGCGTCTGCCTCGGTGGTGGAACAATAGCTGCGGATGATCTCGGGGTCGGAATAGAGCACATCCATGAAATGCGTGCGGTTGAACGCCTGAAAACTGTCGGAGTTGAAGGCCTGCACGAAGACCCACTCCAGAAAATGCCGCCGGTCCTCAGGCATGTCGCGCGGCACGAAAAACCCCCGGAAGCGGTAGAACACGTCGCAGCCCTGCCCGCGCAGGGCCGGAAACGACGGCGTCTCGCCCAGCTTGGCCCGCAACTCCGGCGTCTGGTCGTCCTCCGGCAGCAGGGTAAAGATCGGCGTCAGCAGGCCCTTTTCGATCAACCCCGCGATGTCGCCGGGCTGCTCGATCAGCGCATCCGACCGGCGGCCGGCGCTGCCCGTCCCGCTGAACAGCGAAAAGTAGCGCTCGGACCCGCTTTCGAACCGCTCGGGCTGAAAGGCGGGCAGGGCGGTGGCCCCGTCCGCGGGCTGCTGCGTGGCCTGCGCCACCTGCGTGCGTTCGAACCTGTCGAGCAGGAAATCCTCAAGCCCCGCGCCCACGCCCTGACCGCCGAACAATGCGATCTTCAGCGGCTCGGCCTCGGACTGCCCGGCGCGGGCGATGAACCGCGCGAGCTTGTCCTGCGGCGTGCCGTCGCCACCGGGCACGTAAAGCTGGCTGAAGGTGATCTGCGCGATGTTCAGCGGCACCAGCGGCGCCGCGCCATCGTCCGAGGTGGCCAACAGGCTGGCATAGGTATCGTTCAGTTGCAGCACGTTATAGCCGTTGGCGGGCAACTCCGCGAAGGACTCGAGCGCCACCTCGAGACTGCCGCCGAAGCGGAACAGCAGGTTGGTCTCGATCTCCAGCGGCGCGCCGTCCGGGCCGGTGACATCGCCGATCGCCTTGGCCATCTCGGCACTCAGCGGCAGCGATCCCGAGGCCGCGCTGCGCGGGATGAAGATGTTGATCGGCTGATCGGGAAACCCCGCCGGAACCGCCACCGGAGCGGTTTCGCAGGTCTGCGCCGCGGCCGCGGACGCCGCCAGCAGCCAGACGCCGGCCCAGAGCCATGATCGCGCCCGGCTGGCTGTCTGAAACGGCTGTGGTGCGGTTTTCGTCATCGGTCCCCGAACAGATGCGCAGGCCCCGTCCGTCGTGGCACGAACCCCCGGTAAAACTCCGGGACCGTCAGAGGCGCTGCCGTGTGGGCTGCGCCTCATGTTTTCGCATTAGTTGTGTGACGTCAAGTCATGTCGCCTTATTGTCACGCATGTCCCCGCGCCCAAGCAGCCGGAAAATCCCCCTTCCGCCAACGTCCTAGCAAGCCGCGCCGCGCGTCGGCCCGCGCTCCCGGCCGCCCGGTGTGACCGAGAATCCCCAGTCCCTTCGGCAATCCCGGACGTCGCCAATGAGCATTATCACGTAACGTCAATTGCAGGCTAAAGTTGCGCGAGTTATCAGGGGGATTTGCGCGTCAAGGTCGATTCGACACAGGTCCGGACCGCCAAGGCGCAGCGTGTTTCACCAAGTCATTTGCCAGGCCGTCCGGCACCCGTCGCGGATCGCCGCCCGGCGCCACCGAAGAGGACGATCCGATGCAGAGCACACGTTACCTTCCCTCCCTCGCCCTTGCGGCGGTGATTGTGGCGCCCGGCGCGGCGCTGGCCAACGGCTACCAGAACCTGCACCAAAGCGCGATGGGCCTCGGCACCGCCTATGCCGCCAACGGCACCGGCATCGACGACGTCTCGGCGATCTTCTCCAACCCGGCCTCGCTCAGCCGCTTTCCCGGCTGGAACCTGTCGGTCGGCACCACGGTGATCCTGCCCCACGACAGCTTCGAAAACCTTTCGGCCACCACCGCCGACACCGAGGTCGCGCCGGGCATCATCGTGCCCGGCACGCCCGTCACCGATGGCGACCCGCGCACGCCGACGCAATTCCTCGACACCACCGTTTCCGGCTTCGGCTACATTTCCAAGCAGTTCAGCCCGCGGCTGAGCTTCGCGCTGGCCTTCAACGCGCCTTGGGCCACCGAAAGCGACTACACCGACACCGCCGCCTCGCGCTATACCGCGACCCGGACTTCGCTGACCGCCTACAACCTCAGCCCGATGCTGTCCTATCAGGTCACCGATCAGCTCAGCCTCGGCTTGGCGCTGAACTTCCAGTACTACACCTCCGAATTCTCGACCAATATACCGACCGTGCCCGGCGGCGCCGCGCGTGCCGATGATGTCGAGGCCACGTTCACCGGCGAAAAGCTGGCCTATGGCGCCACCGTCGGCATCGAGTATCAGGCCACCGACCAATGGCGCTTCGGCGCCTCCTACCGGACCTCGATCAACCATGAATTCGACGGCGAGGTCGAACTTGACGGATCCGCCGCCGCGCTGGCCCGCCTGCCGGGCTTCGGCATCTCGCGCACCGGCTCGGCCAGTTACGAAATCGCCACCCCCTGGATGCTGCAACTCGGCGCCCACGGCCAGGTCAACGACAAGCTCGAACTCTACGGCTCCGCCACCATCACCGGCTGGAGCAAGTTCGAGGACACCATCGTCGAGGCCGACAATGGCCTGCCCACCGCCCGCGTCAGGAATGGCTGGGACGACGCGATCTATGTCGCCGTCGGCGCCGGCTATCAGGTAACCCCCAAGACCAAGGTCTTCGGCGGCATCGCTTATGACGAGACGCCCACCCCCACCGAGGTCCGCAACCCGCGCGCCCCCAACGCCGACCGCTACTACGTGGGTCTCGGGCTGTCGCACGACTTCCGGCCCGGCCGGTCGCTGAAGCTGGGCTATGCGCATACCTTCTTCGACGACGCACCGATCCGCCTCACCGCCGAAAACAACCCCGGCCGCGGCACTCTGGAGGGCGACATCAAGATCGATGCCGACATCTTCATGGTGCAATACGTCCACAGCTTCTGACCGGCGAAATTCCCGCTTTGGATGTGCCGGGCATCGGCTACACTCGGCTTGATCCCAGCCGGAACAGAGGGGCAGAGACATGGCCGACGCGCAAGCGGACTATATCAAGCAACGGCTCGATGACCAGATCGACTGGTACGACGGCAAGGCCGGCACCAACCAGAGCGCCTACAAGAAGCTGCGTCTGGTCGAGATCGTCGCCGCCGCCATGATCCCGCTGCTGGCGGGCTACGCCGACAGGTCGATCTACGTGGCCATGGCAATCGGCGCGCTGGGTCTCGTGGTGACGGTGCTGGCGGGGATCATCGGGCTCTACCGCTTCCAGGAAAACTGGAGCGAATACCGCGCCACCGCCGAAAGCCTCAAGCAAGAGAAATACCTCTTCCTCGCCCGCGCCGCGCCCTATGACGGCGATGATCCCTTCGCGCTGCTGGTGACACGGGTCGAGACCATGCTGCGCACCGAAACAACCGGCTGGACCCAGTCGATGCGCAAGGCCGTCAAGTCCGACGACGCCGCCCGTCAGGCGGGTTCCGATCCTGCCAAGACGCCGGCGCCGTCCGCCTCCGGCTAAGGCTCCAGCCGCATCGGATCGACGACGGCGATCCGCCCGGCAATGTCCTGCACCCGCTGTGCGACGTCACCGGTGCCACCGGCGCCGCCCCGTTCGCCGTCCCAGAGCAGCAGCACCGAAACCGGCGTTCCCTCCGCCGCCGCGCGCGCGGCCTCGATCATGCGGCTGTTGGCCTCTGCAAACACTGACTCGCTGTCGACGTCCGGGCCCGGTTCGTGAACCTCGGCGCGCCGCAGCACCCGCTGGAAGCGCCCGACCCATCCGCCGTCGTCCCCGCCCGGCAGGCGCACCGAGGCTTCGAGAAAGGCGTCCCGGGGCAGGGCCAGAAACACGTGCACAACCGCGCCGCGCTCAAGGCAAAGCTCCGCGAACAGCAGGTCGCCGCCGCGCGCGCCGCTGCAGATGCAGATGTCGCCCGCCCCCACGCGCCACTCCGCCAGCACCTCGGCCAGCTTGGCCCGTACCACCTGCTCCTTGTGCGGCGGAAACCGGGGCGCGTCGCGGTCGGGCGTGTCGATCATGTGACCGCTGAAGATTACAACCTGTGCCATTCCCGGATCCTCGCACGACCTCGCCCATAAAGCGAGAGACGCTTGCCGTGCTATGCGCCGCAGCCCCGGACCTGATCCGGGGCCTCCCGCGCATGTCTGACGAAGAGGTCCCGGCTCGGGGCCGGAACGCCGGATCGCGTCAAGGCTCGCCCAGTGCGCGTGAAATTCCCGGATAACCACGCATAACCCCTGATGAACTCGCCTTAGTGTTGACTTTTGCACCCTGACGCGGCTCCATTGACCCAGCACCGAAATCCGTAAGCACAATCCATTTCCAGTACCGGCCCCGCCACGGGCCCCTGCCGCCCCGAAATTCCCGCTCCGGCAGCCCGGTTCCCCTCAAGACATTCCCGCGATGCACATGAAAGGCGAACGACATGTCCAAGGATCTGCAAGACCATCTTTTCGGACCCGGCCCCAAACGCATCCTCGCGCTCGACGGCGGCGGCATCCGCGGCATCCTCACCCTTCAGATGCTGGCCAGGATCGAACAGATTCTGCGCCAGCGCTCCGGCAAGCCCGACCTCGTGCTGTCGGACTATTTCGACCTGATCGGCGGCACCTCGACCGGCGCCATCATCGCCTCGGCCCTGTCACTGGGGTGGGAGGTCAGCCGCATCGACAAGCTTTACCTCGAGTTCGGCAACGACATCTTCCAGTCCTCGATGTTCCGCAAGGGCCTCTTGCGGCCCAAGTTCTCGGCCAAGGCGGTGCGCGAGGGGCTGAAGCGGGAATACGGCGATATCTGCCTTGGCGGGCCCGAGGTCAAAACCGGCCTCGGCATCGTGCTGAAACGGCTCGACACCGGCAGCCCGTGGATCGTGCACAATAACCCCAGGGGGGTCTACTTCAACCAGATGCCCGGCAGCACCTCGACCCCCAACCGCGACTACCTGCTGCGCCAGGTGGTCCGCGCCAGCGCCGCCGCGCCCACCTATTTCGAGCCCGAGCTGATCGACGTCACCGCCGACCTGCAGGGTGCCTTCGTCGACGGCGGCGTCAGCCCGCACAACAACCCCGCGCTGCAACTGCTGATGCTGGCCACCATCAAGGCGCACGGGCTCGGCTGGCCGTTGGGCGCAGACAAGCTGCAAATCGTCTCGCTCGGCACCGGCACCAAGACCGCCGCGCTCACCCAGGACAGGATCATGAACATGACCGCGGCCGAACTGGGCGTGCGCGGGCTGTCCTCGCTGATGGACGACGCCGCGGCGCTGAACGAACAGCTCCTGCAATGGATGTCCGACAGCCCCACCGCTCGCACCATCGACAGCGAAGTCGGCGACCTCGGCCAGGATTATTTCGGCGGCGGCCCGCCGCTCCTGACCTACCTGCGCTACAACGTCGAATTCGACAGCGACTGGCTGAAAACAAACGTCGGCATCGACTACACGCAGGACCAGCTCGACGCGATCTCGCAGATGGACAAGCCCGAGAACATGGGCGACCTGACCGACATCGGCAAGGCCGCCGGCGTCCTGATCCGGGACGATCACTTCGACAAGACCTTCGACGTCTGAGAAGGGCAGGGCGATGGCAGAACCGGATCAACTCACCTGTTTCGTCGTGACCGGCTTCGGCAAGAAGACCGATCCTGCCACCGGCCGCGTGCTTAACCTCGACAAGACCTTCACCCACCTCGTCCAGCCCGCCTGCGACCGCGCCGGCATCAACTGCTTCCGCGCCATCGACGCCAACCTCACGGGCCAGATCGACAGCATCATGTACCGCTGGATCTTTCAGGCCGATCTGGTGATTGCCGACCTCTCGACCCTCAATGCCAATGTGTTCTACGAACTCGGCGTGCGCCACGCCCAACGCCCCAACACCACGGTCCTGATCGCCGAGGGGATGCTGCTGCGACACATCCCCTTCGATCTGTCGTCCTTCGTCATCCACCAGTACGAACACGGCGGCGAAGACATTACCGAGGCCGAACAGACCCGTTTCGTGCCCTTCCTCGGCGACCTGCTGACCCGGCTCTTCAGGATCGAGATGAAGCGCCGCCGCACCGCGCCCGACCTGCCGCCGGAGTCCGACAGCCCGGTCTACCGCAACCTGCACCACATGACCCCGCCGGTCTACGTATCCGAATCCTTCCTCGAACCGCCGCCCTATGTCCCCCCCGACCGGCGCATCGCGTCCGCATCCGAAGGCGAGTCGCTTGCCGACGTGCTCACCCGGGCCGAGGCCGCGATCAAGGCGAAGGAATTCGACCGCGCCAGAGACCTGCTGCAAACCCTCGTCGATACGCACCGGAAGGCGAAGGTCAAACCCGACGTCTACATCGTTCAGACACTGGCGCTGGCCACCTACAAGGCCGGCGAAAAACGTGCCGCTGACGGCAGCCTCGACCGTGACGCCGCCATCGCCGCGCTCCACGCCGCCGAGGACATCCTCGAACGCCATTGCGCCCCAAATGTGACCACCGACCCCGAGACCCTCGGCCTTGCCGGGGCGATCAACAAGCGGCTGCACGACCTCACCGGCGATCTCGCCCACCTTGAAAGGGCCATAGGCTTTTACCAGCGCGGCTTTTACATCAAGCAGGACTATTACAACGGCATCAACACCGCCTTCATGTACACCCTGCGCGCCACCCGGCTGGAAAACCGGTTTGACGCCATCGTCAGCTACGGCCACGCCAACATGATCCGCCAGCAGGTGGCCGCGATCTGCGAGGGGTTGCTAAGCGATGAGGGAGAGGCCGCCATCCGGGGCGACCGCGAATGGATCTACCTGACGCTGGCCGAGGCTTATTTCGGCATGGGTCGCAGCGCAGAAACGGACCGGCTGGAGCGCAAGATCGACGCGGAAGCCAGCGACTTCGCCAAGAGCAGCTACGCCGAGCAGAAGGCCAAGCTGGCCACCCTGATTGCCGAGTTCGAACGCGCCGCCCCGCCGGACGAGCCGTCATCGCAAGCCGCAGCGGTCCGGACCCCGCAGCCGGTGGCGGACAGCAGCGGGCGGATCACCATCCGGCCCGACATCGCCCCGGGCCGGTCCGTGCGCTCCATCGAAGTCACCTACCGCGTCGACTACGACTGACCCCGGAGACCGCCCGTAGGGTGCGTGATCTCACGCATCTTTCCCGTCGCACCAAGACCGAGCCGCGCAATCCGCGGGGAAAGGTCGGAGATTGCCCGGCGGCTTCGCCTTGACCCCGCGCAGGGCATCCAGCCTCGACCCAACGCGCCTCGCCAACCCCCGCAAAGCATCGCAGTCCCGGCCCCGAGCCGGGACCTCATGGCCGTTATGCGTCGAATTCCAGATGGAAGTGCTTCGGATGCGGCGTCGGCCCGGTGTCGATCTGCCCCGCTTTCCCCGGCGCGCGTCGCAGACCTTTTTGCGCCAGCAGGGGCGTCAGGATCGCCGGGATCACCGCCTTGTTGATCGCCGCGCCGAAACACACGTGCATCCCGTAGCCCCAGATGATGTAGGTCTCAAAGCTGCGGTCCGTCCGGAACTCGTCCGGATCCTCCACCGCCCGCCGGTCGAACATCGCCGAGGCGGTCGCCGCAAACACCATCTGCCCCTTGCGCACGTTCACCTGCCGAAGCGACGACCCCGCGATCGTGCAATCGCGCGTCGCCCGCCTGTAGATCACCGGATTGTGCGGATAGAACCGCAACGCCTCCCAGACGTAGGCCGCCACCGCAGCCTCGTCGCCCTGCGCCGCCGCCCGATGCGCCCCGGCCAGCGCATCCGGCCGGTTCAGCAACTCGTCCATCGCGTAGCAACAGGCCTTCGAGATCGTCGGAATAGCCCCGATCAGCAGCCCGAGGATATTGTTGCGGATGCCCAGATCCGACATTCCCGGCGTCCCCGCCGCCTGCAACGCCAGACAACGGTTCAGGATATCCTCGTCCCCGGTCGGATTGGCCTTCCGCTCGGCAATCGCCGCATCCAGATAATCCCGCAGCCCGGCCGCGTGGTCCATCGCCTTCGCATCCAGTGCCGGGTCCGCCGGCAGATCCTCGAACAGGTACCAGAACAGCGTCGAGGTCCAGTCCTTCATCGTCGCCGCATCCGGCCCGCCGACACCGAAATAGGTGTCGGTCATGTCCCAAGGCACCTGCAACGACAGGTCTTGCGGCAGGTCGATCCGCCTGCCCGACGCCGCGACAATCTCGGCCGCCTTCGCCTGCGCCCGCGGCAGCACGGTCCCGGCCACGTCCGACATCCGCGCCGCCAGCCGCATGGCGGCGGTGTCGCGGGTGTAGTCCCACCCCGGCTGCATCCCCAGAAAGAAGTTCTCGCCATCGGTCAGCTTGCGCATCCGGCTACCGTAGACGACCTCGAAATCCTCGTTCCGGTTCAGCACGTCATAGCAATCGTCGCTGCGCGTCACGATCACCGTGCCGGTGTTGTCATAGCTCTTCACCAGCTGCCGTTTCAGCGACAGGTTGGGCGCGAAGGCCCTGAGTACCGAAAACACCTTGCGCTGCCCGCCCGGCGTCTTCAGCGCCGCGCCGATGTTCCGTTTGAAGCCGCCGTCGGCCTTGCGCGCCTCCATCGCCACGCCGGCCAGTTGGCCCAGCCCGCGAAAGCCCTCGCCCCAGACCGACAGCCGCGCCATCGACGCGCTGCCCACATTCCGCAAAGCCTGGACCATCGCCTAACCCTTTCCTGACCGAAAGTTCATGTCGCGTCGACGATGCCCATCGCCATCATCCGCAGGCCCGTCATTGACGGGATCCAAAAGTAATCCCCGCCCCGGCACTCCACGAAGGTCTTGAGCTTCGACATCACGAAGGGGGCCTTTCCGGACTTCGGATCGGCGACGATGGTGAACCGCTTGTGCCGATCGTGGTTGCCCAGCATCGGGCAGGTGTCGTTGCCCTGATGGAAATCGAGGCCATACTGAATCCACTGCTGCTGCACGAATTCGAACTGCCGCGACAGGCTGGCGCACATGATGATCATGGTCACCCCCTGCTCGGTCTCGTCGGTCTTCTCCTCGCCGCAGCGGGGCCCGTAGGGCAGCCCCCGGCGCAGGATGCGCCGCCGCTTGTTCAGCGCCGAGGTGGCGTTCTCGTTCTTGTACTGCGTCCCGGTCTCGGGATCGTCGCCCAACTGGTTCAGTGGATCGAGGTAATCGCGGGTGTTCATCCGCCGCAGGTGCGACCCCACCGGGCATTTGTAACCCGCCATGTCGTCGGCATAGACGAAATCCGAGGCCGCCGGCGAACGTAGGTAATCCACTTGGTTCATCAGCGCCTTCACCGGGTCCGGGTCGCGAAAACCCATCTTCTCGCCGAAGGATATCCATTCCTCGTAGGTCGGCACCACCGCGATCGGCACCCCGTCCGACCAGCGCCCGCAGATCTTGGCGTGCAGCGTCTCGCGCGCTTCCTCGTAGGACACGCCCTGATGCTTGGCATAGGTCTCGGCCTCCGCGCGCATCACCTCTTCGAATGAGCCCACGTTCTCGTGCAGCTTCCGGTAGGCCATGAACGACGAATTCCGCGTGAACTCGGGCGGCGCGGCGGCAGGCGGCAGCTCCTGGCTTTCGTCGGGCTGGCCGAGGATGAACTCGCCGGCCTCCAGCGGCTCCCACCCGGCCTCGGGGCTCATCCGCTTGCCGCGTCCGATCACGGCCTGTCTCTCGACGTCGGGCGGGTACTGCCCCTTGTAGACCGGATCGCCCACGCCGTCGGAAAACCCGAAATGCTCCTTCGGCGTCGGCAGCCTGACACCATCGTGTTCCTCGAAGATCGCCGAGGACGCCTGGTATTCCTGATCGCCGTTCTGCCCGTTGGTGGTCAGGATCCGCACCCCTTGGTCCAGCTCGCCGCAAAGATCGCGCAGCCATTGCGTCTGTTCTTCCAGCGCGTCCGCAGGCTCATCGCGGCCCAGCTCCTTCAACTGCGCATTCATCGAGATCCAGATGTGCACGTTGTCGCTGTCGTCGCCGTCGCCCACCCGGTTGCCCTGCCAGATCGGATCCCAGTGACTGTCCCAGCCCACCGATTCCGCCTCGGTCTTGGTCACGTCGCGGTCGCCCAGGATGAAGGCGCGGTTCTTCATGCCCGAAATGAAATCCTCGGGCATCCCGCGCAGGGTCCGCTCGGGGATCTGCAACTTCAGCAGGCCGAGGAAGGTGAAGCCGATGTTCAGCGTCACGTCGGGCTTGCCGTCCTTGGGCCAGACCGCGCCGGTGGTGACCTTGCGGCGCACGGCGTCGATGAACTGCCGCCCCTTGCCGGGATCGACGATGTTGAGGAAGAAGTACCGCGCGAAGGGAAAGGAATAGCGCCCGTAGGCCCGGATCACGTTGCCTTGGATGTCGTCGAGGTTCAGCCTGCGTGTCATGTCCACTTGATCAATCCTGTGTCGAAAGCCCGCCGTCGCAGTGATGCGCGATCACCCCGGGGTTCTGCGTCGGAGACCACTTGTTCTCCGGCTGGTGCGCCTTGAGGAAGTCGCCAAAGCCCGCGTGCAGCGTCTGTTCGTCCGCGCCCTGGTGGTCGATGGCGAACTCGGCAAAGGTCTGCTGGATATACAGCGCCTTCAGCACCGAGGGCAGGTCGTCGTACTCCCCCGGCGCCAGCGGCTTGGCCCCGTTGCCGATCGCGTAGCGCACGCTCAGCACGGCGGCCACCACAGCGACGATCAGCCCGATCACGAAGATCGCCAGCGTGCTCATCCCCCAAAGGTCGATCATGCCGAAGATCCGCAGGATCAGCGCCAGCAGGGCGATCGCCGCCGGCACCAGAACCGCCGCCAGAAGGCGCTTGACCGGCAGCGAATTGAACGCGGGCAGTTTCAGGTAATAGTCGTGGAACGGCATCGTCGTCTCGACGTGGCACCGGTCGAGGTAGTCGGCGAAGCCATCGGCCGAAGTGACGTTCTCGAAGCCATAGCAGTTTTCATAGACCGCCTTCAGCTCCTCGCCCATGGTCTCCCACAGGGTGCGGGTATAGTATTTGCGCACCTCGCGCTGCTCGGCCTCGCTCAGCGTGTCGGGCAGGGGGTCGCCGTCGCGGGTCACCGCGTCGATATCGGCGCAGAAGGCAAGGTAGGCGCAGTTCAGCTTGTCGATTTCCTGCGGGTTCACCGGGTTGATGCCGCGCGCGGTCGAAACGATCGGGTTCTGCGGATTGCGCCCGTTATAAATCACGTCCGAAATCACGAACATCCGCGCCAGATGATTGCGCCTGTTGCGTGCAAAGGGGCTGTTTATCCCGGTGTTCTGCGTCGCTGGCGATTGCAGCGCCGTGGGCATCACCGCCAGCGCGGTGCGCACCTTCTGCTCGCACGACATCGTCGGGTCGCCGGGCGCCTTGCCGTTGCGGATCGGCGCCAGCGTGGTCAGGAACAGGTGGCCGGTATCAAGATCGGGCATGTCTCACTCCCTCACGCGGATGCGCGTTCGCTGTCGAAGGCGTCCTGGGCGCGCTTGACATAGGCCCCCCGGTTGATGTCCGCGCGTTCCGTATCGAGGCTGGCCACCGGCCCGACCCCCGGCTCTCCAAAAGCGAACTGCACCTTGTACATCGCCTCGCGATAGGTCTTGGCGAACTGCGCGGGCGTCTGCGACTTGTGCGCCTCGGCCAGCTTCAGGATGGTGTCATAGACCGTCAGGCTGGCCTTGATGTCGCGCTGCGCCGATCCCGGCGTGGCGTTGTAGTAGTAATCGGTGTTGATCTGGTTGTAGGTGATGTAATTCTTGAACGTCGTCACAGGGATCGACTGCGGATACTTCGTCGCCGAATACCAGAACAGGTTCAGCCCCTTCGGAATCCCGTCCGAAAACGCGTCGATATACTGGTCCCACGTGCCGTTGAAGTTCGAGCAGAACAGCATGTAATCGTTCTTGATCGTCTGCTTGCCCTGCCCAAGGTCCGGCCAGTCCTTCGGGCGGATGATGACCCAGCGCGCGAAGTGAATGATCGACAGCCCCAGCAGGCCCTTCAGGTTCTCGGGCAATCCCCGCGACGCCATGAACAGTAGCCGGTTGATCCAGGTGATCTTCGGATTGCTCGGCGTGACGACATTCATCGCATAGGCCTTGCCGCCTATATTCGACATGAAACACTTCCTTCTCTCAACGCATTTGCACGAAAAAAGCGAAATCTGAAAAATTGAAGCCGCTCTTACGTTGTATTTCAGCGACTTTCACCCGTCAACGCTGAAGGTGCCCACAGGGCAGCTTCCCCTTGGTTGCGCTGGCGGTTCATGGGTTTCGGTCGTCCCGGCAAAACGTCCGAGGTGCTGACCCATCGGCGGAACATCCCCCCACTCCCACCTGTTGTCTCTGTGAAAAATCTGGCCCGCAGAAATCTGGAGGACGACCGAGATGGACACCAGTGACCTCGACACGCTCGACACCGCGCAACGCCAGCCGGGTCTTGAACACAAGATGAACCCCGAGCCCGAGTACATGCCGCGCTACCCCGGCTCCGACCGCCTGAAGGGCAAGACCGCGATCATCTCCGGCGGCGACAGCGGGATCGGCCGGGCTGTCGCGATCCTGTTCGCCCGCGAAGGTGCCAACGTCACCATCGCCTATCTCGATGAGCACGAGGACGCCAAGCTGACCCGCGACAAGGTCGAAGCCGAGGGAGGCAAGGCGTTGCTCATGGCCGGCGACATCGGCCACAAGGCGTTCTGCGCCGAGATCGTCGAAAAGACCCGTTCTGAATTCGGCGGTCTCGACGTGGTGATCTGCAATGCCGCCGAACAGCACGCCCGCAAGGATGTCACCGAGATCTCCGAAGAGCAGCTGTTCCGCACCTTCCGCACCAACCTCGGCGGTCAGTTCTTTCTGATCCAGGAATCCCTTCCGCATCTCGGCGAAGGCGCCTCGATCATCTGCACCACCTCCGTCACCGCCTACCGCGGGCAGGACCTGCTGATCGACTACGCCTCGTCCAAGGGCGCGATCCTGTCGATGGTGCGCGCGTTGTCGGGCAAGCTCGCGGGCAAGGGCATCCGCGTCAACGGCGTCGCCCCCGGGCCGATCTGGACGCCGCTGATCCCCGCCTCCTTCCCGCCCGACAAGGTCGAGGATTTCGGCAAGTCCTCCCCCCTCGGCCGCCCCGGCCAGCCCAACGAAGTCGCCCCCGCCTACCTGTTCCTCGCCTCGCAGGACGGTTCCTATTTCACCGGCCAGGTGCTGCACCCCAACGGCGGCGACCTCATCGGAGGCTGACCCAACGGCAGGGCGCAACCCGCTTGCGCCCTCCACAAAACATCCGTACACCATCCACATGGATGGAGAAACAGCATGAACAACGTCAGGTCGATCCGGGAGAAGTCGCCCGAGAACGAAAAGATCACCATAAATCTGGGTTTCGTGGATTTGGGACGGATCGACCTGCTGGTACAGGAGGGATTTTATTCCAACCGCAGCGATTTCATCCGCACCGCCATTCGCAAGCAACTGGACGTGCACACCACCACCGTGTCGAACGCCATCGAGCGTCACACCATGGAGCTGGGACTGCGCGACTATTCGGTTGCCGACCTGGAGGAGGTCGCGGCGCGAAATGAAATCCTGCACATCAAGGTTGTCGGCCTCGCCCGCATCGCCGCCGATGTCACGCCTGAACTTGCCCGCGCCACGATCGGATCGATCACGGTGCTGGGTACGTTGCAGGCCAGCAAGGCCGTGAAACTGGCGCTTGGCGACCGCATCGCCTGACCACGACAAACGACTTCAAGGAATATCCGACATGAAACACGACAAAGGCTCGGCCATGCGCCGGGCGACCGAGCTTGTGCGCTCGGGCGACCTCGGGGCCGCGACCCGGTTGATCCGCTCCTCGCTTACCGGCGACGATACCCAGCCGGTCCCGGTGCGCCGCAACGGTCTTGGCCGCACGCTGGCCGAACTGGCCGAGCGCCGCGCAAGGCCCGGACCGCAGACCTTCACCGAACCGCCGCTCGCCGACGGCGCGCAATTCGGCGAACACAGCTACGCCTGCGCTGCCGGAAGCCGCGATTATCGCCTCTACATCCCGCAATTGGGCGGAGCCGCGCCCAACGGCCTGATCCTGATGCTGCACGGCTGCACTCAGAACCCCGCCGATTTTGCCGCCGGCACCGGCATGAACCGGCTGGCCGACGACCACGGGCTGATCCTTGTCTACCCGGCGCAGCCGCGCAGCGCCAACATGAACCTCTGCTGGAACTGGTTCGCCCCCGGCGATCAGACCCGCGACGCCGGAGAGCCCGCCATCCTCGCCGGTCTCACCCGTGAAATTCGCGATCGCATGGGCGTGCGCCATGACCGTGTCTTCGTGGCCGGTCTCTCCGCCGGGGCCGCCATGGCCGTGATCCTCGGCCGCACCCATCCCGACCTCTTTTCGGCCATCGGCGCCCATTCCGGCTTGCCCTACAAGGCCGCCAGTGACGTGGGATCGGCCTTCGCCGCCATGGGCGGGCGCCTCGGACGGGACGCGGCGACCAGCGCCGACACGCCGCTGCCCACCATCATCTTCCACGGCGAAGGCGACACCACCGTCGACCCCGCCAACAGTGCGCAGATCGCCGCGGCAGGACCGTCCGGGGCCGAGATCCTCGACGCCGGATCGCAGGGCGGACGCAGCTTCGCCCGCCGCACGGTGCAGGACGACGACGGCGTCGCGACGCTGGAATACTGGCGCATCGACGGGCTCGGCCACGCGTGGTCCGGCGGTGACAGCGCCGGATCCTACACCGATCCGCAAGGCCCGGACGCCAGCGCCGAAATGGTCCGGTTTTTTCTCGATCTGCCGGGGACCGGCAAAGCGGGGTAACAACCGCAACGCCGCGCCGCGTCATGTCGAAGCCACGCCTTCGGCATGACCGGCCGCCGCCCCGCTCGACGCGGCGCACATACCCACCAACGGAACCTTCCACCGGCCCGCCGGGTTACCGCAGCATCACATCCCACGGCAGGACACCCGATGACCGGACAGCTGATCTATTACCCCGACGACAAGCCCGGCATCACCCGGCGCCGCTGTGGCCGTGGCTTCAGCTACTACGACGCCGCGGGCACCCTGATCCGCGACGCTTCGGAACGCACCCGCATCCAGTCCTACGCCGTGCCGCCGGCCTATTGCGACGTCTGGATCACGCCGAAGCCCAATGGCCACCTGCTGGCCACCGGGCGCGATGCGCGCGGCCGCAAGCAATACCGCTACCACGAGAAATGGACCGCCCAGCGGGACGAACGCAAGTATGCCGAACTGTCCGATTTCGGCCGCGCCCTGCCGCGCCTGCGCTCGGCCATCGCCAACGGTCTGCGTGCGCCCACCGGATCGCGCCAGCTTGCCCGCGCCGCCGTTCTGGCCCTGCTTGACCGCGCCGCGCTGCGCGTCGGCAACGCCTGCTACGCCGACGACAACGGTAGCTACGGCGCCACCACGCTGCTCGACAAGCACGTCCGCTTCGATGACACGGGCGTCCATCTGGCCTTTCCGGGCAAGCGCGGCACCGACGTCTCGGTCCACCTGCAAGGCGCGCGCCTGCAAAAAGCGCTCAACCGCATGTATGACATGCCCGGTGCCGAACTCTTCACCTGGCAGGATGACGACGGCACCCAACGCACGCTCGGCTCGGACGAAATCAACGCCAGCCTGCGCGATCTTTGTGGTGACGGCGCCAGCGCCAAGACCTTCCGCACCTGGAACGGCACCCATGCCGCCTTTGCCACGCTGGCCCGCACCGAGGACGAGATCACCCTGACCGAGGCTGTCGAAGCCGCCGCCGAACGGTTGCACAACACCCCTGCCATCGCCCGCACCAGCTATATCCATCCGGCGGTGATCGACCTGGCCAAGGAAGACGTCAAGGCGCGCAGGGCGCGTCTGTCCCGCCTGAGGCCACCGCAACTGACCGGGTTGCGCGCCCATGAAGACACCCTGATCGCTTTTCTGGAATCGGACGCCGGGCGGCAGGCCAGATAGACCCCCGTCGCCGTCCGAAAAAAACTGACAAGATCGAAATTTTTTGGGAACAAATTCGGCGCTGGTCGGTTTCCGGAATATTGTGCGAATTTCCGCCTCAACCGAAAGGCCTGAATGTCCAAGAACATCCTGATCGTCGAGGACGAAATCATCGTGGCGCTCGACCTCAGGCTCCAGCTCGAAGACGAAGGCTATATCTGTGTCGGCCCCGCCTCCACGGTGCCGGGGGCCCTGTCGCTGATCAACGGCAACAGCGTGGATTTCGCCGTTCTCGACGTCAATCTCAACGGGGCGTCGTCCTCCAGCATCGCGGCCCGTCTGATCGAAGATGGGACGCCCTTTCTCTATTTGACCGGTTACGGCGACCCCAGCGCGCTTGAAGGCATGCCCGAGGTCCCGGTGCTGCACAAGCCGGTGCCGATCCCGCTGCTGCTCAGGCACATCAGCGACGCGCTGTCGGACACGGCGCCACTCTAGACCGGCGATCGTCAAACGCTCCGATGTGTCCTCGCCGAAGGTGGGGCCGGCCGTTTGCGGGCGGACCTCGGCCAGCCATGGCCAGCCGCATCACCTGTCGGGGGGGCTTTTGTACAAAACACCCCCCTGTTTTGTACAAATTGTACAAAACTCGGGTGAACCTTTCCCGACCCGCGCCGACACATGGTTGTGCCTTTTTCGGTCCGCATCGCGGCCCGATGCGCGAAATCTGCCAAACCGTTTTGATGCCTTGCATCGTTGACTTTCGGGACCACGAGGCTCACTCGCTGGCCCGAAATGACGCCCCGGATTGTGCAAACTGGGCTTGCAAAGGCAAAACGCCTCTCCTAAACGCGGCTTACGCAGGGGAGTCCCGCCGAGGGGACTGAGAGGCAGACGGGGCTTATGCCCGGTGACGCGACCCTTTGAACCTGACCCAGTTGACACTGGCGTAGGAAGCTAAGGGTGCTGTCGGACCTCCGGTGCAATGCCCTGAAAAGAAGGCATAAAACGCCTTCGCCTCCTCTCCTGGCTCATCTGGTGTCTTTTTGAGACCTGTGCTTGAGGAGCGCCGAAATGAACATCCCCAACCCCAAAATCACCACCGGTGCGCTGCCCGCATCGCGCAAGATCCACGTCCCCGGAGTGCTGCACCCCGACATCCGCGTGCCCATGCGCGAAATCTCGGTCCATCCCACCGCCGGCGAGCCGCCGCTGCCGGTCTACGACAGCTCCGGCCCCTACACCGATCCCGCCGCGCAGATCGACATCGCCGCGGGCCTGCCCCCGCTCCGCCGCGCCTGGATCGAAGCCCGCGGCGACGTCGAGGCCTACGACGGCCGCGAAGTGAAGCCCGAGGACAACGGCTTCGTTCAGGGCGACCGGCTGACGCCCGAGTTCCCGGTGCGTCCGCGCCCCCTGCGTGGCAAGGGTGCCGTGACGCAACTGGCATATGCCCGTGCCGGGATCGTCACGCCCGAGATGGAGTTCGTCGCCATCCGCGAGAACCAGCTGCGCCAGGCCGTGGGAGAGCGTGACGGCGAGGATTGGGGCGCCAATCTGCCGGATCACGTGACGCCCGAGTTCGTGCGCGGCGAGATCGCCGCTGGCCGCGCCATCATCCCCGCCAATATCAACCACCCCGAAAGCGAACCGATGATCATCGGCCGCAACTTCCTCGTGAAGATCAACGCCAACATGGGCACCTCGGCGGTCACGTCGTCGATGGAGGAAGAGGTGGACAAGCTGGTCTGGGCGATCCGCTGGGGCGCGGACACGGTGATGGATCTGTCCACTGGCCGCAACATCCACAACACCCGCGAATGGATCATCCGCAACAGCCCGGTGCCCATCGGCACGGTGCCGATCTATCAGGCGCTTGAGAAGGTGAACGGCATTGCCGAGGACCTGACCTGGGAGGTGTTCCGCGACACGCTGATCGAGCAGGCCGAGCAGGGGGTGGACTATTTTACCATCCACGCCGGGGTGCGGCTGCACATGGTGCCTATGACCGCCGAGCGCGTCACCGGCATCGTGTCGCGCGGCGGATCGATCATGGCGAAATGGTGTCTGCATCACCACAAGGAAAGCTTCCTCTACGAGCATTTCGACGAGATCTGCGACATCTGCCGCAAGTACGATGTCAGCTTCTCGCTGGGTGACGGGCTGCGCCCGGGTTCGATCGCCGACGCCAATGACGCGGCGCAATTTGCCGAGCTGGAGACGCTGGGCGAGTTGACCAAAATCGCCTGGGCCAAGGATTGCCAGGTGATGATCGAAGGCCCCGGCCACGTCGCCATGCACAAGATCAAGGAGAACATGGACAAGCAGCTGGAGTGCTGCCACGAGGCGCCATTCTACACCCTCGGGCCGCTCACCACGGACATTGCGCCGGGGTATGATCACATTACCAGCGGCATCGGCGCGGCGATGATCGGTTGGTTCGGCTGTGCGATGCTCTGCTACGTGACGCCCAAGGAGCACCTCGGCCTGCCCGACCGTGACGACGTGAAGACCGGGGTCATCACCTACAAGATCGCGGCCCACGCCGCCGATCTGGCGAAGGGTCTTCCGGGGGCGCAGCGGCGCGACGATGCGCTCAGCCGCGCGCGGTTCGAATTCCGCTGGGAAGATCAGTTCAACCTCGCGCTCGATCCCGAGACGGCACGGGACTTCCATGACCAGACTCTTCCGAAAGAGGCGCACAAGGTGGCGCATTTCTGCTCGATGTGCGGGCCGAAGTTCTGCTCGATGCGAATTTCGCATGACATCCGCGCCGAGGCGCAGAAAGAGGGCATGGAGGCGATGGCTGCCAAGTTCCGCGAAGGGGGCGACTTGTACGTGCCCGCCAAAAAGGTGGAACCGGCGGAATGACGACGGTCCGCATTGCCGGGGCGGGGCTCGCGGGCCTCGTCTGCGGCCATGAACTGGCGCGGCGCGGGGCGCGGGTGGTGCTGTATGAGCGCGCCGCCACCCTCGGCGCGGCCAGCGTGGCGCGCTTTGCCGGTGGGATGCTGGCGCCGTGGTGCGAAGGCGAAAGCGCGCCGGCAGAGGTGGTGACACTGGGGCAGGGCGCGGCGGACTGGTGGGCCGGGGTGACGCAGGTCACGCGGCGCGGCACGCTGGTCGTGGCACCGCCGCGCGACCGGGCCGAGCTGGTACGCTTCGCCCGGCGGACAGAGGCGCATCGAGGGGTGGACGCGACCGGGATTGGTGCGTTGGAGCCGGATCTGGCGGGACGATTCCGGCAGGGGCTGCATTTCGCCGATGAGGCGCATCTCGATCCGGCGCAGGCGCTGCGCGACCTTGCCTCGGGGATCACGGCCATGGGCGGTGAGATCCGGTTTGGCACCGACGCCCCCGCGCGGGTGGATATCGATTGCACCGGAATGGCAGCACCCCTGCCGGATCTGCGCCCGGTGCGGGGTGAGATGGCGGTGCTGCACTGTCCCGAGGTCGCGATCACCCGCACGGTGCGCCTGCTGCATCCGCGCATCCCGCTCTACCTCGTGCCGCGCGGGCAGGGGACCTACATGATCGGCGCCACCATGCTGGAAAGCGGCTCGGACCGGCCTGCCACCCTGCGGGCGCTGACAGAATTGTTCTCGGCGGCCTTCACGCTGCACCCGGCGTTTGCCGAAGCTGCCGTCATCCGCAGCGGTGCCGGGCTGCGGCCTGCCTTCCCTGACAACCTGCCTCGGCTGACCCTAAAGGACAGCAAGTGGCACCTGAACGGACTTTACCGCCACGGCTTCCTGCTGGCGCCCGCGATGGCGCAGCGGCTGGCGGACATCCTGATCCCGGAGACCCGACATGAAGATATTCGTGAACGCCGAATTGCGTGAGGTTGCCGGCGCGACGCTCGCACAAGCACTTGCCGAGCTCGATCTAGACACACCCGCGATTGCCACCGCGCTAAACGGCACCTTCGTGCCGCGCGGGGCGCGGGGCGAGACCGCATTGAACGACGGCGACCGGCTGGAAGTGCTGGCACCGATGCAGGGAGGCTGAGATGCAGCTGTACGGAGAGACCATTTCATCGCGCCTGCTGCTGGGCACCGCGCAATATCCTTCGCCCGCCGTGCTTCAGGAGGCGATCCGCGCCAGCGGCACTGGGATTGTCACCGTGTCACTCCGCCGCGAGACCGCCGATGGCGCGGGCGAAGGCTTCTGGCGGACCCTGCGCGAAACCGGGGCGCGCATCCTGCCCAACACCGCCGGCTGTCATTCGGTGAAGGAAGCGGTGACCACGGCGTATATGGCGCGCGAGGTCTTTGGCACCGACTGGCTGAAGTTGGAGGTGATCGGCCATGCCGATACCCTGCAACCGGACGTCTTCGCGCTGGTCGAGGCGGCGCGGATCCTCTGCGCCGAGGGCTTCCGGGTGTTTCCCTACACGACCGATGACCTTGTGGTCGGTGAACGGCTGCTGGACGCCGGCTGCGAGGTGCTGATGCCGTGGGGCGCGCCGATCGGCTCGGGGCAGGGGCTGCGCAATCCCGATGCCCTGCGCGCGATGCGGGCGCATTTTCCCGGCGTGCCGCTGGTGGTCGATGCCGGGATCGGGCGGCCCTCGGACGCCGCGCAGGCGATGGAGCTGGGGATGGACGCAGTGCTGCTGAACACGGCCGTCGCGCAGGCGGGCGACCCGGTGGGGATGGCGCGCGCGATGGCGCTGGCGGTCGCAGCGGGACGCGCCGGGTTCGAGGCCGATCCGATGGAACGGCGGGATCTGGCGGTGCCCTCGACCCCGGTGCTCGGGCTGGCGGAACTGGCGTGATGGAGCGGTTCTACCTGATCACCGGCCATGTCTCGCGGCTGGAATTGCTGGTGCCTCAGGGCGTGAAGCTGGTGCAACTGCGGGTGAAGGACCAGCCCGATGCCGAGGTCCGGCGGCAGATTGCCCTTGCGCGGGATCTTTGCGCGGTGCACGGCGCGCAACTGGTGGTCAACGACTTCTGGGAAGCCGCGCTCGACCTGCGTTGCGGCTTTGTCCACCTGGGGCAGGAGGACATGGATCGGGCGGACTTCGCGGCCTTGCGCAGGGCGGGGGTCCGCTACGGGTTGTCGACGCACGATGAGGCCGAACTGGAGCGGGCATTGGCGCTGGAGCCGGCTTACGTGGCGCTCGGGCCGGTCTATCCGACGCTGCTGAAGCAGATGAAGTGGGGCCCGCAGGGGCTTGAGCGGGTGACCGCGTGGAAACGGCACGCGGGCGACGTACCTCTGGTCGCCATCGGCGGGCTGACGCCGGAGCGGGCGCCGGGGGTCTTCGCGGCTGGCGCCGACAGCGTGGCGGTCGTCACCGATATGCAGCAGGCCACCGACCCCGAGGCGCGGGTGCGCCATTGGCTGAGGGTCTGCGGATGAGCCGTTACGCGCGCCAGATGGTCCTGCCCGAGGTTGGCACGGAGGGGCAGGCGCGGCTGGCGCGGGCGTATGTGGTGGTTGTCGGAGCCGGCGGACTGGGGTGTCCGGTGTTGCAGTATCTTGCCGGGGCCGGGGTCGGGCGGATCACCGTCCATGACCCGGATCATGTGGAAGAGAGTAACCTGCACCGGCAACCGCTATACCGGATGAGCGACCTCGGACGGCCCAAGGCCGAGGCGGCGGCACGGGGTTTGCGCGGGTTCAACCCGGAGGTCAAGGTCATGGCCCGTGTCGGCGCGGTGGGACCGGGGGTTGCCGCGCAGATCGTGGCCGAAGCGGACGTGGTGATCGACGCGGCGGACAGCTTCGCGGTGTCCTATATCCTGTCGGATGCCTGCCACGCGGCCGGAACGCCTATGATCTCGGCCAGCGTGCTGGGGCAGGCGGGCTATGTGGGCGGCTTCTGTGGCGGGGCGCCGTCCTTGCGGGCGGTGTTTCCTGACCTGCCGAGATCGGGCGCGACCTGCGCGACGGCCGGGGTATTGGGGCCGACGGTGGGGGCGATTGGCGCGTTGCAGGCGCAACTGGCGCTGCGGGTGTTGCTCGGGGCGGAGCCGTCGCCCTTGGGGCGGATGGTGTCGCTGGACCTGGCGGAATTGCGGTTCGGCGGGTTCGAGTTTCTAGGCACGCCGGAGCCGCCGTCGGTCTGGCCCTTCGTGACCCCTGCGATGTGCGACGGGTCCGACCTGATTGTCGAATTGCGAGACGCGGAGGAGGCGGCGGTGCCGCTTCATCCTGCGGCGCGGCGGGTGAGCATGGATCGGGTTTCCGCGCTGGCACCGGCCCCCGGACAGCGTGTCGTGCTGTGCTGCACCACCGGATTGCGGGCGTGGCGGGCGGCAGACGAGGTGAGGGCCCGTGGCCACGATCGCATTGCCTTGATGGCAGAGAGCGCCTGCGCGTGATCCGGGTGATGGCGATCGGCGGCACCGACAGCAGCGGCGGCGCCGGGTTGACCCGCGACGCGGCGGCGGCGGGGATGCTTGGCGCCGAGATCTTGCCGGTGGTGACGGCGGTGACGGCGCAGACGGATCGGCGGGTGCTGCGAATCTGTCCGGTGGAGGCTGACGTCGTGGCCTGTCAGATCGCGGCGGGGCTGGCCTCTGGCGGGGTCGCCGCGGTGAAGATCGGCATGCTTGCCAGCGCGGAGATTGCCGGGACGCTCGCGGAGATGCTGGCACGGACCGATGTGCCGGTGGTGATCGACCCGGTGCTGCGGGCCAGCTCGGGCGGGGCGTTGCTCAAGGGCGGGCTGCCGGGGGCGTTGCTGCGACGGGCAACCTTGGTTACGCCGAACCTGCCGGAAGCGGCCATCTTGACGGGGTTGTCCCCGGCGTCGGACTTGCCTGAGATCGCGACGCAGGCCGCAGCGCTGCGTGCCGCGGGCGCCTCTGCGGTGCTGATCAAGGGAGGACATGGGCAAGGGGCGCAGGCGACGGATTATCTGTTCGACGACAGCGGCCGCCGGGCGTTTGCCGCGCCGAGATTGGCGGCGGGCCGGCGCGGGACCGGATGCACCCTTGCGACGCTGATCGCTTGCGGGCTGGCTGCGCAACTGCCTTTGGCGGAGGCTTGCTCAGAGGCGAAACGGATCCTGCATCGCTGGCTCACCGAGGCTCAGGCGAAGGGGTTCACCAGCCGCAACTGACCCTCGACCAGCAGACCGCTGTGCATGTCTTCGGTGTAAAGGGTGGTGCAACCGGCGATCAGTGCAGCGGCGACGATCATGGAATCGTAGACAGAAAACCCGTAGCGCTCGGCCAGGGCGCGGCCGACCTCGTGGGTGTGCAGGGTCAGCGGCTCGACCGGGCAGAGCGACTGGACGCCCGTGAGGAAGGCCACGGTTTCATCCCAGCCGAGCCCGGCCTTGCGGCGGCAGTTCACCATGGCCTCGTTGAGAACCTGCACGCTGATGCGGGGACCCTGCGCCAGCACCTGTTCGGCGCGGTCCGCCTTGGTACCGTCATCCAGCAGGTAGAGCACGACGTTGGTGTCGGCGAAATCAGCGCTCATGCGCGGCGTCTCGGCTCAGCCGGTCGCGGGCGGGGAGCGTGCCGCGAAACCGGCGCAGGCCCTTCAGCACGTCCTCTGCCCGGGCGCGGGGCTGCACCCTGAGCCCGTCGTCGCCGGCCACCAGGTCGATCTGGTCGCCCTCTTTCAGGCCAAGCTTGCGCACCAGATCCACGGGCAGGCGAACGGCAAGGGAATTGCCCCATTTGGCGATCTGCATGACGGTCGTCTCCGGCTTTGGATATACATGTCATGAATGTATATCCGGGCGTTAGGGAAAACAAGCCTGCGCTCGATGGTAGAAGAGCACTGTACTTTCGCACCGTCCGCTCTTCCTTGGAGACGCCCGTAACCCCGCAGTAACCCGCTATGAATACGTTCAGGTTACTAGGTAGGAGTAGGGTACATGTTCAAGGCAAGGCATCTTGTGCCACTGGCGATGATGGTCGGCACGGCCGTGACGGCAGGCGAAGGCCTGTTCTCTCTGGGCCGGGCCGACCGGATGCAGGTGTTCGACAGCCAGTCCAGCGTTCTCGATCAGCGCTTCGGCGTCCGGTCGATACCGGTTGTTTCCACGAAGTCCGCCCCCGCGCCCGCCAGTCTGGCCCGGGGGTCCGCACCACAGCTGCGCGAGGTCAAGCCACGCGGGCGGCATGTGGCGATCTATCTGAATGAAGCGAAACGGCAGGCCAAGGCCTTCCGGATCCCCGAGGCGCTGTTTCTTGCCCTGATCCAGCAGGAATCGGCATGGAACAGCAATGCCAGGTCGCATGTCGGCGCCATCGGGCTGACCCAGCTGATGCCGGGCACCGCGAAGGATCTGAACGTCAACCCGCACGATCCGAAGCAGAACCTGCGCGGTGGGGCCAAGTACCTGCGCGAGCAATACGACCGGTTCGGCGACTGGCGGCTTGCCCTTGCGGCGTACAATGCCGGGCCCGGCGCGGTGAGGAAATACGGCGGCGTGCCGCCTTACCGCGAGACCCGCAATTATGTGCGTCGCATTCTAGGCAAATAGCTTAATCGCACTGTCTTGCACCCCGCGCACAGCGCCGGATTGTGCCGCCCCGATGACCGGGGCGGCCTTTTTTGGCGCGGTCGGGCCTTGCCTTCGCATCCCTGTGGATCGGCGTCGGGCGCGTGGCGACGATTAATTTCGATGAAACGAAATGCGCCTACGTTCCGCTCATCCACCGGAGCAGCCGTCCATGAGCGAAGCCGCCGGAGGCTGAAGCGTCCTTGTGGGACGGTCTGAACAATTCGGTGCAAAACGCCCCGGGCCGGCAGCCGACCGGAGAAGGAGAAACGAGATCATGTTGAAGATGACCGCCATCTGTCGTTCCGTCGCGGCAGCGACGCTCTGCCTTGCCGCCGCGCGGGCCGTGCCAGCCGAGGAACTTCGGGCAAACATCGCCCTGTTCATCGTCGAGACCGACGAAGACGGTGCCGAACGGCTGGTCGAGCGCGACTCCGTGAAGCCGGGCGAGACGATCCATTTCACCATCCGGCATGAAAACCTGACCGAGCAGGACCTGACCGACCTTGTGATCGTCGGTCCGGTGCCGGCGGGCGTGACGCTGCGCCTGGGCACCCAGCACAGCTCGCACGAGGCGGCTTTCGAAATCCAGGCCGAGATGGACCCCGACCTGCCGGGGTTGGAATGGTCCACCCTCCCGGCCACCCGAAAGGTCGTCGATGACGACGGCACCGTCCGGTTGGAGCCGGTGCCCGAAGACATCGTCGAGGCCGTTCGATGGACCCTCTCGGCGACGCTGGTCAAGGGTGAGCAGGCGCTGAACTCCTATCGGGTCACCGTCAACTGACACACCGGCCCATGCCGGCGGCGTCGGGGCGTCGGGGGCGCGGCCTTTCCAACAGTGGTGAGTAGTGATGAGAATCAATGTGAAACTGAAGCGTGACCTAGCAGTTATCGCGGGCCTGACAACGCTGGCCGCCGCAGCCCATGCCGCCGCACCCGAGGCCGGGGCCGTGATCGGAAACCAGGCGGTTGCGACCTATACCAACAGCGCGGGCGACACCATCACCGTGACCTCCAACAAGGTTGAGACCATCGTGCAGCAGGTCGCCGGCCTGACGTTGACCTCAAGCACCTCCGAGACGCTCGCCCCGGGCGGAAAGGCCTTTCTGCCACATATCGTGACCAATGATGGCAACGGCCCCGACAGCTTCGCGCTGACAGCGGTGGAGCGCAATTCGGGTGCCCTGAACACCACGCTGATGATCTATCCCGACGCCAACATGGACGGCGTTGCCGACAGCGCCACCCCGATCACAGGCACCCCCGTGCTGGCCCCGAGTGAGCAATACGGCTTCATCATCGAGGCCTCAGCCGGATCGACCGAGACCGGCACGGACGAAATCGACGTCGTCGCGACGTCGGCGCTGGACAATACGGTGAGCGCCGCCAACCTCGACCGGCTGACCATCTCGAACGGCGCCATCGTCGAACTTGTAAAATCGATGACCGTCGATCCCGCCTCCGGCACCGGCAACCCCGCCATCGTCGACAGCGGCGACGAGGTCACGATCACGCTGACCTACTCAAGCACCGGCCTTGCCGCTGCCAACAGCTATGCGGCGGAGGATGTCCTTGATGCCCGGCTGGCCTATGTGGCGGGCAGCGCCACCTGGTCAGACGCCCTGGGCGCGCTGGACGAGGCCAATGCCGCAGGCGACCCCGATGCAACCAACGGCGGCGGACAGGACATCGCATGGCATCATGACGGGGCGCAAACCCTGCAATTCACGGTCAGCCAGATCCCCCCGGGTCGCTCGGGCAGCGTGACCTTCAGGGCGACAATCGTCGATGGCGTCCCTGCCGGCATCATTTCGAACACGGCGACACAGACCGTGGGCGGCGCGGCATTTCCGGCGTCGAACACAGCATCTGTGACCGTGGACGAGCAGTTCAGCGTCGAGATCGACGACACCGGGATCAACCACGACGGCACCCGCGACGTTACTGTTGCCTCGGCCACCGACACCGACGGCACCGCCAACGACAGCGTCGCCGACAACGCCAATGTCTATCAGGGCGCGACGATCCCGTTCGAATTCGTGATCTCCAACACCTCGAACGTGACCGACAGCTACACGCTGGACATCCCGGCCGAGACCTTCCCGGCCGGCACCAATTTCCGGCTGGTGGCCGAAGACGGGGCGACCCCCGTCGTCGGGTCGGTCGGCCCGCTCGCGTCGGGTGCATCGACCAGGGTGCGGCTGCTGGCCACTCTTGCCAGCAACGTCGCGCCGACCGCCATAACGGACTACTCGGCCACGATCGAGGTCCGCTCCGAAAACAGTACCCGGACCGACACGTCGACGGCGCTGTTCACCGGGCAAATCCTCGCCTCGGCCATCGACCTGACCAACAGGGTCGCGGGGTCCGAGGGGATCGGCGCCGCGCCGACCGACGGCGGCGCGCCATGGGTCACCATAGCCACCGATCCCGGCGGCGCGGTCATTTATGAGATGAGCGTCACCAACGGCGGCACCACGTCGGACAGCTTCAACCTGTCGCTGGCGCAGGCGTTGCCGGCCGGCTGGACCGTCGAGTTCCGCTTGCCCGACGGGACCGTGGTGTCCAACACCGGCACCATTTCCACGGGGGGTGCGCAGGACTTCGCCGTTGCGGTCACGCCGCCCGCCGGGACCGCACCGGGCGACACCGCGATCGACATCCTCGTGGCTTCGGCCGTGACCGGGCAGTCCGACCGCATCGTCAACCGGCTGACCGTGAACCGGGTGGTCGACGTCGCCATCGCCGCCGATCAGCAAAGCCAGGCCGCGCCGGGTGGCATCGTCGACATGGTGCACACAGTCACCAACCTGTCGAACGTCGCCATCACCGAAGGCGCGATCACCCAGGGCGGTCTGACCGACTTTACCGGCGCGATCTACTGGGACGCCGATGAAAACGGCGTGATCGATGCGACCGAGGTCATCATCGACAACTTCGACGATCTCACCCACGGGGTGGGTGCCGGCAGTAACGGTCTTGCGGTTGGCGATCAGATTTCGCTGATCTACCGGGTGCAGACGCCGTCGAATGCGACTGCCGGGGTATCGGAGACGGCGGTGCTGACGCTAGCAGCCGCGCTCAATGCCGGTAGCGATACGGATGCGGACACGACGAACAACACGGTCATCGACACGATTGTCGCCGTTTCGGGCGACATGACACTGACCAAGCGCCAATACATCGATCCGCTCTGCACCGGGGCCGGCGGCACCTTCACCAAGAACCGCCTGGACGTGGAACCGGGCCAGTGCATCCGCTACCAGATCGAGGCCGAGAACACCGGCACCGGCGATGCGGACAGCGTGCGCATCCGCGATGTGGCGCCGGCCTATACCACCATCCACACCTGTGGGGGGCTGTGCGCTTACTCGGTCTTTCCGGCTGAACCAGCCTCGACCGTCGTGATCACCGGAACCACGGTGGACAGTCAGCACAACACGGTGATCCCGGGCGAATTCGCCAGGATCGAGTTCACCGTGAGGGTCTCGGAATAGCGACCTTCGGTCCACCCGGCGCAGGCCGGGTGGGCGCGTTTCAACCGATCCGGATCAGGTCCTGAGTTCCATGTGGTCTTGTGTGTCAAAACAGGTGCGGGGGGTCGCGCCGCTGCTGCTGGCCGCCGTCATGCTGACGGTGCTGGGCGCGGTCGAGATGCGGGCCCAGCCGACGCCAACCGCACAGGTGATCCGCAATACCGCCACAGCGACATACTTCAATCCCCGCCTCGGTATCGTCGAGACCGTGACGTCGAACACCGTAAACGCCGCGATCCTGATGGTGCCGGCGTTCGAACTGTCGGGCCGCAGCAATCTGATCCTCGCCCGTGGCGCGACCTCGTATCACCAGTACGACGTCAGCAATGCCGGCAATGTCGCGCTGGAAATGGCCTTCGACGTCGCCGAAGGTGGCACCCCCGGTGCGATCGAGAACCGCAGGCTGTTCATTGACGCCAACGGTGACGGCGTTCTTGACGACGCCGACCGCCAGATTGCCTTTGGCGACCGCGTGGTGTTGGCCGTGGGCGAGACCCTGTCGCTGATCTATGTCTTCGACGTCTCGATACGGGCCGCACCGGGGGACCTTGTGACCTCGCGTCTGGTCGCGCGCGGCAAGACGATGGGCAGCAGTGCCGCAGCGACAGGCGTCGGGCAGGGAACGGGCAGCGTGCAGGTGGTCGACGCGACGCTGCAACTGGAAAAGGGCTACAGCCGTACTGACACGCCGTCGGGAACGGAGATCACCTACCGCCTGAAACTGTTCAACAATTCCCTGCGTCCGGTCGCCGCATACGGATCGGTCGACGGCGTGCGGATCACCGTGGACGGCGCTGGCGTCAGCGGCGTTCTGGTCCGCGATCCGATCCCGCTGAACACCCGCCTGCTGTCGGCGGGGGCCTCGGCGTCGCTGCGGATGCTCTATCACCTGGCGGGCGCGCCGGCACAGCAATACGTCACCCGCCCGCCCGCGGATCTGGCAAGGGTCGACGCGGTGGCATTCCTGCATGACGGGGATTACCCGGTCGGCCAGTATCGGGAGTTGGTCTTTTCCGTTCTGCGCCCGTCGGCCTTGGGTGCGGCGGAGGTCCGGAACCTGGCCGAGACGTTCATCGGCGGGGCCTCGGGCGTGCTGCAGGTGCCATCGAACACGGTCAAGCTGCAAGCCGGGGCAGAGGCCGCCATCGCGCTGGAATTCATCGTGCCGGGCACCGGCGAGCCCGCCCACCATGGCCAGCCCGGGACCGACACCGCGCTACGGGCGGTGTCCGGAGCCTGCAACGCCAGCCACGATGTCGACAGGGTGCAGATAACGGTGCGCAGCCGCACCACCGGCGACGCCGAAACGGTGATCGCCACGGAGACGGCGCCGAACTCCGGCATCTTCGTCACCGGGCCCCTGCCCTTGGCGCGGATGCAGGTGGCAGCCCATGGTGACGGGGTGATGGCCACCGGCAATGCCGACACCCTGACCGGAACGGGCGTGTGCGGCGGCTTGACCGCGCAAGACGAACTGCAGGTGGCGCCCGGTATCTACGTGTTCGACAGTGTCACCAACGCCGCCATAGCCACGGCTGCGGTCGAGCTGCGCGACGCCGCGGGCGGGCCGGTCGCCACCGGGACCTCGAGTGCCGAGGGTTTCGTCGCGCTGGGCCTGATCGGCGCGGGCGAATACCGGCTGCATGTCACCCCGCCGCCCGACTACAGCTATCCGTCGCTGCGCGGGTCGTTCCCGAATTTCAACCGGCTGGTGGATGCCGAGGGCTCTTTCGGAGCCCTCTTTCGCCACGAGGGCGGGGTGTTCGGCGGGCTGGACCTGCCGCTGGACCCGTTCTACGGCGTGCCGCTCGCTCTGACGAAGACCGCGAGCAAGGACAAGGTGCAGGCCGGCGAGTTCGTGCTCTACACGGTGACCGCCACCAACAACATGAACCAGGCCCTGCAGCAGGCCCGTATTGCCGACCGCCTGCCGCGTGGTGCCGTGATCGTCGCGGGCTCGGCCCGGTTGGAGGGTGACCGGATCGCCGACCCTGTCGCGAACGACGGCGGTGCGCTGGTCTTCGATCTTGGGCATGTTCCGCCGTTGAAGACCGTGACGTTGAAATATGTCGTGCGTTTCACGCCCACCACCCGCAGCGGTGACCGTATCAACGAAGCCGTGCTTTATGGCACGCAAGCGGGCACCGGGCAGAGGCGCGTTTCGAACACGGCGCGGGCGCGGGTCAGGCTGAACGCCGAAGGCGGCGTGTTCTCACGCGAGGCTGCGGTCATCGGCACGGTGTTTCTGGACTGCAACGAAAACGGTATCATCGACGGACCGGACGAACTGGGCGTGCCCGGCGTACGGATCGTGACCCAGCAGGGGTTGGCGGTCGTGACCGACGCGGAGGGCAAATATTCGCTGTTCGGGTTGAAACCGGTCAGCCATGTGCTGGCACTTCAGAACGCGACCTTGCCGGCGAACGCCCGTCCACGCGTGTCACGGGCGGCTGACATGCTGCGGGCCGGATCTCGGCTGGTGGCGCTGAAACGCGGCGAGGTACGGGCCGAGAACTTTCCGCTCGGCGGGTGCTCGGCGGCGTCGTTCGCCGAGGTTCGCCAGCGCGCCGAGGCGCTGGCCGGGCGTGATGGCGACGAGGCCGGCCTGTTGTCAGACCTGCCGATCGATGCCGCGACGCCAGACTTGCGTGCCGTCCGCTCTGAGGCCGGGCTGGCCACCACCACGCAGGTCTATACTCACCGACCCGGACAGGCCGTCGCAGGCACGAGTTCCGAACTCGCGGCGCCGGAGGGTGTTTCGGTGGGGACGCTTGAGACGATCCTCAAGGACCTGCGGCCGGGCTTCGGCTTCATCGGCCTCGCCGACGGCGACGGGGTTGATCGCCGCAGCCTGAAGCTGCGCATCAAGGGACCGGCGGACCTGACCCTGACACTTGAACTCAACGGTGCAGAGGTCGGCAGCGACCGTGTGGGCGAACACGCGGTTTGGGATCGTGGCAATTTGCAGGCCAAGGAATACGTGGCGCTGCGGCTCAATCCCGGCCCGAACCGGCTGCGGATGATTGGCCGCGACACCTTCGGCATCACGCGACAGACGGCCGAGATCACGGTGACCGCCCCCGGCGACCCGGCGAGGATCGAGATCGTCGCCCCGTCTGAGGCCGCGGCCAGCCCCGGCAGCGTTCTGCCGGTCGTCGTGCGCATCCTCGACGCCCGCGGCAACCTTGCCCAGGCTTCTGCGGTGGTGACGCTGGAGGCGCGGAACGCGACGTGGGACCTTACCGACATCCGTCAGGACCAACCGGGCTTGCAGGCCTATATCGACAACGGCGAGGCAAGGTTCGATTTGCTGGCACCGCAGGCGGCTGGCCCGGAGGTCATCTCCGTGCAGAGCGGCTTTGGCAGCGACAGTGCGCGGATCATGTTCAAACCCGATCTCGCGGACCGCACTCTCGTGGGGGTCATCGAGGGCTCCGTCGGGCTGAAGGACGGGCATCTCCATATCGATGATACGGCCCTCAGCCCGTTCGAGGACACGGTCGCCGGCCTGAGGGGCGAGATGTATTTGAAGGGCCGCATCCGGGGCGACGCGCTGTTGACCCTGCGCTACAGTTCGGACCGCGACACCGAGGACCGGCTGTTCCGCGACATCCGCGCCGACGAATACTATCCGGTCTACGGCGACAATTCCGAGCGCGGGTTTGACGCGCAATCCTCGACCAACCTGTTCGTGAAGGTCGAAAAGGGCGCGTCCTATATCCTCTACGGCGATATCGCCATCGAACCGGAGGATCCCGCGTTCAAGCTGGGCGGTTATCGCGATGTGACCACAGGCGCGAAGGCGCATTGGGAGGGTGAGATTGCCCGCGTGAAGGTTTTTGCCGCGCGGACTGCGCAGAAAAGTCGGACGGTCGAGTTTCGCGGCCGCGGGATCTCGGGGCCCTATGACATCGACCTGCGTAATTTTCGCGAGGGGTCCGACCTTGTGGAGATCCTTGTGCGGGACAAGGACAGCGGCGAGATCCTGTCGACCCGGCGCCTGCGGCGGCTGATCGACTACTCGCTGGATTTTTTCCGCGACACGATCATCTTCGACTATCCGATCCGGCAGGCCGACGACGACGGCAATCCGGTCTCGGTACGCGTCACATGGCAGATCGAGGGCGACAGCGACGAGACCTATTGGCTGTATGGTGGCGAGGGCGTGATCGACCTGTCGGGGCGCACGCGTGCGGGGGTGCGGGTGATCCGGTCGGACGGTCCGGCAGGCAGTGACGAACGCTTTGCCCTCGACGCCGGCTTTGTCGAACATCGGCTGACGCCGAATGCCACAGTGCTGGCCGAAGTCGCGCGGTCCGACGACGGCACGGGTCGGGAGGGCACTGCCGCGCGGCTTGCCTATGAGTACCGGACACCGGACAGCCGATTGCAGGCCGAGGCGTCCACCGCTGGCGATGATTTCGCGCCGCCGGGATCGCCGGAACGGCCGGGGACCGACCGGGCCGGGCTGTCGTGGGAGACAAGGCTGAGCGACAGGGCGACCCTGTCGGCGAATGCCGATTACATCCGTGACAGGATGAACGACGGCGCGCGGGTCAGCGCCGATCTGGGCGTCCGGCGCAAGGTCCGTGAGACCACCACCCGCAGCGACGGGCTGCGCTGGTCGCGCGACCTGCGTGAGAGCGCGGCGGAGGGGACGGAAATCCTTTGGCTGACCTCGGCCGAATGGCGGCCCGCGTCGACGCCCGGTGTCAAGCTCGACTTCGATCTGGAATTGCCGTTTCGCGGCGCCGAGCAAGGCACCCTGCGTATCGGTGGCGACACCGAGGTGCGCGAGGGACTGCGGTTTTTCGGGCGGGCTGAGCTGTCCTTTGGACCGGAGGGGGACAGCCTGACGCTGGCCAGTCTTGGTGCGGAATATCGCCTGTCGCCTTGGCTGACCGGCACGTCGGAGATGACGGCGGATGCGGACCGAACACCACACATGGTTCAGGGGTTCGACGGCGCCTTTGAGGTCAGCGACCGGTTATCGCTGCGCGCCGGGCTTGAACACAGCTTCGATGTCGGTGTGCCCGACAGCGGGCTGACCAGCCTTGCGCTCGGGGTGAAATGGAACTCCGAGGATGGCCGCTGGATCGGCGAAGCGGCGTTGGACCAGACCATCGAAGACACCGGGTACACCGCCTATGCCGACGCAGGGCTTGCCGGTCAGGTGACGGAAGACCTGACGATACTGGCGCGCAGCCGCTATGCCTTTGACGGGCGCGGCGAGGGACCGGACAGGCATAGACACCGGTTGCGCGCAGGCATGGCCTATCGTCCGAAGTCCGAGGCGCGGCTGAACCTGCTGGCCTGGTACGAGAACCGATTGGAGAAAGGCGCCACGCACAGCATGGATCACCTGTGGTCGGTTGCCGGCACCTGGGACGCGACCACGCGGGTGCGGTTGAACGGCAAGTATGCCGGGCAAGCCAGCGAAGAGGTCTATGCGACCGGCGCAGCGGTGCCCGGGGTCATGCAGCTTGTGCAGGGTGGCGTCACCGGTGAGATCGTTGCCGATCGGCTGGAGGGCTCAGTAAACGCCTATCACATGTGGGACGACAGCGGTTATTCCACCCGGGCGCTGGGGGTCGAAGCCGGGTGGGTCGCGACGCCGGGCGCGATGATCTCGCTTGGCTATGTCCACGCCCGAGAGGGCCTGCCGTTCGATCGCGCGCTTCTGGAGGACGGTGCCTATCTGAAGCTGAGGGTAAAGCTCGACGACGGGCTCTGGGCCCTGCTCGACCGGTTCCTCGGCGGCTGACTGACGCGGACAGGGCGACGTTCCGGTAACGGTTTCCGCAACGTTCAGTGTTGAAATTCGCTTGGCAATCCGGGGGAATGGGCCCGGTCTGACCTGTCGGTGCACACGTCCTGGGCTCTTGCTGTGCGATCTGGACGCGCTACTGTATCGCCACCCGCCGCGTTCGAGAAGGAGCAGTATTGGAACCTGTCAAGATCCTCGTCGCCCAGTTGCGCGAAATGGCCCGCTCATTCCTTGAACATCTGCCGCAGATCGTGGTGGCGCTGGTCGTCATTGTCCTGACCGCCGTCGTGAACAAGGTGGCGCAATACGTCATGCAGCGCGTGCTTGCGCGGACGAAGCTGCGGCCCAGCCTCAAGGAGCTGTTTTCGCTGCTGGTGTCGATCGCGGTGTGGATCACGGGGCTCATGATCGCCGCGGTCATCGTCTTTCCGAACCTCACGCCCGCCAGCATTCTGACCGGGCTGGGGATCGGATCGGTTGCCATCGGCTTTGCGTTCAAGGACGTGTTCGAGAACTTCCTCGCGGGCATCATCATCCTGTTCCGTCCCGAGATGCGGATCGGCGATTACATCGAATGCGAAGGCATCGAGGGCGAGGTGCGCCACATCGCGATCCGTGAAAGCCACATCCGGCAGACCGACGGGCAGTTGGTTATCGTGCCGAACTCGATCCTGTTCAAGAACCCGGTAACCGTGCGCACGGATCTTGAGCAGCGGCGCGTGACGGTGATCTGCGGCGTCGCCTATGACGTCGACGTGGATCAGGCGCGCGATGTCATACACGACGCGGTTTCGGGGTGCGACAGCGTCGTCACCGACGGCAGGCCGGTGCAGATCTTCGCGCAGGAGTTCGCGGATTCCTCGATCAATTTCGAGGTGACGTGGTGGACCGGGTCGAAGCCGGTCGAGGTGCGCCAGTCGCGCGACGAAGTGGTCGCGCGGGTCAAGCGGGCGCTGGACGACGCCGGCCTTGAAATCCCGTTCCCGTACCGGACCCTGACCTTCAAGGAGCCGCTGGCCTTGCAGAAGGGCGATGCCGAGGCGTGAGCCAAGCTCGGCGCCCCATGCCATTGCGGGCGCGGATGCTTGGTGGTCTGTCGTATTATGCGCCACAGCCATGTTCCACGGACCGGCAGCGGGCGGAGCACACCCGGCTGTATCGGCCTAGGAGCCGGGCTTTCGGAACAGGCGGGTCTGCTCGAACAGCCGGTCGAGGGTATCGAACCGGGTTTGCGTTTGCGCCCAGGCCTCTTCCTGAGCGGCTGCGATCAGCGCCTCCAGCAGCATGAGTGTCGATACGTTGGAGTCCCATGCCGAGGGGATCTCGACCCAGCAGTTGAAGCTCTGGGTGGCGATCTTGGCGACCGGGCTGGACCATTGGTCGGTGACAAGCACGACCTGCACACCTTGTTCGGAGGCGAGCTGGGCCAGCCTCAGCAGGCTGGATTCGTAGCGGCGGATGTCGAACATCAGCAGCGTGTCGCCGGGGGCCATATCCACAAGGTAGTGCGGCCATGTGGCAGACGAAGAGGTCAGGTGGATCACCTTGGGCCGGACTGCCTGAAAGTGGGTGAAGGCATAGTCGGCCAGCGCATGGGTGATGCGTCCACCGACGATATAGAGTGTGTGTTCGGTGTCGGCCAGCAGGTGCGCGGCGGCGTCGAACGCATCGCTGGGGACGTTGCTGAAGGTGGTCTGGATATTTTGCGTCACCGCCTCGGCGAAGCGGTTCAGCAGGTGTGATTCCGGGGCCTCGGTGGCCCAGTTGGCGCGGCGTTCGGTGGGGCCCGAGACCTTGGCCTGCAATTCCTTGAGCAGCGCCTTGTGAAACTGCGGGAAGCCCTTGAACCCCAGCTTCTGCACCATACGCGCGATGGTTGGCGCCGAAACCCCGGCCTGTTCGGCGACGACGGTAATCGAGGCCAGACCAGCCGAGGGGTAATCCTCCAACAGGGTATTGGCGAACTTGCGTTCCGATTGGGTAAGGCCGGAATAGTGGTGCCGGATCAGCTCTCTCACAGTGGTATCGGGCTGGCTCACGGCTGAGGTCCTTGCGCTCGGGTTGCGGGCGGATGCCCGGGAGTGAACATTTGCTGCAATGTCCGTGAAGAAATATTGACACACCCGGCGGGGTGTGGAAAGTTTTTTTCAGAAAGCGGGGGAGAGATGGCGGAAAGCGGTCAGGACAGCAGCGACGCGACGGTGCACGTGGTGAATTCCACGGGGGCCGGTGGGGTGTTGCTGCTGTGCGAACATGCTTCTTCCCATATTCCCGAGCGGTACGGCGATCTTGGCCTGAAGCCCGAGTGGCGCCAGAGCCACGCGGTCTGGGATCCGGGTGCTTTCGCCTTGGCGGAAATACTGGCCGAGGGGCTGGATGCGCCGCTTGTGGCGGGGCGCGTATCGCGGGTGGTTTATGACATCAACCGCCCGCCCGAGGTGGCGGGCGCGATGCCGGTACGCTCGGAAGTGGTGGAGATACCCGGAAACGCCGGCTTGAGCGCCGAGGCGCGGGCCGAGCGGATCGAGACGGTGTATCGGCCGTTCTGCGACACCGTGGGGTCCCTGCTCGACGCGCGGGCCCGGGCCATCGTCACCGTGCACAGCTTCACGCCGGTGTATTTCGGGACACATCGGTCGACCGAGATCGGGATCCTCCATGACAGCGATGCCCGGCTGGCCGAGGTGATGCTGGCACATGCGCCCGAGGACCTACAGGTAGAGCGCAACAAGCCATATGGCCCGGAAGACGGCGTGACCCATTCGCTGAGGCTGCACGGGATCGCGCGCGGGCTGCCGAACGTCATGCTAGAGGTGCGCAACGATCTGCTGGAGACGCCGCAGGACATCGCTGCGGTTGCCGACGCGCTTCTTGCGATGCTGCGCCCGGCGCTGGCCGCCCATCCCGCGGAGGCTGCGGATGCCTAGAATGATCACCGCTTTCGTGCACGGCGTCGACGCCATGAACCGCTTCATCGGGCGGATCGCGATGTACCTGATCTTCGTGCTGATCGGGGTATTGCTGTGGTCGACGGTCTCCAAGGTGGCCTTCCTGCCCTCGCTCTGGACGCTTGAGACGGCGCAGTTCGTGATGGTGGGGTACTACATCCTTGGCGGGCCGTATTCGATCCAGCTTGGATCGAACGTGCGGATGGACCTGTTTTATGGCGGCTGGTCGGTGAAGACCAAGGCTTGGTTCGACGCCTTCACGGTGCTGTTCCTGATGTTCTATCTGGGCGTGCTGCTTTACGGCGCGCTGGGATCGCTGGCCTATGCGATGGGCTATTTCGGCATGGCGCCGGTGGAGTACTTCAGGGAGTTCTTTGGTGCGCTCTTCACCGGCGGATTCGACGCGGCGGGCGAGACCCTTGGCTTCCTTGAACGGTCCTCGACGGCGTGGCGGCCGTTTCTGTGGCCGGTCAAGCTGTTGTTGGCCTTCGGTATCTTCCTGATGCTGCTGCAAACCCTCGCCGAATTCTTCCGCGATATTGGCCGCATTCGCGGGGTGGAGATCTGATGTCCCATGAAATGATCGCCATCCTGATGTTCTCGGGCATGATGCTGATGCTGCTGACCGGGCAGAGGGTGTTCGGCGCCATCGGCTTCGTCGGCGCGCTGGCGGCGCTGCTGCTGTGGGGGACCGGGGGCGTCGATGTGCCGTTCTCGGCGGCAATGAAGCTGATGAAATGGTATCCGCTTCTGACGCTGCCGATGTTCATCTTCATGGGCTACGTGCTTTCGGAATCGAAGATCGCGGACGACCTTTACAAGATGTTCCACGTTTGGATGGGGCCGGTCAGGGGCGGGCTTGCCATCGGCACCATCGGGCTGATGGTGCTGATTTCGGCGATGAACGGGCTGTCGGTGGCAGGCATGGCGATCGGGGCGACGATTGCCCTGCCCGAGTTGCTGAGACGGGGCTATGACAAGATCATGGTGACCGGGGTGATCCAGGCGGGGTCGTCACTGGGCATCCTCGTGCCGCCGTCGGTGGTGCTGGTGCTTTACGCGATGATCGCGCGGCAGCCGGTGGGGCAGCTTTGGCTGGCGGGCGTGATGCCGGGGCTGATGATGGCGACGCTGTTCATCATCTACATCTACATTCGGTGTCGCGTTCAGCCCGAACTTGGACCGCCGCTGCCGGCCGAGGAGCGCGACGTGAGCCGCGCCGAGAAACTGCGCCTGCTGCGGGCCGGTATCCTGCCGCTGGTGATCTTCGCGGTGATGATGGTGCCTTTCGTCAAGGGCTGGACCTCGCTGGTGGAAAGTTCGGCCATCGGCGCGATGGCGGCATTCGTCGCGGCGATCCTGAAGGGGCGGATGACGCGTCAGGTCTTCGAAGTCTCGGTACGCCAGACGCTGGCGATCTCGTGCATGTTCATGTGGATCATCCTCGCCGCGCTGGGTTTCGGCGCGATCTTCGATGGGCTCGGAGCGGTGCGCGCGATCGAGACGCTGTTCACCGAACGGCTGGGCCTGTCGCCGTGGATGATCCTTATCCTGATGCAGCTGAGCTTCATCATCATGGGAACCTTCCTTGATGACACAGCAATGCTGGTGATCGTGGCGCCGCTTTACGTGCCTCTGGTCGGCGCGATGGGCTTCGACCTGATCTGGTACGGTGTGTTGTACACGATCACCACGCAGATCGCCTATATGACCCCGCCGTTCGGCTACAACCTGTTTCTCATGCGCGCCATGGCGCCGCCCGAGATCGGACTGCGCGACATCTACCGCTCGATCATTCCGTTCGCGATGGTGATGGTGGGCGCGCTGGCGCTGGTGATGATATTCCCGCAAATCGCGCTTTGGCTGCCGAACCTCGTTTACGGAAAATAACCCCAGAAGCCCCGGTCGGGGGACGCATTTCAACAAGGAGAATGGACATGACCACTTCGAGAAGAAAGTTCCTGAAAACCGCCGGTGTCGGCATGGCGGCAGCCCCCCTGGCGGCACCGGCGCTGGCGCAATCGACGATCACCTGGCGGATGCAGACCTACGCTGGGGCAGCGCTGGCCGAGCACGTGGTCAAGCCGGCGATCGACCGCTTCAACGCCATCGCCGGCGACCGGATGCAGATCGAGCTGTTCTATGCCGACCAATTGGTGCCCACGGGCGAGCTGTTCCGCGCCATGCAGCGCGGCACCATCGACGCGGTGCAGTCGGACGACGATTCCATGGCCTCGCCGACCGAGGTGACGGTGTTCGGCGGCTATTTCCCTTTTGCTTCGCGCTATTCGCTGGACGTGCCGGTGCTGTTCAATCAGTACGGCCTGAACGAGATCTGGGCCGAGGAATACGCCAAGGTCGGGGTCAAGCACATCTCGGCCGGGTCCTGGGATCCGTGCCATTTCGCCACCAAGGATCCGATCAACAGCCTCGCCGATCTGGAAGGCAAGCGGGTCTTCACCTTCCCCACCGCCGGCCGCTTCCTCAGCCAGTTCGGCGTGGTGCCGGTGACGCTGCCGTGGGAGGACATCGAGGTCGCGGTGCAGACCGGCGAGCTGGACGGTATCGCCTGGTCGGGCATCACCGAGGACTACACCGTCGGTTGGGCGGATGTGACCAACTACTTCCTGACCAACAACATCTCGGGCGCCTGGATCGGGCACTTCTTCGCCAACATGGGCCGCTACGAAGAGCTGCCCGAAGACCTGAAGCTGCTGCTGGCGACCTGCATGGAGCAGTCGCATTATTACCGCCAGTGGTGGTACTGGGGCGGCGAGGCCAGCCTGCGGGTGCACGGCGAGAAGATGCAGTTGACCACCATCCCCGATGCCGAGTGGGACAAGGTCGAGCAGGCGGCGCTGAAGTTCTGGGACGAGATCGCCGCGGAATCCGAGACCAAAGCCAAGGTCGTGGACATCTTCAAGAAGTACAACGCCGACATGGCCAAGGCCGGACGTCCGTATCGCTACAATACCTGAGCCGCGACATACAGCACTGTCCCGGGCCTGACCCGGGACCTCACGTCAAACCAAGAGGCCCCGGGTCAAGCCCGGGGCTGCGACACTCCTAGACGAAACCGGGATGCCCATGACATTCGAAGATCTGAAATCGAAATTCGCCGCCGGAGAGATCGACACCGTGCTGGTGTGCACTGTCGACATGCAGGGCCGGCTGATGGGCAAGCGGTTCCACGCCGCGCATTTCATCGACAGCGCCTGGGAAGAAACCCATTGCTGCAACTACCTGCTGGCCACCGACCTGATGATGGCGACGCCCGAAGGCTATGCCTCGACCTCCTGGCGACAGGGCTATGGCGACTACGTGATGAAGCCGGACCTGTCGACCCTGCGGCCGATGCCGTGGCTCGCGGGCACGGTTATGGTGCTTTGCGACGTGCTCGACCATCACACGCATCAGGAGGTGCCGCATTCGCCGCGCGCCATGCTGAAGAAACAGGTGGCGCGGGCCGAGGCAATGGGCTTCACGCCGATGATGGCCACCGAGCTGGAGTTCTTCCTTTTCGAGAAGTCCTTCGATGAGATCCGCAAATCGGGCTTCCGCGATCTAGCCACGCTGTCGGGCTATAACGAGGATTACAACATCCTGCTGACCAGCCGCGAAGAGCATGTGATGCGCCCGGTGCGCAATCACCTCTACGCCGCGGGTCTGCCGATCGAGAACTCGAAGGGCGAGGCCGAGACTGGTCAGGAAGAGTTGAACATCAAGTACGCCCCGGCGCTGGACACGGCGGAATACCACACCATCGCCAAGCACGCGGTGAAGGAAATCGCGCATCAGCAGGGTCACGCTGTCAGCTTCCTGCCCAAGTGGTCGCCGGACAAGGTAGGCTCGTCCAGCCACGTGCACCAGTCTTTGTGGAAGGACGGCAGCCCGGCATTTTACGACGCCGAGGACAAGTTGGGCATGTCCACGCTGATGAAGCACTACGTTGCCGGGATGCTGAAATATGCCAAGGATTACATGTATTTCCTTGCCCCCTACATCAACAGCTACAAGCGTTTCCAGGTCGGCAGCTTCGCGCCCACGCGGATCATCTGGTCGATCGACAACCGAACCGCCGGTTTCCGGCTTTGCGGTGACGGCACCAAGGGCGTGCGCATCGAATGCCGCGTCGGCGGGTCCGACATCAACCCCTATACCGCCATGGCCGCGATGCTGGCGGCCGGGCTCAAGGGCATCGAGGAGGAGTTGGAGTTGCAGCCGGCCTTTACCGGCGATGCCTATGCCACCGATGCCGAGCAACTGCCCGTCACGCTGCGCGACGCGCGCGAGGCGCTTCTGGCCTCTGACATGCTCCGCGAGGCTTTTGGCGACGATGTCGTGACCCATTATGCCCGCGCCGCAGAGGTGGAGATCGAAGATTTCAATCGCGTCGTGACCGACTACGAGATCGCCCGCGGCTTCGAGATGGCCTGACCGGGCCGACAGACAGAGGACACCATGACCCAGACTTTGAAATGCGTCTCGCCCATCGAGGGCGCAACCTATGCCGAACGGCCGGTGCTGACGCTTGCCGAGGCGCAGGATGCCGCCGCCCGTGGACGCGCCGCGCAGGCCGATTGGGCGGCGCGGCCTTTGGACGAACGCAGGCGCCTCGTGATGGCGGGCGTGGCCCGCGTGGGCGAGATGAACGACGAGATCGTCACCGAACTGGCACACATGATGGGACGGCCGGTGCGCTATGGCGGTGAGTTCGGCGGCTTCAACGAACGTGCCTCGCACATGGCCGAGATCGCCGAGACGGCGCTGTCGCCGATCGAGGTGGGCGAGGACGACACCTTCCGACGTTACATCAAGCGCGTGCCGCTGGGCCTCGTGCTGGTGGTCGCGCCGTGGAATTACCCCTACATGACCGCGATCAATACTGTCGCGCCGGCCCTGATCGCGGGGAATACCGTGATGCTGAAACACGCGACGCAAACGCTGCTGGTGGGCGAACGGATGGCGCGGGCCTTCCATGAGGCGGGCGTGCCGGAGGAGGTGTTCCAGAACGTCTTCCTCGACCATGGCACCACCTCGGACCTGATCGCCGGCAACGCCTTCGATTTCGTCAACTTCACCGGCTCGGTCGGTGGCGGCAAGGCGATGGAACGTGCCGCGGCGGGGACCTTCACCGGCGTCGGGCTGGAGCTTGGCGGCAAGGATCCGGGCTATGTCATGGACGACGCCGATCTTGATGCGGCGGTGGATACGCTGATCGACGGGGCGATGTTCAACTCCGGCCAGTGCTGCTGCGGGATCGAGCGGATCTATGTGCACGAGGCGCTCTACGATGCCTTTGTCGAAAAGGCAGTGGCCATCGTGAAGGGCTACAAGCTGGGCAATCCGCTGGACGCAGAGACCAGCATCGGCCCGATGGCGCATGTGCGCTTTGCGCAAGAGGTGCGGGACCAGATCGACGAGGCGGTGCAGGCCGGCGCGGTGACGCATATCGAGCCCTTCGCCGAGGACGACGGAGCGGCCTATCTGACGCCGCAGATCCTGACCGACGTGACCCACGACATGCGTGTCATGCGGGACGAAAGCTTCGGGCCGGTCGTGGGCATCATGAAGGTGCGGAACGACGACGAGGCCGTGGCGCTGATGAACGACAGCCACTTCGGGCTGACCGCCTCGCTCTGGACCGCCGATATCGACCGCGCGCAGGCCATCGGCGACCGGATCGAAACCGGCACCGTGTTCATGAACCGCGCCGATTACCTCGACCCCGGGCTGTGCTGGACCGGCTGCAAGCAGACCGGGCGCGGCGGCGGTCTGTCGGTGATCGGCTATCACAACCTCACACGTCCGAAATCCTACCATCTGAAGAAGGTGACGAAATGAGCCTGACCGGAAACTGGTCTTATCCCACCGCCATCAAGTTCGGCGCGGGCCGCATCAGCGAATTGCCCGGCGCCTGTGCGCAGGCGGGCATGACACGGCCCCTGCTGGTGACTGACCGGGGGCTGGCGGATCTGCCGATCACCTCGGCCACGCTGGATGTGCTGGAGCAGGCAGGTCTGGGCCGCGCGCTGTTCGCCGAGGTCGATCCCAATCCGAACGAAAAGAACCTCGACGCCGGGGTTACCGCCTACAAAGACGGCGGCCACGACGGGGTGATCGCCTTTGGCGGCGGCTCGGGGCTGGACCTCGGTAAGATGGTGGCCTTCATGGCGGGCCAGACCCGGCCGCTGTGGGATTTCGAGGACATCGGCGACTGGTGGACCCGTGCCGACGCGGATGCCATTGCGCCCATCGTGGCGGTGCCGACGACTGCCGGGACGGGGTCCGAGGTCGGCCGCGCCAGCGTCATCACCAATTCCGAGACGCATGAGAAGAAGATCATCTTTCACCCCAAGGTGCTGCCGCAGGTGGTGATCTGCGACCCCGAGTTGACCGTTGGCATGCCCGGTTTCATCACCGCCGGCACCGGGCTGGATGCCTTTGCCCATTGCGTCGAGGCCTACAGCAGCCCGCATTACCACCCGATGAGCCAGGGCATCGCGCTGGAAGGGATGCGGCTGGTCAAGGACTACCTGCCGCGCGCGTTCCAGAACGGCCATGACCTTGAAGCACGCGCGCAGATGATGTCGGCGGCGATGATGGGCGCAACGGCCTTCCAGAAGGGCCTCGGCGCGATACATGCGATGAGCCACCCCATCGGCGCGCAATTCAATACTCACCACGGCACCACCAACGCGGTCTGCATGCCGGCCGTGCTGGCGTTCAATGCCGATGTCATTCGCGAACGGTTCGATACCGCGGCCGCCTATCTTGGCATCGACGGCGGCTTTGACGGGTTCCGCGCTTTCGTGCAGGATTTGAACGATAGCCTGAACATCCCGCGCAAGCTCTCGGATCTGGGGGTCACCGAAGAGGCGATCCCTTCGCTGGTCAAGGGCGCGGTGACGGACCCGTCTTGCGGCGGCAATCCGATCACCCTGACCGAGGAGAACCTGACCGGGCTGTTCAAGGCGGCGCTTTGACCGCGTGGCCTGCGCGCGACCCTCTGAAACCATGACGGTTTCACACGACTGATACGATAGAGGCCCATAAGGCCCGAACCCCGCGCCCCGGAAACATCCGGGGCCCAACCAACAGAGGAAACGACCCATGAAAAGAACCATCCTTCTGACCTCCACCCTGATTGCCGGGCTTGCCGGGGCGGCGCAGGCCGACACGCTGCGCCTGCTGACCTGGGGCGGCTATGCTCCCGATGACGTGGTACAGATGTTCGAGGAACAGACCGGCCACACCGTCGAGGTGACCAAGTCCAACAACGAGGAAATGATTGCCAAACTGCGTGCAACCGGTGGCGGCGGGTTCGACCTTGCGCAGCCGTCGCAGGACCGGATCATGGGGCCGCAGATGGAGTTCGGCATCTACAAGCCGATCGATGTCTCGAAGCTGGACCAGTCGCAGTTCATTCAGTCGATGCTGGAAGCGACGATGGAAAACACCACCGTCAATGGTGACGTCTACGGCGTGCCGCATGTCTGGGGCACCTCGGGCCTGGTGATGAACACCGCCGAAGCCGGCGACGTGGTCAAGGACTACACCGACCTCTGCGATCCGGCGATGGAGGGCAAGGTGTCTTACCGCCTGAAGCGGCCGACGCTGATCGGCTTTGCCTTCGCCATGGGCGAGGATCCCTTCGCCGCGTATGGCGACGAGGCGAAGTACAAAGAGATCATGGAGAAGGTCGAGGCCAAGCTCGTCGACTGCAAGGCCAACGTGAAGACCTACTGGAGCGGCGGTGACGAACTGATGAATCTGGTGCGTTCGGGCGAAGTCACCGCGTCGATGGCATGGGACACCGGCGGCTGGAAACTGAACGACGACAACCCGGACATCACCTTCGTGGCCCCGGCCTCGGGCGCGCTGGGTTGGATCGACACCTTCGTGCTGCCCGCCAAGGGGCAGGCGGACGACGTGGCCTATGAATGGATCAACTTCGTGATGCAGCCGGAAGTCGCGGCCAAGATCACCGCGGCGGCGGGCAACTTCACCGCCTCGGCCGGTGCGGACGAATATGCCGAGGACGCGCTGAAGGCCAAGTATCAGGCCAGCTTCCCGCAGGAGGCCATCGACAACATCAAGTGGTATCCGCCGGTCCCCGCCGGTCTGGAAGCCATCGAAGGCGAAGTGCTGGACCGGGTTCAGGCCGCCAACTGATCTGACACGGGCGGCATCCGAGCTTCGGGTGCCGCCGCACGAATGGAATTCTCATGACCCCTGATCTGGAATGCGTGGACCTCGTGAAGCGGTTCGACGGAACCACTGCCGTGGACAATGTATCCTTCACGGTGCCTTCGGGCAGCTTCTTCTCGATCCTTGGGCCCTCGGGCTGTGGCAAGACGACAATCATGCGGATGATCGCGGGGTTTCTCGATCCGACCTCGGGGGATATCCGGATCAAAGGGCGGTCGGTGCTGGATACGCCGCCGAACAAACGCCCGGTGAACATGGTGTTCCAGCACCTCGCGCTGTTCCCGATGATGACGATTGCAGAAAACATCGGCTATGGGCTGCGGCGCCGGCGTATGCCGAAAGATCAGATCGCGCGGAAGGTCGATGAGGCATTGGACCGGATCGGCCTGCCCGGCATCGGCGGGCGCAAGGTGGACGAGCTTTCGGGCGGCCAGAAGCAGCGCGTCGCGATCGCGCGCTGCATGGTGCTGGAGCCGGATGTTCTGCTGCTGGATGAGCCGCTTGGCGCGCTGGACCTGAAGCTGCGCGAGCACATGAAGGTCGAACTGAAAGCGCTTCAGGCGGCCTTTGACACGACGTTTGTCTACATCACGCATGACCAGTCCGAGGCGCTGGTGATGTCCGACCAGATCGCGGTGATGAACGCCGGCCGGTTCGAGCAGGTAGGCACCGGACAGGACCTGTACTACCGGCCCGACACGCCGTTCGTGGCCGGTTTCATCGGCGAGGCGAACCGCTGGAAGGGGCGCATCGAGCGGGCCGAGGGGGAGGCTTTGCAGCTGCGCACCGAGACCGGACTTGCAATACGGGCAACGGCAGCTGGGGCGCTTGCGGAGGGCGACAGGGCCGAGATCTTCGTCCGCCCGGAATCAATCCGGCTGGCCGGGAGTGCTGAGGCGCTCTCGGCCTTTGACAACCGCTTGCAGGGCAGAGTGACGAGCCTGCTGTTCAACGGTGCCGCTTCGCGGGTGCTGGTTGAGGATGAGGCCGGCGAAACGCTGGAGGTCACGCTGCCCCAGTCCGGCGAGTTCGCGGCGCTGAAGCGCGGCGATACGGTGCATATCGGCTGGGGCGCGGCGCAGGCGACGTGCTTCAAGGGTGCGGCCTGATGCAGGCGCATGCCCGGATCGGATTCGTGCTGCTCTTGACGCCGCTGGTGCTCTGGCTCGGGCTGCTGATTGTCATTCCGCATATCGACATGGCGCTGATCTCGTTGCGCGAGCGCGTCAGTTTCGGCGTCTATGAGCCAAGTCTGTTGCAATACGAAAAGGCGCTGACCGAGCCGCTTTATCTGCGCACCTTCTGGCGCACCGCCGTCATGTCGGTGCTGGCCACGGCGATCACGCTTCTGATCGCCTTTCCGGTGGCCTATTACATCGCCAAGATGGCGCGGGGACGGTTGCAGCAGGTGCTGTTCATGCTCTGCCTGATCCCGTTCTACGTCTCGGAATTGGTGCGCACCTTCGGCTGGATGATCCTGCTGCGCGAAACCGGGCTGATCTCGAACCTGCTGCAATGGGTCGGGCTGGCCGATCAGCCGGTGGAAATGCTCTACAACGACGCGGCGATGATGGTGGGGCTGGTCTATACCTCAATGCTGTTCATGGTGGTGCCGCTGGTAACGACGCTGGAAAGCCTGGACGACAGCGTGATCGAAGCGGGATACGATCTGGGTGGATCGGGCCTGTCGGTGCTGCGTGAAATCATCATCCCGCATGCCATGCCGGGGATCGTCTCGGGGTGTATCGTGGTCTTCATGCTGTCGCTCGGCAACTACCTGACGCCGACGATGCTGGGCGGCAAGGACAGCCTGTGGTTCACGGAAATGATCTACAACCAGTTCATCGTGCGTTCGAACTGGGAGCTTGGCGCGGCCTTCGGTTTCATGCTGCTGCTGCTGTCTTCGGTGATCGTCTGGGGGATGCTGCGGCTGACCGGGCGCACCCTGCAAGAAACGATGGGTTAGGCCGCGATGATTCCCACGATTCCCCGCTCACGCTCTTTTCGGCTGATCTATGGCGGCTACGTGGCGCTGTTCTTTCTCTACCTCGCGCTGCCGCTGACCGTGGTTGCGGTATTTGCCTTCAACGACAGCCAGTTTCCGTCGCTGCCCTGGGAGGGGTTCACCTGGAACTGGTTCTTCGGGGACACCCGCCCGCAGATCGGGGTGTTCCACGAGCGCGGGATCCTGCGCGCGATCGGCACGTCGGCGCTGGTCGCCGGCTGCGTGGCGGTGTTGTCGGTGAGCGTGGGGACGACGAACGCATTCCTCTTCAATCGCTACGACTTTCGCGGCAAGGGCTTGCTGTATGTTCTGATGCTGCTGCCGCTGGTGATCCCGGGGATCGTGCTGGGGATCTCGATCCTCGTGTTCTCGTCGACCCTGGCGAATGGCGTCTGGGACGTAGCGCAGATCGACATACAGGCGCTCCGCCCCGGGCTGCTGCTGGTGATCCTCGGGCAGTTCTCCTTCATCACCACGATTGCGACGCTGGTGATCACGGCGCGGCTGCAGAAGTTCGACCGGACGCTGGAAGAGGCGGCGCTCAACCTCGGTGCGACGCGGCTGGTGGCGGTTCGCACCATCACCATTCCGTTCCTGACGCCCGCCATGATCGGCGCGGTGGTGGTGGCTTTCCTGATGAGTTTCGAAAACTTCAACACCACACTTATGCTGGTGGGCTCGGATGCGCCCTTGACGATCGCGATGTTCGACCGGCTCAAGGAAGGGTCGACGCCGCTGCTGAACGCGGTGTCGCTGTTGCTGATGCTGGGGTCGTCGCTGCTGGCGCTGGTGGTGATCCTGTTCCAGCGTCGATAGAGCCGGCGGCTATTTGCAGATGGCGGGCAAAAGCACGCCCGGGCCGGAACGTCGCCCGGCCTTGGCTGACGCAGGTTGCCGCCGTGACACCCAAGGGTCTCCTGCAGGGTGGGTTTCCACATCTTGCGTTGTTCGCCCTCCCACAGGCTGGGGTCTTTGGTAGTGTCTGAGCCCAGACCCTCCTGCGAGATCAGGTCCGCCGCCTAACAGGGCGGCGACCGGAATCGCGGATCAGCGTCTGGTTGCCGTCTGCAAATCCGACTAAGACCCGTGAACAAAGTGGGAGCGGACCATTGCAGAAGATCACCTTGCCCGAGCGGCCGGATTGGCGTGCACATGCGCAGGATGTCGGGTTCACCTTTGCCGACATGTACGGCGAACCCTATTGGGACGAGACCTCGGCCTATGCCTTTACGCTGGAGCAGATCGAGAACGATCTCGAAGACCCGGCAACCGAGCTCCATGGCATGTGCCGTGAGGCTGTGAGCGAGATCATCGCCAGCGAGCGCCTGATGGATCGGCTTGCGATCCCCGAAGCGCACCGCGATCTGGTGGCGGACAGCTGGCGGCAGGGCGATCCCGAGATCTATGGCCGGTTCGATTTCGCCTATGACGGGCAGGGACCCGCGAAGCTGCTGGAATACAATGCCGACACGCCGACATCGCTTTACGAGAGCGCGGCGTTCCAGTGGCAATGGCTGGAAGACCAACTGAAGGCGGGCGTGCTGCCCGAGGGCACCGACCAGTTCAACGGCATCCACGAGGCGCTGGTGGCGCGGTTCGGCGAGGTCTTCGCCAAGGGCAGCGACCTGCATTTCACGGCCGTTGCCGGCAACCCCGAGGATTACGGCACCGTCGAGGCCATGGGCTGGGCCGCCCGCGAGGCCGGGCTGGGGGCGCACTACTGCGATCTCGACAAGATCGGGCTCAGCGAGGACGGGCAGTTTCTGGACGATCAGGACCGGCGGATCGCGGTGCTGTTCAAGCTCTACCCGTGGGAGGACCTGCTGCGCGACGACTATGCCGCCCATATCGCTGGTTCGGGCTGCCTGTTTCTGGAACCCGCGTGGAAGGCATTGTTATCGAACAAGGGGCTGCTGCCGGTGCTGTGGCAGATGTTCGAGGGGCATCCGAACCTGCTGCCCGCCTTCTTCGAAGCGGACGTCAGCGCGGCCATGGCGGGGCAGGGGCCCACGGCGGAGGACACCGCCGAGGCCTTCGCACGGGCCGAGGCGGCGCTCGCGGCAGGCCATGTGACCAAGCCGATCCTGTCGCGCGAAGGCGCCTCGGTGACGATCACCCGGTCTGGCGAGGTGATTGAGCAGGCGCAGAACACCGACTATTCCCAACATCCCCGCGTCGTACAGGCCTATTCGCCCCTGCCCGTGTTCGACGGGTTCCGCCCGGTGATCGGGGCGTGGATCGTGGGGCAGGCCTGCGCCGGGATCGGTATCCGCGAGGACCGGTCGCGCATTACCCAGGATTTGTCCCGGTTCAAACCGCATTATATCCTTGCATGAGGACGCTTGCCCCATCGGCAGAAAGACCAGCACCATGACCAAACGCTCGAAACGGGTTTCCATCGCCATCCTCGGCGCCGCGGCCTTCACCCTTGCCGGCTGCCAAGAGGAGAAGGTCGACGCCGCCGCCTTTCCGGACCTGCAAAGCTGCAAGGACGAGGCCGCGCGCGGGGGTGTGTTCACGCAGATGGATTGCGAAACCGCCTTCGCACAGGCCGAGACCCTGCATGTCGAGGCTGCGCCGCGCTATGACAGCCTCGCGGTTTGCGAGGAGCAGCACGGCGAGGGCGCCTGCGGATCGGAAGCGGCGCAGACGCAGGGCGGGTCGGGCAGCATCTTCATGCCGCTGCTGGCGGGCTACCTGATCGGCAACATGCTGGGCGGTCGCTCGGGCATGGCGGCGGCGCAACCGCTCTACAAGACCTCGGACGGGCGTTATACCAACGCCGCGCGCTCCAGCATGTTCTCGACCAACCGAGGGGCGGCGAAGCTTAACACATCCCAGTTCACCCGCCCGACCTCGACCATCGGCAAGACCCCGATGACCCGCGCCACGGCGGCGTCGCGCGGCGGCTTCGGCAAGGTCGGAGGCACCCGGACCGGTTTCGGCGGCTGAGGCAGGGCTTACCCGGTCGCGGTCAGCGGCAGGAACCCGAGCGCGAGGCCGATCAGCACCGCGAGGAACGCGGTCTCGGCCACCAGCAGCGCCACTGCTGGCAGTCCGACATGAAGGATGTCCTTCGGCTGCGTCTTCAGACCGACGGAGGCGATGGCGATCACCAAAAGCCAGCGCGACGCCTCCGAGGCGAGTTGGACGATGACCTCGGGCACCAGCCCGGCGCTGCGCAGCGCGGCCAGCAGGACGAAGCCCAGCACGAAGATCGGCACGAGGGGCGGTCGGGCGTCATCGACCTCGTCGGCATTGGTGAAGCTGCGGATCACCAGAGCGGCAACCACCACGACCGGCGCCAGCATGACGACCCGCAGCAGCTTGACCAGCGTGGCGACATTGCCGGTTTCCTCCGACACGGAGAAGCCTGCACCAACCACTTGGGCGACATCGTGGACCGTGGCCCCGATGAAGATGCCGGTGGTCCTGTCGTCGAAACCGATGGCGGCGGTGAGCACCGGGTAAACGATCATCGCCAGCGTCGACAGCAGCGTGACCGAGACCACGGTGAAGATCAGCCGCTCTTCCGAGCGGTCGTCGCGGGGCAGTATCGCCGCAATGGCCATGGCTGCCGAGGCGCCGCAGATCGCCACCGCGCCGGCCGACAGGAACGCGAAGCGATAGCGGAAGCCGAACAGACGCGAGACCGCAAGGCCGAAACCAATGGTGAGCACGACGGCAAGCACCACCAGCCCGACGACCGGCCACCCAAGCAGGGTCAGCACCTCGCCGCTGATGCGGACGCCCAGCAGCGCGACGCCCAGCCGGAGCAGCTGCCGCGATCCGAAGTCGATGCCGGGTTTGCTGTGCGCTTCGGTTCCGAGGAAGTTGAGCGATATGCCGAACAACAGGGCCAGCAGCATGGCGGGCGCGCCGTAGTGTTCGGCCACGAACTGGCTGGCCAGCGCGATGATGCCGGCGATCAGGACGCCGGGCAACAGTGGTCTGACGCGGCGATCGAAGAGGCCGGGGACGGTAGTATCAGTCATGGTATCGGGTCAGCCTGGGTGCGAGTTCTTGCGTATGCGGGCGCGCGTGATTTCCTGTCTCCGCGGATGTCGCGAGGCAACCGGCCCCGGACCTTCACCGGAATAGGATGAGGGTGGGGGCGGCACACCTGGCGCCGCCCCTAACAGCGTCAGGCGCTGCGGTAGAGTTTGGTCATCGAGAACTCACGGTGACCGAGCGCTTCGGCGGCGGTATTGCGGCCATTGGCGGTGCGGGCGATCATCTCGATCAACGCGTCGCCGGCTTCGTCGATGGTCTGTTCGCGGCGCAGGATGCCCGAAACGTCGACGTCCACATGTTCACCCATGGTGCGCACGGTGCGCGGGTTGGCGGTGATCTTGATCACCGGCACGATCGGGTTGCCGACCACGTTGCCTTGGCCCGTCGGGAAGGTGTGGATCACCGCGCCGCCGGCGGCCATCAGGGTCACGCATTCCGCTGCCGCCGAAGAGCTGTCCATGAAGTAGAGCCCATTGCCCGACTTCGGCGCTTCCGCCGGATCGAGAATGTCGATGAACTGCGAGGTACGGCCGATCTTCTCGAGGTTGCCGAGCGCCTTTTCCTCGATGGTGGTCAGCCCGCCTTCGATGTTGCCCTTGGTGGGCTGGCTGTCGGAAAGGTCATCGGTCTGGTGGGCGAAGATCACGTCGTCCTGATAGGCCTTCCACATCTTGTACCAACGCTCACCGACCTCTTCGTTGATCGCGCGTTTCTGGCAGATGTGTTCGGCGCCGGTGATCTCGGAGGTTTCACCGAAGAAACCGGTGATGCCCTCGGGCAGCAGCTTGTCGTACATATTTCCCACGGTCGGGCAGGAGCCGAGACCGGTGGTGGTGTCGCTCTCGCCGCACTTGGTCGAGACCCAAAGCTCGGAAATCGAGCATTCCTCGCGCTGCACCTCGGTGGCCTTGTGGACGAAGTCCTTGGCGGCCCAGGAGGCAGCGCGGATGGTTTCAAAGTCGCCCTTCTGTTCGATCGAGAACTCGGCGACTTCCTTGCCGGTTTCGCGGATGCCGTCAGCGATGCGCTTGGTCCAGCCGGGTTCGATGCCGATCACGACGACCGAATGCACATTGGGGTTGGCGCCGGTGCCGATCATGGTGCGGAAGTGGACTTCGAGGTCCTCTCCGAACTGCAGACGGCCATAGGCGTGCGGGATCGCCAGCGTGCCCTTGACGTTGTTGGCAACCGCTTCGCAGGCGGCGTTCGAGATGTCGTCGACCGGCAGGATGACGACGTGGTTGCGCACGCCCACCCGGCCGTTTTCACGGCGATAGGCCTGCACTGTCATGTTGGAGTATTTCGATGCCATGTGGCTTGGTCCTTTCCAGAGAGCGTGGCTTACCAGCGTTTGGTCTTGCAGTTGTGGGTGTGGACGTGTGCGCCCTTGGGGATGTCGGCGATGATCTTGCCGATGTCCTCGCCGTACTTGGTGGCGGTATCGCCGTTCTTGAGGTCCTTGAGCGCGATCTTGTGGCCGATCGGCACGTCGGCCTCGGATTTCAGGCGGAAGGTCGAGTTGTCGTGGGTGACGCAGACCAGCATGTCGGTGCCGGCGGTCAGGCCCTCGACCACCACGACGCCGACGTTGTCGCCGTGTTCGTGGACAAGCAGGTGGGGGATTTCAGCCATGGGTCAGACTCCTTGAGTGTCAGGGTGAAGGATGATTTTCGGGGCCGCGCAGGCCCCGGAACGGATGTCCCGGAACGCGGCGTCGCCGTCTGAAAGCGGGCGCGCCTCTGTCCAGTCGAGCGGACCGAGACGCCCTGCAAAAAGTGCCTCCGCGGTGTCGCGGAAGTCCTGGGCGGAATAGGTGTAGGTGCCGATGAAGGTGATCTCCTGCAGCGTCATCCGGCGGATATCCAGACCGCCGGCATCCTCGCCGAGGCCGATATGGACGATCACTCCGCCGGGTTCTGTGCGTGCCGACGCGGTTGCGCGGGTGGCGGCATATCCAACGGCGTCGATGACGATGGGGCAGGAGGTCTCGGCGGATTTCACCACGCGCAGACCACAGTGTTCGGCAAGGTAGGCGCGTCGGGTGTCATTCGGTTCGACGATGGTGACATCGGGCACGCCCATCGCGCTCAGCGCCAGCGCGGCGGCCAGCCCGATGGCGCCGCCCCCGATGACCAGCGCACGGCGTTCGGCCGAGGGGTGCAGCGCGTCAAGACCGAGGCGGACGGCATGCCAACTGACGGCAAGCGGCTCGGCCAGCGCGGCTTTGGCCAGCGGCACGTGATCCGGAACCGGTATCAAGTTGGTTTCGGGCATCCGCAACAGGTCGGCAAAGGCGCCTTCGCGCGGCGGCATCGAGATGATCTGCCGCGTGGGACACAGGTTTTCGCGCCCCGCCCGGCAGGCCGGGCAGCTGCCGCAGGTGACGAGCGGGTTGATGGTGACACGCTGGCCGTTCCGCGGACCGCCGATCACGGTGCCGGCGGCCTCGTGTCCGAGGATCAGCGGCGCGGGGCGGCGGTTGTCGTGGCCAAGGTAGGCGTGCATGTCGGAGCCGCAGATGCCAACGCTCTCCACCCGGATCAGGGCCTCGCCGGCCTGCGGTTCGGGGTCGGGCGCGTCGCGGTATGTCAGGGTTTCGACATCGGTATAGACCAAGGCTTTCATTTTGCGGTGAACCCCCCGTCAAGCATGAGAACCTGTCCGGTCACGTATCGTGACGCGTCCGAGCAGAGAAACAGAAGCGGGCCGTCGAGGTCCTCGGGCGCACCGTTGCGGCCGATGCAGGTCTGCGCGGCGTTGCGCGCGGCGCGGTCGGGATCGTCGAACACCGCCGCCGTCAGTTCGGTGCGAAAAAAACCGGGTGCGATGGCATTGGCGGTGATGCCGTCGCGCGACCAGGCCTCGGCCATGGCGCGGGTCATCTGGGTGACGCCGCCCTTGGATGCGCCATAGGCGATGCCACCGGGAAACGCGCGAAAGGATTGCAGCGAGGCGAAATTCACGATCCGGCCCCAGCCCTTCGCGCGCATCGCCGGCACCATGCGCTGGCTGAGGAAGAAGGGCGCCGAAAGGTTGACCGCGAGCGTGGCGTCCCAGCCCTCGTCCGTGACATCGTCGGCTGCTTCGCGGGTGTTCAGCCCGGCGGCGTGGACCACGATGTCGGGTGCGCCGAACGGTGCGGAGATGCGGCTGACCAGCGTGGCATGCCCATCGCGGTCGGCGACATCGCCTTCGACGGCGGCGGTGCCGTCACCGGCCTCGGCCTGCCAGTCAGCCAGCGCGGCAGCCCGGCGCGCAACGCCCACCACCTGCGCCCCGGCACGGGCAAGCACGGCTGCGGCGTGACGCCCCAGGCCGGAGCTTGCGCCGGTGACGCAGGCCACCTTGCCGGACACGCTGAAGAGGTCATCGACTTGCATCGTCTCAGGCCTGCGCCGTCAGGTCGAAGGTTTCGTCAGGGAAGTACTTCTTCAGCCGGATGTCGGCGGTGCGGGCGTGGCCCTCCATCCCTTCGAGCCGCGAGATGCGGGCAGTTGCCTCGGCCACGGGTTTCGCGCCCTCGCGGGTGGCGCGCTGCCAGGTGACGATCTTCATGTACTTGTGGACGCTGAGACCGCCGGTATAGCTGGCCGCGCCGGACGTCGGCAGCACGTGGTTGGTGCCCGAGGCCTTGTCGCCGAAGGCCACGGTCGTTTCCTCGCCGAGGAAAAGCGAGCCGTAGCAGCTGAGCCGCTCCAGCCACCAGTCGAGATCCTCGGCCTGCACCGTCAGGTGCTCGGGCGCGTAATCGTCGGAGCAGGCGGCCATCTCTTCGCGGTCGTTGCAGAGGATCACCTCGGCATAGTCGCGCCACGCGGCGGTGGCGTTGTCCCGGTTGACCTCGGGCAGGTCGTCGATCAGTTCAGGCACGAGGCGCATGACCTCGTCGGCCAGCGCACGATCGTCCGTAACCAGCCAAACCGGCGAGTTGTAGCCGTGCTCGGCCTGACCCACGAGATCGGCGGCCACCACCATCGGATCGGCGCTCTTGTCGGCCAGCACGAGGCTGTCGGTCGGCCCAGCAATCATGTCGATGCCGACACGGCCGAAGAGCATCCGCTTGGCCTCGGCCACGAACTGGTTGCCGGGACCGACGAGGATGTTGGCCTTGGGCAGCCCGAAGAGACCATAGGTCATGGCTGCCACGCCCTGCACCCCGCCCATGGCGAGGATCTTGTTGGCGCCGCAGACATGGGCGGCGTAAATGATGGCCGGCGCGATGCCGACACCGGGGCGCGGCGGAGAACAGGCAACGATGTTGCGGCATCCCGCGACCTTGGCGGTGGTCACTGTCATGATGGCGCTGGCGATATGGCTGTAGCGACCGCCGGGGACATAGCAACCGGCAGCATTAACCGGGATCGCCTTCTGTCCGGCGACGAAGCCCGGCACCACCTCGACCTCGAAGTCCTTGACGGTGCCCAGCTGCGCCTCGGCGAAGCGCTTGACGTTGGCGTGGGCGAACTCGATATCGCGCTTGAGCTTGTCGGGAACCTGCGCCGCGGCCGCCTCGATGGCCTCGGCCGACAGCACGATCTCACCGTCGTAATTGTCGAATTTCTTGGCGTAGGCCAGGGCGGCCTCGTCGCCGCCGGCTTCGATCTCGTCGAGGATGCTGCGGACGATCTTCTTGGTGTCGGAGGCGTCGCTCTTTGAGGTGAGCGTAGCTTTCTTCAGGTATTCACGGGTCATGAGCGGCGGCTCCTATTTGAAGATGTCAGGCAGAAGGACGGTGGAGATCGTCGGCACGAAGGCGATTAACAGGGTGACGACCAGCATGAAGAGCACGAAGGGGATGGCCCTGTAGGCGATCTTCAGGATCGACTCGCCGGTAAGCCCGGAGACGACGAAGAGGTTGAGGCCCAGCGGCGGGGTGATGAAGCCGACGCCGAGCGCGGTGATCATCATGATGCAGAACTGGATTTCGTTCATGCCGATATCGTCCGCCAGGGGCTTCAGGATCGGCGCGAGGATGACGATATTGGGCGTGGTTTCCATCACACAACCGGCGGCGATCAGGATCATCACCATCATCGCGATCAGCACCCAGGGCTCGTCGCTGACGGTGGTGGCCGCGGCGACAAAGCCCTGCGGCACCCCGAGGATGGCCAGCGCCTGCGCCAGCGGCAGCGAAAAGGCGATAATCGGCAGGATGATCCCGTTGACCTTGGCCGAGCTGACCAGCATCGAGGGGAAATCCGCCAGTTTCAGGGTGCCGAGGATGAAGCCCATGATGATGGTCACGACCACGGCGGTCGCGCCGGCTTCGGTCGGGGTCAGGCGGCCCGAGAAGATGCCGTAGAAGATGATGCCGGGCACGATGAAGGCGTACCAGCCGGATTTCAGCGCTTGGCCGAGGTTGGACAGGTAGTCCCGCACCGGCATGTTGCCGCCACCTTCCCAGCCGTAGAGCCGGTTCATGATGATGTTGGTGGCGAGGATCGACACGAGGATGGCAAGACCGGGAATGACGGCGGCCAGAAACAGTGTCGAGGCGGATATGCCCAGCACGAGGCCGATGATGATATAGGCGATCGACGGCGGGATCAGGATGCCGGTACAGGCGCCCGCCGCGACCAGGGCGCAGGCATAGGGGCGGGGATAGCCCGACTCCACCAACCGGGCGATGGTCATGCGGCCGACGGCGGCGGCCCCCGCCGCGTCGGAGCCCGAGATCGCGGCGAACATGCCGCAGACCAGCACCGTGGCCGAACCGAAGCCGCCCTTGGCGAACTGGGTCAGCGCCTCGGCCACATCAAGGAACTTGCGCGACAACCCGGTGCGCACCAGCACGTCGCCGGTCAGGATGAACAGTGGCACGGCGGTCAGCGCAAAGTGGTCGATGCCGTGAAACAGGCTCTCGCCGACAAGGCTCAGCGGCAGGGCGCCCGACCACATCAGCATCGCGATGGCCGAGGCGCCGATGGCGGCCCAGACCGGCACCGCGAGCGCCACGAGCAGGACGAAGAGCAGCACGGGACCGTAGAAGTCCCAGCCGAGTTCGACGGTTTGATCGAGATGGTTCCAGAGCATCGCCGTCTCCTCAGTCGAAAAGCTTGTCGCCTTCGTACACGGGGCGTCCGTGGCGAAGATCGTTGATGTCCCGGATGAAGGACTGGACGAGGCGCAGGATCACGAGCGCGAAGCCCAGCGGCACCGCCGACAGGAACCACACCTGCGAAACCCGCAAACCATGGGTGACCGACCCGAATTTGGCCGAAACGAGCACCGTCTCGAGCGACCAGTAGAAGGCCACCAGCGCAACAGCGAACATCACGAAGTCACCGAAGAGATAGAGTGCCGCCTTCACCCTCGGACCGACGTATTGCATCAGCACGTCGATGCGGATGTGTCCGCGCTGGCGCACCGCAGCGGCGGCGCCGATCCAGGCCAGGTAGATGAAGGAGTAACGGACGATTTCCTCGCCCCAGATCGACGAATACGACAGCACCTCGCGCCGCAGAACCTCGATGAACATGGTGACGACGAGCATTGTGTAGAACACCAGAAGCATCCAGCGTTCGGCATTCTGATCGAGACGTCTCAGGGCACTGCGCATGCAAATCTCCTGTAGTCCGGCAAGGCGTCAGCCTCGGCCGTCCGGTCGGGAAGGACTGTGTTCGGGGGTGTCGGGGCGGCGCGGTGGCCGCCCCTGCTTGCGAAGACTCAGGCGTCGTGGACGTAGTAGCGGCCCATGGTGCCCGCAGCCTCTTCGAGGCGCGCGAAGGCATCCATCGACCCGGCCAGTTCAACCTTGAAGTCGTCCCATTCCGAGCGCTGGTAGCCGCCCGCGTCTTTCCATTCGGCCAGCTGGTCGTCGGTCAGCGAATGGAACTCGACGCCCGACTTGGTCAGTTCGGACATCGCGTAGGACCGGGCCGCAGGCACCTTCGCGAGGTTCTGCTGCGAGGTGATTTCGCCAGCGAACTCGATGCCTTCCTGCACGTCGGCCGGCAGCCCGTTGAACCATTCGAGGTTCATCGAATAGACCTGACTGTCGGGCACCGCCTGGGTAAAGGTGACGTGGCTCAGGATATCCTTGAACCCGAAGACGTAAAGCGCGCCGACCGACGGGTCGAGAGCATCGGCAACACCCTGCTTGATCGCCGAGGGCGTCTCGCCCCAGGCCACCGGCGTCGGGTTGGCGCCGACCATACCGTAGTACTGCTGCAGCATCTTCGAGCCGGGAACGCGGAATTTGACGCCGCTCAGGTCACCCGGCGTGATCACCTTGTTGCCGCCCTTGCGGACCGCCACGACACGCGGGTCGATCACGACGTAGAACAGCGGCTTGAAGCCCGCTGCCTCGACCTTGGGGTTGACCTCGGATTTCCAGGCGTCCGAACCGACGAGGTTGGTAAACCGCTGGTTGGAGCCGCAGAAGTAAGGCATGTTGATCAGGTCGACGGCGCTGGCGAAGGGCGCGAAGTTCGACAGCGAATGCTGTGCGCACTGGATCGTGCCGGTCTGCACCGCCTGCACCAGCGCACCGCCGGCGCCGAGCTGGCCACCCGGGGCAAGCTTGACGTAGACCTTGCCGTTGGTGGCGTTCTGGATGTTTTCCTTCAGGTCCAGCTGCATGATCGGATAGCTGCGCGATGCGCCCAACACATAAGCGGTCGCGAGCGTCATGGTGTGATCGGCGGCGGCCTCGCGTTCCTTCTCTTCCTTGGCGGTTTGGGCCGCGGCTTCGCTTGACCACAGCATGCCACCGGCACCGGCAACCAGTGCCGCAGTAAAGCTGCCGGATCCGGCGAGTTTCAGGAAATTGCGCCGTCCCATGATGGCGCGCTCGAGGTTCTCGTTGTCCATGTATTCCTCCCTAAGTTTTTGTTATTCCCGGTCTTTGGCCTTCTGCGCTGCCTCGCGCCGTAGGATCGCGACCACGAAGGCCAGCGAAGCGGCGAAAAGCACCAGCATCTCTCCAACGTCGTCAAGGAACTGCGCTCCTCCCGAAGCTCCCAGAACGACGTTCGTGACAAAGACTGCAAACAGGCCAAGCGCTGTAATCAGAAACATTGCAGATCCTTTCCACGATTCCCGTGCCGCCAATGTAAGCGCTTACACAGCTTTCATGCAAGCGCTTACATTGCACGTGGCGAAGATTCCCGCTACTGGGCTGAAGGCGCAGGAACTTTTCGACGCGCGGTTCTGCAGAAGCTGCATTATAACATAATGCGGGTTACGGGAATTACGGTGAACAGCGCCATGGGGCGAGACCCGTCAGAACCCACCTGCCAAACTCCAAGATATGTCGCGAAACAAGACCCAACGCGTTGAAAACGGTGTGCCCCTAACACTGCCGCCAGATGGTCATCGCACGGAACCAGCTCGTGCACTCTTCTCAGTCCCGCATCCTTTGGTATATGATGACATCATATCTGTTCGTTTAAGTTGTTTCTTCAATGCCCTTCATAGTGCCGAACGCCGATGCGATCGTGTTCGTACAAGGCGCGCATCGGGATCCTCAGCCACCTTACTCAAACTGGCCGGTAGGGGCCGCCTGCATGTCGCCCGCTCCTGACCGGAAAGGAACGCGATAATGACCTGGACCGGATATCTCTTTGCCCCGGAGCTGCGTCAGGTGCGCGAAACGCTGATCGCGGCCGATCTCCTCCTGCCCGAGGTCTTCGGCTCGCTACTGAAAGTGCTGCCGAAACACTATCGTGAGGTGCTTCCATCCAACCCCGGGCTGCCGCCGGCGATGCGCATCGACGAGGTCCTGCAGGCGATGAACGGCGTCGTCAACCTGAAGGGCGGCGAGGTGCCGCTGCGCATGGTGCTGGCGCAGGCCGCTGACTACGCCGCCGACGCCGAACACCGCGCGTTCTTTGAGACGATGGTGCAACGGGTCGAAGCCCGGCGGCCCAGCCCGGTCTCCGGGGTTGCCACGGCGGCGGTGCTGGGCGCGGACGACGGGTCGGCCCACGCCAGACTGGCGAAAAAGCTGCCTGATCCCGCCGCCGCCGAGATCGCGCCAGAGGCCATGATCGGCGAAGCCGATGAGACGATCTCGCTGGCCTTTCTCGAGGGCGGGCTGGCCGCCGCGCGCTCGGTCTTCAAGATCGTCGTGCATCGGCACTTCGACGGCGAGCCGAATTTCAACAGCGGCGACATGCCCGACACCGGGTCAGGCACCGCATGGGTGTTCAGTCCGGAGATCGGGATCACCAATCACCACGTCTTCAACGCCCGCACCAGTTTCGAACCCGATGCCGATCCCGAAGACTTCACGCTTCAGGCCGAGACGGCACGGCTGATCGAGGATTACCGCGACGAGGATGACATCCGCGACGGCCACCTGCTGGGCGAGGACGCGCTGCTGGTTTCCGACAAGACGCTTGACTTCGCCCTATTCCGCCTGCCGGCCGAGCTGGCTGATCGGCCCGCGCTGGGGTTGAGGCGGCATCCAATCCGCAAGACCGAGGCGCAGAGGATCGGCGACCGGGTCAACCTGTTGCAGCACCCGATGGGCCGGCCCATGCGGCTGGGGTTCCGCAACAATTTCGTGGTGCTGGGCAACAACGATATCCTTGCGTACCTGACCGACACCAACCGCGGGTCCTCGGGCGCGCCTGTGTTCGACGACCGCTGGTCGGTGGCCGCGCTGCATGTCGGATCGCAGGCGATCTCGGTGCAGGGGGTGGAACTGATGGGCGCCCAGATCCGGCGGGAAAATTTCGGCGTCCCGGTGCGGACGATCCTGCGCCACGTCGAGGCAGAGGCGCCTGCGGTCTTTGCAGAAATAAGCGGAGCCCAGTAGATATATCCCGCAAGGCATTCAGGGGGGTTCCGGGTCAGGCCGGAATTAAGAACGCGGCGGCCTAACGCCGTCCAGTGT
>NZ_JBXEQG010000008.1:0-127411 GCF_056858395.1 Litorisediminivivens sp. KMU-197 | reverse complement strand
GCCGCATGAGCCAGACCGCCGACCAGATGGAGCTTCGCGAAGAGGACATCCGCAAGCACTACCCTGCCGCGACCGCCCTGCTGACCGGCTTTGACCACACGCCGCGGATCGCGCGGGCGGCTGCCCCCGAAGTGCCGGAGCGGTCGCCCGGCATCCCGCGCCGGTCGCGGTTCCGGTCGACCACGCCGGGGCTTGCCACCCGGCGGAGCGTTGCGAAACACGGCGTGCATCTGCGCGAGACGATAGAGGCGGCGGATGCGGAGGGCGCGCTGACCACGCCCTTGCAGGCCACGGCGCTGCACGCGCTGCGCCGCGCCATCGCGGTGGCGCAGGCGGTGGCGGAGACCTATGCCGAGGCCACCGGGCTGGCCGACCTGAAGCGCGCCAACCTGGCGAACGCGCTGCCCGCCAACCGCAGGACCGAGTTTCAGGAACTGCTGACCGGCGAGGCGCTGGTGACCGCCCACACCTGGGCCAATGCGCTGGCCTACCTGTTGTCGCCGCACGGCACGGAGATCACCGTCGAAGCCGGCGAGGTCGAGGAACTGCTGACCGACAATGCGCAGGTCGCGTTGCACGGGCTCCTGTGGGAACTGGAGCAGGATATCGACGCCCATGCCCCCGACGACGCGCATCTGATCGCCTGCCTCACCGGGTTCGCGGAGCAGGTGATGGAGAAGGTGGCCCTGCGCGCGCAGACCGCTCCCCGGCTGGCGGCCTTCACCGGGGCGGTCTGGCACGTGGAGGCGGATGACCTGACCATCCGGGGCTTCACCCCAGCCGCCAAGGCGAGGTCCACGACGCTCACCATGACCTTCAAGAAGCCGCACGAGGTCGTGGGCAACCATATCGCCAAGTACCAGGCTTTGAGGCTGGCCAAGATGCTCATGGCCTATGACTTCGAGCGCAAGCTGAACCCGTTTGCTGAGCTGGGCGGCTTCATCTTCACCTTCATGGGCGACGGCAAGCCCGGCACCGGCAAGACCACGCTGATCCAGATGATGGCCGGGCTGCTCAACGACTATTGCAAGGTCGCGGAGTATCCTTTTCGCTATCAGAACCTCAGCACCGACAATATCGACAGCTATCAGGGCAAGTCGGGCCAGAACGCCAAAGCCTTCATCAACACCATCATCGACCCGAACGTGATCGGCTTCGGCACCATTGACGATATCGACCAGCTGGCCGGCAAGCGCGGCGACCGGCAGTCCTCGGCGGGCCAGCTTGAGATCACCGCCGTGCTGATGGAAAGCTTCGCCGGGGCTAATACGGTGGTGCGGGGGAACTGCACTTTCGGCATGTTCTCGAATTACCCCGAGAATGTGGACGACGCGCTGCGGCAGCGGGCCGGTGCCCGGTTTCTGGTCGACGGGCCGCAGACGCGCGAGGATTACATCGACATCCTGCACCTGCTGATGGGCAAGAACCACGACATCCCGCTGGGCGATCACGAGGTCTTTGCCGCGCAGGAGATCAAGCGCGCGGTGGCGGCCTCGTTCGCGGCGCATGGACGGCCGCAGGAAGAGGGGCTTTTGCGGGTGTTCGACCGGGTTCATGCGGAACTGGGCGCGTTGGACACCGTAGCGAAGATGGGCACCTACCTGAAGGCGATCCAGCAGGCCGATGAGCGCTTCACGGGCCGCGCGATCAAGAACATCACCGACGCGGTGAAGGTGCGGGCGATGGACTTCGAACTGCCGGACGAATGGATGGAGGATCCGGCGGTGTTCCTGCACCGGCGGTATGACGAGAAGATGGCGATGATTGCCCAACTGCGGGTGCCGATCACGACGGAGATGGTCTTGCAGGAGATCAACCGCTACGCGGATTCGGAGTTCAGGTACGCGGACAAGTCGGATGAGGTGGCGATCGAGGCGATGGTGCGGGAGTATGGGCGGCAGGAAGAGGCGAAGAGACGGTATTTGGAGGGCAAGGGGTGATGCGCGCGCACCGCAGTCCCGGACTTGATCCGGGGCGTGAGTTACTTAAGCGAGGCAGCTCAGTGCTTTTCATGGTCTGAGCTACACGGCGATCGATGCTACAATGGGGCGCTTAATGATTGAGAGACGATTTGTAATTGATGCCGAAGGCTTCCCAGATATGCCAGGCATGATGCTTGCAACTGTCATTGCGCTTAAGGAGATCGGAGGCTCTGCGACAATTCAGGAACTCGATGAGAAAGTTGCTGAACTTGAAGGAGTTACCGAGGAAGAACAAGCCCATATGATGTCAGGCGTGAACAGCAATCAACCTCGATTGAATTACTACCTCGCATGGGCGCGTACGTTTTTGAAACGCGGAGATGCATTAGAAAATTCATCTCGTGGTATTTGGGCTTTAACAGAAGAAGGCAGCCGCGTCGAGACGTACGAGCAGACGAGGAGGATATACGAGAAGGTCAATGAAGAAGACCGGGCCCGCGCCAAAGAGAAGCGCCTTAAAGCCAAAGTTTCTGGAAGCGCTGTAAAGCCCCGACAAATCGAGCTTCGGATTGGAAATGACTCTGATAGCTCACCCGGCGTGGAGGATTGGAGAAGCAAACTCTTAGAGGTCCTACGAGCAATGGATCCGGCTGCATTTGAGAGATTGGCGCAGCGATTACTCCGAGAAGCGGGTTTCACCAAAGTCGAAGTTCGCGGCAAGTCGGGTGACGGTGGCATCGACGGAGTGGGGGTACTCCGCGTCAACTTAGTATCTTTCCAAGTTTTCTTTCAGTGCAAACGCTGGAAGGGCAGTGTTGGTGCATCTGAGATAAGAGATTTCCGTGGAGCTATGATGGGTCGAGCCGACAAGGGCCTCTTTATCACGACCGGAACGTTTACTGCACAAGCGTCTGATGAAGCGACACGAGATGGCGCGACGGCGATAGACTTAATTGACGGGCAGCGCCTTTGCGAGCTGCTCAAAGAGAACATGCTCGGTGTCAAGACGGAGATGATCGAGAGCGTCACGATTGACGGCGGCTGGTTCGAGGGCATCTAGCTATGAACCGCCTCATCCAATCCGGCCTCATGTTCGGCAACCTGATCCGGGTGGACTCTCCCGCGCTGGTCGACCGCTACAACCGTGCCCTCGCCCACCTGACCGGCCAGACCACCAAACTTACCGAGTTCCACGTCGACATCTCCGGCTTCTCCCCCGAGGTGGGCGACGAGTTGGACGACCCGCTCTATCTCAACCACAACGGCGTCAACCGACAGTTCATCCTGCTCACCACCGAGCAGAAGACCGCGCCGCTACTGGATGCCACCTTCTCGACCAGCCGGGCGATCCTGCGAAGGTTCATCGACACCAACGAGGCGCAGCTTTTCGCGCTGACTGCGAAGGACGCGGTGACGGGCGAGTTGGTGAACTCGGTGTTCGACGTGTCCGACCCGGTGCGGCTGTTCGACATCCGCAGGATCACGGTCGAGGCGGACACGGCGGGCGGCACGCTGAAGGACGCGCAGGCGCTGGCGGGGATGGTGGACGAATTCAAGACGCGCGAGGACGCCTGGTTCGACGACGTGCTGATCGCCAGGATGATCGGCTGTGCGAAACAGACAGGCGACATCCTGCGCAACCCGGTGCTGCTGGCGCCGGTGGAGGCGGAGCAGGGCAACTTCTGGACTAGCCATTTCGGCGGCTGCTACGTGTTCCGCGACACCGGCACGACGGCGATGATCACCGCCGGCGACAAGGCGCCGCTCGGGGGGCTGCCGGTCAGCCATGTCTACGACCTGACCGAGATCAACCACATCGCGATCTTCCTTGAACGCAACGGGCTGGTCGAACCGATCGTCAAGGCGCGCGGCATAGATGCGGCGGCGATCCTGCGCCAGAAGATGGATTTCATCGTGGTCGACGCGGCGCAGGAGGCGGGCATCGACCTGAAGGGCGCGACGCGGCGCGACATCCGCAGGCTGGCGCGGCGGCATGTGCGGGAACTGCCCGAAGCCTGGCACGGGCTCAACCGGCTGGTGCAATGGGCCGAGGGCAACGGCGACTGGCCGCGGATCACCTCGGAGCATCCGGCCTATTTCCTGTCGCTTCGGGCGGCGGACACGCCTGACCGCGATCTCGTCAACATGCTGCTGGCGGAACTGGCCCCGCGCGACATCCGGCAGCTTTTCATCTGCCACAAACCGCTGTTCTACCGGCTCTACCGCGACTGGTCGGATACCAAGCGCGGCTATGTCGTCGACTTCCTGAGCCGCGAATATCAGGTGGACAAGGCGGGCGCGCGTGCCGCACTCTTCGGGCACGAGGCGCCGATGGAGGCCAGCCCGCCGGAGGACATGATCCCGCGGGTCGGGCCATGGGGCGCGGTCAGGGGGCGCTGAATGCTGGGATTCCTCAAGCTGTTTGCCATCGCGATGGTGGTGCTGACGGTGGTCTACGTCTGCCTGTCGCTCTATTCCCGCGCAGTCCGCCGCGACAAGCTTGAGGCCGAGTGGGACCGCGAGGGGATGGAGGGCGACCGCGACGCTTTCATCGAACGCGGGCTGACCGAATACGACGGCTCGCTGCGGCGCAAGCTGATCCTTGGCGTCTACATCGTGCCGATCACGCTGGTGGCGGCGATCATTTACCTGACCAACTTCCATTAGCGCCGGTCCGGTCTGTTTCCATCCCGGCTGCGACGCATTACATAAACGGCAAAACCACGGGATTCCGCACATGCGTTACTTCAAATGGCTGTTCATCCTGACCTTCTGGGCGCTGGTGGCGGCTTTCCTTCATTACACCCTGCCGCAGCACGATATCGCGCGGATCACCGACACCTATGAAAAGCGGGTGGATTTCGGCGAGAACTCGATCTTCTGGTCGAGCCCGGACAGCGGCAACGCCACCGGCGTCGTCAACCGCGACGTGTTCTTCATCCAGGCGGTGCGGTCGAACGGCCGGGTGATGGTCTACCGCAATGAGGATACCGGCTGGGGCTGGCCGCCGTATTTCAAGTTCGACACCTCCAACCTGCAGGCCGAGGCGGCGGACCTGAAGTCCACCTCGGAGGCGCCGAAGTGGGTGGCCGTGCGGCACTATGGCTGGCGTAACGAATTCCTGTCGATCTATCCCAACGCTGTGGACATCAAGCGGGTCGACGGGCCGGATGCGACGATCATCCCGTGGCTGAACATCGTGATCCTTGTCATCGCGGCGCTGGTGTTCTGGGCGATCTGGGTGCGCTGGCGGCGGTTCCGGGCGCGGCGGATCGACCCGGTGCTGGAGGACGTGGGCGAGGGCATTGCGGATGCATCGGAGTCGGTGAAGGGGACCGGGCGGAAGATCAACAAGTGGTTCGGCGGGAAGTGACAGGTTTTGGCTTTGAGCTGAGGCCAGCAGACATCCGGTAGGGTGGGTGATTTCACCCACCACCCCCGACGGTTCCTTTGCAGGACAAGTCGCGCGTGGCCGGGCCGAGGTACGGCGATCTACATCGGTGCAGGCCACTTGATCGTGCAATTGTCGTAGACCCTTTGGGGTTCAAACGTCCATCAGCGATATCGCCGTGCCGTGGGGCGGCCCGGCGATGCGGAGCGGCTTTGCCGCTGTTAACCCGCTGGGTGTGACGATTGAGCTGAGGCCTATTCTCGCTCCACCATCGGCACATACCCCCGCGCCTCCGGCCCATTGTACAGAGTCAACGGCCGGATCAGGATGTTGCTGCGCTGCTGTTCGAGGCATTGCACCACCCAGCCGGGCATGCGGCCGATGGCGAAGATCGGCACATAGAGGTCCATCGGGATCTGGTGCAGCTGGTAGATCACGCCTGAATAGAAATCGACGTTCACGTTCAACCCGTGGCGGGCGTAGGGCTTCATCGCCTCGACCACCGCCTGCAGGATCGCGTACCACTCTGGCGCACCCTTCTCCTCGCCCAGCCGGCGGACGCCTTCGCGCATGTGGCGGGCGCGCGGATCCTCGGCGCGGTAGACGCGGTGGCCGAAGCCGGTGACGGCCTCGCGGTTGGCGCGCTTGGCCTTGACGTAGGAGGCGGCGTTTTCCGGGCTGCCGATCTCGTGCACCATCTTCATCACGTCCTCGGCGGCGCCGCCGTGCGCGGGGCCAGCCAGCGTCGAGAGGGCCGAGACAATGGCGCCGTGCAGGTTGGCCTCGGTGCCGACGGCGACGCGGGCGGCGAAGCTGGAGGCATTGGCGCCGTGTTCTGCGTGCAGGATGAAATCGACATCGGCCAGCCGCGCGGCTTCGTCGGAGGGGGCCTCGGCCTTCAACATCCACAGCCAATTTGCGGCATGTGACAGCGACGGGTCGGGATCGACGGGTTTGCGGCCATTGCGGATCGCTTCGTGCGCCGCGACGATCATCGGCAGTTGCGCGGTCAGGCGGATGCCATTGCGCAGGAAGGCCTCTTCGCCGGTCTGCTGGCTGTCCGGCTCCAGCGCGGCGAGGGCCGACACGGCGGTGCGCAGCACGTCCATCGGGTGGCCATGGGCGGTGGCGCGGATGATGTCATGCACCGCGCCGGGCAAGTTACGTCCGGCTTTCAGCGCGGTATCGAAGTCCGACAGTTGCGTCGCAGAGGGCAATTCGCCGTGAATCAGCAGGTAGCAAACCTCTTCGAAGGTGGACTGCTGGGCCAGATCGTGGATCGAATAGCCGCGGTAGAGCAGGTCACCCTTGGCCCCATCGATGTGACTGACGCCGGAGCGTTCGAAGTAGATGCCCTTGAGGCCCCGGTTGATCTTCACGTCGTCACTCATCATGGTTTCCTTTCAGGCAGGAGGGGCGCGGCATGGCGGTTCTGGAGCGGATTTTCGAGGCGGCGCGGGCGCGCCAGGCGCGGGTGGTCTTTCCCGAGATCGACGATCCGCGGGTGGCGGAAGCCTGCACCCGGCTGCGCGCCGACGGGCTGGCCGAGCCGGTGCCGCTGGGACCGGTCAGCGCGGCGCAGGTGGCGGCGCTGATCGCGGCGCGGGGCATGAAGGAGGGGATCGCGCGGCGGATGCTGACGCGGCCCCTGATCCGCGCGGCGGCGATGGTGGCGGCGGGCGAGGCCTGTGCGATGGTGGCCGGCGCCGACAGCCCGACGTCGAAGGTGATCGAGGCGGCGGGGCTGGCGATCGGGCTGGCCCCGGGCGTGGCGCTGCCGTCGTCCTTCTTCCTGATGCTGTTTCCGGATGGACGCGAGATGATCTTTGCCGATTGCGCGGTCAATGTGGCACCGGACGCGGAGGGGCTCGCGGCGATCGCGAGGGCCTCGGCGGCGTCCGGCGCGGCGCTGCTGGGCGAGGCGCGGGTGGCGCTGTTGTCGTATTCGACCGGATCGAGCGGCACGGGCGTCAGCGTCGATGCGGTCCGCGGCGCCGCCGAGGCCACGGGATACGCGGGGCCGGTACAGGCGGATGCGGCGCTCAACGCGGGCATCGCGGCGAAGAAGGGCATGGGCGCGGTGGATGCCAATGTGCTGATCTTTCCTTCCCTTGACGCGGGCAACATCGCCTACAAGCTGGCGCAGGAACTGGGCGGGGCGCAGGCGGTCGGGCCTTTCCTGCAGGGCTTCCGGCGCCCGGTCTGTGACCTCAGCCGGGGGGCGTCGGTGGCAGATATCGTTGCCGCGACGGCAGTGACCGTCGGGTTGCGGTAAGAAATTTCATCGATGAATTTTGCAAGATCCGTCGACGGATTTTTCCGCGCGTTCAATAGCAGAGCACGGTGTCGGCGGCCCCGGCCAGCGCCAGAAGCCTGGGCGGCATGGCAAACTCGGCCGGGTGACCGTCGAGCAGGCCGTCGTCGTAGCCGCGCGCCTTGGCGGATTTGCCGGACAGGTAGAACCTGACGCCGGCCTCCTTCAGCGCGGGCAGCAGATCCGAGATCACCCCGGTGCCCTGCCCTTCGGTCCCGGCATGATCCGGCGAAAGCAGGTGCACCCCGTCGCCGGCGAAGAAGATCGTGGTCTCGTGGCCTTCCTTGGCCGCTGCCAGCGCCACGGTGCAGCCCAGCGTCGCCTTGTTGGCATGTTGCGGGCCGCTGTGGATGTGAATCAGGAAATGGCTCATGGTGTCCTCCCTTTCAATGCGCGCCCATCATACGCGGGGGCGCTGCTTGCGCATGTCCGAAGCGTCGATGCCCGCCACCGCCACCGGTTTCTTCATCGCGTCGCGGCGGAACGGCTCGCCCAGTTCCTGATTGATGAGCGCCTCGATCAGGGTGGTCTTCCCGTTCTCCATCTGATCGGTGATCGCCTTGTTCAGGGCCTCGGTCGTCTCTTGCATGGTGCGGGCCTGCACGCCCTCCAGCCCGCAAGCGCGGGCGATGGCGGCATAGCTGACATCGTCGTCCAGTTCGGTGCCGACGAAGTTGTCGTCGTACCAGAGGGTCGAATTGCGCTTTTCGGCGCCCCATTGATAGTTGCGGAAGACGACCATGGTGATCGGCGGCCATTCGGAGCGTCCGATGGCGGTGAGTTCCGTCACCGCGATGCCGAAGGCGCCATCGCCGGCGAAGCCCACCACCGGCGTGTCGGGGCAGCCGATCTTGGCGCCGATGATCGCGGGCAGGCCATAGCCGCAGGGTCCGAACAGGCCGGGGGCAAGGTACTTCCGGCCGCGTTCGAAGCTGGGATAGGCGTTGCCGATGGCGCAGTTGTTGCCGATGTCCGACGAGATGATGGCATCGCGCGGCAGCGCCTGCTGGATCGCGCGCCACGCCATGCGGGGGCTCATCCAGTCGGGCTTGGCATCGCGGGCGCGTTCGTTCCACGAGGTGCCGGGGTCGTCCTCTTCGTGGTCCATGCTGGCCAGTTGCTGCGCCCAGGCCGACTTGGTCTGGATGATCAGGTTTTCGCGGTCCTTGCGGTCGGTGTCGCCGGCGTCGTCCGACAGCCGGGCGAGGATGCCCTGCGCAACCTGTTTCGCATCGCCGACGATGCCGACCGAGACCTTCTTGGTCAGCCCGATGCGGTCGGGGTTCAGATCGACCTGGATGATCCTGGCGTCCTTGGGCCAGTAGTCGATGCCGTAGCCGGGCAGCGTCGAAAACGGGTTCAGGCGGGTGCCGAGGCAGAGCACCACGTCGGCGCGCGAGATCAGTTCCATCGCCGCCTTCGAGCCGTTGTAGCCCAGCGGTCCGGCGAACAGCGGGTGCGAGCCGGGGAAGGCGTCGTTGTGCTGGTAGCCGACGCAGACCGGGGCCGAGAGCCGTTCGGCCAGTTGCATCGAGTCGTCGATCGCCCCCGCCAGCACCACGCCCGCGCCATTGAGGATCACCGGGAACCTAGCGCCCGACAGCAGCTTGGCGGCCTCGGTCATCGCGGCGTCGCCGGCAGTGGGGGGTTCGAGGTCCACCACCTCGGGCAGGTCGATGTCGATGACCTGTGTCCAGTAGTCGCGCGGCACGTTGATCTGCGCCGGGGCGCTGCGGCGGTGGGCTTGCAGGATCACCCGGTTCAGCACCTCGGCGATGCGCGACGGGTCGCGTACCTCTTCCTGATAGGCGACCATGTCCTCGAACAGTTTCATCTGCTCCACCTCCTGAAAGCCGCCCATGCCGATGGTCTTGTTGGCGGCCTGCGGCGTGACCAGCAGCAGCGGCGTGTGGTTCCAGTAGGCGGTTTTCACGGCGGTGACGAAGTTGGTGATGCCCGGCCCGTTCTGGGCGATCATCATGCTCATCTTGCCCGAGGCGCGGGTGTAGCCGTCGGCCATCATCCCGCCCGAGCCTTCGTGCGCGCAATCCCAGAACTGGATGCCGGCCTTGGGGAACAGATCCGATATGGGCATGAAGGCCGAGCCGATGATGCCGAAGGCATGTTCGATCCCGTGGCGTTGCAGCACCTTCACGAAGGCCTCTTCGGTGGTCATCTTCATCGGCTTGCCCTTTCTTTGCGCGCGTCAACATCGGCACGCTAATCTGTCCCGCGGGTTCGCGATAGGGGGAATCTTGCCGGGGCGGTCGCGGGCGGCGGCGGGACGGGTGCCGGGCACCCATCGCAGGTCAGCGCCGGCGGGCGGTCAGAAGCGCGTCGATGCGCCGGCCCCAGGCGTCCCAGTTCAGCCGCTCTTCGTATTCGCGGCGGGCGCTGCGGCGCAGGGCGGCATAGTCCCCCGGCCCGTCGAGGTAGGCGGAGATGCGGGCGGCGAAGTCGGCCGGACCGGCGCCCATAGGCAGGGCGTGGCCGTTGATGCCTTCGCGCACCGGGATGCCGCCGATCCGCAGACACAGCGCCGGCAGGCCATAGGCCGAAGCCTCGCAGAAGGCGAAACCGTAGCTTTCGAAGGACGGCTGGAACAGGAAGTGCGCGCGGCGCATCGCCGCCTCGAACCGGGCCATCTGTGCCGGATCGGACTTGTCGAGCAGCCCGTGGGCGGTGACATGGGGGGCGGCCTCGGGGGGGCGGGTGCCGATGACTTCGAGCCTTGCATCGATGCCCTGCGCGCGCAGATGGCGCAGGGTGTCGAGCACCAGCGGCCCGCCCTTGGCGTGCCAGTCGCGGCCGAGCAGCACGAAGCGTAGCGGTGCGCCCCGGCTGAGCGCGGGGGGAACGTCGGAGGGGTGCGGGTCGGGCACGTTGGCGCCCCAGGGCACCACCACGGACCGCGCGGGATCGAGCCCGTAGAGCCCGTCGGCGCCGGATTTCAGCCACTCGGTCGGCCAGGCCAGCAGGTCGATGCGCCGGAACACCCGGCGCTCGGCGCGCAGGATCATCGGATCGGCCAGCCGCGACAGGCGCAGGTAGGAGCCGAACGACTGGCCCACGTCCGAGCGCTTGTAGGTCGTCGGCGTGGCATCCGAGGTATAGGCCGAAAACAGCCCCGGAGGCAGTTTCAGCCCGGCCAGCGCATGGAAAGCATAGGCCCCGAACAGCACGTCATAGCGGCCGCGGATCAGCTGCCGTTGGATCGCCGGGGCGATCAGCGGGGCCAGCGCAAGCTGCACCCGCCACAGCGCCCGCATCGAGATCCGCTCGGGCAGCGCCTGCATCGCGCGGCGCAGCGGATCGAGCCGACCCCAGCCGGGGTCGAGCACGGTGACATCGCCGACGTGATCCTGCAATGCCTGACAGATCCGCGCATTGCCGCCGGAATAGTTCAGCGGGTCCTGCGGAGGCAGATCGCAGAGGTAGGCGATTTTTCGGCGTGGGGGCACGGGGGCTCGGACGGCTGGGGACAATCGGGCGCAAGGCTGACCAAGGCGGCGGGGAAGTGCAACCCGCAAAACGGAGCAGGCGGATGCGGCCGACGGGGCGGGTCCGGCGACAGACGGGGCCCGATACACCCGCGGATCAGGTGGCTTTGACAGGCGCGGGCCGGGTGCTACCATCCCCTGCCGCCCGAAATCCGCCGCAATCCGGCGCTAGTCTGGCGGCGTTGCAACGAGTGAAGCGTGAATGCCCAATTCACTGGCATATCTGGTGCTGGCCATGTGGCCGGCTGTGACGGTGATCCTGTTTCGCCGGCTGCCGCTTGCACCTGCGCTGCTGTGGTCGCTTGTCGGCGCCTTCCTGCTGCTGCCGACGGTGCCCGCCGCCTTTGATTTTCCGCTGTTGCCGCCGCTTACCAAGCATTCGATCCCGGCGCTGACGGCGCTGGTCATGGCACTGATGATCTACGGGTTGCGCAAGTCGATCCTGCCGGATTCGGCCCTCGGGAAGGGGTTGATGCTGGTCTTCATCCTGTCGCCCATCGCCACCGTCGCCACCAATACCGAGCACGTCCGCTGGGGCGACGTGCTGCACCTGCCCGGCCTGCTGGTGTCGGACGCGATCGCGCTGCCGATCACGCAGGCACTGATCTTCCTGCCCTTCCTGCTTGCGCGGCAGTACCTTGTCGAGGCGGCCTCGCAGCGGCTGGTGCTGATCGTGCTGATGTCGGCCGGGCTGGCCTATTCGATCCCGGCGCTGATCGAGGTGCGGCTGTCGCCGCAGCTCAACATCTGGATATACGGCTACTTCCAGCACGAGTTCGCGCAGACCTTCCGCTTCGGCGGCTGGCGTCCGACGGTGTTTCTCTATCACGGCATCTGGTTGGGGTTCTTCGGGATGATGGCCCTGACCTCCGCCGCCGCGCTTCTCAAGTTCGAACGCAGGCGGAAGGTGCTTTATGCCGGCGCGACGCTGTGGCTCGGGGTTTGTCTCGTGGTCTACAAGTCGCTGGGGGCGATCCTTTTCGGGGCTTTCCTGCTGCCCGTGGTGCTGCTGTTCGGTGTCCGGGCCCAACTGAAGATCGCGGCGCTGCTGGCGGTGCTGGCCATCGGCTATCCGATGCTGAAGGCGGTCGACATGATCCCCACCGGGCAAATGCTGCAGGCCGCCAGCACCATCGACGCCGAGCGCGCAAATTCGCTGAAGTTTCGGTTCGACAACGAGGACATGCTGCTGGAGCGGGCCTACGAGAAACCCTTGTTCGGATGGGGAAGTTGGGGCCGGAACCTTGTCTACAACGACGTCACGGGCGCGCTGGAGACGATCACGGATGGCCGCTGGATCCTGGTCATGGGACAATACGGCTGGGTCGGCTTCCTTGCGGAATTCGGGCTGCTGGTGCTGCCGATCTTCCTGCTCTGGCGCGAGACCTGGGGGCGCAGGCCCGAGGCGATATCGCCCTTCATCGGGCCGCTGACGCTGATCCTTGCGGTCAATGCGGTTGAGCTGGTTCCGAACGCCACGCTGACGCCGTTGACGTGGCTGCTGTCGGGGGCGTTGCTGGGATATGCCGAGACGTTGCGGCGTGAGAGGTTGCGGATGCAGGAGAACACGTTGCGCAAACGGGCGAAATGGGCGCTGAAATGGCGACCGGTGATGGAGTGAGCGCGATGCCCCTGCCCCGCGTGCTGGTGATTGCCGAGGCGGCCAATCCCGAATGGGTGTCGGTGCCGCTGGTCGGATGGTCCCTGGCGCATGCCCTGCGCGAGGTCGCGGACGTGCATCTGGTGACCCATATCCGCAACCGCGACGCGGTTCTGCGGGCCGGGTATGTCGAGGACGACGCGGTGACCTTTATCGATAGCGAGCGGCTGTCGCGCCCGCTGTGGAAACTGGGCGAGGCGCTTCGGCTGGGCCAGGGGCGCGGCTGGACCACCCTGCAGGCGTTGAACGCGCTGGCCTATCCGCTGTTCGAACGCATGGTGTGGAAGGCATTCGGCGCGGCAATCGAAGCGCGCCAGTTCGACATTGTGCACCGTGTCACGCCGCTCAGCCCGACGATCGCAAGCCCGATCGCCGCGAAATGCAGCGCCGTCGGCGTGCCCTTCGTGCTGGGGCCGCTGAACGGCGGGGTGCCTTGGCCCGAGGGGTTCAATTCCGAGCGCTTGCGGGAGCGTGAGCTGCTGAGCTACCTGCGGTCGTCCTATCGGCTTCTGCCGGGGCACCGGCGGACCTTGCGCAACGCGGCGGCAATCCTGGCCGGGTCGCGACACACCGCGTCGGAGATACCCGAGCCGTTTCGCGACCGGCTGTTTCACCTGCCGGAAAACGCCATTGATCCGGCCCGTTTCGTGACGCGGGCATGGCCGGAGGGCGGGCCGCTCCGGGCCTGTTTCATCGGGCGCATGGTGCCCTACAAGGGGCCTGACATGTTGCTATCGGCCGCCGCGCCGCTGCTACAGTCGGGCGCGATGCGGCTTGAGATGATCGGCGACGGGCCGATGCTGGGCGAATTGAAGCAGCAGGTCGCCGACGAGGGGCTGGAGGCCGCGGTGACCTTTCACGGCTGGCTGGCGCATGAGCGGGTGGCGGACGTGGCGGGCGGGTGTCACCTGCTGAGCTTCCCATCGATCCGCGAATTCGGCGGCGGCGTAGTGCTGGAGGCGATGGCGCTGGGGCTGGTGCCGATGGTGGTGGATTACGCCGGGCCGGGCGAACTGGTGACGCCGGACATCGGCATCAAGGTGCCGCTCGGGCCACGGGCGGCGATCATCAAGGGCTTCCGCGAGGCCCTGCGCGCGGCGGCGGCGGACCCCGGCGCGTTGCAGCCGATGGCCGAGGCCGGGCGGGCGCATGTGCATGCGCGGTTCACCTGGTCGGCAAAGGCGCGACAGGTGGCGCGGGTCTATGATTGGGTGCGCGATCCGACGCAGGCCCGGCCGGAGCTTCTTGCGGCCTGAGCTGCCGCGGTTGCCTGCCTTGTGCGCCTGCGGACGGACGGCGACATGGTGTAGGGAGGGCGCGGCAAGGCGCCCCCCGTCAGGGTCTACTGGATGCGCTGGCCGTTGGCGATGATGTGACCCTCGGCGTTGATTTCGAGCTCCGAAGTCAGCTTGTCGTCGCCCGCCGGCACCGCGAACATGCCCATCATCATCCGCATGCCCATCGCCTGTTCCTCGGGGACGAAGCCCATGCCGACCAGCCGGTCAAGCAGCGCGTTGGCGCCGGTCAGTTCGGCATTCACCTTGCCCTCGGGGCGCGGCATGCCGGGGAAGGTCTGCATGTCGGTATTGTCGAAGGTGAATTCGCCGGAGCCGCTCAGCATCGCGCCAATCGCGCTGACCATCAGCTTGTCGAGGGTCAGCGAATGCAGTTCGGCGGGCGCCTCGGCCGCCGCCATCGCCGCCGCCTGATCCGGATCGAAGATGTCGAACAACATCTTGGCCTTGCCGCTGAGATCGACGACGAAGGTGGCCGGATCGCGCGGCAGCTGGGCGCTGGGATCGAAGATGTTCCAGATCAGGTCGTTGACGGTGAATTCGGTCAGGTTGAGACCGGCCGAGAAGTCCACCGGCTCTTCTGTGCGGGCCACCGGGATCGTAATGTTGCCACCGATTTCGCCAGCCTGAATCGCCACCGGGAACGGCACGTCGCCGCCCTGCATCTGCACATTGTAGCCCTTCACCAGCACATCGTAGGACCATTTTTCAGGCGTCATCGCGATGCCGAAGGTTCCGCTGTCGGAAGACGACTGGAAATTTACGGTGTCGCCTTCGTCGGTAAAGCTGAACTGCGACGAACCGCTGGCGTAGGCGAAGCTGCCGTCGACGTTCATCACCGCCATCAGCGCCGCCGGATCGTCGGGATCGACCTTCAGCGGCATTTTCCCGGAACCGCTGTGGGTGATGTCGGACATGCCGCCGGTAAGCAGCATCGAGTTGTCGGAATTTTCAGGGTCGCTGGCGGCGATGTCGTAGGTGAGGCTGGCGATCTTCAGCTCCTGCGCAAGGTCGCGCACCTCGGCGGTGCGCATCGAAGAGGTGCCGGTCATGCCGTCGAGCACGAGCTCGCCACGGGTCACGTCACGCCCGATGGTTTCGCCGTCGGCGATCAGTTCGTCCAGCGACAGCCGGGTCTTGCTGGCGGAATAGTCCCAGGTGGTATCGCCCTCCGAGCCCGACACCGTCATGTCCAGATCGGTGGCTTCATAAAGCAGGGTCGCCTTGACGGAGCCTTCCTTGCTGGTGACATCGAAGACCAGAGGCATGCTTTCGGGCCAGGCCACGTCGACCGCGCCGCCATCGGCGGTGAGGGTCATCGACGGCAGGGTCATGTCGACCTTGGCGTCTTCCTCGGGGATCGTCATGGTCATCTTGATGTCGCTGACGGTCAGCGCATCGCCGGACATCGTTTCCGTGGCCTCGACGGTGTAGCCGTAGCTTTCCATGTAGCCGCGCAGGTCCGCCCAGACCTGTTCTGGCGTCACGTCCGCGGCAGCGGCCTGCGCCAGCACGACAACGGCAATCGCTGTCGTCCCGGCAAGGGATGTACAAGATTTCATGACCAATGCGCCTTTCATGTGAATACCCTTGGCAGCTTCTTATGCGGGCAGGGTGAGGTCAAGGGGGGCGAGCCTGCGGCCCGGCTTTCGACCGCGCTGGACGATGCGGAACCAAGCCGCTACCAACGGGCGCAACGGAAACTCGCGGAGGGTGCGGACGATGGCTATGGATGGCAGATGCGTGATGATCACCGGCGCGAGCCGGGGCATCGGTGAGGCGGCGGCGCGGGCCTTCATCGAGGCCGGCGACCGGGTCGTCCTGCTGGCGCGCGGCGAGGAGCGGATCGCCGATCTGGCCGGCGAGTTCGGCACCGACCGGGCGCTGGCGGTGACCTGCGATGTCAGCCGTTTCTGGGAGGTCGAGGCCGCCGTGCGCGTTGCCATCGAAACCTTCGGGCGGCTTGACGTGCTGATCAACAACGCCGGGGTGATCGAGCCGATCTCGCTTTTGGCGGAGTCCGAGCCTGAAGGCTGGAGCCATGCCATCGACGTAAATCTCAAGGGTGTCTATCACGGCATGCGCGCGGCGATGCCGGTGATGCAGGCGCAGGGCGGCGGGTCGATCCTGACGATTTCGTCGGGCGCGGCGCATGGCCCGGTGGAGGCCTGGTCGCATTACTGCGCGTCGAAGGCCGGGGCGGCAATGCTGACCCGGTGCGCAGACAAGGAAGGCCGCGACCATGGCATCCGGGCCATGGGCCTGTCACCGGGCACAGTGGCCACGCAGATGCAGCGCGAGATCAAGACCAGCGGCATCAACCCGGTCAGCCAGCTTGACTGGGAGGATCACATTCCGCCCGAGTGGGTCGCCAAGGCGCTGCTGTGGATGGCCGGTCCGGAGGGCGATGCCCATCTGGGCGAAGAACTGTCATTGCGTGACGCGGACTGGCGGCGCGAACTGGGCCTCGTGGAATGATCGAGGTTTCGCGCGACGGCGGGCTTTGGGTCGTGACCCTGAACCGGCCCGACAAGGCCAATTCGCTGACGCCGGAGATGCTGGAAGAGCTGTGTCGCGTGGCCGAGAGCGCCGGCGCGGCGCGCGCCCTTGTGCTGACCGGGCGCGGCAAGGTGTTTTCGGCCGGGGCCGACCTTGAGGCGGCGAAGGCGGGGCTAGCGGTCTCGCCCCTGTGGGAGCGGCTGTCAGGAGCGCTGGCGGCGCTGCCGGGGCTGACCATCGCGGCGCTGAACGGGACGCTGGCGGGCGGGGCCTTCGGCATGGCGCTGGCCTGTGACCTGCGGATCGCGGTGCCGGGGGCGAAGTTCTTCTATCCGGTGATGAAGCTGGGATATCTGCCGCAGCCGTCGGATCCGGGGCGGCTGGCGGCGCTGGTCGGACCGGCGCGGGCGAAACTGATCCTGATGGGCGGGGCGAAGGTTTCGTCGGAGGAGGCGCTGCGGTTCGGGCTGGTCGAGCGGCTGGTGGAGCCGGAGGCACTGATCGACGAGGCCCGCGCGCTGGCAGCGGATACGCTGGCGGCGGACCCGGAGATCGCGGGCAGGATCAAGCGGATGTGTCAGACTCAGTAAAGCGATGGGCCGCGCGTCGGCGGGCCGTGGTGCGGCGATCCGGCTTGTGTGGAGGCCACTTGGTTCCTGCCTTCCCGTAGACCCTGAGATGTTCAGGCGTCCATCAGCCATATCGCCGTGCGCGTGCTGCGGCCCGGCGATGCGCGGCGGCCTTCGGCCTTGATTCCGCACGGGGGGTGCTGCGCCTTGGGCGTCGGGTAGCCTAGCCAAAGATCGGGGCGGATCCGGTGGATGTTTCAAGGGGTTCGGCTGGGCGCGGAGCCGGGAAATTGCCGGCCCTCGGGGAGGCGAACCGACGTTTGTGAAGGCCACTTGATCATCCAGTTGCCGTAGAAGCTCAGCACGTTGTACTTCGTTGCCATATTGCCTCCCCGTTGGGGAGGGTCGGCAATTGCGCGGCGGCCTGCGGCCTTGATTCCGCGCGGGGTGGCTCAGGCGGAGTCCTGTTCCTCTGCCAGCATGGCGCGCAGGGTGGTGCGGAAATCCGGGTACTTCAGCGTGATGCCAAGCTCGTCCTTGATGCGGTCGTTCCGCACCCGTTTGCTTTCGGCATAGAAGCTGCGGGCCATGGGGGTCATCTCGGCCTTCTCGAAGGGCACGGCCTCGGGGACGGGCACGCCCAGCAACTCGGCGGCGAAGGCGATCACCTCCTGCGGCGGCGCAGGGTCATCGTCGCAGAGGTTGTAGACCGCACCGGGGTTGGGCCGCGCGATGGAGGCGGCCACGACCTGCGCGATATCGTCGACATGGATGCGGCTGAACACCTGTCCCGGCTTGATGATCCGTCGCGCGGTGCCCGCACGGACCTTGGCGAAAGGCCCCCGGCCCGGCCCGTAGATGCCCGCAAGCCGGAAGATGTGCAGCGGCAGTCCCGGAATGGCGGACCACGCCTCTTCCGCCTGCTTGCGCCACTGGCCACGGCGGGTCGAGGGCGTGAGCGGCGTGGTCTCATCGACCCAGCCGCCGCCATGATCGCCGTAGACGCCGGTGGTCGAAAGGTAGCCCGCCCAGTCAAAGGAGGCCGCGGCGATCTGCGGGCCGAGCGCGTCCAGCACCGGGTCGCCTTCGGCGGTGGGCGCGGCGGAGGTCAGCAGGTGGCTGGCGGCCGCGATGTCGGCGCCGAGGTCGTCGCCGGGAAAGAGCCGCGCCTCGACCCCGGTGGCTTCGAGCGCGGCCAGCTTGTCGCGCGACCGGGTGGTGCCGATCACCCGCCAGCCCAGCGGCAGCAGAAGGCGCGTCAGGGCGCGGGCGGAATAGCCGTGGCCGAAGGAAAGCAGCGTGCGTGTCATGGGCACAGCTGTGCCGTGCGGGGGCGGGACAATCAAGCCTTTCGGCCAGCTTTCGCCGAAGCGGAACACGCCGGGATGTGCCGGCCGCGACCTGTCGCTAGGGTCCTGCCAACGTTCACTGCCATGAGTCGTTTCATGTTCAACCCGACCCGCCGCGCCGTCATCCTCGGCGCGCTTGCCGCTTCGGCCGGCTGTGCCCGCCAGCCCGAGGCACATCCCGAGCCGGCAGCCTATGACCCGCCGCTCTTTCCCAACGAGACGCCGGCGTTGCGTGCCAAGATCAACCGCTGGGCGGATCACTACAGGGTGCCGCGCACGCTGGTGCACAAGCTGGCGATCCGCGAAAGCACGCACCGGCCCAAGGCCCGCAACGGACCGTACTGGGGGCTGTTGCAGATCCTGCCCGCCACGGCGCGGACCATGGGGTTCCGCGGCAAGCCCTCGGACCTGCTGGATGCCGATACCAATCTGCAATACGCGGTGAAGTACCTGCGCGGGGCATGGCTTCTGGCCAACGGCAGCGAGACCGCAGCGATCAAATGGTACGCGCGCGGTTACTACTACGAGGCCAAACGACGCGGCATGCTGGTCGAGACAGGGTTACGTCCGGGCTGATCTTGCGCGGCGTGAGTATCCGGAGCAATGTCGCCAGCATGAGAAGCGAACGTATCATTCACACCGTCTCGGCCCATGCGGGCGGCGAGGTCGGCGATGTCATCACCGGCGGCGTCACGCCGCCGCCGGGCGCAACCCTGTGGGAGCAACGGAGCTGGCTGGCGCGCGACCAGCGTTTGCGGGCCTTCATGCTGAACGAACCGCGCGGCGGTGTGTTTCGGCACGTCAACCTGTTGGTCCCGCCAAAGGATCCGCGGGCGCAGGCGGGTTTTCTGATCATGGAGCCCGAGGACACGCCGCCGATGTCGGGATCGAACGCGATGTGCGTGACCACGGTGCTGCTTGAAACCGGCATCCTCGAGATGCAGGAGCCCGAGACCGAGCTGCTGCTGGAGGCGCCGGGCGGGCTGGTGCGGGTGACCGCCGAATGCCGCGACGGAAAGGTGTGCAGCGTGACGGTGCACAACCTGCCGTCCTTCGCCGACCGGCTTCAGGCGCCGCTCGAGGTCGAGGGGGTCGGCACGCTGACCGTCGACACCGCCTTCGGCGGCGACAGTTTCGTGATCGTCGACGCGCAGGCGCTGGGGTTTTCGCTGACCGCGGATGAAGCCCGCGACCTGGCCGTCACCGGCGCGCAGATCACCGATGCGGCCAACGCGCAACTGGGCTTCACCCACCCGGCGCGCAAAGGCTGGAACCACATCTCGTTCTGCCAGTTCGCCGGGCCGGTGGACCGCAGCGGCCCGGTGCCCGAAGCCTGCAATGCCGTCGCCATCAAGCCCGGCAAGATCGACCGGTCGCCCACCGGCACCGGCGTCTCGGCGCGGATGGCGGTGCTGCATGCCACCGGCCAGATGCGGGCCGGCGACCGTTTTGCCGCCACATCGGTGATCGGGTCCCGTTTCGAGGGCGAGATCCTCGGCACGAGCAATGTCGGCGACCGGCCTGCGATCCTTCCGGCGATCACCGGGCAGGCGTGGATTACCGGAACGCACCAGCACATGCTTGACCCCGACGACCCCTGGCCGGGCGGCTTCCGTCTGTCGGACACATGGCCTGGCGCGAAGTGAGCCGGGGCGTGATGGCCGCGTGGCTGGCGAAGGGGTGCTGCGCGGCTGTTGAGCGAAGCGCCCCCTACTCGTCGGGCGGTGGCGAGACTTGGTGATGCACGACAAGCCAACCGTCGCCATCCCGCTCGAAGATGCGGCCGGTGCGCAGTGTCACTTCAATCACATCGCCCGAGGACGTAACCCCCATGAAGTCCTCGAGGCCCGAAACCCATGCAACGTCACCGACCACCCGGATGTGCGGTTCGGCCATCACGGAAGACAGTTCCGGGAAAATCCCGAACAGCGTTGAGAAACCCTCGCGCACCTCGTCCCAGCCTTCGTCAATCGGGCGGAAAGGATGGATGGCGCGCACATAGTCCTCTTGCCGCCACAGCTCGGACAGGGCGTCTATATCGCCCGTCCCGGCCGTTTCGAGGAACGCTGCGTTTGCTTGGCGCACGGCCTCAGTGTCCGCAGCCTCGTCCGCCTGTGCAGATTGAAAAGTCGAAAGAACCACTGTCGCCGCAACGGCGACCAAAAAAATTGAATATATCGCATGTTTATATCCCTCATGGGCCCGGCATCGGGATGAAAATTCTTGCATTTGTGTGCCGTGCCCTGCGTGGAAAAAAAAACGAAGAGCGGTTGGATCAAACACGTAGACCGTGTGCGCCTTGGTGACAGCGTCCTGAGCGGACCACAGGATCGCCGCTTTCGAGCACCGGCTTGTGCGCAAAACCATGGCGCCGACGTCTGGTTGGCGATGTGACGGACCGTGGCAGATGGGAGGACCCATAACCGACCCACCTGCCATCCGCGCCTGCAGCTTCTTCCATGTTCCGGGTAATGGCGATAGGCTCTTGCCCCATGACGAAGCCCGGCGCCAATCAGGGAAGCGCGCGCAAGGCGACAGCGATTGTCCTGATGCTTTGCGTTCTGTGCCTTGCACTCGGCCTGGCCTCCTATGCGCGGGTCGAGGCGATTTTCGTAAGCCGCGCCACTGACGACGGCAAGGTTGACCTGCGGCTTGTCACCGGCACCATCAATCAGACGATCGGCCGGTATGATCCCATTCCAGCGCTGATCGCAGGCGACCGGCAGTTCCGCGAGTTGTTGAAGGATCCGTCCAATTCCGGGCTGGTGCCGTTCATCAACGAGAAGCTCCGGCACCTCGCACTCGCGGTCAATGCCTCGGAGGTCTATGTGATGGACCTGTCAGGCCGGACAATCGCCGCCAGCAACTATCGCAAGGAGTGGAGCTTCATCGGCGAAAGCTTCGACTACAGGCCCTATTTCCAGCGCGCCGCGTCGGGCGAGAACGCGCGGTATCATGCCTTGGGCACGATGTCCGGCGAACGCGGGTTCTTCTTTTCGGCGCCCATCCTCGACGGCATCAAGGTGATCGGAGTGCTGGCGGTGAAGATCCCGGTCGATCCGCTCGAAACCCTCTGGCGGGCCAATGACCGCGAGATCTTTGTTTCCGATCCCAACGGGGTCATCTTCCTGTCCACGGACGAAACCCTGCGGCTTCGCGCGCTTGAGCCTCTCGGCGACGGGATCAGGCAGCAGATCGAGGAAACGCGCCAGTTTCCGCTGTCGGTCCTGCAGCACCTGTCGTTTTCCGTCACCGGGGGTGGCGACCGGCATGTCGAGGTGTTGCTGGGCGAGCCCGGCGCGGGACGGCGGTTTCTGTCCGACAGTGCGCCGCTGATCCTGCCGGGGTGGCACGCCACTGTGCTGCAGCCCATGCGGCAGATCCAGATCAAGGCTTTGATCGCGCTGGGGACCTGGGGTCTGATCGTATTGGTGCTGACCCTCGCGATGCTGACGCTTATCCAACGCCGCGCGCGGGTGGCCGAACGGATCGAAAATGAACGCAGCCAGAGGAAGACGCTGGAACTGATGGTGCGCGAGAGGACCGCCGATCTCGACGCGGCCAATACCAGCCTGCGCAGCGAGATCGAGGAGCGCAAGGCAGCCGAGGTCCAGTTGCGCAAGACCCAGACCGAGCTGATCCAGGCCGGCAAGCTGGCGGCCCTGGGCCAGATGTCGGCGGCGCTGTCGCATGAGATCAACCAGCCGCTTGCAGGGATCAAATCCTACGCCGAGAACGCCACGCAGTACCTGAAGCGGCAGCGCTATGACGAGGTCGGCGCCAATATTTCGCACATCTCCAAGATGATCGACCGCGTCGCGCGCATATCGGCGCATCTACGAAACTTTGCCCGCCGTCCCGGCGACCAACTGAGCCCGATCCCGGTCAGCGAGGTGATCGCCGAGGCGGTTGAACTGGTCCAGCCGCACACGCGCCGGCACGCGGCTGAGATCGTGTTTCACCGGCCGGACGCGGAGATCTGGGCCATCGGCGGGCGGCTTCGGTTGCAGCAGGTGCTTGTCAACGTCCTGACGAACGCCATCGACGCGATGCAGGATCAGGCGCGGCGCGTTGTCGAGATCACGACCAGCGAGCATGAGGACAGTGTCGAATTGCGCGTGCGCGACTGCGGCACCGGCTTGCCCGAGAACGAGGAAGAACTTATTTTCGAGCCGTTTTTCACGACCAAGCAGGTTGGCAGCGGCATCGGGTTGGGGCTTTCGATATCTTTCAACATCGTCAAGGATTTCGGCGGCTCACTGAGCGCGGCCAATCATGCCGACGGCGGCGCCGAATTCGTCGTGACGTTGAAAAAGGCGGATGTGCCCGTCGGACTGGTCGCTGAGTGATGGCCCCCAAGGTTCTATTCGTCGACGACGAGGATCATCTTCGCAATGCCACCGCGCAGACCTTCGAGCTGGCCGACATCGCCTGCGACTGCTTTGCCGAGGCAGAGGCGGTGGTGGCAAAGCTCGACCGGTCCTTCGACGGGATCATCGTGTCGGACATCCGGATGCACGGCATGGACGGTCTCACGCTCATGCGCCGGGTGCTGGAGATCGATTCAACCCTGCCCATCATACTGGTGACCGGTCACGGCGACGTTGATCTTGCCGTGTCCTGCATCAAGGAAGGCGCCTATGATTTCCTTGAAAAACCGTTCGAGCCGTCGCGTCTGGTTGCCTCTGTCCGCAGGGCGCTCGAGGCGCGGCGCCTGACGCTGGAAAACCGTGCCCTGCGCCGTCAGGTGGGGTCGTCCGACATCGTCGAGGCGCGGCTGGTCGGCCGAAGCCGTGCCATGACACGTCTGCACGATCAGATCCGCACGATCGCGGCCACCGACGCCGATGTGCTGATCACCGGAGAGACCGGCAGCGGCAAGGAGGTCGCGGCACGCGCCATCCATCGCATCAGCGAACGGTCGGAGGGCAATTTCGTCCATATCAACTGTGCCGCCCTGCCCGAGGCCACCATGGAAACCGAGCTGTTCGGCCACGAGGCCGGGGCGTTTCCCGGCGCGATCCGCGCCCGGTTCGGCAAGCTGGAGCATGCCCGCGGCGGCATCCTCTGCCTTGATGAGATCGACAGCATGCCGCTGCATCTTCAGGCCAAGTTCCTTGATGTGCTGCACAACCGGACCGTGACGCGGCTGGGGTCGAACGACGCCATCCCGCTGGATATCCGGGTGATCGCGCTGGCCAAGACCGATCTGGAAGACGCCGTGGCGCAGGGCCGGTTCCGGGCGGACCTGTATTATCGGCTGAACGTGATCACCATCCGCATTCCCGCGCTCGACGAGCGACGCGACGATATTCCGCGGATCTTTCCCATCCTCGTGGCCGAGGCCGGCGCGCGCTACAAGGTGATCCCGCCCGAGGTGCCCGGCAACCTGCTGGCCGCGCTGGCCGCGCGCGACTGGCCCGGCAATGTGCGCGAGCTGCGCAACGAGGCGGAGCGCTTTGTGCTGGGGCTGTCGGCACCGCCGGATGTCGATACGTCGCCGGATGAAACGCTGGCCGATTTGATGGCGACCTATGAAAAGGCGCTGATCTCGGCGGCCATGGCCGCCCACGACGGACGGATCAAGGAGGTCTACGAATCGCTCGGGATCGGCCGCAAGACGCTGTATGACAAGATGCAGCGATACGGGCTGAGCCGCGACGATTTCAGTGTCGACGATTGAGCGGGTCGGAGTTGACACAAGATCCCGTGGACTTGTCACCGAAGCCACCCAAGAAACCTTCCGGCGCCGGGGAAGATTTCGGATTACCGACAAAATTCGTTGTTGCATTGCATGGCGACCTGTACCCCACTCGTCAACGTTTGCCTTGACGCGAACGTTCATGAGCAAGCGGGCAGGACCCGCGTTTTGGGAGGAAATCATGAAAGCACTTTCAATCACCGCCATCGTCGCGGCCAGCTTTGCTGTGCCCGCGTTCGCCGAATCGCACGTCGACCGGACCGGCTGGCCCGACAGCTTTACCGTGGGCACTGCCTCGCAGGGTGGCACGTATTTCGCCTATGGCTCCGGCTGGGCCAACCTGGTGGCCGAAGAGCTGGGCATTTCCGGCGGCGGCGAAGTGACCGGCGGCCCGATGCAGAACATGGCGCTGGTCCACACCGGCGACGCCCAGTTCGGCATGACCACCATGGGCCCGGCGGCGGAATCGCTGAACGGCACCAACCCGATCGCGCCCGGCCTGCAGATGACCGGCGCCTGCGCGATGTTCCCGATGTACCAGACCCCGTTCAGCGTGACCGCGCTGGCCTCGTCCGGCATCACCTCGGTTTCCGAGATCCCGGACGGCGCGCGCATCGGCTTCGGCCCCGCGGGCTCGACCTCGGACACCTACTTCCCGCGCATGATGGAAACGCTGGGCGTCAACTTCGAGCGTCGCAACGGCGGCTGGTCGGACCTCGGCGGCCAGTTGCAGGACGGTCTGCTGGACGTGATCGCCTTTGCCGCCGGCGTGCCGGTCCCTGCCGTCAGCCAGCTTGAGGTGCAGACCGACGTGAACATCATCGAGTTCACCGAGGAAGAGCAGGCCAAGATCATGGAAGCCTACCCGGTGTCCGAGTTCGATATCGCGGCCGATACCTATACCACGCTGGAAGCCCCGGCGCGCTCGGTTTCGATGTGGAACTTCGCGATTGCCAACTGCGATCTGCCGGAAAGCTTCGTCGAAGCCGTCGTCGATGTCGTGATGTCCGACAACGAGCGGATGAAGGGCATCCACAAGGCCGCCGCGTCGACGGTTCCCGAGAACTGGGACAAGAACAAGGTTCTCATGTGGCACCCGGGCGCGGCCAAGTGGTTCAAGGAAAACGCCGGCGCTGACATCGCCGACGACATGATCCACGGCAAATAAACCTGCCTGCGGCGCCGCTGCGCCGCGGCGGTCCGGGGGCTTTGCGCCTCCGGACCACACCGGAATTCCATCCAGCATTCAGCGCACTTGGGGAGAAGAGCGGATGACACATGAGACCGCGACCGACGACGAGCATCTGATCGCCGAGGGCGTCGACGACGAACCGGCCGAGGCCAATCGGCGCCTGTTCGAAGGCTGGCGGTTTCAGGTCATTGCGACCATGGCCGCGATTTACGCGCTGTTCCACATGGCCGCGCTGAACGGGCTGTCGATCTCGGACTGGACCGGCATCGAAATTCCGTTTCTGCCGACCTTCCCGATGGAAACCTGGAATTTCCGCATCGTTCACATTGCCGGGGCGCTTGGCCTCGGGTTTCTGCTGTTTCACGCCGCCGCCTTCCGCGACGACCCGGTCGACGGCACTGGCGGGCTGCTGCAAAAACTGTCTTTCGCGCTGATGCTGCCCGCGCTGGTGGCCATCGGAACGACGATCTACTTCGCCATGCAGGTTGCCAGCGGCGACCTGCCGGAAATGGGCGGCCTGACCACATGGCCCGCCTTTCCGGGCACACCGATCTATTCACAAGAGCTGTGGTTCTTCGGCCTGCCCTTGCTGGTTGCGACCTTCGGCGGCATCGTGCTTGGCTGGCTGGAACAGGCACCGCGGAGCCGGTTTCGCGCCTCCGACATCCTGCTTGCGCTGTGCGGAATCGCGGTGGCCTGCTACCTGATCCCGATCTACGCGACAGCCGCCCGCAATTCGGTCGGCACCCCCTTCGTCCCGATTGGCGTGGCTTTTGCCGCCACCGCAGGATCGGCGCTGATCCTGGAGCTGACGCGGCGCGTGGCGGGGCTTGCGCTGGTCATCATCACCGGCATCTTTCTGGTCTATACCTTCACCGCGCATATGCTGCCCGGCATTCTGGCCGTCGATCAGCCTTATACCTGGAAGCGGTTCTTTGGCCATGTCTATTCGGATGCCGGGATCCTGGGGCCAACCACGGCGGTCTCTTCGACCTACATCATCCTGTTCATCATCTTCGCGGCCTTTTTGCAGGCGTCGAAGGTGGGCGACTACTTCGTCAACTTCGCCTTCGCAGCGGCGGGGCGCGCACGGGGGGGCCCCGCCAAGGTGGCCATCTTCGCCTCCGGCCTCATGGGGATGATCAACGGGACCTCTGCGGGCAACGTCGTGGCGACAGGATCACTGACCATCCCGCTGATGAAGAAGGTTGGGTACCACAAGAAGACCTCGGGCGCGGTCGAGGCCGCGGCCTCGACCGGTGGGCAGATCATGCCGCCGATCATGGGGGCCGGCGCCTTCATCATGGCCGAGATCACCGGCATTCCCTACCAGGAGATTGCCATCGCGGCAATCATCCCGGCCGTCCTCTACTTTGTCAGCGTCTACTTCATGGTGGATTTCGAAGCGGCCAAGCTGGGCATGCGCGGCATGAAGGAAGACGAGCTGCCGAAGTTCAACAAGATGATCCGGCAGGTCTATCTTTTCATCCCGATCATCATCCTGATCGTCGCGCTCTTCATGGGTTATTCGGTGATCCGTGCCGGTACGCTGGCCACCGTCGCGGCGGCGGTGGTGTCGTGGCTCACGCCATTCCGCATGGGACCCAAGGGCATCTTCAAGGCCTTCGAACTGGCCGGGATCATGTCGATCCAGATCATCGCGGTCTGCGCCTGCGCCGGTATCATCGTCGGTGTCATCAGCCTGACAGGCGTGGGCGCGCGGTTCTCGGCGCTGCTGCTGGGATTGGCTGAGGCCTCGCAGCTTCTGGCGCTGTTCTTCGCCATGTGCATCGCGATCCTGCTGGGTATGGGGATGCCGACGACGGCGGCCTATGCCGTGGCGGCCTCGGTGGTGGCGCCGGGCCTTGTGCAACTTGGCATTCCGCAACTGACGGCACACTTCTTCGTCTTTTACTTCGCGGTGCTCTCGGCCATCACGCCACCTGTGGCCCTGGCCAGTTACGCGGCGGCGGGCATATCCGGGGCCAATCCGATGGAGACCTCGGTCGCCAGCTTCAAGATTGGCATCGCCGCCTTCATCGTGCCCTTCATGTTCTTCTACAATGGTGCACTGCTCATGGAAGGCACTTGGTTCGAAATCCTCAGGGCCGGGGCGACCGCAATCGTCGGGGTGTTCCTGCTGTCGGGCGGCGTGCAGGGCTGGTTCATGGGCGGGCGCTCTGCCTGGTTCATCCGGCTGGCGCTGATCCTCGCGGCGCTCTTCATGATCGAAGGTGGCGGGATCACCGACATGATCGGTATCGGTTTGGCAGTGGGTGCTTGGTTTGTTCAAAGAACCTTCCACCCCGATCCCAGCGCGGCGATCCCGGTCCGCGGCGCGGACTGATCCGACCGATCTGACGAGCACGGTTTGATACGGAAGCAACCTGCGAGGCCCTCGCGGGTTGCTTTTTTTCCGGGGCTTGATGCCGCGCTGCGCGGCCCCTTTCGAGTGACAGGCTCAACCGATCGTCGGTTCAGGGAGATTCAACGGTTTTCGGCCGGTCGGGAGACGTTGCCACCTCGGGGAAATCGCGAACCAGACAGGGACCGGGCACGAAAGATATCCCTTACCCGGTCTCGCGCCCGTCAACCGCTTAGTTCGGACAGGGTCAGCGGGCAGCGGGTGCCGTCATAGAAGGTCGCGATCAGACGCCGGTGCACGTTCGTCACCGGATCGGCGCGCTCGAACAGCGTCGCGCAGGACCGCAGCTTGAGCGCGTCGACGTGGCCCATGATGTCCTCTGCCGCGCGGTCGGGGTGGCCGAGTATCGCCTCGCCGGCCTCGCGCAGGCGCGGGCCGAGGACGTTGTGTGCCGCGTAGGTCTTAGCCTCGGCCAGATCGGCAAGGCCGTAGTGTTTTGCCGTGGCCGAGCGGCCGAGAGCGGCCAGTTGCGGGAAGATGAACCACATCCAGTGGCTCCGCTTGCGGCCGGCCCGCAACTCGGCCAGCGCTTGTGGCCAGGTGTTCTCTTGTGCCGTCAGGAAGCGGGCGAGGCTCATGCCGCGTAGTCCGAGCCCTCGCCGTCGAGGATCGCCTTGAGTTCCGCGAAATGGCGCAGGTCCTGCTCGGGGTAGGCTTCGACCTCGCTGGCGACCTTCTCGGCGACCTCATCGGACAGGACGCGCAGTTTCTGCCCGGTCTGGAGCGCGCGGATATAGGTTTCGGCGGCGCGTTCGAAATAGTAGAGGCGATTGAAGGTCTCGGCCACGGTTTCGCCGATCACCATGACGCCGTGATTGCCCATGATCATCACCTTCTGCTTCGGGTCCGAAAACAGTTGCGCGCAGCGCTCGCCCTCGTCCTCGAAGGCCAGCCCGCCATAGCCTTCGTCGATCACGTAGCGATTGAAGAAGGTGGCGCAGTTCTGGTCGATCGGCAGCAGGCGGCTGTCGGCAAGGCTGGCCAACACGGTGGCAAAGACCGAATGCACGTGCATGGCACAGCGGGCGTGCGGGCAATGGCGGTGGAGCCCGCCGTGCAGCCCCCAGGCGGTGGGATCGGGTGCGTCCGGGCCTTCCATCGCGGCAGGGTCGTTCGCGTCGACCTCGATCAGGTCGCTGGCCTTGATGCGGGCGAAATGCATCTGGTTGGGGTTCATCAGGAACCGCGTGCCGGCGTCGTCGATGGCGAGGCTGAAGTGGTTGGCCACTGCCTCGTGCATGTTCAGCCGGACGGTCCAGCGAAAGGCGGCGGCGAGGTCGACGCGCTCTTGCCAGTGGTCCATGTTGTGGCGGATCCGGGTGACGGACATGTCTGGGCCTCCTCCTGCTTTGCGGCCACAGTGCCAGCCTTTGGCCGAGACGCCAAGCGGAAGCGGCGGATCGGGGGCCCTTGCCCCATCTGCCGGGACGACACCCGGGTGACGATTGCCCACCGGGCCGGGAACCGGCCGTGGCTTGCGCGGTTAGAAAGACATGAAAACATATCTTTATGCCACCGCCCTCATCCTGGCGCCTTTTGCCGCCCTGTCGCAGCCCAGCCCCGCAAGCATCGAGGCGGCCACCTATGACGGTGGTCCTTTGCCCGAAGGGCAATCGTCCATCGCCGTTGTCGTGCAGGTGCTGCTTGACCGCGACGGGATCAGCCCGGGCATCATCGACGGCTGGCGGGGGCCGATGTCGGAAAGCGCGATCAAGGCGTTCGAAACGCGCGAAGGGCTGAACCCGGACGGTGTCATGGACGGCGAAGTGTGGCAGGCGCTGGGGGGACCCGGGCATGATGCGGTGTTGCAGTCCTATACGATCACCGAGGACGATGTATCGGGGCTTTCGGACCCATTGCCCGAAGACTACGCCAAGCTCGCGGAACTGGACCAGATGGGGTACACCAGCGTGCCCGAGAAGCTGGCCGAGCGTTTTCACATGGACGAGGATTTCCTGCGCAGCCTGAACGGCGGTTCCAGTTTCGCCATGGGTGACACGATCACCGTCGCTGCGCCGGGCGATCGCAAGTCCGCCACGGTCACGCGGATCGAGGTGCGCAAGGATGTGGGCCGGGTGGCGGCCTTCGACGCCAATGGGATGATGGTGGCGAATTATCCAGCGACGGTGGGCTCGGCCGAGCTGCCCTCGCCGTCGGGCACCCACGAGGTTGAGGCCATCGCCATCGATCCGACCTATTCCTACCGCCCTGACGAGAACTTCCAGCAGGGCGACAACACCGAACCGCTGACCCTGCCGCCGGGGCCGAACGGGCCTGTGGGATCAGTCTGGATCGACCTGTCGAAACCCACTTACGGTATCCACGGCACGCCAGAGCCCGCCTCGCTGTTCCAGAGCCAGAGCCACGGTTGCGTGCGGCTGACCAACTGGGACGCCACCGAACTGGCGCATATGGTCGAACGCGGCGCTTCCGTGGCGTTTTCCGGAGGGTGAGGTAGGATGGGTCGTTTCGGGGCCGTCAGGCGCCGGGGTGACCCATCCCTGCCCTAGCGTGTGAGGGTCTCGGCCAGCCGCATCAGGCGCACGGCCTCGGCCCGGTAGCCGTAGGCGTCCGTGCCCTTGGCGCCGCTGGCCAGCGCAATGGCGTCACCGATCGACCAGTCACCAAGGTAATCGCCGCCCCTCAGGACCTGACCGAAGCCGGCGATGGCAAAGGCGAAACGCATGTCCGCCGTGACCTCTCCTCCTTCGGTGATCGGTGTCTCGATCAGTCGGCTTGCGCCTTCGCCGGGGGCCTTGTAGCGCAGGCGAAGAAGGCCGAGTTCGTCGCTGTCCGCGCCTTCGGGCGCCGCCTGATAGCGAAGCGGGTCGGTCAGCCGCGCCTCGGACCCCACCGGCGTCACCTCGTAGAGTGCCGTCACCTGATGACCCGCACCGATGTCGCCCGCATCGACCTTGTCGTTGTTGAAGTCCTCGCGGCGCAGGCTGCGGGTCTCGTAGCCAATCAGCCGGTACTCGGCGACCTGCGCGGGATTGAACTCGATCTGTATCTTGACGTCGTTGGCGATCGGGAACAGCGCGCCGGTGAGCTGGTCCACCAGCACCTTCTGCGCCTCGCTGAGGGTGTCGATATAGGCCGCCTGTCCGTTGCCGTTCTGCGCCAGGGCCTGCATCGTGGTGTCATCGAGGTTGCCGCGACCGAAGCCCAGCACGGACAGATAGGTGCCGCTGTCCCGTTTCCCGGCGATCAGGTCCTTCAGCGCCTCGGGGTCGTGCACGCCGATGTTGAAATCACCGTCAGTGGCCAGCAGGACGCGGCCGATCTCGCCCTCTTCGGTCATGCGGTCTGCCATGGCATAGGCGGTTTCGATCCCCTGCGCCCCGGCGGTGCCGCCGCCCGCGCCCAGCGCGTCAAGCGCGGCGAGGATGGTTTCGCGCTCTGCGGCTTGGGTCGGCTCCAGCGCCACGCCGGCGTGGCCGGCATAGGTGACGATGGCCACCTCGTCCTCGGGACGCAGTTCACCCAGCATGAGCCGCAGCGATTGCTTGAGCAGCGGCAGCTTGTTCGGATCGGCCATCGACCCCGAAACGTCGACGAGAAACACGAGGTTCAGCGGCGGCCGATCCTCGACAACGGGCAGCGCGCCCTGAATGCCGATATGCACCAATCTGGTGCCGTCGTTCCAAGGCGTGTCGGCCACCGTCACCCCGGCGTGGAAGGCTGCGTCGCCATCAGGCGCGGGGTAGTCGTAGGGGAAGTAATTCACCATTTCCTCGATCCGCACGGTGTCCTTGTCGGGCAGCTGCCCGTTTTCAAGCATGCTGCGCAACACCGACCAGCCGGCGGTGTCGACGTCGATGGAAAAGGTCGAAACCGGGTCCTCGGCGGTGACCTTCAGAGGGTTGGTCTGCGCCTCGGGGTAGGCTTCGGTGTCGGCTTCGGGCCGGACGATCATCGGCTCGGCGACAGTCGGGGCGCTGGGCAGGGCGCGCTTCCTCTGCGGAGCAGCGTAGCTTTCCGCCTCGGGCGCGGCCATTTTCACCATGCCGCCCGTGGGTTGCGATGTCGCCACGTCGGCCAGTGGCTTGGCGTTTCCGCGCGCGGTCGCGTCCACGTCAGCCCTGCTTTCGCCGAGGGCGTCGACGGCGACCTCGGCCGGGGCTGGGGCTGTGGCAGGATCCAATGCCGGCGCCGGAGCTCGTGCCTGTGTCCGCGACACATCGTCCATGTCCAGCATCGGCGCCACGGTGATGACGGCCAAGAGGGCAATCGCAGTCGAAGCGCCCAGCGCGGCGCGGGGTGAGAGGGAATTCAGCATCGCAAATACTCCTGACATGAAGGCGCCCCTGATCGGGCGCTCAGAAGTAGGACGGGTGACATCCCGCGATCCTTGGGCGTCGGCGAAGATTTTTTCCGCTTCGGCGATGTTGCGGGCTTTACGGTCCGCATCGGGCGACGGCGTCGCCGCGCGCATGGCCTGCGCCAGCTTGTCGAGATCGTCGCTCATTGCTCAGCCTCCTTCAGCGCTTTCAGGCGCCTGCGTATTTCCGACATGCGCCAGCTGACGGTGCCTTCAGACAGGCCCTGAATCTCGGCCACCTCGGCATGGGTCAGCGGCTCCAGCACCAGCACCAGCGTTTCGCGCAGGTCTTCGGGCAGGGCCTGCATCGCCTTCGCCAGCCATCCCAGTTGCGTCTCGGCCTCTTCCGCCTCGGCGCGGCGCGCCAGTTCCACATCGCCCCAGCCCGCGGCGGCGCGAGCGAAAGACGCGTTGCGCCGCCGCCGGTCATGCGCGGCGTTGACCACCACGCGATAGAGCCAGGTGGTCAGCCGCGCCCGCCCGTCGAACGCGCGCAGCTTGTCGGGCAGAGCAGCACAGAGGTCCTGTGTCAGGTCCTCGGCCTCGGCCCGCGATCCGGTCAGCCGGAAGGCCATCGCGAAGATGCGGTCGTAGACCAGCGTCAGCAACCGCGAGAAGGCCTCGCGTTCGCCGCCCGCCGCCTGCAGGGCCAGTGTCTCGATGCTAACCGTGTCGCGCATGTCAGGGGTATGACGCGGCACGGCAGACGATCCTTGGGACTGGCGGGCAAAAAATCTCATCGACACTCGATCCGGCTGTATCACGGTGATACACCTCATGTCCTGCCGCGAACCAGTGCCGCTTTATCCTGCTCAGGAAAACGCGCGCCGGAGGCCCCGGTGGTTTTCGCTCGGCCTTACGACAGCGTCGGGGGTTGCATAGCGGCCATGCGCGCGGTGCAATTGACTCTCGGCAGGACAAAAGCGCAGGTTGCAGGAATGCACATCAGTCGCGGCATCGCGCTCAAATTATCGGCGCTTGCCCTTTTCACCATCATGGCCGTTCTCATCAAGGCCACCGCCGAGGCGGTGCCGCCGGGTGAAGCGGTGTTCTTCCGCGCGGCGTTTTCGATCCCGGTGATCCTGGTCTGGCTGCTCTGGCGGGGGGAATTGCGCACCGGGCTGCGCACCAGCAACCCGATGGGACACGTGTGGCGCGGGCTGATCGGGGTGTCGGCGATGGGGCTGGGCTTTGCCGCGCTGGGCCTGCTGCCCCTGCCCGAGGTCACCGCCATCGGCTTTGCCGCACCGATCATCACGGTGATCCTTGCCGCCCTGCTGCTGGGAGAGCGCATCCGTGCCTTCCGCCTGACCGCCGTGGGCATCGGGCTGGTGGGCGTGATCATCATCCTCTGGCCGCAACTGAGCTTCGACGGCACGGCCGAGCGCGCGGCCACCACCGGCGCGCTTATCATGCTGGCGGCGGCGGCCTTCCGGTCGCTGGCTCAGGTGCATATCCGCCGCCTGGTCCAGACAGAGCACGCGGCCGCGGTGGTGTTCTACTTCATGCTGACGGCGGCGCTGTTTTCGCTGTTCACCCTGCCCTTCGGCTGGGCCGTTCCGACGCCGCGCGAGACCGCGATGCTGATCGCCGCCGGGCTGATCGGCGGCGTCGGGCAGATCCTGCTGACCTCGTCCTACCGCTTTGCCCCGGCGTCGGTGCTGGCGCCCTTCGAATATGCCTCGATGCTGTTCGCGGTGGTGGCGGGCTACGTGCTTTTCGCGGAGATCCCGACCATCGCCACGGTGATCGGATCCTGCGTGGTCATGGCCGCCGGCGCGCTGATCATCTGGCGTGAACGGCAGCTGGGCCTCGAACGCGGCAAGGCCCGCGCACGCATGGGCCATATGGGCTGACGACGCCGGCCCTTTCACAGAACGCGGTCCCGGGCCTGACCCAGCACCTCATGGCCAGCGTGAGCTGAGGCCCCGGATCAGGTCCGGGGCGCCCGTCTTTTAACCGACGACGTTGAACTCCGGCCCGTAGGGATAGCCGGTGATGTTCTCGTTGCCGTCCTCGGTGATGATGAGGATATCGTGTTCGCGATAGCCCCCGGCACCGGGATTGCCCTCGCCGATGGTCAGCATCGGCTCCATCGAAATCACCATCCCCGGCTCCAGCACCGTGTCGATGTCCTCGCGCAGCTCCAGCCCGGCCTCGCGCCCGTAGTAGTGGCTCAGCACCCCGAAGCTGTGGCCATAGCCAAAAGTGCGGTACTGCAGCAGGTCGCGCTCTTCGAAGAAGCGGTTGACCGCCTCGGTCACCTCGGCGCAACTCGCCCCCGGCTTCAGGGCCGAGATCCCCAGTTCATGCGCGCCGACGTTGGCCTCCCAGATCCGGCGCGAGGCATCGTCCACCTCGCCCACGAACATCGTCCGTTCCAGCGCGGTGTAGTAGCCCGAGATCATCGGGAAGGTGTTCAGCGACAGGATATCGCCGCGCTCCAGCTTGCGCGATGTCACCGGGTTGTGCGCCCCGTCGGTGTTAATCCCCGACTGGAACCATACCCAGGTGTCGCGGTACTCGGCATCCGGAAAGCGCTTGGCGATCTCCAGCTCCATGGCGTCACGCCCAGCCATCGCCACGTCAATCTCGCGCACGCCCTCCTTGACGGCGTCGCGGATCGCGTAGCCGCCGACGTCGGCCACGGCGGCCCCGGCGCGGATCAGTTCGATCTCGGCGGCGCTTTTCATCATCCGCTGGCGCATGGTGGTTTCGTAGAGGTCGACCATCTGCGACGGCTTGAGGAACGCTTCCAGCTTGCCCTTCTGCAGCAGCGTCAGGTGATCGCTCTCGTACCCCACGGCCTTGCCCGGCCCGGTGACCGACAGGATCGCCCGCCAGTAATTGTCGCGCTGCCAGTCGGTATAGGTGATGTTGTCACCGTAGCAGCGCCGCCATGGTTGGCCGGCGTCGATGCCGGCGCTGATCGTCACGCTGACCTCGGACGTCACCACCACCGCGTAGGGCCGCCCGAAGGCGCAATAGGTGAAGCCGGAATAATAGCTGACATTGTGCATCGAGGTCAGGACGGCCGCCTCGCAGCCCGCCTCTGCCATGCGCTTGCGCAGGCCCGAAAGCCGCGCCTCGTATTCCGCATCCGCGAATTGCAGAGCGGCCTTCTCGCCATTGTGAAACCGATAGAAATCCGGACGTGCAGTCATAGCGACCCTCCTCGTCAAAGAAAGGTCCCGGCGTACAGGACTGTTGGGAACGGACCGCATGGGGCGACGCCATCGCCCCGGTCCGCGTCCAGATACGCGCATTTGCCGTCATGTGGCAAGGGGCTATCTGTCACGACAGACACGGCTCATACCAACGGGGGAAAGAACCCATGCTCGACCAGCAGACAGACCTGAAATCGCACCTGAACGACCCGTCGCTTCTGGAAACCCGCGCCTATGTGAACGGCACATGGACCGACGGCGACGACGGCACCTTCGACGTCACCAATCCGGCCCGGGGCGACGTGATCGCGCAGGTGGCCGACCTCAGCCGTGACCAGATCGCCCGTGCCATCGACGCCGCCCATGCCGCGCAGAAGGACTGGGCCGACTGGACCGGCAAGGAGCGCGCGCAGGTGCTGCGCAAGTGGTTCGACCTGATGGTGGAGCATCAGGACGACCTCGGCACCATCCTTACCGCCGAACAGGGCAAGCCGCTGGCCGAGGCCAAGGGCGAGATCGCCTATGGCGCGTCCTTCATCGAGTTCTTCGCCGAGCAAGCCAAGCGCATCTACGGCGAGACCATCCCCGGCCACCAGCGCGACAAGCGCATCACCGTGATCAAGCAGCCGATCGGGGTCGCCGCCGCGATCACGCCGTGGAACTTTCCCACCGCGATGATCACCCGCAAGGCCGGTCCGGCGCTGGCCGCCGGATGCAGCTTCCTGTCGCGCCCCGCCGCGGAAACCCCGCTGTCGGCCATCGCGCTGGGCGTGCTTGCAGACCGCGCCGGCATCCCCGCGGGGGTCTTCAACGTTGTGCCCTCGTCCAGTTCGTCCGAGGTGGGCAAGGAGTTCTGCGAGAACGCAAAGGTCCGCAAGCTGACCTTCACCGGCTCGACCGAGGTCGGCCGCATTCTGCTGAAACAGGCCGCCGATCAGGTGATGAAGTGCTCGATGGAGCTGGGCGGCAACGCGCCCTTCATCGTCTTCGACGACGCCGATCTGGATGCGGCGGTCGAGGGCGCGATGATGTGTAAGTTCCGCAACAACGGCCAGACCTGCGTCTGCGCCAACCGCATCTACGTGCAGGCGGGCGTCTATGACCAGTTCGCCGAGAAGCTCAAGACGGCGGTCGAGGGCTTGAACGTCGGCGACGGCCTCGAGGACGGAACCGACACCGGCCCGCTGATCAACGAGGACGCGGTGGACAAGGTCCGCGACCACATCACCGACGTGCAGGACAAGGGCGGCCAGATCATCACCGGCGGCAACCGTCACGATCTGGGCGGAACCTTCTTCCAGCCGACGCTGGCCACCGGCGTTACCCAGGACATGAAGGTCGCGCACGAGGAAACCTTCGGCCCGCTCGCGCCGCTGTTCAAATTCGACACCGAGGAAGAGGCGATCGCGCTGGCCAACGACACAATCTTTGGCCTCGCATCGTACTTCTACGCCCGCGACTACGCCCGCATCACCCGCGTGCAGGAGGGGCTGGAATACGGCATCGTCGGCGTCAACACCGGCATCATCTCGACCGAGGTCGCCCCCTTCGGCGGCGTCAAGCAATCCGGCCTCGGCCGCGAGGGCAGCCACCACGGCATTGAGGAGTTCCTCGAGATGAAATACATCTGCACGTCGCTCTGACGGCGCCGAGGCAATGCGCCTTCTTCTGGCTGCAAGTATCCCGGGGGTTTGGGGGCTGGCCCCCATCCTGACAAACCTGCGCGGCGCAGCCGCTCCGCCTGACAAAGGGAAAGGGCGCCCGCATGGGACGCCCTTTCGATCATTCGGTAGACCCGCGGATCAGTCGTTGACGCTGTCCTTCAGCGCCTTGGCGATGGTCACCTTGACGACCTGATCGGCCTCTTTCTTGAACTGTTCGCCGGTCGCCGGGTTGCGCACCATGCGCTCGGGACGCTCGCGCAGATAGAATTTTCCGACACCCGGCAGGGTCACGGCGCCGCCGCTGGACACTTCCTTGGTGATCACGTTGCACACCGCGTCAAGCGCCGCACCGGCTGCTTTCTTGTCGGTGTCCATCTCCTCCGCCAGCGCGGCGACGAGCTGGGTCTTGGTCATCGGTTTTGCCATTTTCTGGTCTCCTTCGGTCTGCCCAGCTGTTGGGCCTCATTATCGACATTAAACGGGATGTTGCGGGGGAACACAACAATTTGTGTCTGCGCAGGCCTTAAAAATAGGGGTTTTTGCCACTTCACCTAGCGTCAGAGGAAGGCTGTTTCATCAAAAGCACGCAATTTCCGGCTGTGAATGCGTTCCAGCGGCATCTCGCGCAGGTGTTCCATGGCGCGAATCCCGATCCTCAGGTGCCGCGCGACCTGAGTCTGATAGAACGCCGAGGCCATGCCGGGCAGCTTCAACTCGCCATGCAGGGGCTTGTCCGACACGCAGAGCAGCGTGCCGTAGGGCACCCGGAAGCGGAACCCGTTGGCAGCGATCGTGGCGCTCTCCATATCGAGCGCGATGGCCCGTGACTGCGACAGCCGCTGTACCGGGCCCTCCTGGTCGCGCAACTCCCAGTTGCGGTTGTCGACGCTGGCGACGGTACCGGTCCGCATGATGCGCTTGAGGTCGTAGCCCGAGAGTTGCGTTTCCTCGGCCACCGCTTCCTCCAGCGCGATCTGAATCTCGGCCAGCGCCGGGATCGGCACCCAGACCGGCAGGTCGTCGTCGAGCACCCGATCCTCGCGCAGGTAGGCGTGGGCCAGCACGAAATCGCCCAGCGCCTGGGTGTTCCGCAGCCCCGCGCAGTGGCCCACCATCAGCCAGGCGTGCGGCCTCAGCACCGCGACGTGGTCGGTGGCGGTTTTGGCATTGGACGGGCCGACGCCGATGTTGACCAGCGTGATGCCGGCCCCGCCGGGCCGCTTGAGGTGATAGGTCGGCATCTGCGGCTGCTTCATCGTCGGCGGGATCTCCTGATCCGGCTCGGTGATCTCGATGTTGCCGGTGCTGACGAAGCTGGTGTAGCCGCTGGCCGGATCGGCCAGCATTTCGCGGGCGTAGGCCTCGAACTCGGAGACGTAGAACTGGTAGTTGGTGAACAGCACGTGGTTCTGGAAATGCGCCGGGTCGGTCGCCGTGTAATGCGCCAGGCGAGCCAGCGAATAGTCGATGCGCTGCGCGGTGAACGGTGCCAGCGGTCGCCTGCCGTCGGCGCGGGGCACATGGGTGCCGTTGACGATGTCGTCGTTGGTCGTCGACAGGTCCGGCACGTCGAAGACGTCGCGCAGGATGAAGTCGGCGGCGCCCTCCTGCGGCACCGTCACCTCGGTTTTGGCGGCAACGGCGAAATGCACCGGGATCGGCGTGTCCGACACCGCGACCGAGACCGGAACCCCGTGATTGCCCATCAGCAGCTTGATCTGCTGCTTCAGGTAGTGCTGGAACAGCCGCGGATGGGTGATCGTGGTGGCATAGCTGCCGGGCTCTGCGACATGGCCGAAGCTGAGCCGGCTGTCGACGCGGGCGAAGCTGGCGGTGGTGATCCGCAACTCGGGATAGAAGGCGCGATAGCGGGTGGCCGGCTGGCCTTCGACCATGGCCCTGCGGAAAGCATCCGACAGGAAGGACGTCGCCCGGTCATAAAGCATGCAGAGGTGATCGACCGCGGCGGCGGGATCGGTGAAGAATTGCTCTTCGGGCAGTTCCGGGGTCTGCACATTCATGATCGGGTGGCTGTCGGGCATGTTTGGCGCCTTCTTCTCTTGTTTGGCGGTGACATTGACAGGGGCGCGGGGCAGCTTCAACCATCGAGCGTCAGGTTTGGGGGCCGAAATGGACTATGAGAGCGTCTCACCCGAGGATTTCGGCGGGTCCTTGCGCGGAATGGGGCTGAACATCCTTGTCCGCGAAGTTCGGGCGACGGCGGACTTCCTGCGCGCGGTCTTCGGCATGGGGCTGCACCGGGTGTCGGCTGACTTTGCCATCGTCACCTACGGCGGGCAGGTGTTCCAGCTGCATTCCGATGGCACCTATGCCGGGCACCCGCTGCAGGCGATGCTGCCCGCGGTGCCGCCGCGCGGGCTGGGGGTGGAAATCCGGCTCTATGACAGCGACCCGGACGCGGCCTGCGCCAAGGCCGAGGCAGCGGGCGGCGTGGTGCTGGCCGCGGCACGGGACAGGCCGCACGGGCTGCGCGAGGCGTTCATCCTCGACCCGGACGGCTATTGCTGGGTGGCCTCGCGGCCGAAGGCTCAGGAGCGGTAATCGGCGTTGATGTCGATGTAGCCGTGGGTCAGGTCGCAGGTCCAGACGCGGGCGGTGCCGCTGCCGATACCAAGATCGACCGAGATGCGGATTTCTTGCCCCTTCATGTGGGCGGCGGCGTCGGCCTCTTTATAGTCGGGGTGGACCCAGCCGTTTTCGGCCACCAGCGTGTCACCGAAGCGGATTGTGATGCGGTCGCGGTCGGCCTGTGCGCCGCTCTTGCCGATGGCCATGACGACGCGGCCCCAGTTGGGGTCTTCGCCGGCGATGGCGGTCTTGACCAGCGGCGAATTGGCGATGGCCAGCGCGTGGGTCCTGGCGTCACCGTCCGAGGCCGCCGAGGTGACGTCGATCTGCACGAACTTGGTGGCGCCCTCGCCGTCGCGGACGACCTGATGCGCGAGGTCCATCATCACCTCGCCCAGCGCGGTGCGGAAGTCTGCTTCGCCTGTGACATCGACGCCGGAGGCGCCGGTGGCGGCCAGTAGCAGGGTGTCAGAGGTCGAGGTGTCGCTGTCCACCGTAATGGCATTGAAGGTGGTTTCGGTGAGGTCCGACAGCATCGCCTGCAAGTCGGGCTGGGCGATCTGCGCGTCGGTGAAGATATAGACCAGCATCGTCGCCATGTCGGGTGCGATCATGCCTGAGCCCTTGGCGATGCCGGCGATCCGCACCTGCCTACCGCCCACGTCGACCGTCTGGGTCGCGCCCTTGGGATAGGTATCGGTGGTCATGATGGCGCGGGCGGCGTCGGCGATGCCGGTTTCGGATTGCTCCGCCGTCAGCTTGTCCAGCACCGCGATGATGCGGTCGTGCGGCAGCGGTTCACCGATGACGCCGGTGGAAGAGGTGAAAACGCGCGCCTCGGGCACCCCGGCCGCCTGGGCAGCCGCCGCGCAGATCGCGGCGACGGAGTGTTCCCCCGCCCGCCCGGTGAAGGCGTTGGAATTGCCCGCGTTGACAAGGATCGCCGCACCGTCGTCGGCCGCGCCGCCCAGCTTGGACTGGCAGTCCAGAACCGGGGCCGAGCGGGTGGCCGAGCGGGTGAAAACCCCTGCCACGGCGCTGCCGGGGGCCAGCAGCGCCAGCATGACGTCCTTGCGGCCCTTGTAGCGCACCCCCGCCTCGCAAGAGGCGAAGCTAACGCCGGAGATCACCGGAAGATCGGGGAAACCAGCGGGCGCAAGAGGCGAAACGGGCAGGGATTTTGCCATGGTTTACTGTCCGAGAAGGTCGAGGTTCTTGAGCACGGAGGTGTCGATGTCCTCTTTTGCGGTGCGGGTGACCTCGGCGGCCTCGGTCAGCTTGTCCAGCTCGGCCTCGAGCGCGGCGTTGCGGACCTCGGCGGCGATCTCGCCACGCACTGATTCAAGATCGGGCGCTTCTGCGACACGGGTGTCGTTCAGCTTGATGACGTGCCAGCCGAACTGCGTCTGCACCGGGTCGGACACGTCGCCCTTGCCCATCTCTTTCACCGCGGCTTCGAACTCGGGCACCATCATGCCTTCGCCGAACCAGCCCAGCTCGCCGCCGCCGGGACCGGAGGGGCCGGTGGAGTGCTCTTTCGCCAGACCGGCAAAGTCGCCGCCGTCACGGGCCTGCGCGGCGATCTCGGCGGCCTCTTCCTCGGTCTCGACGAGGATATGCGAGGCGTTGAATTCCGCGCCGCGGTCCTCGCCTTCGTATTTCTGGGTGTAGGCCTCGGTGATCGCGGCCTCGGTCACCGCCTCTTCCATCACCGATTGCGCCTTCTCGGCGGCACGCAGCGCGCGTTCCTCGTTGTCGAGGGCCAGCGCGACGCGGCGCGACACCTCATCGGGGCCGTCCTGCATCAGCACGGTCTGCTGCACGATCTGGTCGAGGATGCCGTCCCACAGGACATCGTCCGGCAACTGCTTGAGCTGGTCGGGCAGCGCGGTGCGGATCATGATCATGTGGCCGAGGGTGATCTCGGTGCCGTTGACGGTGGCGACCACCATGTCGGCCGAGGGCGCTTCGTGTTGTTCCGCGAAACCCGGCACGGCCAGCACGGCGATCAGCGCAGAGGTTTTCAGGCAATTCAACATCATGTGTTCCTTCATTCGTGACGGCATCCGAGGGCGGCGTTGACACTTACTGGGGTGCCGCTTACATCGCTTCTGTCCTACCGGACGCCTGTTTCCCCCGAAGGCATATGGGTTGATGACAGGACGGGCAAGCCGTGGACACGCAGTTGTGCGCACAATTCGGACGGAGACATCATGTTGGGCCTTGGAACAATCGCCAAAAAGGTGTTCGGCACACCGAACGACCGCAAGATCAAGGCGACGCGGCCACTGGTCGACAAGATCAACGCGCTGGAGCCCGAATTCGAAGCGCTGAGCGACGACGAGATCAAGGCAAAGACCGAAGAGCTGTCGACCCGTGCCAAGGCCGGCGAGAGTCTTGATGATCTGCTGCCAGAGGCCTTCGCCAACTGCCGCGAGGCCGCGCGGCGGGCGCTCGGCCTGCGCGCCTTCGACGTGCAGCTGATGGGCGGGATCTTTCTGCATCAGGGCAATATCTCCGAGATGAAGACCGGTGAGGGCAAGACCCTCGTCGCCACCTTCCCCTCGTACCTGAACGCGCTGACCGGCAAGGGCGTGCACATCGTGACCGTCAACGACTACCTCGCCAAGCGCGACAGCGAATGGATGGGCAAGGTCTACAACGCCTTGGGGATGACCTGCGGCGTGGTCTATCCGCAGCAGAACGAGGCCGAGAAACACGCGGCCTACAAATGCGACATCACCTATGCCACCAACAACGAGCTGGGCTTCGACTATCTGCGCGACAACATGAAGTCCGATCTGAAGGACATGTTCCAGCGCGGCCACAACTTCGCGGTGGTGGACGAGGTCGACAGCATTCTGATCGACGAGGCGCGGACGCCGCTGATCATCTCGGGCCCCGCCGACGACCGCAGCGACCTGTACCAGACCATCGACAAGCTGATCCCGCTGCTGCAGGACGATCACTACACGATCGACGAAAAAAGCCGCAACGTGACCTTCACCGACGAGGGCAACGAGTTCCTCGAAGACCAGCTTCGGGCCCATGCACTGCTGCCAGAGGGCCAGTCTCTTTACGATCCGGAAAGCACCACCGTGGTGCACCACGTCAACCAGGGCCTGCGCGCGCACAAGCTGTTCCAGAAGGACAAGGACTATATCGTCCGCGACAACGAAGTCGTGCTGATCGATGAATTCACCGGCCGGATGATGGCCGGGCGGCGCCTGTCCGACGGGCTGCACCAGGCAATCGAGGCCAAGGAAGGCTGCGACATCAAGCCCGAGAACGTGACGCTCGCCAGCGTGACATTCCAGAACTACTTCCGTCTCTACGACAAGCTGTCCGGCATGACCGGCACCGCGGTGACCGAGGCCGAGGAATTCGCGCAGATCTATGGTCTGGGCGTCGTCGAGGTGCCGACCAACAAGCCGATCGAGCGGATCGACAAAGACGACCGGGTCTATCGCACGGCGGCCGAGAAATATCAGGCGATCATCGACGAGATTCGCCAGGCGCACGAAAAGGGCCAGCCGGTTCTGGTGGGCACCACCTCGATCGAGAAGTCCGAGATGCTGAGCAAGGCGCTGACCGAGGCCGGGCTCAAGCATAATGTGCTGAACGCGCGCCAGCACGAGCAGGAGGCGCAGATCGTCGCCGATGCCGGCAAGCTGGGCGCGATCACCATCGCCACCAACATGGCCGGGCGCGGCACCGACATCAAGCTGGGCGGCAACGTCGAGTTCCAGATCATGGAGGCCATCGCCGCCGATCCCGAAGGCCATCCCGACGAGATCCGTCAGCGGATCGAGGCCGAGCACGCCTCGGACGAGGAAGCGGTGAAGAAGGCGGGCGGGCTTTACGTGCTGGCCACCGAGCGCCACGAAAGCCGCCGTATCGACAACCAGCTGCGCGGTCGTTCGGGCCGGCAGGGCGACCCGGGCCGGTCGTCCTTCTTCCTGTCGCTGGACGACGACCTGATGCGGATCTTCGGGTCCGAGCGGCTGGACAAGGTGCTGAACACGCTGGGCATGAAGGAAGGCGAGGCGATCGAGCACCCCTGGGTGAACAAGTCGCTGGAACGCGCGCAGGCCAAGGTCGAAGGGCGCAACTTCGACATCCGGAAACAGCTGCTCAAGTTCGACGACGTGATGAACGACCAGCGCAAGGTGATCTTCTCCCAACGGCGCGAAATCATGGAAGCCGAGGACCTGTCGGAAATCGTGCAGGACATGCGCCACGAAGTGATCGACGAACTGGTCGACCGCCATCTGCCGCCGAAATCCTACGCCGACCAGTGGGATGTCGAGGGGCTTCAGGGCGCGGTGATCCAGTATCTCGGGATGGACCTGCCGATCCGCGACTGGGCCGAGGAAGAAGGCGTCGATCAGGACGTCATGCGCGAACGGCTTGAGGACGAAAGCGACAAGTACATGGCGCAGAAGGCCAGCGCCTTCGGCCCCGAAACCATGCGCAACATCGAAAAACAGGTTCTGCTGCAGACCATCGACGCCAAGTGGCGCGAGCACCTGCTGACGCTGGAGCACCTGCGTTCGGTTGTGGCGTTCCGCGGCTATGCCCAGCGTGACCCGCTGAACGAATACAAGAACGAGTCGTTCCAGCTGTTCGAATCGATGCTGGACAGCCTGCGTGAAGAAGTCAGCCAGAAGCTGGCGCAGATCCGCCCGATGTCGCCCGAAGAGCAGGCCGAGCTGATGCGCCAGATTCAGGAGCAGCAGGCGGCGCAGCAGAAGATCACCGAAAACGCTCGCCCCGAGGGCGAGGCCGCTCCGGCTCTGGAAACCGCGGTCGAGGGCTTCGATGAAAACGATCCTTCGACATGGGGCACCCCCGGACGCAACGAGCCCTGCCCCTGCGGGTCAGGCAAGAAGTTCAAGCACTGCCACGGGCAGGTCTGAGACCCGACGGGTTGGGCTGAACGGCCCGCCCGTCAATCCCGGGCGGACGCCGGCTTTGTGTCGCAATTGAGGACAATACGGGCATAAGGGTCAGAAAGACTCCGCCGTGCCGCCCAATCTCCGCCCGGATCCGGGACCATACCTGTCGCCATGGACGCCCCGTGGTGGGCAAGGAGGCAGAGATGAAACTTCCGTTTGGCAAACTCCCCTCGGGCAGGATTCCCTTTGGAAAGCTGGCAAAGCGCGCTGGCAAGCAGGCCGAGGCGTCAGACACGCCGGCCCCCGCCCCGCGCACCGGCCGCCGGCGGATCCCGGTGAACAAGGCGACGATGGCGATTGGCTCGGGCGCGACGATCTTTGCCATCGGCTTCGTGATGCAGAACCTGGCCGGCCATCCAGGTGACGCGCCGAAGTTGGACGACACCGCCCCGGTCAAGCAACAATCGCTGACCGCGCTGCCCACCGGTCTGGAGGTCGAGGAAATCACCCCCACCGCCGCCGGCAGTCTGCCCGCGCTGCCGCAGGAGCAGGAGACTGCCGCGCTGCCGCAGGACAAGATCGAAGCCGCGGTGCCCGTCTCTGCCGGGGTCGAACTGGCGCTTCTGGAGGATGCCGATACGCCGATGCCGTTGCAGATCGCCTCGACCGTCGAGGCCGACGCGATGCTGGATGCCGCGACCGCGCCGGAAACCGCCACCAGCACACCGGCGCCGGCCTGTGACATCACCCTCACCGCAAGCCCGGCCCCCGCCGCCATGGCCGACCTGACGGTCGAGGCCGCCTGCCTGCCCGGCGAGCGCTTTACCCTGCACCACAATGGCATGATGTTTCACGCGCTGACCGGCGACGACGGCCGCGGCAAGCTGCGTGTTCCGGCGTTGTCGAAGAATGCCGTCTTCATTGCCTCTTTCGGCAATGGCGAAGGCGCCGTGGCGCAGATCGAGGTGCCCACTCTTGCCTTCTATGATCGCGTGGTCGTGCAATGGCGCGGCGATACCGGGCTTGGCCTGCATGCGCTGGAATTCGATGCGAGCTATTTCAGCGCCGGCCACGTCCACGGCGACGCACCCGGCGATCTGGCCAATGCCGCCAGTGGCACCGCCGGTTTCCTGACGCGCTTTGGCCATGACACCGGTCCCGAGGCGCTGATGGCCGAGGTCTACACCTTCCCCTCGCAGATGTCGGAAACCGAAGGCCGCGTCGCTCTGTCGGTCGAAGCCGAGGTCACCGAGGCCAATTGCGGCACCGAGATCGAGGCACAGACCCTGCAACACACCCCCGGCCAATCGCTGCGCAGCAACGATCTGACGCTCTACATGCCGGACTGCGACGGCTCGGGTGATTTTCTGGTGTTGAATAATTTGCTCCAAGACCTGAAAGTCGCCGCCAACTGACGCGAGACAAACGGGGCGACATGAGCAAGTTCTGTGCGGCGTTCTGCGCCGCACTTTTCCCATTTCTGCTGTCCCTGCCGTCCTTGGTGGCGGCGCAGGACGTCACCGTCACCTCGCTGGACGGGGCGGTGCGTATCGACGGCACGCTGCTGGGTTTCGACGGCGAATTCTACCGGCTGGGCACCGTCTATGGCGAGATCACCATCGACGCCTCGGGCGTGACCTGCGAAGGACCGGGATGCCCCAATCTGGAAGCTTACGTCGCCGAGATGCGGGTCTCGGGCTCTGCCGCCATGGGCGAGGTTCTGATGCCGGCGCTGATCGAGGCCTTCGCTGCGCGTAACGGTCTGCAGGCGGTGCGCGATCAGGCCGGAGACGGCCGTTTCTCGTACATCTTGCGCGACAGGGACAGCGGCGTCGAGAAGGCGGTCTTCCACTTCCACAACACCACCACGACCGAGGGGTTCGCCGACCTGATGGCGGACGAGAGCGATATCGTCATGTCACTGCGCGAAGTGCGCCCCTCCGAAGTACGTGCTGCGCGCGAACTGGGGCTGGGCGACCTGACCGGTCCAAACCGGTCGCGGGTGCTGGCGCTGGACGCGCTGGTGCCGATCGTGTCGCCATCGAACCCGCGCAGCGCGATCAGCCCGGCACAGCTGGCGCGGATCTTCGCCGGCGAGGTAACCAACTGGCTGCAACTGGGCGGGCCGGACGCGCCGGTGGTATTGCATCTTCCGGAGGCCGAAACCGGCGTGGCGCAGAGCGTGCAGGACAAGCTGATGGCGCCGGCCCGGCTTTCGCTGGCCGCCGGGGTGATCCGTCATGGCACCAGCGCCGACGTCGCCGAAACGGTGGCGGGCGATGTGCTGGCGGTGGGCATTGCCAGCTTTTCGGAGACCGGCAATGCCAAGCCGGTGATGTTGAGCGGGCGCTGCGGCTTCAACCTGCGCGCCACGCGGCTTGCGATCAAGACCGAGGATTACCCGCTGACCGCGCCGATGTTCCTCTACCTGCCGGCGCGGCGCCTGCCCAAGCTGGCGCGGGATTTCCTGACCTTCACCCGGTCTGACCCGGCGCAGATCGTGATCCGCCGCGCCGGTTTCGTGGACCAGGCCCCGGAGGAGGTGACCATCGACGCCCAGGGCGAGCGGTTTGCCAACGCGATCACCGCCGCCGGGGACGAGGTGCCGCTGAAGGAGCTGAAGCGGCTGGTGCGGACGCTGGGCACGCGCCACCGGCTGTCGACCTCGTTCCGGTTCCGCGCCGGATCGACCCTGCTGGACGCGCAGTCGCTGTCGAACGTGCAGCAATTGGCGCGGTCGCTGGAGGCGGGCAAATACGACACCCGCTCGGTCATGTTCGTCGGTTTCTCGGATGGGGACGGGCCGGCCACCGGCAATCGCTTGATCGCGGCCCGCCGGGCCGAGGCTGTGCGCGACGCGGTGCTGGCGGCCGCGGAGACGGCAAACCTCGACCGGGTGCTGATCGAGACGGCGGCCTTCGGCGAGGCGTTGCCAATGGCCTGCGACGACAGCGCCTGGGGCAAGCAGGCGAACCGGCGGGTCGAGGTCTGGGTGCGCTGAGGGCGCTGATCCGTCAACGGATCAGTCCCGATCCATTGATGGATCGGCGCAGGCACCTCCCGTCGAGACGTGCAGACCCTCACCCGACGGGCCGGTGTGATCCGCAAATGAGCGTCCGCGCCGCGGGTCGGGACGTCTGATCCGTCAACGGATCAGTCCCGATCCATTGATGGATCGGGCTCCGGCCCGCCACTGCCGCGAAGGGACCTCTTGCCGCCCGACGCAGCCCGTGGCACCGTTGCTGCAAGAGACCGGAGGCACCGCCCATGGCCACGACAACCAAAGCCAAAGACGACACATCCCACCTGCCGCAGACCTTCGAACCCCGCAACCCGGGGGTCGAGCTCGACCTTGACTGGGTGCTGGGCACCGAGGCCAACCGCTCGGCCATCGAGCGCCGTGCCGCCACCCTGCCCGGCCGCCGCAGTGTCAAGAAAGAGCATCAGGCCGCGTGGCTGTGCCGCGCGATTGCCTGCATCGACCTGACCACCCTTGCCGGGGACGACACCGAGGGCCGGGTGCGCCGGCTCTGCGCCAAGGCGCGCCAGCCGGTGCGCGCCGACATCCTGCAAGAACTGGGCATGGAGGGGCTGACCACCGGCGCGGTCTGCGTCTATCACGACATGATCGAGACCGCCGTCAAGGCGCTGGAGGGCACCGGCATCCCGGTCGCCGCCGTCTCGACCGGGTTTCCTGCCGGGCTGTCGCCGTTTCACCTGCGGGTGGCCGAGATCCACGAAAGCGTGCAGGCTGGGGCGCGCGAAATCGACATCGTGATCTCGCGTCGGCACGTGCTGCAGGGCAACTGGCAGGCGCTTTATGACGAGATGCGCGCCTTCCGCGCCGCCTGTGGCGAGGCGCATGTGAAGGCGATCCTTGCCACCGGGGAGCTGGGCACGCTGAAGAATGTCGCCCGCGCCAGCCTCGTCTGCATGATGGCCGGCGCCGATTTCATCAAGACCTCGACCGGCAAGGAAAGCGTCAACGCCACCCTGCCCGTTTCGCTCGTCATGATCCGGGCGATCCGCGACTACCACCAGCGCACTGGCTACCGTGTCGGCTACAAGCCCGCCGGCGGGATTTCCAAGGCCAAGGATTCGCTGACCTACCTCGCGCTGATGAAAGACGAGCTTGGCGACAGGTGGCTGCAACCGGACATGTTCCGTTTTGGTGCCTCCTCGCTGCTGGGCGATATCGAGCGGCAGCTGGAGCACCACGTCACCGGCCGCTATTCGGCCGCCATCCGGCATGCACTGGCATGAGAAACCCGAACCCCGCCGATTGCCCACCAGGCGCCGTCGACTACTTCCGGGACTTTGCCGATGGACGCTACGACCCGCTGTCTCGGATGCAGCACATCTATCCTTTGGCGGACGCGCATCTATCTTCGGACGGCGAGGCGTTTTGCATTGGGCGACCAGGTGTGGATGGTCTGGAATTTGCCTATCGGCGCGGACATGACGGCATTTGGGTCTGGTATCCGTTGGACGAAACATGGGTCCGCGTGGCTGAAGACATACACGCGCTGAATCGCGACTGGCTGTCGTGCGTTCTGAAAGTTTGAAGGAGGTCTGGACATGACCGTCAAGGAAATCTTCGAGAGCATGGAATACGGCCCCGCCCCCGAGAGCGCCGGCGACGCGCTGGCCTGGATCGTCGATCAGGGCAGCCGCTTCGGCATGTATATCAATGGAGAGTGGACAGCCGCGCGGGGCGACTTTCCGTCGAAAAACCCTGCCAGTGGCGAGACGCTGGCCGATCTGACCCAGGCAATCCCGTCCGAGATCGACGATGCCGTCGCCGCCGCCCGCAAGGCTCAGCCGAAGTGGGCTGGCCTCGGTGGCCACGGACGGGCGCGGTATCTTTACGCCATCGCGCGGCTGCTCCAGAAGCATTCGCGGCTGTTCGCGGTGCTGGAAACCCTCGACAACGGCAAGCCCATCCGCGAGAGCCGCGACATCGACATTCCGCTGGCGCAGCGGCATTTCTACTACCACGCCGGCATGGCCCAGTTGATGGACAGCGAATTGCCGGGGCGCGAGGCACATGGTGTCTGCGGACAGGTGATCCCGTGGAACTTCCCGCTGCTGATGCTGGCATGGAAGATCGCGCCGGCACTGGCGGCGGGCAATACCGTGGTGCTGAAACCGGCCGAGTACACCTCGCTGACGGCACTGCTTTTTGCCGATATCTGCACGCAGGCCGGGCTGCCCAAGGGCGTCGTGAACATCCTGACCGGCGATGGCGAAGTGGGCGAGGCGATCGTCACTCACCGTGGCGTCGACAAGGTGGCCTTCACCGGCTCCACCCCCGTGGGCCGCGCGATCCGATCCGCCATTGCCGGATCGGGCAAGGCGCTCACGCTCGAACTGGGCGGCAAGTCGCCCTACATCGTGTTCGAGGATGCCGATATCGACAGCGCCGTCGAGGGGCTGGTGGATGCGATCTGGTTCAACCAGGGGCAGGTCTGCTGCGCAGGGTCGCGGCTGATCGTGCAGGAAGGCATCGCCGAAACATTCCACGCCCGCCTGCGCGCCCGCATGGACAAGCTGCGTATGGGCAACCCGCTGGACAAGAGCATCGACGTCGGCGCCATCGTCGATCCGGTACAATTGCAGACGATCTCGCGGATGGTCGACGCCAACACCTCGGGCGAGCTGTATCACGCCAACGTCGATCTTCCGTCCGAGGGCTGCTTCTATCCGCCGACACTGATCACCGGGCTGCACCCTTCGGACACGCTGATGCAGGAGGAGATCTTCGGCCCGGTTCTGGTGGGCACCACCTTCCGCACACCGTCCGAGGCGGTCGAGGTCGCCAACAACACCCGCTACGGCCTTGCCGCGACGCTGTGGAGCGAAAACATCAACGTCGCGCTGGACATTGCGCCCAAGCTGGCAGCGGGGGTCGTCTGGATCAACGGCACCAACATGTTCGACGCGGCGGCGGGCTTCGGCGGGGTGCGCGAAAGCGGCTTCGGACGCGAAGGCGGATGGGAAGGCATGAGCGCCTACACCCGACCCATCGGCGACGGCAAACCGCTGCAGAAGGTCGAGGCTTTCGCAGGCGACAAGGGCCCGAACGATCCGCTGGACCGGACCGCAAAGCTTTACATCGGGGGCAAGCAGGCGCGGCCCGATGGCGGCTATTCGCGCGGCGTCCACGGCCCGAAGGGTGCGCTTCTGGGTCATGCCAGCCTCGCCAACCGCAAGGATGTGCGCAACGCTGTCGAGGCCGCGAAGGGCGCGGAGGCATGGTCGGCGTCCACCGGGCATCTTCGGGCGCAAATCCTCTATTACATCGCCGAGAACCTGTCGGCGCGCGCGACCGAGTTTGCCGGCCGGGTCAATGACCTGACCGGTCGCAAGGATGGCGCGAAGGAGGTCGAGGCCTCGATCAGGCGGCTGTTCACCTATGCCGCATGGGCCGACAAGTTCGACGGGCAGGCGCACAATGTGCCGATCCGCGCGGTGGCGCTGGCGATGCGTGAACCGGTCGGCGTGATCGGCGCGCTCTGCGACGACGCGCTGCCGCTGCTAGGGCTGGTGTCCGTCATGGGTCCGGCGATGGCGATGGGCAACCGCACGGTGCTGGTAGCGTCGGAGCCCTACCCGCTGGCGGCCACCGACTTCTACCAGATCCTCGAAACCTCGGACGTGCCGGGCGGGGTGGTCAACATCCTCACCGGGTCTCATGCCGAGCTGGCCAAGACGCTGGCCGAGCACATGGATGTGGACGCGGTCTGGAGCTTTTCGTCCACCGACCTCGCCACCGAGATCGAGCGCGGCGCAGCGGGCAACCTCAAGCGCACCTGGGTCAACAACGGCAAGTCCCGCGACTGGTTCGGGTCCGAGGGCGAAGGCCGCGATTTCCTGGATGCGGCCACGGAAGTGAAGAACATCTGGGTGCCCTACGGGGCGTGACAATCACGGTGGGTCAGCGACCCACCGCCCTGCCCCTGGCGTTGAGTCAAATCCTCGCAAACCGGTTCAGGCCCGGTAAGCACTTGGTAACCCGCATCCGTCAGCTTGCCCGCGGGGGCTTTGCTGAAAAGGGGTGACGGATGCACCAGATGACTCAGACAGGCCTGAACGACGTGGTTGACGCGATGGATATGAACACCCGCGAGGATTTCGGGGTGTTCCGGCTGCTGCGCGAGTTGGGGCAAAGCGCCCTCTTCGTGCCTTATAGCCGCAATCGCTGAATTCCCGCCCCTGTGCGTCTGGACGCCAGGGGCGGGCCGCTACCTTTTCAACCTTTCCGTAGGCCGGGCTTCAGCCCGGCATCCCGCTTACCACTCCAGCACCACTTTGCCGGAATTGCCCGATCGCATGGCGTCAAAGCCCTGCTGGAAATCGTCGGCCTTGAAGCGGTGGGTGATGACACCGCGCACGTCGAGGCCGTTCTCCAGCATGGCGATCATCTTGTACCAGGTTTCGAAGATCTCGCGCCCGTAGACACCCTTGATGGTGATCGCCTTGAACACGATGCGCGACCAATCGACCGGCGACTTGCCCGGCGGAATGCCCAGCAGCGCGATGCGGCCGCCCATCACCAGAGCTTCGACCATCTGGTCGAGCGCGCGCTGGTTGCCGGACATCTCGAGCCCGACGTCGAAGCCTTCCTTCATCTTCAGCCCGGCCTTGACGTCGTTCAGGTCCTGATGGGCCACGTTGACAGGCACCACATCGGCGACCTTCTCGGCCAGCGCCAAGCGCTCGGCGTTGATGTCCGTGATCACCACGTGACGCGCGCCGACGTGCCGCGCCACCGCCGCCGCCATGATGCCGATCGGTCCGGCGCCGGTGATCAGCACGTCCTCGCCCACCAGATCGAAGCTCAGCGCAGTGTGGACCGCATTGCCCAGCGGATCGAGGATTGCGCCGATCTCGTCGTCGATCTCGTCCGGCAGCGGCACCACGTTGAACGCTGGCAGGCGCAGGTACTGGGCGAAGGCCCCCTGTTCGTTGACGCCGATACCACGGGTTTCGGGATCAAGGTGGAACTTCCCGGCGCGCGATTGGCGCGAATGCTTGCCGATCAGGTGGCCCTCGCCCGAACAGCGCTGGTCGATCTTCAGGTCCTCGACGCGGGCGCCGATCTCGACAATCTCACCGGCGAATTCATGGCCTGTGACCAGCGGTACGGGTACGGTTTTCTGCGCCCATTCATCCCAGTTCCAGATGTGCACGTCGGTGCCGCAGATGCCGGTCTTGTTGATCTTGATCAGCACGTCGTCGGGGCCGATTTCCGGCACCGGGACATGTTGCATCCAGAGCCCCTCGGCCGGTTCGGCCTTCACCAGCGCTTTCATGTCGTTTCTCATTTCAAAACCCCCACGGCCTTGCCGGCACGCTCGAACGCGGCCAGTGCCTGATCCAGATCGTCGCGCGTCAGGGCGGCGTTCATCTGCGTCCTGATCCGCGCCTGCCCTTTGGGCACGACCGGGAAGAAGAAGCCCGAGACATAGACGCCCTCGTCGAACAGCTTTGCCGCCATGTCCTGCGCCAGCCGCGCCTCGCCCAGCATGACCGGCACGATGGGATGCTCGCCGGGCAGCAGGTCGAAGCCCAGCCGTTCCAGCCCTTTGCGCCAGTACTTCGTGTTCTCGAACAGCTTTTCGCGCAGGTCGTCGCCCTGCTCGACCAGCTCCAGCGCCTTGATCCCGGCGGCCACCACCGCGGGCGGCAGGGAGTTGGAGAACAGGTAGGGCCGGCCGCGTTGCCGCAACAGGTCGACCACCGGCTGCGAAGCCGCGACATAGCCGCCGATGGCCCCGCCCAGCGCCTTGCCCAGCGTGCCGGTCAGGATATCGGCAGAGACCCCGGCATGCGCCGGGGTGCCGGCGCCCTTGGGGCCCATGAAGCCGGTGGCATGGCAGTCGTCGACCATCAGCACTGCGTCGTACTGATCGGCCAGGGCACGGATGTCGCCCAGCTTCGCCAGATAGCCGTCCATCGAAAAGACGCCGTCGGTGGCAATCATCACGTGACGCGCTCCGCCGTCGCGGGCCTCTTTCAGCTTCGCCTCAAGATCCGCCATGTCGGAGTTGGCGTAGCGGAAGCGTTTGGCCTTGGACAGGCGGATGCCGTCGATGATGCTGGCATGGTTCAGCGCGTCCGAAATCACCGCATCCTCGGGCCCCAGAAGCGGCTCGAACACCGCGCCATTGGCGTCGAAGCAAGCGGCGAACAGGATCGCGTCGTCGGTGCCGAGGAAGGCGGCAAGCTTCTGCTCCAATTCGCGGTGCAGATCCTGGGTACCGCAGATGAAACGCACCGAAGCCATACCGTAGCCGTGGCTGTCCATGGCGGCCTTCGCGGCCGCGATCAACGCCGGGTGATCGGCAAGCCCGAGGTAGTTGTTGGCACAAAGGTTGATCATCTCGCGGTCGCCGACCTGCATTCGCGCGCCTTGGGCCGAGGTGATTGGACGTTCGACCTTCTTCAGCCCGTCAGCTTCGATCTGCTGCAGCGTATCGGTGAGGTGATCCATAAATGCCTGTGACATGATGCGACTCCTTTGCGTGAGGCTGTCTATCACAACAGATGCACATCCGAAATAGCGGATTTTCGTTTTAATGGATTTTATCCACTAAAACGGAACTCAAGCTGCCACGGTGTTTCTCTGCGGTCCCCGGCTCGCCGGAGCCACCAATTATTCAACCCGAGTCCTGCACCACGAGGAAGGCCTTCGCCGTGCCGTCGAGCGCCCGGATGCTGTGCGGCAGGTCGGCAGCGTAACGGGCACTGTCGCCGCGTTCGAGCCGCTCTGTTGCCTCGCCCGACACCACCTCGACCGCGCCATTGATCACGCTTAGAATCTCGGTCGTGCCGCGCTTGTGCGGCTGGCTGTCCAGCCGCCCGCCTTCGTCGAAGCGCAGTTCGTAAAGTTCGTTGCGGCCGGCCTCTTCGGGGGGCGAGAAGATGCGGATGCGGCACCCCGCGCCCATGTTTTCGATCACCGGGATCTGGTCGGCCCGCAACACCTCGATGCGGTCGCGCGGTTCCTGATCCTCCAGCAGACCGGCGAAATCGACCTGCAAGGCCCGGGTCAGGTTCCAAAGTGTCGCGATGGTGGGCGAGCTTTCGCCGCGCTCGATCTGGCTGACCATGGAACGCGACACGCCCGAGAGCTTGGCCACCGCCTCCAGCGACAGGCCCTGCGTGCGGCGGGCCTCTTTCAGGCGGGCAGGCAGAAGGGCCAGAATATCGTCAGGTGTTTCCGTCATGGCGGAAGGATTGCGCCGAATGGAGACGGAGATCAAGCGGCAATTCTGACGGAACGTCGCTGTGACAGTCCGGGCGGCGCGGCGCATACTGCGCGCAGAATCGGGAGAATACATCATGGCAGACGACATCGTCATTCTGGGCGGCGCACGCACCGCAATCGGCACCTTCGGCGGTGCCTTCAAGGACACGCCGCCGATCGACCTCGGCACCGTGGCCGCCAAGGCAGCGCTGGAGCGCGCCGGCGTCGACCCCGGGCAAATCGGCCAGACCGTCTTTGGCCACGTCATCAACACCGAGCCGCGCGACATGTACCTGAGCCGCGCCGTCGCGCGCGCCGCCGGGGTGCCGGACGAGGCGCCGGCGATGAACGTCAACCGGCTGTGCGGGTCGGGCGCGCAGGCGGTGGTTTCGGCGGTGCAGGCGCTGATGCTGGGCGATGCCGACTTTGCACTGGCCGGCGGCGCCGAGAACATGAGCCGGTCGCCGTTCATCAACCCGCAGCAGCGCTTCGGCCAGAAGATGGGCGACATCCGCACCGTCGACATGATGCTGGGCGCGCTCAACTGCCCGTTCGGCACCGGGCACATGGGGATCACGGCGGAAAACGTGGCCGCTGAATCCGACATCAGCCGCGAGGAACAGGACGCTTTCGCGCTGCAAAGCCAGCAGCGCGCGGCCAAGGCCATCGCCGAGGGCCATTTCGACGACCAGATCGCTCCGGTCGAGGTGCGGGTGAAGCGCGACATGGTGGCCTTTGCCAAGGATGAACACCCCAAGGAGACCTCGGCGGAGGCGCTTGCAGGGCTGCGCCCGGCATTCCAGAAGGACGGCAGCGTGACGGCGGGCAATGCCAGCGGCATCAACGACGGCGCAGCGGCGATCGTGCTGGCGCGGGCTGGGGCGGCCTCGGGTCTGAAGCCAATGGCGCGTATTCTGGGCTACGCGGTTGCAGGCGTGCGACCCGAGGTGATGGGTTTCGGCCCGATCCCGGCCTGCCGCAAGCTGGCCGAGAAGACCGGGCTGGACCTTGCCGACTTCGACGTGATCGAATCGAACGAGGCCTTTGCCGCGCAGGCGCTTGCAGTAAACAAGGAACTGGGGCTCGATCCCGCGAAGGTGAACCCCAATGGTGGCGCCATTGCGCTGGGGCACCCGGTGGGGGCCACGGGGTCGATCCTTGTGGTCAAGGCGCTGTATGAACTTCAGCGGATCGGTGGCGGCAAGGGTCTGGTGACCATGTGCATCGGCGGCGGTCAGGGCATTGCGCTGGCCATCGAAACTTTGTGAGGCGCCCGATCCATTGATGGATCGATACTGATCCGTTGACGGATCAGGATGCATGACAAAGGCGGAGGCGTGGTAGTCCGATCCATTGATGGATCGGTGCTGATCCGTTGACGGATCAGGGTGCGTGACCATGGCGGGGGCAAGGCATTCCGGTCCGTTAACGGAGCAGGCTCACTCGCGCCGCACCGTCGCACCGACCGAGGTGCCCTCGGCATCGATCACCGCGAGGTGCGAAAAGCCGCGCGAGGGCAGAACGATCGGCAGCACGCGCTGCCGCGCCCCGGTGATGAAGGGCGTGCCGTCGACGAGGATGGTGAAGGGCGGCCTGCCGTGTCGCAGCTTCACCGTCACCTGCGTGCCCGACATCACCGCGCCGTGGGGCGGAAAGGCCAGTTCAAGCCCGCCAGTGTTGCGGGCGAAGCGGCCGTCGCGCGGGCGGAAGCGCTTCAGCGGCTGCGGCAGGTCGGCGTTGCGAACGATCAGCGTCGCCGGGGGCGGCGGCGGCAGGTCGTCGGGGGCGGTTTTCAGCAATTGGAACGCCTCGAACAGCACCGGGGCGGCGGTGTCACCGCCGAAGGCGCCGGGCACCGGGGTGCCGTCGGGGCGGCCGATCCAGACGCCGGCGACATGCCGCCCGTCGAAACCCAGCGCCCAGGCGTCGCGGTGGCCGTAGGATGTGCCGGTCTTGTAGGCCAGCCAGTCGCGCGGGGCGCCGGGCGGCGGGGCCAGGTCCGCCAGGATCTGGGCCACCTGCCAGGCGGCGACGCGGCCCGTTACATCGGCCCCGGGTTGCGGGCGCGCGCCCTGCCGCCAATAGAGCGGACGTGCCTCGCCCATCTGCGCCAGCGCGGCGTAAAGCTGTACCATGTCCGCCAGCGTCATGCCGATCCCGCCCAGTGCGATGGCAAGGCCGGGCTGCGTGCCTTGCAGTGCGGGTTCCGCGCCGGAGCGGCGCAGAGCGGCCATCAGATGCGCCGGCCCAAGCGCGTTTGTCAGTTTGACCACAGGGATGTTCAGCGACATCTGCAAGGCGCGTTCCACTGTCACCTCGCCACGGAACCGGCCGTCGAAGTTCTGCGGCGCATAGGGTCCGAACCGCACCGGGCTGTCGTCGATCAGGGTCTGCGGATGGGCAAGGCCACGGTCGAAGGCCAGCGCATAGATCAGCGGTTTCAGGGTCGAGCCGGGCGAGCGCAGGGCCTGGGTCATGTCGACGAAGCCATCGCGGGATTCGGCCTCGCTCAGCCCGGCGGAGCCGACCGAGGCGAGGATCTCGCCGGTCTCGTGGTCGGCGACGAGCAGCGCAATGGACAGGTGGTCTCCCTTGCCCCGGACCGCGCGGGCGGCAAGACGCTCCAGCCGGGCTTGCAGGTCGCGGTCGACCGTGAGGTCATGGGCGGGCGCGAAGGGCCGGTCCTCGCGCGCCCGGTCAGACAGGTGCGAGGCCAGCACCGGGAAATCTCGGCGGGCGTCGGGAATGGCTTCGCGCCTGCCGGCGGCGGCGGTCTCGGCGTCGATCACGTGATCGCGCTGCATCCGCTTCAGCACCCGGTCACGGGCAGCCACCGCATTGGCGTGGCGCTTGTCCGGGCGGCGGCCCTCGGGGCTTTGCGGCAGGGCCACGAGCAGCGCGGCTTCGGCCGGGGTCAGGCGGCGCGGTTCCTTGCCGAAATACCCCAGCGCGGCGGCCCGGACGCCTTCGAGATTGCCGCCATAGGGGGCATGGGTGAAGTAGAGCGTCAGGATCTCGCGCTTGGTCAGCTTGCGCTCCAACGCCAGCGCCAGCCGCGCCTGCCGCAGCTTGCCGGCAAGTGCCCCGGTGCCGCTGTCCTCAAGAAGCCGCGCGACCTGCATCGTCAGCGTCGATCCGCCCGACACCACGCGACCGTGCTTCAGCGCGAGATAGACCGCGCGGACGATGGCCTTGCTGTCGACACCGGGATGCTGCCAGAAGCGGCCGTCCTCGTAGGTGACAAGCATCTTGATCAGCAGCGGGTCGATCTCGTCCAGCGTGACCGAGAAGCGCCAGCGGCCGTCCTCGACGGTATATCCACGCAGCAATCGGCCCTCGCGGTCAAGCACCTCGACCGATGTGGCGGCCAGTACCGGCGGCAATTGCGTGGCGTTCACCCAATCGTCAAAGGCGTCGCGCGCGGCGGCCACGCTCCATAACGCCGCGATCAACAGGAAGAGCCCGAGCCGTTTCATTCCGCGACCACCAACTGCCCCGAGGTGGTGCGGGCACGGTATTGCGGGCGGTACATGTCTTCGACCACCGCGGGGGGGTGGTGGAAGCGACCGGGCGAAATGGCGCGGACGATATAGGCCAGCTGGACAGGCTCGACACCCTCGTGATCCACCGCAGCAAGGAAACGGTCGGCGCGGAACTCGCTGTGGCGGACGCGGGACGGATCAAGCCAGTCGAGCGCGCGGACCTGACCGGAGCGCAAAAGGTTGGGGTTGTCGATCTCGAACCCGGCAGGCAGCGCATCGTCGATCATCAGCCGCGCGCCGGTATCCTCGGCCGGGGTCACGGTCAGCACGGTGACGAACCGGTCGCCGGTGCGAACCGGGCCAGTGACCGCCGCGCCGTCCAACGTGTAGTAGCTGCGGTCGATGCGATAGCCGTAGCCCGAGGCATCCACTGCGCCGGCGGGCTTGCCATAGGTGGTCAGGGTCACGTCGGTCGGCCCGGTACCGGCGTTGGTGATGCTGCGCGGGGCGGCGCCGTCGCGGAATCTCCGGACCAGCGGGCCGGCAACCCGCTCGCCGTCCAGCAGGATGCTGCCGGCAGCGGGGTCCGTGACCATGGCGCTGGCCGCAAGCAGCGACCAGGCCTGCTCCTGCGTCGACATTTCGGGGCGCCGGGCGGCGATGCGGTGGACCAGCGCCTCGCGGTCGACCGCGTCGGATCCGGCCTCGACGGCGAGTGACAGCAAGCCGGCGGCGTCGCGCAGCCGGGTGCCGAAATCGGCCCGCAGCACCGGGGTTTCGGGGGTGTCCTCCGGCGCTATCATGGCCATGGCGGTCCGGAACATGCGGTCGGCGCGGGTCTGATCGCCATACATCGCCAGCGCGGCACCCAGCTGCGCGGCGGCCAGCGGTGTGTCGAAGTTGTCGGCCTTTACATCGGCGTAGTAGCGCAGGTCGCCCACCGCCGCCGCGCCTTCACGGGCCATCACCAGCAGCGCATAGGCCAGATCCTCGCCGCCCTTGTCGAAATCGGGGGCGTAGTTGACCTGGTTCTTGAGGTTGTCCATAGCCTGACGGAAAGCAAGGTCGGGGACGCTGTAGCCCTGCGTTCTTGCACGGCTGAGGAAGTCGCTGACATAGGCGTCGAGCCAGACATCGCCGGATGTTGCGCTCCACAGCCCGAAGGCACCGTTCGGCGCCTGCCGGGTGAGGATGCGGGCGACAGTCTGGTCGATGCGGGTCTGGATCTGCGCGGTCTCGGTCAGGCCCATCGCCTCGGCCACTGACGACAGGTAGAGCAGCGGCATCGCCTGACTGGTGATCTGCTCGGTGCAACCATAGGGATAACGGTCGAGCGCGGCCAGCAGGCGGGGCGCATCGAAGCGCGCCAGCGGCCCGGCAGCGACCAGCGCTGAACCGGTGCCAGGGCGGAGACCGGCGAAGACGTTGTCGTTGAAGGTAAAGGTCTCGCCCTCGGCCAGTGACAAGCGGCGTGTGTCCGAGACCTCGGGGTCGTTATTGCGCACCGGCACGTCCAGCGACTTGCGCAGGACCTTGCCGTCGGGTGTGGTCAGCGACAGGGTGATCGCGTGCCGCCCCTCGTCGCCCGCGGTGATCGGGACAGTGAAGGCGGTCTTTTCCTGCGCCGCCAGGCTGAGCGTCGCGGGAATGGCAGAGGCGTCGAGGGTGAGACCCTGCGCGGTAAGGGTCAGGTCCATCTCGCCCGCGGGGCCCTCGGCATGGACCACTTCCACCAGCAGGCGGCTGGTGTCGCCGGGCGACAGGAAACGCGGCAGGCTGGCGGTGACGACAACCGGATCGCGCACCAGAACATCGGCCTCGGCCTGCCCGACCCCGCTGCGCGACCAGACGACGGCCGCCAGCCGCACGGTGCCGTTGAACTCGGGAATGTCGAAGGTGACCTCTGCGGTGCCATCCGGTCCGACCTCGACCGGGCCGGAAAACAGGGCAACCAACTCGTCCAGTTTGGGCGGGCTGTTGAACCGCGCCGCATCGCCCGCGTCACCGCCCGAGCGGACCTGTCCCATGGCGCCGTCGAGACCGTTGATCAACCGACCATAGATGTCACGCATCTCAACCCCCAGCTTGCGCTGGCCGAAGTAGTGGCCCTGCGGATCGGGGCTTTGAAAGCCGGTGATGTTGAGGATGCCAAGGTCGGTGGCGGCGACGGTGACATGGGCGGTTTCGCCCGGAGCGACGCCCGCGACCTGCACCTCTGCAGTCAGTGGCCCGCGCGGGTCGGAGGTTTCGGCGGTGATCAGCGTCACGTCCAGCGCCTTGGGTCCCGGGTCGATGCCGGCATGGGCAAGGCCCAGCGCGCGGGCGGGGTTCTGCCCGGCGGGCGCGTCCATCGGGCGGATGACGGTTGCGGTGACGTAGGCCCCGGCACCCCAATCGTCCGTGACCGGGAGGGGAACCAGGTTCTCGCCCTCGGTGACGTCGACGGTCTGCATGTCGATCACGCGGTTCGACATGACGGTGATCAGCGCGGTCCCGGCGTAGCGCGGCACCAGCCGCAAGGTGGCGGTCTCGCCCGGGCGGTAAGCGGGCTTGTCGAGCGACACGTCGAGCGTATCCGGCGTGTTGGTCGCATCGGCGGGCGCGTACCAGCCGGCCCAGAACCCGGTGGAGGCGGCGACGTAATCTCCGTCGGTGCGCTCCACCACCAGCTCGTAATTGCCCCAATCGACATCGGCGGCGATCTCGGTGGGGGTCTGGCCCAACGCAAGCGCGCCGCTGGCGATTTCGGTGCGGGTAACGGTGGGTTCCCAGTTCCACGACCCGTAAAGCCGATACCATTCATAACGGGTGCGGACGCGGTTGAGGGTCCACCTGACCTGCATTGGCGCGGGCTGACCGTCGGCGTCCAGCCCGATCAGGCGAAAGCGGGCTTCCGAGCCCTCCTTGACCACGCCATCGAACAACGGGTCGATGCCCAGCACGGGACCAGCGGCCGCAAGGTCGCGGATCACCCTGCGTTCAACCGGGCGGCCCGACCCTTCGGACATGGCAACGACGACCTCGGCGGTCATCGGCAGGTTGGCGGCGTCGCCCTCGATTTCGGGCAGGGCCAGCGGCACCTGCAGATGGCCGGTGGCGTCTGTGCGAAGCTCACCCTCCATGTAGCGGGTGCGGGGGTCGAAAGTGGTGTCGTGACGGCCGAAGGTGAAGCCCGGCCAGCCGTCAATCCCGTCTGCCCGCGACAGGCGCACGCGCACCTCGGCCGGCAGGTCGGCGCCGGGGGCCCCGAACAGATAGCGCGCGTCGATGCGCAGTTCGGGGCTGTCGGTCGCGGTGATGCGGCCTTCGGGCAGCGCAAGGTCGAAGTCGATGCGCTCGGGCAGGAAGTCCTCGATCAGCACGGTGCGGCTGACCAGCGCCGGGGCGTCCGGATCTGCATGCAGTTCGATCCGCCACGTGCCGCGCGGCACGCCCGGCCCGGTGGCAAGGTCGAAGACATGGCCCCCGACTTGGCCCGACTGCGACAGGTGGCGGGAGTATTCGACGCCGTCGGGGCGTGTCAGCATGGCGGTCAGGGGCAGGCCCTCGATCGCCTGCGCCTCGGCGTCGCGGGTCAGCGCGGTGACATGGATCGTCTCGCCGGCGCGATAGGCGCCACGGTCGGTGGCAATGAAGACATCGATCGGACCGGCGGGCTCGCGCCCCTCGACGCCGCGGTCGGACAGGTCGAAGGCCGGATCGGTGAGCGACAGGAAGGCGATGTCATCGCCGGTCTTCGCCACCAGCAGCGCCGGCGCCGCGCCCTGGGTGCCGCGCGTCAGTCCGGGGTCAAAGACGACGTGGCCCTGCGCGTCCGTCGCGGCCTGTGCCAGCACGCGGTTGGACTGGCTGACCAGCTGCACCTCGACACCTGCGCGGGCCTCGGCGTCGCCAAGGCCGCGGATGAACACATGCAGCCCGTCGGTGCCGGACATGCTGGCCAGACCGAGGTCCGACAATACGAACCACTGGGTTGCCATGTCGTCGGAATAGGCGTCCGCGCCGGGCACCCTGGCGGTCAGCGCGTAGATCCCCGGCGGCTGATCCGCGAGCATCCCGCCCACCGGCAGCCGGGTGACGACATCCCGGTTGAGCTGCTGCTCGACTTCGCCAACGCCCTGCCACACCGTTTCGCCGACCTCGCGGTCGAACTGGCGTTCGGTGTAATAGCCCATCGGCTCACCGAAATAGCTGTCCTGTATGGCGCGCAGCAGGTTGCGGTCGGAGATGCGGCGCAGCGTCAGGTCGACCTCGGAGAGGTTCACCGTCTCGATCGGCAGCGCGGCCCCGGCAGACCGCGGCAGCACGTAGGCACGGCCCTTGAAGGCCACGGCAGGCGACCGGTCGCGGACATATTGCGTGATCGAGACGTCCTTGATCGTGGCCTCGCCGGACGCGGCGGGCAGGCCCTCGCGGAAGGTCAGCGTATAGCGCTTGCCGTGCGCGACGCCGCTGACGCATATGTCGCGACCCGAGGCGGTGACCGCGAGGCCGGGATCGGGCAGCTGGACATAGGTCGCATAATCCTGACCCGCCCGCACCAGATCCTCGCTGAACGTAACACAGATGCGGGGCTCGGCCCGGTCGCTTTCGGTTCGGTGTTCGGTGATGCGGAAGCCGTATTTGCCGACCGCGTCTTCCAGCGCGGCGGTGACATCGGCCCGGGGTTGCAGGCTTGCGGCCAGCCGCAATGCGGGCACCGTGTCGCGGCCCCGGCCGGCCTCTTCCAACGCTTGCGCCAGAACCATCAGCGCCGCCACCCGGCCCGGATCGCCGGAGGCGCGCAGGTAGCCGTTGATCCCCCCTGTCAGCGCGGCTCCGATCAACTCTCGTGCATTGGACGCGCGATTGCCGGCCATGGCGTGCTTCAGGGCGAGGCGGGCGTAATCGACCCAGAGGTCGGCCGCATCGCTCTGCGCCAGCGCGGCCCCGGTCCAGCGGAGCGCGCCGGCGAGATTGCCGTCGACCTCGTCCTGCCGGGCGATTTCAAGCAGGGCCTCGACCGTCGACGTGCCGCCGAAGTGACGTCCGCCGAGGGTGCGGGCCTGCGCCAGTGCCGCGTCCAGATCGTGTTGCGACAGGAAATCCAGATCGCGTAGCCGCACCCCCGCCCGCGCCGTCACCGCCGGATCGCTCGTCACGACCTTGGCCGAGACCGCGCCCTGGTAGGGCGAGACCCCGGTCACAGCGCTTTTGGGGAAACAAGCGTTGGACCGGCTGTTATAGGTGAAGGCCCGGCAGTCCGGATCGCTCAGGCAGACGCGTTCGCAGGTGGCGAGATCGGTGTCGAAAAGCGCCTGAAGATCCGCGCCCAGAAAGTCGATGTTGCGCGAAAATACGGCACGTCTGTCCGGAATGACGTCCTGTGCTGCGCCCTGCGCCAAAGCCGGCACTGAAAGAACGGCGGCCAAAAGGCCGGCAACAAATCGGTGCATCAAAATTCCTCCGGTCCTAATCGTCATATTGTCCCACTTGTGACCCCGGCTGGCAACGATTCCCCCGGCCTCATGACATTTGCGTCATCGGTTTGCGGCAACAAGGTTAAGCCATTCTTCATGCCTTGCGGCCAAGTTGCGCGGATTACCGTGTTATACATGGAGCCCGGGCCATGAGTCTTGCCAGCAAACTAGCGGAGGAACGCCGCGCCCGGCTGGCCGCCGAACGTTTGCTGGAGCTCAAGCAGGCCGAGCTGTTCGCCGCCAACCGCAAGCTTGGCCACCATGCCCGCGCGTTGAGCGAGGAAATCGTCGAGTCCCGCGCCGAGATGGCCACCGTCCGGGACGAGAACCAGCGCGTGAAGTCCGACCTCACGCGCGCCACCCAGAACCTCGAGGTCGCCCAGCGCCGCCTGCATCAGGCCGTCGAGACCATCGAAGACGGTTTTGCCTTCTTCGACAGCAGCCATTGCCTTATCTTCGCCAACTCCGCCTATCTGTCGGTGTTCGACGGGCTGGACGAGGTCCGCCCCGGCGTGCCCTTCGCCCGCATCCTGCAACTGCTGACCGAAGAGGGCATCGTCGACAGCGGCGACCTGCCTCCGGCGGACTGGCGGATGATGATGCTGGACCGCTGGCAATCCGCTACGCCGGAACCGGTGACCGTGCGGCTGTGGAACGACACGTACCTCAAGGTGCTCGACAAACGCGGCGAAGACGGCGACGTGGTGAGCCTCGTACTCAACATCACCGACACCATCCGGTATGAGACCGCCTTACGCGACGCGCGCAACAGGGCCGAGGCCGCGAACCGCGCGAAGTCCGCCTTCCTTGCCAACATGAGCCACGAAATCCGCACCCCGATGAATGGCGTCATCGGCATGGCCGAACTTCTCACCGATACCGAGTTGAGCGAAGAGCAGCGGCTCTACGTCAACACCATGAAGAATTCTGGCGAAGCCTTGATGGTGATTATCAACGACGTGCTGGACTATTCGAAGATCGAGGCCGACAAGATGGTGCTTCACCCGGAGCCCTTCGACCTTGAACGCGCCATCCACGAGGTCATCATGCTGTTGCAGCCCTCGGCGCGCGACAAGGGCATCGACCTGCTGGTGGACTACGACATCTTTTTGCCCACCGAATTCGTCGGCGATCCGGGGCGCATCCGTCAGGTGCTGACGAACATCATCGGCAACGCCGTGAAGTTCACGCTGTGCGGCCATGTGCTGACGCGTGTCGTCGGTCTCCCGCGGGAGGATGGCGGAACGTCGATCCATATCACTGTCGAGGACACCGGCATCGGCATTCCGGAGGAAAAGCTGGCGCATGTCTTCGGCGAATTCAATCAGGTCGAGGACGAGACCAACCGCAAGTTCGAAGGCACCGGGCTGGGGTTGGCGATTTCAAAGCGGCTGGTCGGGATGATGGGCGGCAGGGTCTGGGTCGACAGTGTCGTCGGCAGCGGATCGAGTTTCGGTTTCCAGATTGTGCTGTCCGCCGCCGCCGAGGGGCCGGTGCGCCCGCCACATCTGCCGCGCCACCTGCGCCGGGTGCTGATCGTCGACGACCACGCGATGAACCGGACCATCCTGGAGCGCCAGATGCAGGTGATGCAAGTCGAGACCGCCAGCTGTGCCAACGGGCGCGAGGCGCTGGCGCTCTATGCCGGCGACCCGCGCTTCGACCTGATCCTGACCGATCACAACATGCCCGAGATGGACGGGCTCGAGCTGGCGCAGGCCCTGCGCGACGCCGGGCACGGGGTGCCGATCGTCATGCTCAGTTCCAACACCGGCTTTGCCGAGCAGGACCCCGCGGCGCGGCACCTGACGGCGATCCTGCAGAAGCCGGTGCCGCGGAGCGTCCTGTTCGGCACGCTCGGCGGCCTGTTGCCCCCGGTCGAGGCGTCCTTAATGCCCGCGCCCCCGGCACCGCCGCCGGCTGCCACCACGCCGCCAGCAGTGTCGCAGCCCGCCGCCCCGCCCGCCGCCGGGTCGGCCCGACAGGCACGGTCCCTCCGGGTGCTGACGGCCGAGGACAACAAGACCAACCAGTTCGTCTTCCGCAAGATGGTCAAGACACTCGAGATCGACCTGCATTTCGCCGACAATGGGCTTGAGGCCGTGGCGCTTTATGAGGCGCTGGAGCCGGATGTCATCTTCATGGACATTTCGATGCCCGAGATGGACGGCAAGACCGCCACCGCCGAGATCCGAAAGCTGGAGGCCTCAAGCGGCAGGCGTGTCCCGATCATCGCCTGCACCGCCCACGCCATGAGTGGCGACCGCGAGGCGCTTCTGGCGGCGGGGCTCGACGATTACATCACCAAGCCGCTGAAACGCGCGGATATCGAGGCGATGCTGGCGAAATACGCGCCCGCGTGGCGGGACGAGCGCGCCACGGGATGACGCAGAGGGACCGCAGCGTTGCTGGTAACCGCAGCCCCGGACCTGCTCCGGGGCCTCACGGTCGGCGTCGGGGTAGAGGTCCCGGATCAGGTCCGGGACGCGGCTCCGAGGACCGCGGGCGGCCCGCTTACAGCTTGGCGTGACGGTTCACGTCCTTGTAGAGCAGGTAACGGAAGCGCCCCGGACCGCCGGCGTAGCAGGCTTGCGGGCAGAAGGCGCGCAGCCACATGAAATCACCCGCTTCGACCTCGACCCAGTCCTGGTTGAGCCGATAGACAGCCTTGCCCTCCAGCACGTAGAGCCCGTGCTCCATCACGTGGGTCTCGGCGAAGGGGATCACCCCGCCCGGCTCGAAGGTCACCACCGTCACGTGCATGTCGTGGCGCAGGTCTGCCGGATCGACGAAACGCGTCGTCGCCCAGGCGCCGTTGGTGTCGGGCATCGGCGTCGGCGCCACGTCGTGATCCGAGGTCACGAACGCCTCGGGCGCGTCCAGCCCCTCGGCCGGCTCGTAGCATTTGCGGATCCAGTGAAACCGCGCAGGATCGGTGCCGTCGTTCTTCAGCGACCACGCGCAGGACGGCGGCAGGTAGGCAAAGCCACCCTCGGTCAGCCGGTGCTCGGTGCCCTCGATGTTCAGCACAATGGTGCCGCCCACCACGAAAAGCACGCCCTCAGCCTCGGGATTCGGTTCGGGCTGGGTGCTGCCACCGCCGGGGGCGACTTCCATGATGTATTGCGAAAAGGTCTCGGCGAAGCCCGACAGCGGCCGCGCGATCACCCAGGCGCGGGTATCCTGCCAGTGCGGCAGGAACGAAGTCACGATGTCGGTCATCGTAGCCTTGGGGATCACCGCATAGGCTTCGGTAAAGACGGCGCGTCCGGTCAGCAGCTCGGTCTGCCCCGGAAGCCCGCCATGGGGCGCGTAATAGCTGCGGTCGGTCACCGGCTGTCTCCTTGTCTGGTTGGCGTTACTAAACGCCCTCGCGCCGGGACTTGGAAGAACCTGCCTGCCGAATGCTTTCTTCGCGCTTTTTTGAAGATGCCCTGTCAGTCTCTGGCGTCGTGCAGGAATGCCAGACGGCCCGGCTCCGACAACTCTGCGCAATGGCGATAGCCGCCGAGGTCGAAAGCAAGGATATCCTGCGGATCGCGCAAGCGGTTCTGCACGATGTAGCGCGCCATTGCGCCGCGCGCCTTCTTGGCAAAGAAGCTGACGATCTTGGGCTTGCCGCCCTTCATGTCGTAGAACTGCGGCGTGACCACCTTCAGCTTCAGCGCCTTCGGGTCCACCGCGCCAAAGTATTCCTGGCTGGCACAATTGATCAGCGTATCGGTGCCGGTCTCCTCGGCCTGCGCAGTCAGCGCCTTCGCGATCTGGTCGCGCCAATAGTGGTAGAGGTTTGTGCCCCGCCGCGTCTTCAGCCGCGAACCCATCTCCAGCCGATAGGGCTGGATCGCGTCCAGCGGCCGCAGCACGCCATAGAGGCCGGACAGGATGCGCAGGTGATCCTGCGCATACCGCAGCTCGTCCGGTTCCAAAGAACGCGCCTCGAGCCCCTGATAGGTGTCGCCGGCAAAGCCGAAGATCGCCGGGCGGGTGGCATTGGGCGCAGGGTCTTCCGCGAAGTCGCGAAACCGGTCGCGGTTCAGCCGCGCCAGATCATCGCTGAGGTCCATCAGCCCCTTCAGGTCGCGCAGCGTCAGGTTGCGCGCGGTCTTCGCCAGCCGCAGGGCGTCGTCCTGCATTGCAGGTTCGGTGCTGTCGACGTTGACTTCGGACCAGTCCAGCCGCTTGGCCGGCGAGATTACCACGAGCATTCAAGTCCCTCCGTTTGGACCCGGACTTAGGATGCTTCGCGCAGAACGTCCAGAAAGGCCGCGCCAAAGCGCTCCGCGCGTCGCTCGCCCAGCAGCTTTTCCAGCTCTTCGGGCACCGATGGGCGACGCTCGGCCAGCTTGGCCAATTGCGAGGCCGAGCAGGACAGTGGCTTGTCGGTTCCCATCTCGCCGCGCGCCAGATCGGCCTGCACCTGCATCAGACGGTCATAGAGCGCGCCAGCGTCGCGCCCGGCCAGCTTGCGCCGTGTCGGGTGCATCTCTTCGTCGGCGCCAGTGATGACCGAAAGGAACTCGGCGCCGTATTTCTCAAGCTTCTTGGCGCCGACCCCGCTGATCCCGGCCATCGCGTCGAGGCTGTCGGGCCGCGCCTCGGCCATCTCGATCAGGGTGCGGTCGGTGAAGATGATATAGGCGGGGACGCTCGCAGCCTCGGCCAGCGCCCGGCGCTTGGCCTTGAGCGCGGACAGCAGCGGCGCGTCCTCGTCGCTGACCATCGCCTTGACGGCGGGGCGGCGGGTGGCCTGCGCCTTGGCAATGGTATCCTTGCGCAAGGTGATCGTGTCCTCCCCACGCAGGATGGGGCGCGCGGCCTCGGTCATGCGCAGGGCGCCGTGACGTTCGGGATCGGGGCGGAACAGGTCGTGGCCCATCATCTGACGGAACACCGCCTGCCAGCCGCGCTTGTCGAATTCGCGCCCGACGCCAAAGGTGGGCAACTGGTCGTGGCCCTTCTGGCGGACCTTGTCGGTCTCGTTGCCCATGACGATGTCGATCAGGTGACCGGCGCCGAACCATTCGCCGGTGCGCAGCGCCGCCGAGAGCGCCTTGCGCACCGCATCGGTGGCGTCGAAGGTCTCGACCGGGGTCTGGCAGAGGTCGCAGTGACCGCAGGCATCGGCGTCTTCCCCGAAGTAGCCCAGCAGGGTCTTGCGACGGCATTCCAAAGCCTCGGCAAGGCCCAGCAGCGCATTCAGCCTGCCATGGTCGGCGGCGCGGCGTTCGGGCGGGGCGAGGCCCTCGTCGATCTGGGACCGGCGCAGGCGGATGTCATCGGCGCCGAACAGGGTCAGCGTCTCGGCCGGGGCGCCATCGCGGCCGGCGCGACCGATTTCCTGGTAATAGGCCTCGATGGACTTGGGCATGTCGGCATGGGCAACCCAGCGGATGTCAGGCTTGTCCACGCCCATGCCGAAGGCCACGGTGGCGACCACGATCAGCCCGTCCTCGCGGGCGAAACGGGTCTCGACGATACGCCTGTCCTCGGCATCCATGCCGCCGTGATAGAAACACGCGCTGTGGCCATCGTCCGACAGGGCGCGGGCTAGGCCCTCGGTCTTGGCGCGGGTGCCGCAATAGACGATGCCCGACTGCCCGCGCCGGGCGGCAGCGAAGTCGAGGATCTGGCGGCGCGGGCTGTTCTTGGGCTGGAAAGCAAGGTGAATGTTGGGCCGGTCGAAGCCGCGCAGGAAGCGGGCGGGCTCTTCGCCGTCGAACAGGCGGGTGACGATCTCGTCCTGGGTCTCGCGGTCGGCGGTGGCGGTAAAGGCGGCCAGCGGCACGCCCAGACTGCGGCGCAATTCGCCGATGCGCAGGTAGTCGGGGCGGAAGTCATGGCCCCACTGGCTGACGCAATGCGCCTCGTCCACGGCGATGGAACTGACGCCGATGCGGCGCAGCATCTGCAGGGTGCCGCCCGCGGCCAGACGTTCCGGGGCGAGGTAGAGCAGCTTCAGCGTGCCACGCTCCAGCGCCTCCAAGACCGCGTCGGTTTCCTCGGGCGTGTTTCCGGAGGTGAGCGCACCGGCCTCGACACCCGCCTCGCGCAGGCCCCGCACCTGATCGCGCATCAGGGCTATGAGCGGAGAGATCACCACCGTCACGCCGTCGCGCATCAGCGCGGGCAGCTGGAAACACAGGGACTTGCCGCCGCCGGTGGGCATGATCGCCAGCACGTTCTCGCCGCGCGCCACGGCTTCGGCGATCTCGCCCTGACCGGGGCGAAAACCGTCGAATCCGAACACGTCCCGCAAAAGCGTGGCGGTCTGGTCCATGTCAGAAATCCTGCAAGATTTGTTCTAAACTGCTCTTACAGGAACAGTCTCACATTGAGAATCGGTGAACAAGAGGCAGCCGCGGGATGAGCGCAAAGCACCCGCCCCGTGTTAGATCAGCCCGAAGAGCTCCGGCAGGATGAAATCGCGCAGGGAAATCAGGATGATGAAGGCCACCAGCGGCGCCAGGTCGAGCGGCCTTGTGTCCGGCAGGATGTTGCGGATCGGGCGATAGATCGGTTCCAGCAGGCGGTTCAGGCCGTACCAGAGTTGCGCCACGAATTGCTGACCGAGGTTAAGCACCTGGAAATTGATCAGCCAGCTCATGATGATATGCAAAATCATGATGAAGAACGCCACGTCGAGGATCAGCTTGATCGGCCCGTAAATCGCATACATCTGGTCTTCTCTCCTTGGATCGCAGCCTAGGTAAGCGCACCGCGACCAAAGGACAAGTGCCGCCGCGTTACGGCTTGCTCTTGCCGCGGCGCGGCGCGACCTAGGGGCAGGAGGTGCCCGCATGTATCCCTTTGCCCGCATGGCGCTTGAACTCATCATTCACCGCAACGCCGATCCGCTGCCGCTGACCGGCACTCATGTCTCGCATCATCGGTGCTGGCCATGGGACATCGACTTCTGGATGGAGTTGAACAACGGCCGCACCCTGACGCTTTATGATCTGGGGCGCATCCCGCTTGCGATCCGAACGGGGCTCTATCCGGTGCTGCGCGACAACCGTTGGGGCCTGACGGTGGCCGGGTCCTGTACGCGGTATCGCCGCCGCATCCGGTCCTTCGAGGGTTTCGAGATGCGCTCGCGCGCCGTGGGGGTGGACGACAAGTTCCTCTACCTCGAACAGTCGATGTGGAAGAAGGACGGCGAATGCGCCGGGCACGCGATGTATCGCACGGCAGTCACCGGCAAGCGCGGCATCGTGCCGCCGGAGCAGGTGCTGGCGGCGCTGGGCCATGAAGAGGCGTTGCCGCCATTGCCCGAGCATTTCCGGGCGTGGATCGAAGCCGAGGACCAGCGGCCCTGGCCGCCGATGGTGGAGGCGTAATCCGGACGGACTAGTTCGGAGTTGCCGGCTGAATGCGACGCGACGAAGTCGTGTTCGGCTTGCAATCCGGCATCAGGCCAACCGTCGACGGCTCTTACCCCGGCCGGTACACCCGGTTCGCCTCCGGATCCTCGGTTGCGAAGGGCACCGCCGTCAATTCCTCTTCCGCCGCAGCCGGGATCCTGGCCTCGGCCCAGTCCAGCGTCTGCCGCACCCGTTCCGGTCTGGACACGCCAACGATTGTCGAGGCGACACGCGTATCCGCCATCGAAAATTGTAGCGCCGCCGCCCCCGGCGCGATGCCGTGCTTCGCGCAGATTGCCTCGATCCGCTCGACCGGCGCCAGCGCCTCGGCGTCGGCCTCCTGATAGGTGATCCGTGGCATCGCCGCGCTGCCCTTCGCCAGCACGCCACCGGCATAGGGCGCGGCGTTCAGGATCGCCATGCCCTTGGCATCGGCATAGTTGAACATCGCATGCGCCGAGCGGTTGAGCAGTGTGTAGCGGTTGTGGCTGATCAAGCCATCGAAGGGATAGGCGCTGAGGATCGGCTTCATCACGTCGAGCCGGCCCATGGCGAGCCCGACCGCCCCGGCGACGCCCTCTTCCTTCAGTTTGAACAACGCGTCCAGCGCGCCGCCCTCGCCGGTGATCTCCTGCAGGTCGCGGGCATGTTCGGGATCGTGCAGGTGCAGCAGGTGGACGTGATCCAGCCCCAGCGCGGTGAGGCTCTCCTCGATGCTTTCGCGGACGCGGGCGGCGTCGAACCGGCCGGTCTCCATGTCGCGGTCGAGCTTGGTCGAGATCACGAAGCCCTCGGGCAGACCGCCATGATCGCGGATCGCAGCGCCGACCCGCGCCTCGGAGCGGCCGAAACCGTAATTGCGCGAACTGTCGAGGAAATTGATCGGGCCGGCGAAGATCGCCTCAAGCGTCTCGCGCGCCCGCGCCTCGGGCACCTCGTAGCCGTAAGTGTCGGGCATGTCGCCCAACGCCGAGGTGCCGAAACAGATCGGGGTGACCGAAAGCCCGGTCCGTCCAAGGGGTCGCCTGTCCATGATCCGCTCCTGTTTGGTTGCCGCGACGATACCTGCCTGCGCAGCGGTGTCGAGTCCTGCGCACCTGCCGGCGGCGCCACGGAACCCTCCGTTTTCACGATCTTTTTGCAGCCTTACGCGGCCGCGATGACGAAATATTCACGTCTCCGCCGCAGGGTTTGCGCATCCGGTTTTTGTGTTTTTCGGTTCGGGCGCGGGCTTCGATGCTTTCAAGTCCCGGCCCGCCTTTCAGGAGACCCTCATGCCGTCGATTTACTCGGTCGATCAGGTCACGGTAAAGATCGTCCGGACGGACCCGCCGACGATGATCGTGATGGCCTCGGGCCGGGTCACCAGCACCGGCTGGGCCAATCCGCGGCTCGACATGCGGTTCTTCGCCCTGCCGCCACGGGATGGCGTTCTGGAGTTCGATTTCATCGCGCGCCGGCCCGCCGCCGGGCAGACCGTGCTGCCGATGCTGACGCCGGTCCACGCCGACACCGCTGTCGCACCCTGTGACGAGGCCAACTTCTGGGGGCCGGGGGCGCCGCTGCGCGGGGTCCGCGTCCACGCGCAAGAAACCATACGCTGCGTGATGTTCGCCACCGACGCCCGCTTCCTGCCGCCGATGGCCCGGTTGTCGCCCGACGAGGTCACGCTGCTGCATCCCGACGCCAAGGACGAACCCAGCTTCGAGGCTGATATCAGGCCGTTGTTCCGCCGCCGCGACCGGCTGTGCATGAAGACCTACGCGCGGTTCGACCTGCATGACCTAGACGATGTGCGCACCAATGCCGAACGCATCTTCGAGCGGCTGGACGACGGCACCATGCCCGACGATGGCGGATGGCCGAAGGCGGACGTCGACCTGTTCCGCCGCTGGATCGACACCGGAATGATCGACTGAGCGGTTTGCGCTTTACCCCGGTAGGGGTGACGTGGTCCCATCGTCGCAGCCTCGCAGGGGGACCGCATGATCGGCTCATTCCAACGTCAGGACCTGTTTCCAACCCTGATCTTTCAGGCCCGTCTGGAGCATCCCGCGTCCGTCAATACCACGCTGGCACGGGCCATCACCGATGAGCGGCGCGCGGACGCCGCCGGCCTGAGCCGTTCGAACCTGAGGTCACAGGGTGGCTGGCACAGCCGTGACACCCTGCACCGCGATGCCGAGTTCGCCAGCCTTTCTAGCGCGGTGCGGTCCATGGCGGCACTGGTCGCCGAGGATTTGGGCTACGACCCGCAGGCGCGGCCGGAGATTCTGGGCATGTGGGCAATCGTGAACTCCCCCGGTGCAGCCAACCGGTCGCATCTGCATCCCGGCGCGCTGTGGAGCGGGGTGTATTACGTCTCGGTGCCGGAAGGCTCCGGCGATATCGAGTTCACCGATCCGCGCACCGCGAACCTGATGCGCCAGCCGCGCTATGCCAATCGGCCCGAGGTCTGCCGCCCCTCCGTGGCGTTGCGGCCCGAGGCGGGGATGCTGGTGCTGTTTCCCGGCTGGCTCTATCACGAGGTGCACCCGAACCTGTCTGGCGAGGACCGGGTGATCGTCAGTTTCAATCTCGGCTGATCCTGCCCGGAGCCTATTGGCAATGCCGCCGGGACAGTGGCCGCTGCATGACCCGAACCGGATATCGCGGCCGTGCCTCAGGCAACAGGCTCGGCGGCGAGATGGCCGCTTCGGTCCACTCCCGTCCCCGTCGGTTCCCTTACGTCCGGGCAACAAATGCTTGCGCGCTTGGCCCAAACCGCGCTCTAACCCTGCAAAACAGGGGTGAGACATGCAGGCAGGCAAACGCAAGCGCATCTGGGGCTGGTTCTTCTTCGACTGGGCCAGCCAGCCATTCAACACACTGCTGCTGACCTTCATCTTCGGCCCCTATGTCAAGGAACTGGTGGGCGACGGCACCGCCGCGCAGGCGGCCTGGGGCTACGGCATCGGCGCCGCCGGTCTGGTGATCGCGCTGCTGGCGCCGGTGCTGGGCGCGGTGGCCGACACCTCGGGGCACCGGATGCGGTTCATCTGGCTGTTCTCGGCGATGTATGTCGTCGGCTCGGCGGTGCTGTGGTTCGCGGCGCCCGACGACTTCAACCTGACGCTCACGCTGATGTTCTTTGCCATCGGACTGATCGGCATGGAATTCGCCACGATCTTCACCAACTCCATGTTGCCAGACCTGGGCACCCGCGAAGAGATCGGCCGGATCTCGGGCAATGGCTGGGCCTTCGGCTACGTCGGCGGGCTGGTGGCACTGGTGATGATGCTGACGCTGTTCGCCGAGAACGCCACCACCGGCAAGACCCTGATCGGCATCTCGCCGATCCTCGGGCTGGACGCCGAAGCGCGCGAGGGCACCCGCTTCGTCGGCCCGCTGACGGCTGTGTGGTACGTGGTGTTCATGGTGCCGTTCTTCGCCTGGGTGCGCGACCCCAAGCCCGCCGCCCGTGTGCCGGGTGCGATGGGCCGGGCGCTGAGCGACCTGAAGGGCACGTTGAAACACCTGCCGCAAAGCCCGTCGCTGTTCGCCTACCTCGCCTCGTCGATGTTCTACCGCGATGCGCTGAACGGGATGTACGTCTTCGGCGGCATCTACGCCGCCGGCGTGCTGGGCTGGAGCGTGGTGGACGTGGGCATCTTCGGCATCGTGGCAATCATTGCGGGGGCGCTTTTCGCGTGGCTGGGCGGGATGTGGGATTCGCGCTTCGGTCCGAAACCGGTCATCACCGGTGCGATCCTCGCGCTGACCTTCGCGGCAATCTCGACGGTGCTGGTGTCACCCACCTCGCTTTATGGCGTGGCCCTGCCCGAGGGGTCCGGCCTGCCCGACGTGGCCTTCTACCTGATCGGTGCGCTGATCGGCGCGGCGGGGGGTGTGCTGCAATCCGCCAGCCGCACGATGATGGTCCGCCAGGCCAACCCGGCCCGCATGACCGAAGCCTTCGGGCTCTATGCGCTGGCCGGCAAGGCGACGTCGTTCCTTGCGCCATTGTCGATCGGGGTGATGACCCAGATCACTGGCTCACAACAATTGGGCGTGACCCCGCTCATCGCCCTTTTCCTGATCGGTCTCTTGCTGCTACGCTGGGTCAAACCCGAAGGAGACCGAGCAGCATGGTCCGACACCGTTATCGCCTAGCCGCCGCAGCCCTTGTCTGCGCCGTTCTGAGCGCCTGTGGCGACGAATCCGCCGCCACCAAGTCCGCCGTCCGCGCCGAGGCGCTGCCGACCATCGGCGACAGCATGGGTGTGCTGTCCTCGAAACAGGCCAAGCAACTGTTCGGCGCCAAGTCGGACGGGTCGGGCCAATCGCCGGCCCCATACGGCAGCTACTCGAAGGGCTGCCTGGCGGGCGGCGCGCAACTGCCCGAAACCGGACCGACCTGGCAGGCGATGCGGCTGTCACGCAACCGCAACTGGGGTCATCCGCAACTGATCGACTATCTGCAGGACCTGTCAAAGAAGGCAGCGCGCCTGCCGGGCTGGAACGGGCTCTACATCGGTGACCTGTCGCAACCGCGCGGCGGCCCGATGCTGACCGGCCATGCCAGCCATCAGATCGGTCTTGACGGCGACATCTGGCTGCGCCCCGCCACCAACCTGCAACTGTCGCGGCAAGCCCGGGAACAACTGTCGTCGATCTCGCTCCGGCGCGCCAACGGCGCCTTCACCAACGACAGCTGGACACCGCAACACCACGAACTTCTCAAGGCCGCCGCCAGCGACCCAAGGGTGGCGCGGATCTTCATCTTCCCCGGGGCCAAGGTGAAGATGTGCAACGACGAGACCGGTGATCGGTCGTGGCTGCGCAAAATCCGGCCATGGTACGGACATCACTATCATTTCCACGTCAGGCTTGCCTGCCCCAGCGGCACAAGGGGCTGCGTGAACCAGAACCCGCCCCCGCCGGGCGACGGCTGTGACCAGGCGCAGGAATGGGTGAACAATATTCTCAACCCGCCGCCGCCGGACCCGGACGCGCCCGCACCGAAGCCCAAGCGCGAGCTGGTGCTGGCCGATCTTCCGGCGCAATGCGCAGACGTGTTGCAGGCTCAGTAGGATCCCATGAAACGGTTTATCATCGGCGCGGCGCTGACCGTGCTGGCCGGCTGCACCATCGCCGCCGAGAACGCGCCCCGTGCCACGCATATCCAGAGCTTTACCTGGCAAATGGATGCCGAGGGGTTCGGCGGCTTCTCGGCCATCGACTTTACCGACAACGGCGAACACTTCGTGGCGCTGTCGGACCGTGGCAGCTATGTCGAGGCGCGGCTGGTGCGCGAGGACGGCCGCATCGTCCGGATCGAGAGCACTCAGCCCGCACCCTTGCGCAACGTGGACGGCGCCATCATCAAGCGGCGCGGCGACCGGGACAGCGAGGGGCTTGCGATCGGCGCGGACGGACGCCGCTTCGTGTCGTTCGAAGGCTGGCACCGGGTCTGGCCCTATCCCACGATGAACCGTGCCGCGCGGATGGAAAGACATCCGGACTTCAAACACCTGCAGGCCAATTCCTCGCTCGAGGCGCTGGCGGTCGATGATCGCGGCTGGCTTTACACCATCCCCGAGCGGTCCGGCCAGATGACCAGACCCTTCCCGGTCTATCGGTTCAACGGAACCCGCTGGGACCAGCCTTTCTCGATCCCGCGGACCGGAGGCTTCCTGCCCGTGGGTGCCGACTTTGGTCCGGACGGCAGGCTTTATCTGTTGGAGCGTGAGTTCACCGGCTTGGGGTTCCGGTCACGGGTGCGCCGTTTCGTGGTGAACGGATCAGGGATCAGTAGCGGCGAGGTGCTGCTGTCGAGCACTTTGGCCCGGCACGACAACCTTGAAGGCATCGCCGTGACCCGTACCGAAACCGGGGCGATCCGGCTGACGATGATCTCGGACGACAACTTCGGCATCTTCCAGCGGACTGAGATCGTCGAATACGTCCTACGATAAGCGGCCGGTCCGGCGACGGACCGGCCCCGCCGGGGATTAAACGCTTGCGTCGGCACCGCGCCGCCGTTAAGAGCCGCCCGTTCCCGACCCCGGGGGCCAAGTCGCCGCAACCTTGATAAAACGGGCACGCATCATGAACCGCACCCACCTTCCTGGCATTCTTGCCATGGCCGCCATCGTCGTGGCCTCGAACATCCTCGTCCAGTTCCTGATCCTCGACGGATTGCTGACCTGGGGCGCTTTCACCTATCCGCTGGCCTTTCTGGTCACCGACATCATGAACCGCGTCTACGGCGTGACCGCCGCGCGCAAGGTCGTGCTGGCGGGCTTCGTGACCGGCGTGGTCTGCTCGCTGATCGGCAGCCAGATCATGCTGCAGGGCGACGGCTATACCTATGCCGCCGTGCCGCTGCGCATCGCCGTGGCTTCGGGCACTGCCTTCCTGATCGCGCAACTGGTTGATATCGCGGTGTTCAACCGCTTCCGCGAGGGCCGCTGGTGGCGTGCGCCGCTGGCCTCGACGCTGGTTGGCTCGGCGCTCGACACCGCGATGTTCTTCACCATCGCCTTTTCCGCCTCGGTCACCTTCTTCGGCGCGGATGCCGACGCGGCGATCAACTGGGCGTGGGAGCCGGTGCCTTTCATGAACGCCGGGCCGCTGCTGCCGCTCTGGGTGACGCTGGCCTTCGCCGACTGGCTGGTGAAGCTGACGCTGGCTGTGGTGGCGCTGATCCCGTTTCGGGCGATCGTCACGCACCTTGGAAAAAATCGCGCCGTGGCGTGAAGTTTTTATTTGAGATTCAGAATTGCCGTGCCATGATTCGGGGTACGGACAACAAACAGAAAGGAGGTGCTTCAGTGTCTAGAGAGGTATTGGAGAAAGGTGTCGGAACAGTTCGGGGAGGCGCCCTCTAAGGCAGCCCTTGGGGAGTGCAAACTCCGAATTGGTAGGACCTAACCGGCCCCACCTCCTGACATTCTCGAAGGGCCATGCCGCCGGGCATGGCCCTTTTCGATTTTGTACAATTTGTACAAAACGACCTATGGTTTTGTACAAAAGCCCCTGCCGGACCGTACCATGCCCTTGACCATCAATGACGCCATCGAAATCGCCGATTGGGAGCTGACCGAGCAGTTCATCCGCTCCTCCGGTCCGGGCGGCCAGAACGTCAACAAGGTGTCGACGGCGGTCGAACTGCGGTTCGAGGCCGAGCGGTCCCCGTCCCTGCCCGACGCGGTTAAGCGCCGGCTGCAGCGCGTCGCGGGCCGCAAGTGGACCCGCGAGGGCGCGGTGGTCGTGCAGGTCGACGAGACCCGGTCCCAGGCCCGCAACCGCGAGATTGCGCGGGAGCGTTTGGCGGAGATGGTGCGACGCGCGCTGGAGCGTCCGAAACGCCGGGTGCCGACGCGGGTGTCGCAGAACCAGAAGCGCAAGCGTGTGGATGCGAAGAAGAAGCGGGGCGAGGTGAAGGCGCTCAGGGGGAAGGTGGAGGAGTAATCACCCGCCGGGACCACCAGGCAGCCTTACCACGCCACGTAGACAAGGCTGACCGCCACGGCCACAGCGCCGAGCCCGCGAAGGATGTAGGGCGCATTTACCCGCCATTGTCTCGGCCGGTGCTTCTGCGCGGGGCGGACGTCGTCGGTGCGCAGGACGGGCAGAACCCAGCGCTCGAAGTGGCGGGCCTGCACGCCAAGCGAGTGACCATAGAGGAAGTACCTGTCCCGGATCGGGTAATTGTTGAAGCCGACGACGCCGGTGTGCCAATAGGTCTTTGGCCGGATCGCCGCCAGCAGGATCGGCCAGGGATCGTTGATGCCGCATTCGTTCACGAGCTTGGCCTTGCAGACCTCGAAGCTTTCGTCATCGTCGATGTGACAGACCGAGCCGACGAAGAAGACCCAGTCGAAGGCCTCCTGAACCCTGCGGGGCAGCGCGCTGAAGACCTTGGTGCCGTAGCTGTGGCAGATGATCGTTGCGGATTCGAAATCCCTGGAGGCCAGCGCCTGTGCGATGCGGCGCCCCACCCGCGCCCTGCGTTCCTTTTCGCCGCGCAGGAAGAGGATGTCCGTCACGCCTGTCATGGCATAGGACACCGGCGCATAGGTAACGGCAATGTCGTTGAATCTTGCCGTCACACGCTCATAGGATGCCCAGTCTCCAGAGACCGAAAAGATGCCGTGCAGGCAGACAACAATGTGTCTGACCGCAGCCGCGTCTTTCAATTCCACGTCCGGCAGAAACGATTCCGGCTCTTCGAAAATGGTCTTCAACCAATGTCATCCCGAGTAAGTTCAACTCGGGATGGTAAATCGTTTTCAGGTTGAAGTCAGCAACTAGAAGCCGACTGCGGTCTTCGGATGTTCGCCTTGATAATCCTCGGTATCTCCGGCGGCAGCCTTCGCCAGCTCGGCTTCGACCTCGACATTGTCGAGTGCCGGAAGCTGCAAGGCGTAGCGGGTATCGCTGTGGTCGTCCCAGGAATAGATGTTGCGGCTAGCGCGACGCTGCTTCACCATCCATTCGAAGGCGGTGAAGGCGTAGTTAAACAATTCCTTACGGGTCTGGATATCGCAGTCCTCCATCAGCTTGTTCAGACGGGCGACCTGTCGCGGGGTAAAATCAAGTTGAACGCGGGTGGGGTTCTTCGTCATAAAATGCCTCGGCTGTTCGTGTCCGTGATACTCAGTTTGCACTCGTAGTTCGGGCGATCTGTCATCACTCAACACATAACCTATTGATATGTTCCAAATTTGGCGGACGGCTGTCACGCCGCGAGCGCACAATCGCACCATTTCGGTCGAGAATCAATGCGTCAAATGAGGATAATAGGAGTATAATCGGAGTGTTTCCGACTATTCACGGGATTTTGGCAGTTTTCGTCACACAACTACCTCGATCCGCTCCTGCTCGCCCACCCCGAACACCCGCTTGTAGCGCGCGATCTCGTCCGCCGGACCCATCGCCTTCTCCGGGTTGTCCGAGAGCTTGACCGTGGGCCGACCCTCCGCCGACACCGCCTTGCACACCAAGGAGAACGCGTCCAAACCGCCATTAGGCACCAGCCCGCGGAAATCGTTGGTCAGGTTGGTGCCCCAACCGAAGGACACGCGAACCCGGCCGGAGAACTGCGCGTGGAGGGACGCGATGTTGTCCACGTCGAGACCGTCGGAGAAGATCACCAGCTTCTCGCGTGGGTCCTCGCCGCGGGATTTCCACCAGTCGATGGCGATCTCGGCGGCCTTGGCGGGGTCGCCGCTGTCGATGCGGATGCCGGTCCAGCCGGCCAGCCAGTCGGGCGCACGGTCGAGGAAGCCCTTGGTGCCGAAGGTGTCGGGCAGAATGACGCGGAGGTTGCCCTCGTGCTCTTCGTGCCAGTCGGCCAGCACGTCGTAAGGGGCCTGCGCCAATTCGGCGTCGGTGTCGGCCAGCGCGGCATAGACCATCGGCAGTTCGTGCGCGTTGGTGCCGATCGCCTCGAGGTCGCGTTCCTTGGCGATCAGGCAGTTGGAGGTGCCGACGAAGCTGGGCCCCAGCCCCTCGGTCATGGCCTGTACGCACCAGTCCTGCCACAGGAAGCTATGCCGCCGCCGGGTGCCGAAATCGGCAATCCGCAGCGTGTCGATCGCGCGCAGGCGTTCGACCTTTTCCCACAGCTTGGTCATGGCGCGGGCGTAGAGCACCTGAAGCTCGAACCGGCCCATGTCGTTCAGCACGGCACGGCTTCGCAGTTCCATCAGCACCGCCAGAGCCGGGATTTCCCAGAGCATGACTTCGGGCCAGGCGCCTTCGAAGGTCAGCTCGTACTGGCCGTCGCGCTTTTCCAGGTGGTAGGGTGGCAGGCGCAGGGCCTCGAACCATTCCATGAAGTCGGGGCGGAACATCGAGCGCTTGCCATAGAACATGTTGCCGCGCAGCCATGTGCTTTCGCCGCGCGACAGCGACAGCGAGCGGATATGGTCGAGCTGTTCGCGCAACTCGCCCTCGTCGATCAGTTCGGCCAGGCGAATGTGTTTCGAACGGTTGATCAGCGAGAAGGTGACCTGCGTCTCGGGCTTGTTGCGGAACACCGATTGGCACATCAGGAGCTTGTAGAAATCGGTGTCGATCAGCGACCGCACGATGGGGTCGATCTTCCACTTGTGGTTCCAGACGCGGGTGGCGATGTCGACCATATCGGGGCCTTTCAGGACAGGGTGACGCCGGCGTCGCGCATGTTGGATTGCGCCCCGGCGAGCGAGCCGTCGAGGTCGATGGCGCGGCAATGATCGGTCAGCACCGTGACGGCGAAGCCCAGCCTGGCGGCGTCCACAGCGGAAAAGGCGACGCAGAAATCGGTGGCGAGGCCCACCATCGTCAGGTCGGTGATGCCACGGGTGCGGAGGTAGCCTTCCAGCCCGGTGGGGGTGGTGTGATCGTTTTCGAAGAAGGCGGAGTAGCTGTCGATCTGAGGGCGGAAGCCCTTGCGGATGATCAGGTCGGCGCGGGTGGTGTCGAGCGACGGGTGAAAGGCCGCGCCCTCTGATCCCTGCACGCAATGCTCGGGCCAGAGCACCTGCGGGCCATAGGGCATCTGGGTCAGCTCGAAGGGGGCCTTGCCGGGATGGCGGCTGGCGAAGGAAGAGTGGCCCTCGGGGTGCCAGTCCTGGGTCAGAAGCACGGCGTCGTAGTCGCCCATCAGCGCGTTGATCGGGCCGACGATCTCGTCTCCGCCGGCCACCGCGAGCGCCCCGCCTGGGCAGAAATCGTTTTGCACGTCGATGACGAGTAGCGCGCGCATGGGGCGGCCTCCTGATTTGATTGCTGGGCGCAGCTTAGAGTCCGGTTTCGCGAATTGCCATGGGGCAGGCTTGCGGGTATCACCGCCGCTTTCGGTACGGGTGAGGCAGGTATGGCGCGGCTTGGCATTGACTTCGGGACGTCCAACAGCGGGGCAGGCATCGTCACCGGCGGACGCCCCGAGGCGCTCCGGCTGGAGGACGGGGCGCAGACCCTGCCCACGGCGGTCTTCGTGGATTTCGACGCGCAGCGCTTTGTCTATGGCGCGGCGGCGGCGCGGGCGATGATGGAGGGGCAGGACGGCCGCTTCATGCGCGGGTTAAAAAGCATCCTCGGCACGCCGCTGGCGCGGGAAAAGCGGCGGTTGCTGAATGATCGGGTGACACTGATCGAGGTGATCGGGCGGTTCCTGGCCGAGATGAAGGGCCGCGCCGAACGGCTGACCGGGCGGCGCTATGACGCGGTCCTGTCCGGGCGGCCGGTGATGTTTCACTCGGCCTCGGCGGACAGGGATGCGCAAGCGGAAACGGACCTGCGCGAGGCCTATGGATTGGCGGGGTTTCGCGAGGTCGATTTCCTGCCCGAACCCGAGGCAGCGGCGCTGGCGGTGGCGGGCGCGGGGCGGATGCTGATCGTGGACATCGGCGGCGGCACGTCGGACTTCACCCTGTGCGAGCGGGCCGATGGCCGGACCCGGGTGATTGCCAGCCGCGGGCTCAGGCTGGGCGGCACCGATTTCGACCGCAGCCTGAGCCTCGCCCACGTGATGCCCCTGCTCGGGCATGGCGCGGCGATCGGCGCAGAGCTGGGCGACAAGACGCACACCGCCCCGCGGGCGCTGTTTCACGATCTGGCAAGCTGGGAGAAGATCGCCTTCGTCTACGAACCGACGCTGCTGCGCGAGGTCAGGCGCTGGGCGCGGATGGCGGAGGAGCCGGTGCTGTTCGAACGGCTGGCGGCGGTGTTGGAGATGCATCTGGGTCATGACATCGCCTACGCGGTTGAGGCCGGGAAGATTGCGGCCAACGACACCCAGCGGGGCGAGATCGCGCTCGAGGTGGTCGCGCGCGGGCTGAGCGTGGACCTGTGGAACATCCAGATGCAACATGAGCTTCAGGCCGCCAGCGACCGCATCGGAGAGATGGCGCTGGCGACGGTGGTGGATGCGGGATGCACGCCCGACAGCGTCGACATGGTGGTCTTCGTCGGCGGGTCGAGCCTGCTTGGCGGGGTGCGTAAGGCGCTCGCCGGCCGTTTCCCCGACGCGCGGCAGGAAACCGCGGAGGTCTTTACCGCCGTCGTCCACGGGCTGGCGATCGCGGCCGAGGACCGTGCCGCTATGCAATCGTGATCTTGTCTGCGTCGTCGGGGCTGCGTATCTGAGGCGCATGTTCATCGTCGCCGCGCTCTATCATTTCACCCGCCTTGAGGATCCCGCCGCCGTGCAGGGGCCGTTGCGGGATCTCTGCGCGCATCACGGTGTTACCGGCACCCTTCTGCTGGCCCACGAGGGCATCAACGGCACCATTGCCGGCACGCGCGGCGGCATCGACGCGGTGCTGGCGCATCTTCGCGCCCTGCCCGGCTGTGCCGATCTGGAGCACAAGGAAAGCACCGCCGCGGCGCCGCCCTTCGCCCGCATGAAGGTGCGGCTGAAGCGCGAGATCGTGACCATGGGTCAGCCCGACGTGGACCCGCGGGCGCGCACCGGCCACTACGTCGCGCCGCAGGACTGGAACGATCTGATCTGCGCGGAGGACGTGGCGGTCATCGACACCCGCAACGATTACGAGACCGCCATCGGCACCTTCGAAGGCGCCATCGACCCCGGCACCGCCAGCTTCCGCGACTTCCCGAAGTGGTGGGAGCAGAACAAGCACCGCTTTCACAACAAGAAGGTGGCGATGTTCTGCACCGGCGGCATCCGTTGCGAGAAATCGACCAACTACCTGCTGGGGCAGGGGGTCGAGGAGGTCTATCACCTGAAGGGCGGCATCCTGAAATACCTCGAAGAGGTGCCCGAAGCAGACAGCACCTGGCGGGGCGACTGCTTCGTTTTCGATGGGCGCGTCTCGGTCGGGCACGGGTTGCGCGAGGGTCCGCACCTGCTGTGCCACGCCTGCCGGCGGCCGATCCTGCCCGAAGACCGCGACCGGCCCGACTATGAACACGGCGTTTCGTGCCATCACTGCATCGACGAGACCTCGGACGCCGACAAGGCGCGTTTCCGCGAACGCCAGAAGCAGATCGAACTGGCCCGCAAACGCGGCGAGAAGCACCTTGGCGGTGACTACGGGGTCTAGTCCTTCTTCTGGCCGAAAATATCCCGGGGGAGCCGAAGGCGGGGGCAGCGCCCCCGATACACCGTTGCCTCGCGCGCGACACCCGGTCATATTCGCATATGACATTATGTTTGGGAGGACAGGTCATGGCACTTAGCCGGCGCAAGGTTCTGGCAGGTATCGGTGCAGCCGCGGGCATGGCGGCGGCACCGCCGGTCTGGTCGAGCGTTGCGCTGGGCGGCGCGCGGATCGACACGCTTAGCGACGGGCACCTGACCCTGCCCGCCGAGTTCATCTTCGGGCCAATGCCGAAGCAACCGCTCCAGCCCATCATCGAGAAGTACGACCTGTCGGCCGACACGCTGACGCCGCCGTGCAACCTCACGCTGTTGCGCGACGAGGACAGGGTGGTGCTGTTCGATGTCGGTGCCGGGCCGGATTTTCAGCCGAGCGCGGGCAAGCTTATGGAAGCGTTCGACACCATCGGCCTCAGCCCGGACGAGGTGACGCATGTGGTGATGACCCACGGGCACCCGGATCACATCTGGGGTCTGCTCGATGATTTCGACGACCCGCTGTTCCCTGATGCCGCGTACCTGATGGGCGCGACCGAGTTCGATTACTGGATGGACGACGGCACCGTCGACAGCATCGGGGCGGCACGGCAATCCTTTGCGGTGGGCGCCAAGCGGCGGCTCGAGGGGATCGCGGATCGGGTGACGACCTTCGGCGATGGAGACGAGGTGCTGCCCGGTGTGCTGGCGGTGGAAAGCTTCGGGCACACGCCCGGCCACATGGCGTTCGAGCTGCGCGGCGGGTCGGAGTCGGTGATGGTGGTGGGCGATGCCATCGGCAATCATCACGTGGCCTTCGAGCAGCCCGGCTGGGCGTCGGGCGCCGATCATGACCCGGAGACCGCCGCCGCGACCCGCCAGACATTGCTCGACCGGATCAGCGCCGATGGAATGCGGCTGATCGGGTTCCACCTGCCGGGCGGTCTGGGCCGGACCGAGCGGCGGGGCGACGGCTATGTCTTCCTGCCCGAGCAGGGGTGAGCCCCGCGCGCTGACGCTGGAAAACGGTTATCCGTGACCCATAGGACCGAGGGGCAGCCGCGTCCCTCGGGCTGCTGTTCTTCAGTCAAGGAAGCCGCGTCGCGGGCTTGCGATGCGGCGTGACATGAGCCGCGCCGAAAGGCAGCGCGGCACCGGCGGAATCCTGCCTGTTTCGGCGCGGCCGAGGGGGCTTTGCCGCCGACCGGTCCGGCCGCCACATCTTTGCCATCTTCCAACCAAATCAACGCCAGAAAAATAGGGCATTTCCGCTCGCCACAGAGGCGAAATAGGCGTGGATTCGCCGCTCAAATCCACTGACTTCGCGGCAGCCTTGATATCGTTTTTGCAGGACCATACGGGATGACATAACGACACTATACGGGAATGTAAGATGTCCAGACAGCTATATGTTGCGTCCGACCCTAGCGCGCTACCCGCCGGTCAGGCGGCGGATTATACGAGCATACAGGCTGCCGTGGACGATGCGATGCCCGGCGACACCATCATCGTCGCGGATGGACAGTATGACCCGTTCACGGTCGGTGTGTCAGGCACCGCGGCAGAGCCGATCACGATCACAACGCTGTCGGGGAACGGCGGTGTCACGATCGACGGCACCGGACACGACGTCGTCGGTCTGATCAACATCACCGGGCAGAGCCATATCCACGTCGACGGCTTCAACCTGATCAATGCCCCCAACCACGGGATCTACGTCCGGGCCTATGTCGAAGGCTCCGGTCCGCAGGAGGCACCTGAGCAGGGTATCAGCATCACCAACAACGTCGTGGACACCACCGGCAGCTCGGGCATTCACGTCGCCGGACGCAGGTTGGACCTGATCACGGATCTCGACAACCCGTACTACCTGTCGGGCGTCGAGATCGTCGGTAACACGGTGACCAACACCAACACGCCCGATGGCGTGAGCGAGGCGATCACCGTCGGCGGCGGTGTCGAGAACTTCAATATCGAAGGCAACCACGTTTACGACACGGACCAGTACGGCATTGACGTCAAGGCCGGGGCCCGCAACGGCACGATCGTCAACAACGATATCCATGGCATCGAACGCTTCGGCATCTACCTTGATGCCGGCAGCCGGACGGTTTCGGAAATCGTCGTGCAGGGCAATTCGATCTCGGGGGCGGAGAACGGAATCGTCCTTGCCCGAGAGGCCAGAAAGGACCCCGACAACGCGAACCTGCTGAACATCACGGTCACCGGCAATCTTATCGAGAATATCGAGGGATATGGTGTCCTGCTCTACCGGCATATCGACGACATGGGTGGCGGGACGATCTACAACGTCGCCATCGACGGGAACACCATCCGCAGCGTCGGGCTTGACGGAATTCGGTTCGGATACGTCGGCGACTTCTCCAGCGGCCTGTCCGCAACCGGCAACATCATCAGCGACGCCAACCGGGCGATCTGGGACAACTCGGGTGCCTTGCTTTACGGGAACTCCGTCGGCAGCCTCGACATCACTGTCTTCGACCCGGCCGAGGTCGAGGCTCCGGCCGAGACCGACGATCTGGTTTCCGGAACGGCGGGCGCAGACACGCTTTGGGGTCTGGCGGGATCGGACACCTTGTACGGTTTCGACGGCGACGATGTGATCAACGCGGGAACCAACGACGATCTTGTCAGAGCCGGAGGCGGTCATGATCTGGTCATCGGTGCAACCGGCGACGACACCTTGTTCGGCGAGGCCGGAAACGACTCGCTTCGCGGCTATGCCGGCCTGGATGTCATGCAGGGCGGAATGGGCAACGATTCCCTTATCGCGGGGGACGGAGACGACGTGCTTGACGGCGGCACAGGCCATGACACGCTGAATGGTCAGGGCCACAATGACACGCTCACCGGCGCGGACGGCAACGACGTTCTGTTCGGCGGCGCCGGAAACGATTCGATCTCGGGCGGCACGGGGCTGGACCGTTTGTTCGGCGGGATCGGCGCCGACACCCTGGATGGCGGCGACGGTCTGGACATGCTGTTTGGCGGATCGGGTAACGATGTCATGTATGGCGGTCGCGGCGATGACTTCCTGATTTCCCACGACGGTGCGGACACCGTTCACGGACAGGAGGGCAACGACAATATCGAAGGCCGCGCGGGGACGGACTGGCTCACCGGTGGCAGCGGCGCGGACACGATCTGGGGCGGCGCAGGCGGCGACACGATCGATGGTGGCACGGATGACGATCTGATCGGGGGCGGGGGAGACAACGACAATCTTTCCGGCGGTGACGGGAACGATGTACTTGCCGGAAGCGACGGCGACGACGTGCTTTACGGAGGCAATGGCGACGACATCCTGCGCGGCGAAAACCACGCAGACGAACTGCATGGACAAAGCGGCGCCGACACGATCGCGGGTGGCAACGGCAATGACACCATCTACGGAGGCATTGGCGACGATTCCGCAGAAGGAGGCCTTGGCGCGGACTTCATTGATGGCGGCGACGGGCTCGACTCCCTCAGGGGGGGCGACGGACACGATGAACTGGACGGCGGCCGCGGGTCCGACACCCTGTATGGCGATGCAGGGCAGGACACCCTCAATGGGGATGACGGCAACGACAGCCTGACCGGAGGCGACGCGGCCGACGTTCTGCGGGGCGCCCTGGGCAACGATTATCTGGATGGTCAGTCCGGGAACGACCTGCTTTTCGGCGGTATAGGAGACGATACCCTGAACGGTGGCCGGGGCAGCGACACGCTTTACGGTATAGGCGGTTCCGATGTCCTGAACGGCGGTGCGGAAAACGACCTGCTGGACGGCGGGAACGGGGCGGACACGCTGCGGGGTCAGGTTGGCGATGACAGGTTCATGTTTTCCTCGGTCACCGACTCCGCTTTTGGAGCGGAGGACTTCATCGATGGCATGGAGGGGATCGGTGCCGCAGGGGGCGACGTGATCGACCTGTCCCAGATCGATGCGGACACGGGCCGCGCCGGAAACCAGACGTTCGAATTCCTGGGAGAATTGACGACCGACGCGGGGCTAGCACATGGCGCGGGCGCATTGTGGTTGGAAGATGTCAACGGACAGACCTTCGTCTATGGGTCGGTTGACGGCGACAACGCGATCGATCTTGCGATCCGCATCCAACACGGCGCGGGATTTTCGGCCAATGATTTCGGCGCGGAGGACTTTTGGCTTTAGGCAGTCCCAGCCCGGACCGGGTATCCCGTGTCGCGACCGGATTGCATCGCATGACCGATGTTCGATGCGTTGCCATTGGCCGCTCGGGTCGTCATGATCGGGATCGAAGCCCCTCATCCTTGAAAAGACCCGCTGACATGATCCTGCCGTCCCACTCGTCCGGCACCACCCCTTGGAGAGTCTCATCATGACGGCGTTCGGAGCGGCGCTTTCGGAGGCGTGGTCATCGGCAGTGGCCTATGCGACCGGGCGCACGCCCCCGACGATGTTGCGGTCGCTGCTGACGACAATGCTGGTTCTGGATGGGCTGCTGATCCTGGCGCATGTCGCGACCGGGGCCGCGCACTTGGCGGTCGAGACGCCGCTCACCGAGGCGCTCTACGATCATTTCTCGATCTTCTTCGACAACGCCATTCCGGAACATTTCAACTTCGTGAAATGGACGATGGCGGGGGTCTTCGCGCTCGCGGCCGCGTATTGGACCCGCAGCCTGGCGGCGCGCTGGCTTGTGCCGATGTTTGTCATCTTTTTGGTAGACGACGCCGGCCGTGTGCACGAGCGGGCAGGCGACTGGCTGGCCGAGACCGTCCTTGCCGAACGCTATGGCGACTTGACGAACGCGGTGGGCGAGCTGGCCGTTTTCGCCGTGCTGGGGCTGATCCAGGTTGCCTTGCTGACCGCCGCCTACCGGCGTGCCGACGCGGCCGAGCGCACGGTGCTGGCCGGCATGATAATGGCCATTGCCGGGCTTGCGGTGTTTGGCGTGCTGCTCGACGCGGTGCACGCGGTGGCCATCGCCCAGATACCTGGACTGCTGGTCAACCAGTCGATCGGACTTGTTGAGGACGGCACCGAGCTTGTCCTGATTACCGTGCTGTGCCTGTGTGCGTTCCGTCTGCTTCAGATCGGTTTCGAGCGCCAGCCCGACTGAGCGCCTTTGCCGCCGTAGGGTTGTTTCAGGCATGGGCGTCAGCTGTCAGAATTCAGTAATACGCCTTGGATCGGCCCGCCCCGCGAACATGTCGCGCAGGCCGCGGATATTGCCCTTCAGACGGCCCAACCTGTCGATGTACGGCTCGGGGACGGCTGATTTCACGCAGTTGGCCACAATATTCTTGGACGCCAGACGCAGCCCGAAGGTTGGGGTGATGGAGCCCTTCCGGTAGAGGTAATAGGGATTGACGATCTGCGAATACCCAAGGCGAACCCCCGAGGTGCGCCCCGATTTTATGCCGAGATGAACGCCACACGCGTCGGACGCGCGGACAATTCTGCCGAACGGCGCCATCCGTCGGCTGAAATCGACGTCCTCCAACCATCCGTAAAGCGGCAGGGCCTCGTCGAACAGGATGTCGTGCTTGAGCATGGGCGCGGCGCGGATGGCCATGTTGCAGCCATAGCCGTTGTAGACATCCTCGAGCGTGCTTGCTGTGGGATCGCGTGCCGCCCGCACGCGCGCCAAGGCGGCATCGAAGCCGAGACCCGGACCATGGATGCCGTCAAGAAGAACCGTGCCGGTGACCATGACCACCCCTGGTTGGCTCTGGAACACCTCCCAGACCGTTTCGAGGAAATCCGGACAAGGAACGAAATCGTCGTCCAGAAACACCACGATATCCTGTGGGCTCAGCCGCGCGCGGACGCAATTGCGTTGCTGGGTCAGGCCGCGCCCTTCGGTGATGATGTCCAGCGGCACCCCCGGGACCGAGACGCCGGCGCAATCGTCGGGGGTGATTGCGCTGATGATGACACGATCGGGCGTGCGGGTCTGGGTGCCGATGAGCGCGACTGTGCGGCGCAGGATATCCGGCCGGCCGCTTGTGGCGAAGGCAACGACCAAGGATGTGGGCGCTGCATAGGCATCTGGAGCGGACTGCCCCTGTTTCATCGCGCGGACCACCTGAATACGGGCCCCTCGGTATCCCTTTTCATGCCCCGACTGTAGGCATGACTGCCCGCCATCGCAAAGCAGGTTGAAGGCCGGGGCCATGTTCCGGGCGATGGCGGAGGGGCACTCAGCGCCGCATCCTGCGATACAGGCGCCGCAGCCGTTCGCCGACCCCGAACCGGAAAACGAGGGCGATCAGCGCCGCCCGGAACCGGTGGTAGCGCAGCCGTGTCTTGGGCAGGTCGGCCAGTGGCTCTGGCGGCGGTTCGCACAGCTGGCGCGCGGCTGCCAGTACCGGCACGAAGGCCGGATCGCCCTGCCGTTCGAGTGTGTCGGCCACCAGGCGAAGCGCCACGAAGCGACGTCCGAAAGCAAAGAAATGATGGCGCGGATCACCGAGCAGTTCGCCCTCGGGCACGGCGTGGGGGATCGTGCACCTTTCGGCAGCGGGACCGGCCTGCGAAGGCCGGTCGCCGCGATACACCATCCGGGGCGCATCGCAAATACCATAGGCTGCAAGCACCATGTCCATGTCGAAGGCGAAGTGGCCTGACGGGTCGGGCTGGGCGTCACGTGCAAGGCTCCAGACCCGGTCATCGGCACGGAGGGGAACAGCAATCAGGTGATGTAGCGAGTTCGGAACGAACAGAAGCCGCGCGAGTGCCAACGCCGCCCCGGGCGTGCGGCTTGCGCACAGGTCCGTTCCGGCGCCATCGCCGATGTCGCCTTTCGCCGCCCAGAGATCGACACGGACGCGGCCCGGCCATTGCTGGCCGTTTTCGAGTGAAGGCGGGGTGACATCCTCGGGTGCGAGTTGCAGACCAAGATTGCGGACGCCCTGCGGTGTCAGTGTGACCCACCGGCTGTAGAGCGGCCGCTGCTCAGACGTGGTACGGCGTGCGCTGGTCGTCACGGTCACGACGGCATCCGGCGAGACTTCGGCGGCGCAGAGCGCGGCGGCAAGGAGAAACGGTTCGGGCACACCGCGCGCGCGGAAGAACCTCTGGTCGAAGATCTCCGGGTCCAGATCGGTCTTGACCGCGGCCACCGGCCGGCCCAGCGCCATCGCGGCGCTGACACGATGGGCACCATTCAGCGGGCTGCCGTCGCGGGCCAGCGGAACGAGGCTGCGCGCCGGATCAAAGCCTTCCTTCCGCAGGCTCTCGGCAATGGTCCGGAAATCCGCGCGGAACCGATCCAGCCCGACCTTGCCGTCATTGCCCGGCTCGTGCGGGCGACCGAGCGAAAAGGCAAGAATATGGGCATCGTAGAGGCGCTTGGCGAACGCCTCGGTCGGGCCGCCGAGCGCGCGGAGATACGCGAGCTTGAACGCCAGATCGAAGCGGTTCCAGGTCAGCCGGGGCGTCACCATGACCCGCTGAAGCGGTCCGCCACCATCGGGCAGACGATCGACCAGAAACTGATCGACCTTGCCCTTCAGATCCGCCTTTTCGACAGGAGTCATCCCCATGCCGAAGAGGCCCGAATTCTTGCGGAGTGCGCCATGATCCATAGGACGGTATTTATTAACTGTTGTGTCAAGCGCGCGGAAGCGCACAATTGTCGCTAGAAAACGACCAACATTATTAAGTGATTTTCGTGAGCACTGAAACGCAATTGAAAACCGTTGTCATCGTTGGCGATTTTGCTGCCATGAACGGAGGCCAGGCCAAGGTCGCCATCGACAGCGCGCGCATTCTGGCGGAGGCTGGAATTGACGTGGTTTTTTTTGCCGCGAGCGGACCGATCAGCGCGACGTTGGATCACCCACGGATTTCCACCGTCTGCCTGAACCAGAACCTGATCCTGGATGACACGATCCGCAGTCGCGCGGCGGCCATGGGGCTGTGGAATCGCAGGGCGCTGCGCCGGCTGCGCGAGGTCATGGCGGACCTGTCGCCGGACACAACGGTGCTGCATTGCCACGGCTGGGCCAAGGCGCTGTCTCCGTCGATCGGGCCCGCGCTGACCAAGTCGGGCTTTGCTACTCTGTACACGATGCACGAATATTTTCTGGCCTGTCCGAACGGCGGGTTCCTGAACTACCAGACCAGCAAGATCTGCGGGCTTACGCCCCTGAGCACGGCTTGCTGCACCACGAATTGCGATATGCGCCGCTATTCCCACAAGATATGGCGCGTCATGCGCACAGTGGTGGCAAGGTCTTTCGGGCATCTTCCGGCTGGGTTGCGGGACGTGGTCTTTCTGTCCGAGACCCAGCGCCGGGTGATGGAGCCGTTCTTCAACCCGGAGACCCGGCTGCATCCATTGCCGAATCCGGTCTCGGCAGGGGGGCCTCGGGTGGATTTCCAGTCAAACGAGCGGCTCACGTTCGTGGGCCGGCTGTCGCCCGAAAAAGGCGCCACCATCTTTGCCGAGGCGTGCCGCATGACCGGCTTTCCCGCGACCTTCGTCGGCGACGGACTGGATGCGCCGAAGATCCGCAAGATCCTGCCGGACGCGGAAATCACCGGATGGCTGCCGGAGGAAGAGGTGCAGCACCATCTTTCGCGGGCCCGCGCGGTGGTCTTTCCAAGCATCTGGTACGAGTGCCAGCCGCTCGTTCCCGTCGAAGCGCAGTTGCGTGGCATTCCGGTGGTGTGCGGACGCTGGTCGGCCGCCTCCGAGACCGTCCGGCATGGCGAATCGGGCATTATCTACGACGCGCCAGACGCAGAGAGCCTTGCCCAGGCCCTGCGCGATCTTCAGACCATCGGGCCCTTTGAGACCGACGAACTAGCGCGCATGTTCTCGCCGCAGGCGCACCTGAGCGGGCTGATGGACATCTATGACGGCATGTTGCGCCGCCGCGTGGCCGCGGCCGCGGCCGCCGACGGACGTGTCAGGCCCGGGACCGCGCGCTGATGGCAACGGAAGTCTCACCGGCCCGGGGAGACCGACCATCGCGACGTCCGTCGCTGCGCCGCAACCTGGGATATTCGAGCATCGCCCGCGTCTATCAGGCGCTGGCCCAGTTCGCGGTCATCGCGCTGGTCGCCCGGCTTGGCAGTCTTGAAGAGCTTGGCACGCTGACGTTGGCCGCCGCGATCGTCGTGCCGTTGTTCTTCCTGACGTCGCTCGGGATGCGCGATGCGCACACGGTCGATGATCTGGACGGGTTTTCGAACGCGGATTACGTGGCGCTGCGCGGGCTTGGTGGCGGCGTCGCGGTGCTTCTGTCGGCGGGTCTGGCGGGGTTTGTCTATGGTCAGGAGGGGCTGAGTACGCAGGCGACCATCGTGGCCTACGCGATCCTGCGGTTCTTCTGGTCGCAGGCCGGGCTGACCCACGCGATGTTCCAGCGGGTCGAGAGACTCGACCTCGTGGCGCTGTCGATCGCGGTGCGCTGCACCTTGGGCTTCGCGATTTTCGCGCTGGTGTATTGGCAGACCGGCACGCTTGCCCTCGCCCTCTGCATCGAGGCGCTGTCGGCGCTGGCGGTGTATCTTTTCGTTGACCGGGCGCTGCTGGCGCGGGTCGGCATCCGGGTCACACGCGCCGATCTGGCGCGCGTCCGCCTGTCACGTCTGGCGCGGCTGATAATCTGGACGCTGCCGCTGGGGGTTGCGTTGTGGCTGGGCCGCGCTGTCGCCAGCGCGCCGCCCGTCGTGCTGGAGCATGAGGCGGGCCTCGCGGCGGTCGGGCTTTTCGGTGCGCTGGCCTATGTCCATACCGGGCTTTCGATGCTGGCCACCGGGGTTCACAACGCCTCGGCCGCGCGCCTGCGCCGGCACTTCCGGTCGGGCGAGCGCCGCGCGTTCTGGCGGCTGACGCGCCGGCTGCTGCTGTTCTCGGCCGGTCTGGCCGTGGTGGCGCTGGCCGTGGCGTGGTTTCTGGGCACGCCGGTGCTGACCCTGTTCTATGGGCCGGAGTATGCCGACCGCGAGTTGCTGACCATCATCGTCGGGGCCTCATCCTTCGGGCTGCTTTCGGCGCCGCTGATGACCGTGATCGCCTCGGCCCATGCCTTCCGGGTGCGGTTGGTGGTGGCGGCGGTCGCCTTTGTGGCCGCCGCGCTGGCCGCGGTACTGCTGATCCCGGCGTTCGGTTCGCCCGGTGCGGCCTGGGCGCTGATGGCGGGGCTGGCGACGCAGCTGGCCGCAGCGGTGGTGGCGTGCCGGCTTCTGTTTGCCCCGCGCGCGGCGAAGGCGCGCCACGATGGCTGACGGGCGGGCCCTGAGCGTTCGCCTGATAGCCCGGGCGCGACGCGCGGTGCATCGGCATCGCGACCGGCGCGCGGCCATGCGCGCGCTGTCTGCCTTCGAGGCCCAACTGGGCCGGTTGTCCCCTACCCTGCACCGCCGTGCGCGCGAAGATGCGATCGAGAGGCTGGGACACCCGCGCCACGCAAGGTGGCTGATGGCCTATGCCGCCGTTGCAGGCACCTATCGCGATGGCTGGCTGCCGGTGGGCTATTTCGATGCGACGGTGGCCCCTGTCGTGAACGGGGCCGCGGCGGACGTGACCGAGACGCGGGCGCTTGCCAGTCGCCTGTTGAACGATCCGACCGTGCCCGACCTTGTCTATTTCCTGAACGGCCTGATCTTCGACGCGTCCGAGCAGGTCCTGACCGCTGAAGCGGCGAGCGGTGTTCTTCGCGCGGCTGGCAAGGAGTTCGTCTTCAAGTCGGACGGGTCGCACTCCGGCATGGGCACGCGCAGTTTCTCGGCCGATGCGCTGACACCGGCGACTTTGGCCAGCCTTGGAAATGGCGTTCTTCAACCGCGGATCGCGCCCCATCCTGCCTTCGACGTGTTCGGCCTGACTGCGCTGCCGACGCTTCGGATCGGCACGGTGATCGCGCGGGACGGTGTGCCGGCGGTGCGCTGCTGCTATCTCAAGCTGGGGCGGCGCGGGGACGCGCACAACCGTGCCTCCGACCAAATCCGCGTGGCCGTGGACTGGCGGCGAAGCGCGCTGGACGATCAGGGCTTCACCTCGGGCTGGCAGCGTGTCACGGCACACCCCGACGGCGGACCGGCCTTCGCCAACGTCGCCCTGCCCGACCTTGGGGAGACACTGGCCGCAGCCCGCCGGCTGCATGCGGCCTATCCCCTCGCGCGGTTCCTGTTGTGGGACCTTGTGCTGGACGACAGGAACCAGCCGCAGCTTCTGGAGTGGGAGCGTGGCCGTGTTCATTTCGCCGAGGTGGCCCAAGGGCCCTGCTTTGCCGATCTCGGCTGGGACAGGCTGCATCTGCCGCCGGGTGAATGCCGCGCGGGCGCGGTGACCGGTCGGCGCTGACTATCCCGCTTAGACAGCGGATCGGAGTGGGCGGCGGCTAAGTGTCCGGATCGCCGGCCGCGACATAGACGGCGAGCGTCGCCTCGACCATGTCATCGACCGTGCGATGACGCGCGAGTTGGCGGGCCGCTTCACCAAACGCGGCGCGGCGCGGGGCATCCGCCGCCAGCATCGCCAGCTTCTCGGAAAAGTCGGCCGCACTGCAATCCACCGGCAGGACAAACCCGTTTTTGCCATCGATCACCGTTTCCTGCGTGCCCCCGACGGCGGTGGTTACGACCGGAACGCCGGCGTGCAGGGCTTCGAGCAGGGTGTAGGGCATGGCCTCGTAGCGGCTGCACATGCAGAAGATGTCGAGACCGGGGAACAGCGCCGGCCCGTCGCGCCATCCGAGGCACCGAACGGCCTGAGGATCGGCCGCGTCCTCGACCGCGCGGCGCAAGGGGCCGTCGCCGATGACCACGCCCCGGACCGCAGGAACCCGTGCCCTGACGCGCAAGACCGCATCGACGAAGCGCAGTGGGTCCTTCTGGTCGTCCAGCCGTCCGATGAAGCCCAGTATCACCTCGTCGGACGCGGCCAGTTCGGCGCGCGCCGCTTGCCGGGTTACGCCGTTCGGCAGCGCGGCCCCGTTCACCACCTGCGTCATGCGCCGCTTGGCGATGCCGAGGCGCAGCGCGTGGGCGTGTTCCGCCGCGCTGACGGCGATGATCCGGTCAGCGCGCGGTGCGAGAATCCGTTCGATCGCGCCGTAGATGCGCCGGGACACAGGCCCCATGGTCGGGTCCATCGTGCGAAAGGCGTGCGGTGTATAGATCCGCAGGCCGGGAATCCCGCGTGGCAACATCCTGACGAGTGCCCCCGCCTTCGAACTGTGGCCATGCAGCACGTCGAACGGACCTAGTTTTCGCAGCAGGGTCGCGAGGCCGCGCAAGCTTGTCACATCGTGGGCGGCGACGGACCGGTGCATCTGAAGCTCATGGGCCTGCGCCCCCTGAAGAGCACCGAGACGCAACCGAAAATCGTCCTGCGCGCGCACCGGCGACCAGATCACGGTGACCGCGTGGCCGCGTGCGACAAGCCCCTCGGCCAGATCCAGCACGTGCCGTCCCGACCCACCGCCCGAGGGTTCGAGGATCAGGGCGATCTTCAATGCGGCGTGAGCGCTGCCTTCGGGCCGGATGCTGCCGGGCGCGCGGCTTCGGGATGTGTCGAGAACGGGGGGCATGACTGGCGACCTGAACTCCTGACAGGGTCTGGCGGCCATGTCTGGGGCCGGTTGTATAGCTTGATACACAATCGGCGACGAGGCCAACAGGTCAAGCCACGTCCATGTACGTGACATGATCCGAAGCTGGACAGGTGCCGGCGATCTGTGCGACTGCGATAGGGGTAGGGATTGCTGGACAGGACCTGCCCAAATGCGATCAGTATCACACAGCACCGCCGCGAGGGTTCTGGCGATGGCCCTGTGCCTCGGTTCAGTCGGGTCTGCCAGCATGGCGGCAGGCGGTGCGGGATCGTGGTGTCTGGATACGCTTACGGCCCTGCGCGCCGACGAGATGGATCGCGACACGCAGGTGTCGATCCTGCTTGACCGCATGGTCCGGTCGGAACGCACATCGGACCCTGAACCGCTGCGGCGGGTCTTCGTGTCATCGACCGCCACGGCCGAGGGCGACGGCACGCGGGAGCGTCCGTTCCGCGACATCCAGCAGGCCGTGGATCAGGCCAAGCCCGGTGACCGCATCGAGGTCCTGCCGGGCCGATACGCCCCGGTGGAGATCCGCGTCTCCGGCACCGCACAGGCACCGATCGTCCTTGTCGGCAACGGCGACGGTGACGGGATGGCCGAGATCGACGGCGCAGGAAACAAGGTCCGCGGGCTCATCGCCGTGCGCGAGGCCAGCCATGTCACCGTCGCGGGCTTCAGGTTGCGGAACGCGCCGCGTGACGGTGTCTTTGTCGAGGGGACCGCCGAGGGCGAACGTGGCATCCGCGTTCTGGATAACGACATCGCGAATACCGGCAATTCCGCTGTCTACGCGGCGGGCCTGCCGATGCGCTTTCTCAGCGGGGTGGATGAATATCGGCTGTTCGACGTCCTGATCGAGGGCAATCGCATCACCCGTACCAACGAGCCTGCCGGCAGGAACGAGGCGATCTCGCTCGGGGCCGGGGTCGACGGGTTTGTCATCCGGAACAATTATATCCACGACACGCGGCAATACGGCATCGACGTCAAGGCCGGGGCGAAGAACGGCGTGGTCGAGGACAACGTCGTTTACGCCGTCGAGCGGCACGGCATCTACCTCGACACTGGGAGCCGCCGGGTGGCCAATATCGATGTCACCCGAAACGCCGTCTTCGGCGCGCGCAGCGGTATCGTGCTGGCCCGCGAATCCGACCGCGACCCTCTGCACCCGAACCTGCATGACATCACGATCACCGACAATCTGGTGGTCAACGTGGAAAAATACGGCATTCACGCCTACCGCCACCGGGACGACAGCCAAAAGGGGCTGTTTGCCGACGTCACCATTGCGCAGAACTGCCTGTGCCGTGTCCGGCGCGATGCGGTGCGGCTGGGTGGGATCGGCGACTTCGCGCAGCGGTTCACGGTGCGCGACAACCTGATCGTGAATTCGGGCGGCGCGGTCTGGAACCGCATCGGTGCGTCGGAAGAGGGCAACGAGACCCGGCAGGATCCGCGCGACTGCCCGTTGTGACAGGAAACGTCGGCAGCGAGCGCCTATTCGGAAACGAGGACGACCTCGATCACATCGCCGGGCTGTAACAGCGCGCTTGGCGCGATCTCACGGCTGACTTCTTCGCCGTCGATCCGGCGGTGCAGAAGAATGCGCACCTCGGTCGTGGTCGGGCCCTGGTCCGTCACCGCACCCAGCGCCAGTTCCTGCCTGAGGCTGGACAGGCGCGCGCGGGTCTCGGCCAGTTTCCGTTCGGCGCGGGACTGTTCTTCCAGCAGACGCGCGTCGGATACCTCGTCCAGTCCCCGTTTGGCGAGCGACAGGGATTGCAGGTCCCGCTCGGCCGCGGCCAGATCGGCCTGTGTCGTCAGCAGCCGCGACGATGCGTTGAGCGCGCCTTCCCGCGCGTTATCCAGCACGTTTGCCGTGGCCAGCCCGCGGGCAGACAGCTTCAGGACGTCCTGCAACCGCTGCTCCTCGATGTCGGAGGCGGTCTGGAATTGGCTCATGGCGGTCTGCAGGAACTCGATGCGCCTGCGGGTCAGTTCCATGCGGGCGTCGATGTCGTCGCGCTGGCGGGCAAGCTGGTCGCGGGCGTTCTGGATCCGGTTGCGCACCAGTTCGAGGTCGGCGTCCGTCAGCCGGTCGGTCAGCGTTGCCGCGAAATCCTCGGGCGGGGCATCCCCGGTTTCGGCGGTCAGAAGCGCCTCGATCCGCCAGAGATCGGCCAGCAGCCAGGCCTCGGTCTGGCGCAGTTCGGATTGCCGTGTGCGCCAGTCGGCAAGCCGATCGGAGCCGTCGAGATCGCCAAGCAGTTTCGCGCCCCCGGCCGAGCCTATGGCGGCGCGCGCGCTCATCCCCGGCGCGAAGGAGGTTTGCCCGGGGGATGCCACAAGGCCGATGACCGTCACGGGGCGATAGGTTTCCACGTCGAGGAAGACGTCGCCATCGTCGAGCACGATGAACGTGTCGACGTTGTCCCGCACCTGTCGGATACGCCGGCCGGCGGTGCCCACCGCGATGTCACGGGTCAGTTCGTCCAAGGTTTTGCCGGCGGCTTCGTGCACGCCGAGATAGGGCAAGCGGATGTTGCCGGTGGAGTCGACCGTCGCCACGTAGGTTTCGTTATCGACCCCGATGATCAGCGCGCGCACCTTGTCACCGGCGGCGAGCCTGTACGCATCCGCCGATGCCGAATGCGGGCCGAGGACCGTCAGGGCAGCCAGCGCCAATGCGACCATCGCGCCTGCGGATGCGCGACCGATGACCCGTCTCGATGATGCCATTGCCATGCTCCGATGCCCTGCGCGCTATCCGGTCGGGCCGCGACCGACCCGGGCCAGACTGCCTGTCTTTCGCGCGGTTTGTCCAGTCGCTTCGCCCGTGCAGCGGGCTTGACGGCGCGAATGGCCCCATCGTGCCCGCCTTGGCGGCGCCCGACAGGGCCGTCTCACGGCGGGGCTTGACCGGGCGCGGATCGTCCATCAGAGCTTGAGATACGTCATTCGAAATCGAAGCGCGCGGGTCTGTCAGCCGCCCGCCGTCCACCGACCGGAGCGTCAATGACCACCGCAGCGCCCATGACCTTTTCGCCGGATTTGCGCCCGACGCTGGTCTACATCCTCGGCTGGGGCCGCAGTGGAAGTTCGATCCTGGCCAATATCCTGGGCTCGCTGGACGGCGGCGCTTCGTTGGGCGAAGTGCGCTACCTTTTCGACCGCGGGGTGCTGGAGAACGGCATCTGCGGTTGCGGCGCGCCCTTCGACGCCTGTCCATGGTGGCCGGATCTGCCGTTCGGGGCATCCCGGCTTGGCGACCTTTCGGCAGAGCAGGCCAGCGCGTTGACCCGGCGCATCGGCAGCGGCGCACGGCCTGCACAGATTCCGGCGCTGCACAGCACCCGCGCCATGAAGTCTTATTTCGATCGCAACCGCCCTGACCTCGACGCGCTGATGGGGCTTTACGCCGCGGGCTTCGAAAGCGCCGGCGCAAGGGTTCTTGTCGATGCCTCGAAAAGCCCGTTCTACGCGGTGAACATGCTGTATCCCGACCGGCCGTTTGACGTGGTGTTCCTGCATCTCGTGCGCGACCCGCGTGCGGTTCTGCATTCGTGGAAGAAGGTCAAGGCGCGCGAGGACAGCGGCGGCGGCAAGCAGTTCCCGCGATATTCGTCGCTCAGGTCGCTCACCCAGTGGGCGGTTGTCAATTCGCGCTGCAACCGGTTTAGCGGGCTGGCCCCGGACGCCTATTTCCGGGTCCGTTACGAAGACTTTGCCGCAGACTGGCGCCGCGCGCTGCTTGATGGTGCGGGACGGCTGTTCGAGCAACCCGCCGACGCAGGTGGGAACGGCAGACGCGACGCGGTGGTGCAGGCCCAGCATTCGATCAGCGGCAACCCGTCGCGTTTCGAGCTGGGCGAAGTAAGGCTGCGTCCCGACACCGCGTGGCAGAACGCGGTGTCGGCGATGGACCGGCGGCTGGCCGCGATCATCTGTGGCCGGGTCGCGGGACGCTACGGCTATGCCATGGGCTGAGCCCGATCAGCCCAAGCGCGCACCGGCACCGGGCAGAAGCGACAGCACCGAGGTGTCGACCCCAAGGTGTCTGCGGCACCACACCACGGTCGTCACGGTGAAGATCGCGCGCGCCGCCAGCGCGGCCAGCGCGGCGCCGATGATCCCCAGCGTCGGCACCAACAGCGGCACCAGCGCCAGCCCGGCCGCTTCCGACAGCAGGGTCAGCCGCACCACGTCACGTTCGCCGTCGCTCATCAGCATGAGTTGGCGGGTCGGCCCGCCCAGCCCCATCAGCAGGTAGCTGCCCGCGAGGATCGTCAGCGCCCCTGCGGCGGTGACATAGGCCGGATCGAACAGCGACAACAGCGTTGGCGCCAGCAGGATGACCGCCAGGGCCGCCAGCGACAGCGGCACGGCGATCAGCAGCGCCAGCTTGCGGCCGACCGCGCGCAGGGCCCCGACATCGTTGCGGCCGTGCAGCCGGGCGAAGACGGGCGCCGCGGCGATGTTGATCGCGATGATCGGCAGATGCAGCAATTGCGAGGTCTTCTGGGCCGCGAAATAGGCACCGATCTGATCGGCCGGCAGAAAGGGCGTGGCTGCGGTGAGGTTCAAACTGGCGCCCACGGTGCCCAGCGAGGCCAGCCACATCCAGGCGGAGGCGCGCCATTGCATCGCTGCCGGGGGCGCGTCCTGCGCCGGTGTGGCGGCGAAAAGCTGGCCGTGCTGCCGGATCATCAGGGCAAGCTGCGACATCACGATCAGCATCAACATGGACGAGATCACCAGCATCGCGCTCAGCGCGTCGGCGAACAGATATGGCCATGCGGCGGCACCCAGACAGGCCAGCACCACCGCCGCACGCCACAGGACATCGCGCGGTGCGAGAGCGCGGACGATGGCGCCGAAAGCGCGGTACTGGTGCGACACCAGCCCGGCCAGCGCGAAGGGCAGGACAAGCGACGCGGCGCCCAGCAGGTAGCCCGATTGGATCGGGATCCCCAGCACCTTGGCGCCTACGGCGGTGATTACCAGCAGCAACCCGAACACTCCGGCCCCGGCAAATGTTATGGCGAAGCTGGTCATCATGCTGCGCCGCCGGATGCGCGCCGCCTGGGGCCCTTCGTCGAGCGCCGACAAGGTCTTGATGCTCAGCGTGTGCTGGCCGAAAAGCGCGGTGATCGCCCCGATGGTGCCGAGCGCGAACATCGTTGCGAAGTGTCCGTATTCCTCGGCCCCCAACACGCGGGCCAGATAGAGGAACATCAAAAAGGACAGCCCGGCACTCGTCACCTTGAGCCCCGCGGACATCACGCTTCCCAGAACCAGAGTCCTCATCCGGGAAGCTCGGCGTGCCGTCCAGCGGGTCTGGCTGCGGGCGAGGTGCGCGGGGTTTGGGCGCTCCGACCGCCAAGCGATGCCGGGAACAATTGATTGGAGGTATAGCTCCCGAAAGCCATTCCGCAGATGATGTAGAGGTGACGCCAGTGGCCCGCGCCGACCACCTGGATCAGCACCGAAAGCCCGAGCAGGACCGACAGGATCAGCGCGTATTTCACCCACCCCGGCCGCCGCGCGAACACCTTCGTCATGCAGCGCGCCATGGCCGCCACATAGATCAGCGCCAGCCCCAGAGAGGCGAGGATGCCATTGTGCATCGCGAAGGCGACAAAGGTGTTATGTGGCAGATAGCCGAACTTGTAACGCGCCTGATAGGGTCCGATGCCGAAGGGATGTTCCACGATCAGCTGCGCCGCGTCGGCAACGAAGGCGAAACGGGATTGATCGTAGCTTTGCAGCGTCAGGCGCTGAGCGAAGAACGTGTCTGACAGACGGGCGGTGATCTGATCGAGGAACAGCAACACGACCACCAGCGCACCAATGATCAACCCGACAAGGCCCATGAACGTCTGGCGCGAGGTCTCGCGCTGGATCAGCAGCGCCGCGGTGAACGCGGTCAGCGAGATTACGAAATGGACCCACGCGCCGCGCGAATACGTCGAGATCAGCGACAGAACCAGAAAGCCGATCGCGACGAGCGCCAGCTTTCGCCAGCGCGGCGATTCAAGCACCGTCCAGAGCATCACAAGCAGGCAGGGCACCAGATAGGGGCCGAAGACGTTCGGATCCTTGAAGGTCGCCTTGACGCGCAGCTGGTATCTTCCGTCGCCGCGATAGACCGCCTCTGGATCCGGAAACAGGCCCATCAGCGCAGCCACCGTCACGAAGGACGCGATGATGCCGCCGAAGGTGAAGGCCAACAGGATGGTCAGGAACGCCCGGTCACCGCGGACCATCGTGAAATAGGCGGTCATGACGAACAGGCCGATCATGTAGAATTCGATCAGCACGGCGCGCGTCGCCAAGGCCGGAACGTAGACCACGTAGATCAGGGACAGCATCGAAAAGAAGAGGTAGAGCAGGATCCCGGTCACGGCGGTTCCGCTCAGAAACGGTGTGCGCACCGGCCGGGACAGGGCGAAGGCGAAAACCGCGACCATGAAGACCATGTCCGTTGGCGCGGGTTCGAACGCGACGAAGAAGCCAAGCGCCATCGCCGCCACGTATATCCGCCAACTGAGCTCGCCGAAGACATCGGCTTCCGGGCGCGATGCTGCCAGTGTCGTCATGGCTTGCGGCGCCAGTGCGAGAGATCGCACGACAGCAGTGTTTCGAGCCGCGAGATCTCGGCTTCATGCCGTTGCGCAAGGAAAGCCCAGGCTTCCGGAGAGTCCCGCAGATGCGGCACCTTTTCCGGGCTGAACAGCACCTTGTCGACGACCGAGTTGTCCTTCAGCCGGCCCAGCATCGGGCTGAACCCGGCGGCCCGCATGGCGATTGCTCCGCGTTTCAGCAGACCGTTCAGATGGCGAAACCGCGCCGCGCGGGCAATATTGCGGGCGCTGCTGTCTTCGGGCGTGATGACACGACGCGCGACCCCCATGAAATCATGCAGGGAATCCGCCGCCGCCTGCGGATCGGCCCGGATGTCATCGAACCAGAGGATATGGGTGTTTTGTTTCCCGAACAGCCGCCAAGCCCGCTCTATGGCGTCGGAATAGGCGCTGCATTTGGACAGCAGGCGGTGGGCGCTGTCGATTTCGGTTTCCAGCGGCCCATAGGCCTGCCCCGTGCGCAAAAGGTGCTGATAGGCCGACCAGTCGCGTTCGATCGGGTTGCGCAGTGAAAAGAAGATGCGTGCATCGGGGACCAGTTCCGCCATGCGCTCCGCAGCCTCGGGCACGAACATGTAATCGGTGGTAAGATCACACCGCGCGACGAAGTTTGGCGTGGCGTTGGCATAAACCTGTTCGTACCAATCGACGCCCCGGTCGTAGAAGTCGGTGAAGAAGTGGACATATTTCCCTTCGGGCACGAAAACGTCCGGATGCGCGTCGAGCAGGGCGTAGATCCAAGACGACCCCGCCTTTGGCGGCCCTCCATAAATGTAGTTCGGAAGTGTCATCGTTTGGTGTGTCCGTCGAAGGCTTCCAGACCACGTATCGCCGGTCCGACAGCATTTTCCTATTTACCTTACATATAAGCAAGAGCTAGCCCCGGTCCCGTCATCCCGGCGGTCCGATCCGGCCCGCTTGGTGCAAACCGTTGCAGCAATACCGCGTTTCTTGGGTTATTGACCCCGTTTCGAGGCGCTTCGGCGCGCGGACGCCGTACCTTCACCCTTTTCTCGAAAGCGAAAGACCCGTAGCCTCATGCTGCCGGTCCGCCGACGTGCTGCACTGGCCCTGCCCGGCAAGACCGATGGTGCAGACCCCGGAACGGACGATACGGAACGATGACAAGGCAGGTACATGCAATACACCCCCAGCGAGCCTTACAGGGCGTTCCCAGAGACCGAAAGCAGCCCCATTGGTATCGTGTCGCTGTGGCGGCTGTTGTGGCGCAACAAGCTCGCGATCATCCTGCCGGCCGCTTTGTCGGCGGGTCTCGCCGCTGCGCTGGTGCTGCAATCCGATGACATCTACTCGGCCGAAGCGCAGATCCTGCTGACCCGCGGCAACCTTGAGATCGTGGAATTCGACAGCGCCGGCGGGTTCGCGCTTGAGCCCGGTGCTCTGTCCAATGCGCTGACCATTCTGGACTCGCGTACGCTTGCGACGCGGGTGATCGAACGCCTGAACCTGACCGCCGATCCGCTGGTCGATTCCAGGTTCGACCCCGAAGAAGCCCTGCCGGAGGACGAGGTCTATTCGGAGGCACAGGCGCGGCAGATCGCATTGGATTGGCTTGGCAATGTGGTTCAGATCAACGCCGAGCAGAACACCAACGTAGTGTCCATCCGCGCGGTGACGACCGATCCGCAGATGTCGGCCGATATCGCGAATGCCTATGCCGAGGGCTATCTTGATTACCAACGCAGCCTGGGCCGGGATGAGACCGAACGCGCCGCCGAGGCGCTGGAACAGCGGGTGAGCGAGTTGCGGCTGCAACTCGAGGCAGACCAGAAGGCTGTGGAGGCGTTCCGAGGCAGTGAGCAGAGCATCACCCCGCAGACGGCCGAAGCGCTCGCCGCCGAGGCGGCCTCGGTCCGCGCCCGACTGGAGACGACCGAGGCCACGCTGGATGACCTCGCCACGCTGCTCGGACAGCTTGATACTGCCGAAGCCGATCAGCTTGGTGCGCTGCGCCGGCTGATCGACGGCAGCGCCATATTGGAACGGCTGGAACGAGCGGCGGTGAACCGGCAGGTCGCTGCGGGCAGCTTCGACGCGGACGTAGAGGCGCTGCGCGGCGCGGCCGAGGCGGAACGCGCGCGGCTGGGTCGTCTGCGTGATGCCCTGACGCAGAGCCGGGCCGCCATCGAGGCGCAGATCTCGGATGCAAGCGCCTATCAGGTCGGTCTGCGGCAGCTTGAGGTCGATCTCGACACCACCTCGCAGGTCTATGCGGCCTCTTTGGCGCGCCTCAAGGAATTGTCGGTACAAACCGGATTGCGCGATGCCGGGGGCCAGATCCTGGCCCGCGCGGAACTCCCGCACAGGACGTCGGCACAAGGTCGGCGCCGCACGGTCGTGGTCGCGCTGTTTCTGGGCCTGTTCGCAGGCATCGCCTATGTGCTGCTGCGTGACGCGGCCAACGACCGCGTGCGGCGTGCCTCGGACCTTGCCAATCTGGCAGGACCGGAGCCGGTGATCCAGATACCGGCGATCAAGGGTGGCATGCTGGCCCGAAGGCGCGCCAAGGACAGACGGGCGGCGCAAACTGCAACCGGCCCTTTCCATGAAGCCATCCGGACGCTGCGCCAGCAACTTCTGACAGCCAATGTCGGTGACAGGGGTCCGTTTACCGCTGGCGTCTTCTCGGCCCTGCCGAACGAAGGCAAGTCGACAGTAACAGATGCGCTGGCGCGCAGCCTGGCCATGATCGGCAAGCGGGTGCTTGTCGTTGACGCGGACATGCGGACCGGGGCGCTGTCACGATCCATGAACATCAAGCCGGACGCGCCCGGCCTGAAAGGCGTTGTCACCACCAAGCTGGATTACGCCTTCGCCACCGTCAAACTGGCCGGTCCCGGTTATGACCTGCTGCCGAGCGGCCAGTCCCCTGCCAATCCGGCCGACCTGCTCGAATCACCGCGTTTCAGCGACCTGGTGGTTGCGCTACGTGATCACTACGATGTGGTTCTGTTTGATACGCCGCCGTTGCTGGTGGTGCCCGACGGACGCAGGATCGCGGCGCAGATGGATCGCCATGTCTTCGTCGCATCCTATAACAAGAGCCCGCGCGCGGCAGTGCGCGAAGCGCTTGCCACCCTTGCGGGCGTCGGATCGGATCGGCCTGTGGTGGTGCTGTGCAACGTGCCCGAGGCGCTAGAAAAGTCGTGGCTGAATAGACGCGAGTACGACGCCTATGCCGGCTGAACGAGCGGGCCGCCGCGCCCCGCGCCCCATCTGATCAGCGACCCGTGGCGCGCAGGATGGAGATGACCGTTCGGGCGATCAGTTTCAGGTCGGTCTTGGCCGAGATGATCTTGGAATAGCACCAGTCGAGATAAACGCGATCCTCATAGCTGAGGTCGTTGCGCCCCGAAACCTGCCACAGCCCGGTAATCCCGGGCTTCATCGACTTGTAGGTCTGGCGATGCCGGCCGTATTTGTGCAGTTCGTAACGGACGACCGGGCGCGGGCCGACAAAGCTCATCTCGCCGACGATGACATTCCAGATCTGCGGCAGTTCATCTAGGCTGGTCCTCCGCAGGAATTGGCCGAGCCGGGTGATGCGGGGATCGTCCGTCAGCTTGCGATCCCGGTCCCATTCCGCCGCCGCGTCGGGATTGTCGCGAAGGTGTCTGCGAAGTTTCCTCTTTGAATCGACATCCATGGTTCTCAGCTTCCAGCACCTGAACACCTTGCCGTGGTGCCCGATACGCCGGTGGCCGAACAGCGGTTGTCCCCCGTTGCGGGACACCACCACGACCAAGATGACGATGATCGGCACGACGGCTGGCAGCATCAAGAACGCCAGCGCCAGATCAAATACGCGCTTGCCGCCTTTGCGGTAAAATGTAGAATTTGGGAGTAATGTTTGAGGCTGCTCGCCGACCTTCTGAATTGCCGAATCAGACATGCTTAAACTCCAAAAACTAAAAACCTCCCGAGCTCGTACAAAGCTCCGGTCCTCCATGGTACGGCGAGTCTCAAGCTGGCTGCGGCGCTGTTATGGGTGAAAAACCCGTGCGTTACGCGATTTTTGTGGCGCCCTCGATAATAGGCTTGGTGCCACGGAACTGTCGACTCCATGAAATTCTTAACACAACAACAATCTTACGATTTCTATTGAACACGAAAAATCGCTTGATGTCTTTGAATTTTAACCAAGTCCGAACCAGACAAGATCCTTTTGACTTCAAGTACGGGAATCGTATCACGCGGGACCGAGCCGGGTGGCCAACCTGAAGCGCCCGAGCGGCTGCGGCGCGGCGACGTGGTATTCCACGCCGTCGCGCCGCTTCGCGTCATGCCGCCTGCGGCTCTGCCGGGACGTGCCGCGCCGATCTCCGCTCGCCCAGCATCAGCATCGCGGGCGTCACGATGAGCGTCAGGACCGTCGCGATGAACAACCCGCCGGCGATGGCGGAACTGAGTTCGGTCCACCATTGTGTCGATGGCGCGCCGTAGACGATCTCTCGGGTGAAGAAGTTCAGGTTCAGGCCAATGACCATCGGCATCAGCCCAAGCGCGGTCGTCACGGACGTCAGGATGACGGGGCGCAGACGCTGCGCGCCGGTGCGCAGAGCCGCTTCCAGGGGCGACCGACCCAGCTTCTTCAGATCGTTGTAGGTGTCGATGAGAACGATGTTATTGTTCACCACGATCCCTGCCAGCGCAATGACACCGATCCCACCCATGACCACACCGAACGGGCGGCCCGTCACGATCAGGCCGAGCAGGACGCCGGCAATCGAGAAGACGATCGCGCTCATCACGACGAAGGCCTGATAGAAGTTGTTGAACTGCAAGACGAGGATCACGAACATCAGGAAGATCGCGGTCACGAACGCGCCGACCAGAAAGATCATGCTTTCGGCTTGGTCTTCGGCTTCACCGGCGAAGCTGAAGGCCACGCCCTCCGGCAGATCGGCCTGTTCGAGCGCAGCCGTCAGGGCCACCACCTGATCGTTCACCAGCACGCCCGGCGCCACATTGGCCTCAATCGTGGTGACGCGTTTTTCGTCGACCCGGCGGATGACACCGGTGCGCTCGGACGGCTCGAACGTGACGAAGTTTGAAATCGGGACGAGACCAGCGGACGTGGGCACGCGCAATCCACCGAGTTCCGCGAGCGAGCGGTCCTCGCGTGGGAAGCGGACCCGAATATCAAGCGACCCGTCGATATCGTCAGGACGGTAATCAGCCACCGTGATGCCTTGGGTGAGCAGCTGGACCGCTTGGCCAAGCAGGCTGACATCGGCCCCGAAACGCGCGGCTTCGGCGCGATCGACTAGGATCGAGACCTCGACTCCGGGGACCGGACGCGTATCGGTCACGTCGGTGAAGCCACCCAGACGGTCCATGACGTCGCGCACCTGTTGCACGGCTTCAGCCTGAGCATCCGCGTTTCGCGCGGTGATTTGCAGGTTGATCGGTTTGCCGGACGTCGGCCCGCCACTTTCGGTTTGCACCTGCACGTCGATGCCCGCGATGTCGGACACGCTTTCACGTATATCGACGCCGATTTCGGCCGCGGTTCTCCGGGTGTCCCAAGGGACCAGTTCCAGTTGCAACGTGCCGATGGTTTCCTCGTCGCCCTGCCCGGCGCTCATCGTCGAGCGTGCATAGATGCTGGCGATTTCATCGTAGCCAAGGATCCGATCCTCGACCGCGCGCACCAGGGCATCCCGTTCGAAGATCGAAAAGTTGTCGCGGGCGCGCACCTGGACTTGCATGAAATCCGGCTCGACAGAGGGAAAGAACGTGATCCCCTTGCCAACCTGACCGTAGAGGGTGAACCCGCCCAGCAAGAGGGCAATGGCAAGCAACAGGGTCGTGCCGGGCCGCAGAATTGCCCATTCCAGAAACCGGACATAACGCCCGGTCAGGCCGCCCATCTCGCGCGGATCGCCGAGTTCCGCGGCGTGAAGCGCGGCCTTGGCCTCGGCGGACTGGGGTTGACGCTTGCCGATCAATCCGCCGACGACGGGGATAAAGATCAACGCCATGAAAAGCGATGCAAAGAGCGTCAGGATGACCGTGATCGGCAGGAATTTCATGAATTCGCCAACCATGCCCGTCCAGAACAGCAGTGGAAAGAACACGCTCAGGGTTGTCGCTGTCGATGCAATGATCGGCCATGCCATGCGTTTCGCGGCAAAGGCATAGGCTTGACGGGGCGGCACGCCCTCCTGCAGCTTGCGGTCGGCCAATTCCGTCGTGACGATAGCGCCGTCGACCAACATCCCGACCACGAGGATCAGGGAGAACAGCACGACGATGTTCATGGTGAAGCCCATGGACCAAAGCGCGATGACACCGGCCAGGAATGCACCCGGAATCGCCAGGCCGACCAGCACGGCGGACCGGGCGCCGAGCGCCGACACGATGACGATCATCACAAGGATCACGGCAGCGATGACGTTGGCTTCGAGATCGCTGAGCAGGTCCTTCACCTGCTTGGACTGGTCCTGAAGATAGGTGATCTGTATAGTGTCGGGCCAATCTGCCTTCAGTTCTTCGACCAGCGCCTGCACCTCGGCGACCGTCTCGATGATGTTCGCCCCCGATCGCTTGGTCACCTCGAGCGCCAAAGCAGGTTGGCCGTTGATACGGGCGAAGGACGTCGGGTCCTCAAACGTGCGCCGGATGGTTGCGACATCGCCGAAGGTGACAACGGCATCGCCGCGCACCTTGACCGGCATCGCCAGTACGTCTTCGAGATCCTCGATCAGGCCCGGCACTTTCAGCACGATCCGGCCCGATCCGGTTTCGATGGCACCCGCGGCAATCAGACGGTTGTTGCGCTGGATCTGCCCGATGAGTTCATCGAACGACAGATTGTAGGTCTGGAAGACGGTCGGATCGATCAGCACTTCGAGAAATTCGAACCGCTGCCCGCCGATATCGACCTCAAGCACACCTGGCAGGCCTTCGATTTCCTCCTGCAGCGTATCGGCAAGATCGTTCAGCGTACGCTCCGGTACCGGGCCGGACAGGATGGCCGTGATGATCGGAAACAGGGCCGTGTTGATCTCGGTGATGGTGATGTCGCGGGCGTCTTCCGGCAGATCGCTTTGCACCCGGTCGGCCGCCTCGCGCACCTTGTCGAGCGCTTCGTCGTTGTCGCCACCCGGCGTGAATTCCAGTTGAATGCTGGCAAAGCCTTCGGAGGCGTCCGACTTCATGCTGTCCAGGCCGGAAATTGATCCAAATTCGGTTTCCATCGGCTCCAACAGCAGGCGTTCGGCATCTGAAGGGCTGATGCCGTCCAAGCCCGTCGAGACGTAGAACAGGGGTAGCGGCACCTCTGGATTTGCCTCCTTGGGGATCGAGACATAGGCGTAGGCACCCACGGTCAGAATGGCGATCAGTGCCATGACCACGATGCGCGACCGCGAAAACGCGGCGTCGATGATGCTGTTCATTGCGCTTGTTCTCCGGCACTCGGCGCGACTGTCTCGCCCTCGTTGACAAAGCCCTGACCCACCGTGATCAGGTCGACCTCCTCCGGCAGACCGGTGACCCAAATGCCGTCAATCTGCGCCTTGACGACCTCGATCGGGTAGAACGTGACGACGTCGTCGTCATCGACGGTCTTGGCGCCAAGTTCGCCCTGCGCGTTCAGGGACACGATGGACGGCGACATGAAATGCGCCGCCGTTTGGCCGGTGGGTATGACGACCTCGGCCGAAATGCCTGCGGGTATCGCGCCATCTTCATTTGCCACCTCGATCTCGGCGAGGAACGTGCGGGTTTCGGATGCGGCGGAGGTGCCGACGAAACTGACCGTGCCCCGACGTTCTTCGCCGGTGATGAAGCGGACCGTTGCGGGCTGTCCGACCGCGAGCAGTGTCAGGGATTGCTGTGGCACCTGAATCGCGACGGTGAGCGGCGTGATGTCCACCAGCCGCCCGACCTCCGACCCAGCCGACACAAACTCACCTTCATCGAGGTTCAGCGTCTCGACCCGCCCGGCGAAGGGCGCGGTTATGACCAGCGCCTTGGCGGCCTCTTCTGCCTTGGTGAGCTGCGCCTGCGCGGCCACGAACGCGGCTTGCGTTTCCGAAACACGGGTTGCCGTCGAAACCCCGCGTTCGAGTAGCTGCTGGGCATTCTCGTAATCCCGCCGCGTTCTGGCCACCTCTTCTTGCGCGCGTGCGATTTCCGCATTGCTGTTTGTCGGGACAAGACGGGCAATCGCCTGTCCGGCCTCGACGTCTTCGCCCTTGCGGACAAAGATCTCGGCCACATCGCCGGTCGTTTCCGCCCTCAGCATGGTGTCGCGGTCAGGAAGGGCTTGCCCCTCGGCCTGATAGAACTGTGTGACGGTTTCCGCGACAGATTTGGAGACCGCGACGGCGACCGGTTTCGGATCTTCCCGAACCACAACTGGAGCGGCGTCTTCGGATGGAATGATGAAGCCGCTGCCCATCCAGCCCACCAGCACAACCACGAGTAAGCCGGCGATCCATAGCGAGCGCGACGCGCCTTCGTCAGATGCGAAGGTCAGCCTTTGCGGACTTTCGGACGGGCCGGCGGAAATCGGTGCCGGAGTTGGCGTTTCGACGACGTCGGTTTCGTCACGGTGCTTGGTCATGTCATCCATCATCACGTTGGCCCTTCGGGACTGTGGGCAGATGCCCGATGTTCTGTTTGTCGGGGTTGCCGAGTTTGCTGAGCGCGAGGCCGACGGCGGCGTCAAGCGACGCATAGAAATCCGAATGGGCCTTGAGACGCGACACCGCTCCGGCATCGGGGGGCAGGCTCTTGATGGTTTTCTCGATGTCGTCTCTGATGACGCGGTTCCGTTTCTGGATACCTTCGAGCATCGTGGCATAGGGATCGGGCGCGAGTTGCAGATAGTCCGTCCGATCGCCGGGCTTGGAGATGCGTTTGATCAATCCACGCTCTTCAAGCAGGCGAATGCTGGTGCTGATGCTGGCGCGGCTGACCTGCAACCTGGTTGCGAGATCGCTGAACGATACCGCCTCACCGTCAAAGATCAGCAGGCCGAACACGCGGCCGGCGATGCGCGGCAAGCCTTCCGACTGAGAGATCAGGCCGGTCTTTTCTATGAAATCGGTGCGAACCGCTTCAACGGAAGCATGATCTGACATGGGGGGCTCCTATTGCGATGGCAGGGCATCTACTGGATAAGCGCTCGACCTGTCAATTTTGTTCAGAGCTAACTGAACAAACGTAACGTCACTTTTCTGAGGCCATGTCTGATTGGACTTTCGCGGGGGAGGCCGGGCTGAAAAGCCATGGCCGGAGTGGCCTCATGCATGCATGCCACCGGAACCGCCAACGTGCGCGCCGCGGAGGGATGGTGACGCCTGCTGTCGGATGGTCCGAGAGGAAAAGATTGTTCTGGATTAACGCTGGATCGCATGGCTGCGCGGCGCGAAGAACCTTCGCGCCGCCACCAGAAAACCCTACAACCTGCTGTAGGGACGCGCATATTTTTTCGTCTGGCACGCGGGGGATCAAGGACTTAGCTGCGTTCCGCGCGCAATTTTTTTCGCGACCTGCGCGCATATTTTTTCGGATCGTCACGCCGTCCATAGAAGGCGCTTTCTGTTAGACGACAAAGGCCGTCAACGAGGCTGAGCGCGCTGGCGACAGACCCCCTTAGATAAGAATGTAGCCACTTCCTGCGCTTGATCCGGGCAGCCCGCCCTCGGCCGGCATCAACCCGTCGTCTTGCCAAAATTTGCCGAAGGCCTCAATTTGCTCGCATGGTTACGACGAATATCTTCTTGCCGGATGACATGCGCTCAGCAGTGGACGCTCAGGCCAAGGCACGCGGCTACGGCACTGCGAGCGAATATGTGCGCGATCTGATCCGGCGCGACCTGGATCGGCAGGCACTTCGCACGCTTCTTGATGAAGGTCGCAAGAGCGCGCGAGACGAGCCCCTCTCCCCACAGACTTTCGACACCCTCAGGGAGCGAGCCGTCCGGGTAGCTGACGAAGCTTCCTGACGGAGCGCGCCCAATGCGCCTGATTGCACTACCCGAAACGAGTCCAAGTGCCGGTCTATTTGTAAGTGGGGGACAGGACAGGCAGGCATCAAGCGACGAGGTTGGCCAGACTGGCCGGACGCGAGTCAAAAACCTCTCAAGTAACAAATCAATTCATAGCAAATGTGCTATACTACAACTCGACAACGGAGATACTGGTAATGGCGAAAAGTTACACATCCCTCCGAAACGCGCTCCATCTCGCGCATCCGCAGCTCGCGGAGCGCCAAGCCAAGAACGTCCGCAAGCGTGAGATCGCCGTGAAACTGCGCGCTTTACGCGTTGCACGAGGACTAACCCAGGGGGAAATTGCGGCGGCCGCGGGTATGACCCAATCGATGGTCGCACGGCTGGAATCCCTGTCCGGGCCCGTGCCAAGCCTTGCGTCCATCGAGCGCTACGTGATTGCGTGCGGTGGCCACTTCGCGCTGCTCATCTCGGACAGGCAGATCGATAGCGATGATGCGTTCAGGGACGCTTTCGAGAAGGCCCGCGGCCGTATCAGTTCGGATATCGACCTCGATGTTGAATAGCGCGAGCCACCAATCAACTCTCTGACAAGGAGGTGAAAGGGCAGGATGAGCGCATACTCAGTCTCATGGAGCCGTCCGCATTCTACTGTCGCGCCAAGCCAGTCTCCGAGACGCTAAACACATACAGGACTTCCTTCGATGACCACCGACGCCTTCACTGTGCAGTCTCCTCGCCCGCCGTCTCGCGACGAGCTTGTCGGCGTCATCTCCGATACTCACGGCCTGCTCCGACCCGAAGCGCTGGAAGCTCTTCAAGGCGTCGGCCACATCCTGCATGCCGGAGACATAGGCGATCCAGAACATCTTGACGCGCTCGCACGCATAGCGCCTTTGACGGCAATACGCGGCAACATCGATCGCAGTTTTAGGGCTCAGGACCTGCCCAAAACGGCGAACCTCACGATCCGTGGGCTGCATATTTACATGATCCATGACCGCAAGGATCTAATGGCCGATCCGGAGGCCGCAGGCTGGGATGTCGTGATCTCGGACCATTCGCACAAGCCCAGCATTGAAGAGGCCGGCCCAATTCTCTGGTTGAATCCCGGGGCAGCCGGCCCGCGCCGCTTTCGGCTGCCGATCACGCTAGCGTTCCTTTGGGCGGAGGATGGCAGCCCCCGTGCCATGATCCACCAGTTGCCAGTTTAGACCGCCGCTGATTAAGCGCGAACATCTGAACCGGCCATTCGGACGAGCCTGACATAGTTGCCCTTGCCGCGGGCAGCAGATCACCCGCTCGCGCGGGGGCATTCCTTTCATAGGGCCGAGAAGCGGGGATGCTTTCGCAGGGGCAGGACCAGGCCCTAAATCTTGGGCCGTCCGAAGACCCCCCTGCGCGACTGCGAGTGCTGGTATGTATGCGGTATTGCCTCGTTACATACCGGTATTGCTCCGTTACATACCAGTGTTGCCAAACCCCTACTTGCCAGCCTATTGTGCCAGTCCGTCCAACCGACACTGTCGTTTGTGATCAAGTTGCCGTTGAAAGACTACACGGTGGGCGATCTCACTGTCGGACCTTCCAGGACGTCAGGACGCGCGGCACCTTCACTCCGTAGTGCTAAACGGCGGCGTGCAGTATCGCCCAGGGTGCGATGGTCCCTTTCGAGCGGGAGCGGGCCTTTGCTCCGATCATGGTTTTTCGTTTTGCTGGCAAAGACCAATCTGCTGAGCACCAGACAGGAGACACGACATGAACGCCACTCAGCAACTCGACCTGATCGACCAGACTTTTGCCGGTCCTTACGGAGCCTTACCTCTCACAGATTGCCTTCGCAGGAAAGGCAGTCGCTGGTCGGGAAGTGCTTTGCCGCCAGGCATAAAGAAGGGGCCTCAAAGACAGTGCTTTCGAAATGCTTGGCAACTGAGCCTTTCGCATGGGTTTCCTTACTGTGAGGGCTATGGATGGGACGTCGAACTGGGGGCGCTCCCGTTCTCTCACGCCTGGAACCTCTGCCCCTCCTCCGGACGTGTCATCGACGCGACATGGGCCATAGGTAAAGGCGCGGTCTATCTTGGCATCGAACTATCACCGAAACAGCTAATGAAGATCATTGATTTGACTGAGCGTTTTGGGGTCCTGCAAGATGGTCGAGCGAAAAACCTTGAACTCGTCGAGCAAGCCCTCGCTTCGCAGCCGATATCAGCCGAGTAGGCTACTGTCGGTTGATTGCGACGTGCGAGAGATGGGTCCAGGTGCGACGGACCTTCGGCCGTCGGGCTTCTGTCTCTTTAAGCTGTTAGCCGACATTGGTGGATCGCGCAGCAATGGGCCGCTGGTATTTCAGAACATCGACCCGATGTCGGATGCGCCCGTTGGGTAAGCTGCGGGCATGGCCTTCAACTGCGCCGCGGTCAGGCCCAGCTTGATCGCCAGGGAGAAGACGTTGATCAGTTCGGCGTAGTCGGGCCCGAACATGTGCGCGCCGAGGATCTTGCCGTCCTTGCCGGTAATGACCTTCGCGCCCGCATGGCTTTCGCCAAGCCGCTTCTGCGAGAACCAGCCCGAGGTGTCTGTGAAGCTGACATCGACTTCGCCCCTATCTCGCGCCTCCTCCTCGAGGAGACCAACCCGGGCCAGCTCGGGGATGGTAAACACGACGCTCGGCACGCCGGTATAGTCAGGCTCGGTGCGGTTGTTCTTCAGCATGTTCGAGGCTGCGATCTTGCCCTCGAAGACCGCTACCGGGGTCAGCGGTTTGCCGGGGGATGCGGCGGCATCGCCTGCTGCGAAGATGCGCGGGTTCGACGGCGATTGGAGCCAGGGTGTGACCTTCACGCCGCCATGCTCGGTCTCGATCCCGGCAGCAGCGAGGTTGAGATGGTCGATGGCAGGCGCCCTTCCAGCGCCGTGAGCGAGGAGATCGGCCTCGATGGCATGGTTCTCGTCCCCCTTCCGGTAGGCCACGCGGTGGGCTCCCTCCGCCCCCTCGATCCGCTCGATCGCGGCCTCGGGGATGATCTCGATCCCGGCCGCGCGGCTGCGCTCGATCAGCATGTCGACCAGATCGGGGTCGAACATCTTCAGCTGCCGCGCGCCACGGTCGAGGATGGTGATCTCTGCCCCGGCCCGTGCCGCGATATGGGCGAACTCGAAGGAGATGTAGCCGCCGCCGACGAAGACGATCCGGTGGGGCAGCTCGGCGAGGTTCAGGAAGTCGGTGCTGTCGATCAGCTTTTCGGCGCCGGGGAAGTCGAGCGGCCGCGGCTCTGCTCCTGTAGCGACCAGGGCATGGCGGAAGCCGATCTCGCCATGACCATCGATCTCGATACGGTCTTCAGCCGTGAAACGGGCACGACCGTGCAGCGTTCGCACCCCGGCCTCCCGCAGCCCGCTCTCCATGCTCTCGGGCACTGGGTCGGTGAAGCTCTCCTTGTGTTTCATCAGCGCGGGCCAGTCGATCCGGGTCTCGCCCGCAACGCCTTTGCCCTCAAGTCGCCGAGCAGCCTCGATCGCTTCAGCACCGGCACGCAGCATCTTCTTCGGATCGCAGCCCCTGAGCGCGCAGGTGCCGCCATAAGGAAGTTCGTCTACGATGGCGACGGTCCAGCCGGCCATGCTGCATTTCTTCGCGGCGTTGATCCCGGCCATGCCGGCACCGATGACGATCAGGTCGAGTGTGTCGCTCATTTATGCTCCTCGTTTCTTACGTGTTGGGCCGGGGAAGGCGCCCTGCTTTCAGCGGTATCTGCCCATGATGCGCTCGCTCAGCCCCCAGATCGCGGCCATGCCACCGCCCGTCGCCAGCCCGAGCCACAGCCAGCCTTTGTCGCCCAGTGGTATCAGCCCGGTGCCGTGTGCCAGCACCGGAAGCGTCATCGCCAGCAGGAAGGGCCCCGTGTAGCGGCAATGCACCCGACCGCACCGCCGAGAATTGAACAGGCAGGCCCCGCCCATCCAGACCAGCGCGAGCAGCCAAATACCGGTCTTGAGACCATCGGGCAGCGGGATCGCCAGGATCATGGCGCCGAGGGGGAGCCACCAGGCAAGAGCAGTGTTCCGGGCCGAGCCGAGGAGATCGTGCTTTGATCTTTCGCTCATGGGGTCACCCGGCGCAGCAGCTGAGCGCTGCCACGTCCTTCTCAAAGGTCTGTGCGGCGAGCTTCAGCCCTTCGACCGTGGTGAGATAGGGCATGATGGTGTCGCCCAATTCCTCATAGGTGAGCCTCGCCCTGAGCGCCATCGCCGCCGTCTGGATACTGTCGGCGCCCTCCGGGGCGAGGATCTGCGCGCCCAGCAGCCGCTTGCTGCCCGCCTCCGCCACCAGCTTGATCAGCCCGCGCGTGTCGCGGGCGGCAAGCGCACGGGGCACGCCGTCCAGTGGCAGGACCGAGGTGACCACCTCGTGCCCGGCGGCCTGCGCCTGTGCCTCGCTCAAGCCCACGCCCGCCACCTGCGGATCGGAGAAGATCACCCAGGGCATTGTGGCGTTGTCATAGCTGCGCGCATCGCCCGCCACCGCATTCCGGGCTGCGAGTTTGGCGCCGTAGGCCGCCATGTAGACATACTGGTCGCGCCCCGTGACGTCGCCTGCGGCCCAGACCTTCGGGTTGGCGGTGCGCATTTGCGCATCGACGACAATCCCGCCATGTGCATCGGTCTCGATGCCGGCGGCGCCGAGGTTCAGACCATCGCTGTTCGGCACCCGTCCGGTAGCCAGCAGCAGCTGCTCGGCGTCGAAGGCTTCTCCGTCCGTGGCGGTCAGACGCACGGTATCCCCGTCGCCTGCCACGCTCTCGTAGCCGGTGACCCGCGCCAGGCGGATGCCTTCTTCGGCGAGGTAGCCCTCCAGCGCCTCGGAGATCTCTGGCTCGGCCTCCGGCAGCACGCCACGACGACTGACCAGCGTCACCGCGACCCCAGCACGGGCGAAGAGCTGCGCCAGTTCCACGCCGATGTAGCCCGCGCCGAGCACCAGCATCGAGGCAGGCAGAGTGGTCATCTCCAGCGCGGAGGTACTGTCGAGCGCATCCACGCTTTCGATGCCGCGGATGGCGGGCACATGCGGGCGGGACCCGGTGGCAATGACGATCTTCGCTGCCGGAAAGGCCGCGCCGCCCACCGTCAAGCAACCCTCGTCGTCGAAGCGGGCGTGGCCCTCAATGTAGTCAATATTCTCGTGCCGGGGCAGAACGTCGGCGTATTTCGCCGCGCGCAACTCTTCTACCAGCGCCTGCTTCTGCGCCACTGTCGCGGCCCAGTCGTTCACTCTGGCGTTGGCCTCAATTCCGTCAAAGCGGCCCGCGGCACGGGCATGGTGCAGGCTCTCCACCGCGCGGATCAGCGCCTTGGAGGGCACGCAGCCCACATTGACGCAGGTGCCACCGATGGTCCCGTCGCCGATCAGCGCCACCCGCGCCCCGGCCTCGGCGGCGGTGATGGCGGCAGAGAACCCGGCCGAGCCTGCGCCGATCACGGCAAGGTCATAGGCGCCGCCCTTGGGGGTGCAGCAATCTTTCATGTCAGCCTCTCTTCAGTTGATGCGTCGGCGCCGCCAGAGCGCGTAGAGGGTGATGCCGATGAACAGCGCGAGCGCCGGCAAAAGCACTATGTCGAGCCAGCCCAGCACGGCCGACAGCCCGACCGCGCCCAGCAGGATCACGAGGATCGGGGTAAAGCAGCATAGCGCCACGAGGACGGTGCCGATCAGCCCGTATTGCAGGAGGCGGTCGTTTTTGCCCGAAGGTGCCTCGGGCCGGGTCACGAGCCGTCTTCGACGAGGGTCGCACTGTAGCCGACGCCAGTCACTGCCGCGACCAGGGCGTCGGGATCGGTGACTGCGTCGTCGTAGTGCAGCAAATAGGTGCCGTCCTCCGCCTTGCCCTCGGTGAACTCGGCGACCCGGACGGTTTCCACCTTCTTCAGGGCGGTGGCGACGATGTAGCTGCACGAGGGGCAGGTCAGCCCGGTGACGTGCAGACGGGTCTCGGCCTCGGCGGCCAATGACATCACAGGAGCGAGCATTAGCGTCGCGGCAAGTAGGGTTCGTTTCATCGGGGTCTCCGTGTCAGAAGGTCAGAATGCGCGGGGCGACATAGGGAAAGGCCAGGGCGAGCAGCACGACTGCCAGCGCGCTCCAGAGGAGCGCCCGCATCACGCCCCGATCCATCGGCCGTGCGCAGGCGCCGGTGCCGCAGGAATTGGCGGGCACCGGGCGATAGGCCTTCCAGAAGCCATAGCCGAGAGCCACTGCTGCGAGAGTGAAGGTCACCCATTTGTAGGCGTAGAGTGCCGTGAGCTGGCCGATAAAAACGCCGGTGACGCCAAGGCTGACAAGGACCAGCGGCAGGATGCAACAGGAGGTCATCGCCAATGCGCCAAGCACACATGCACCAGTGGCAGCCCATCCAGCCCTGTCCGGTTGGTCTCCGGCCTGTCGCTCTGTCTCAATCATCTCGCTCATCGCTTCACCTTGGTTGCCGCTTGATGACAGGCAAGATAGGGTCTGTAGCAGCTACAGAATCAAGGGGGTTTTCTCATGTCCGACGATCACGCCATCGCGAGCGATCTGAAGCGCTCCGACCTCGCGCGCCTGACCGGCTGCAATCTGGAAACGATCCGCTACTACGAGAGCGTCGGCCTGATGCCCGATCCGCCGCGCACGGCGTCGGGCCATCGCCGCTACGGCGCACCTCATGTGAAACGGCTGAATTTCGTGATGCAAGCCCGGGATCTTGGCTTTACCATGGAAGAGATCCGCGGTCTTTTATCCTTGGTCGATCGAGGCAGCCATACCTGCGCCGAGGTCGAACGTGTAGGGCGCCACCATCTCGACGTCGTCCGCGCCAAGATCCGCGACCTTCAGGCGATCGAAACCATTCTCTCCGAGACCATCGCACGCTGCACCGGCACCGATACCCCTGACTGCCCACTGCTCGATGTTCTCAACGAGGGGCAGGCCAATTCATAACGGAAATGACGGACGTCCAAATAGCTTTGGCGTGTGCGAGACGCATCGAAAGGCAAAAAATCTCTTTTATCCCGGAACGGGGTCGCGAACGGCCCTCACCGGACATTCGCCGGGATGGCTATCGCTGCCAAGCAGTTTCCCCGAACCGGTCATCCATGCATCGTGCAGCATGGCCTTGCAGACGTAGGTCGGCAGTGCGGACAGAGTGAGCTTTCGCTGCGGCTGTTGCAATGGCAGCTTCGGCCGGTGCTACTCTCTCGATGGATGGCGGCCCATCGCCTTCGCCGAGACTTAGGGAGGAAAACCATAAAATGATTGCTTACGTCACCGTTGGTGCAGACGACATCGTGAAGGCAGAACGCTTCTACTCAGCATTCCTCCCAAGTCTTGGCTACCGCCTGGAAAAGTATCATGGGGACTTGAGTTACATCTTGCCTGCCGAAACAGGTCATTCCTCCGTTCAGCCCGATTTCTACGTCAAATCCCCTTTCAACGGGCAATGTGCATCGGCTGGGAACGGCGTAATGGTCGCGTTCCAGGCGGGTTCGCAGAAACAGGTCCGCGACCTTCATGTCGCTGCGTTAGTCGCGGGCGGAACCAACGAGGGGCAGCCTGGCTTCCGAGCCTCGTATGGCCCCTACTTCTACGTGGGCTATGTTCGTGATCCGCAAGGTAACAAGGTCGCGCTGTTCTCCAGCGAACCTAACGAACCCGCGCGCGATGGATAACGCCAGAGCCGACATTCAGGCCATGAAACAAGTGCGAGAACTCGTCAGATCGCGTCGTCAGGTCAGAACCCACCGGTGAGTGACCGACTGCCGTGACTTGTCGCTGCCGTCGACGTGTCGGGCCGTGCGACTTTTGCGACGTCATGGGCGCTCATTGCGCGCATCAATGCGCTGTAATTCATCCCCATGGTCATCTCGGACCCGACAAGGGCCATAGGGTTAGTGGAATAGATGACAGCATGGTCGCTCGTCGCACCCTGGCTGACGACACCCTCGGGATAGGCGAGGCCGCAGGTGTCGGTATCCTGCTGCCCGACAGCAAGAACCGAGCGGGTCGGGCAGTCGCCATTTCGCACCAGCCTGAGAGGTGCAGGCTTAAGGTCTCGCGCCGTTGCCAGTGCCTCCCGCAGTTTGAAGCTTGTCTCGATGACCTCGGCCACGAAGGAGAAGGCATCAAGGTGAAGCCCGTCAATTGGCTGCCCCGTCACCGGGTCGATCCCCAGAAGGATCGCCTCGCCCAAACGCAGATTGTTGACCCGCCCTGTGGCGGCTGTGCCCAGCGCCCAATGCAGGTTGGCCGAGCCACCGCCGGACACCACGTCCACGAATGGACCGCAGGCCGCTTCGACCGCGTCGGCAAGGCGTGACAGCAATGCCATGTCGTCCGTGGTCGGTGCCGTATTGCCCAGACAGGCAAAATTGGCGGCAATCCCCTTGAGCGCGAGGCCGGGCAGGTTCACGATGCGTGCGGCGAGCTCCGCGAGGTCGTCGGGCAAGATGCCTTCGCGGTTGTCACCCATTTCGACCATCAGAACCACGTTGTGCACAATCCCGTGCAGCCGGGCCGCCGCGGCCAGCTTCTGGATCGTGTCGGCTTCGGTGTTGTAGCTGCTGTCACAACATTGAACGACCGCTTCGATTTCGCCCTGCATGGGAGCGCGGATCAGCGAGATCGGGGCGGTGATCCCGGCCTCCCGCATGCGAAGAACATTCGAGAGGCGCGCGTCCGCCAACCCGACAGCACCGCCCTTCAGCATCGCGCGGGCGACATCGGGGTGGCCGCAGACGGCCTTGGTCACACCGGTCACGGTGATCCTGAGGGCGGCGAGACGCTCGACGAGGCAGCGCGTGTTCTCGATGATCTTTGTCAGATCGATCTCGACACGCGGCGCGGTCATTCCGCTGCCACGACGGTGCGTAATCGCGGGAAGGCCGTGAGAACCATGTCGGTCAGAAACGCCGGAGACCGGGCCAGCGCATCGGTCACCGGGATACCCAGTTTATCGGGCAGATCTGCGATGGCCGTCTCAAGTTCGGCATCCGTCATCCCCTCGTGATTGAGCGTGACGCCGATCACCCGGGTGTCCGCGAACGCCTGGATGATCGCGATCTCGCTTGCCGGGGTGGGCATGGGCATGGCTGGGAAGTCGCAGCGGTGGGCGCGCCTGGGCGCATGCTGGAGGATGACCGCATGCGGCTGGCTGCCTCGCAAGATGAAGGCCGAGGTGCAGAAGGCCGGATGACTTAGCGCGCCCTGACCTTCGATCAGGATGACATCCGGCGCTTCGCCCTGCGCTGCCGCAACGATCACGCGCTCCAATTCCCCGCAGCAGAACTGCGGTGGCACCGCGTCCATCGCTATCCCGTACTTGGAGCCCTGCATCAGGCCGGTTTGGCCGGTGCCAATGAGAACCGTTCTGATCCCCTGCTCGTTCAGCGCCTTTGCCAGCACCGTGGCCGTGGTGCGCTTGCCGATCGCGCAGTCGGTCCCGAGGACCGCGATACGGATGGCCTTGACCCCTGCCACGCTGCCGTCGAACAGGCGCATGTCTTTGCTGGGCCGGGGCTTGCGGATGTCGCGGATCGTCACGTCGAACTTCGCGGCGGCGGCCGAGATCTCCGGGTCGTCGCCCAGGTATTCATGCAGCCCGCTGACGAGGTTCATGCCGCAGGCGACAGCCTCGAGCACGACCTTTCGATCCGAAGGCGTGAGCTTTCCGCTCGAAGGCGCCATGCCATAGATCAGCGTGTCGGGCACCGCAGCTTCGTGCCGAAGCGCAGTGTCGAGATCCTTCAAGATAGGAACGCCATTGGCCACGCCGTCCAGCAGGGCGCCGCTGTCGCTGCCGGCACAGTGGCTGTCGATGACCGAGAGGATGCGATAGGCCTGCGAGTGGCGCACAAGTCCGTTCGCGGTCTTGCCGTCGATCTGGCCAAAATTTCCTTCGCAATAGACAACCGCGGTCGGCACCTGTGTCACAACGGACTTGTGGAGACCATTTGCAATGACGGCAGAGCCATTGGGAGGAGCCTGAAGCCGCATGGTCGACAGCCTTGCGACGGGGATTCGAACTGCGTTCGATGTCATGAGATGTTCCAGTTTCTGGCGACCGCACTGACCCGGCTACAGTCTTGACAACTGCGTCCGGGTCCATGCGGCGCGGTTAGGTTTCGTATTGGCCAGGCTATTCGTTCAGCAAGCAGCGCCCTCGGGAGCGCTGGTGGTTCCGGTTGCATTCCCACCGGTTCCCAGTCCTGTCGAGATGCGCATTGGCGGGAAGCTCGATGGCGACGCAGCCGTCATCCACCACCTCGTAGCCGCGATTGCATCTCCAGCTTGCCCCGTAGCTCACCTCGTAGAAGTAAGCGTTTTCCGGGACATCGACGGCTTCGCAAGCGCCGTTCAACTCGCTGTAGCCACGGTTGCAGCTCCAGATCTGTCCATAGTTCGCACCGTTCGGATAGGCGTTCTCCGGCACCGTAATCTCCACGCAGCTGTCGCCCATCGCCTCATATCCGCGATTGCATACCCAGGTCGATTTGCGGGTGTCGTCGGAGAGATAGGCGTTGGCGGGCAGGATGATTTCCTTGCAGAGATCGCCAACTCGCGAGTAGCCACGCAGGCAGCTCCAACTTTCCCCTGACGGGTCAAGGTATCCGCCGGCGGGCACGGCCACCTCGACACAGGCCTTTTCGTCGACCCGAAGGTATCCGTGCTGGCAGTCCCACCCGAGCCCGTAGGTCCGGTTCGTCGGATAGGCGTTCTCGGGCACGGTGATGCTCAGGCAGGCGTCGCCTTCGGGCCGGAAGCCCCGGTCACATTCCCAACCGTCGCCATAGCTTTCCGCATGGGCGTTTTCCGGGACAGCCACGGCTTGGGCCCGAGCCGATGATGCACCCGCGAGAAGTCCGAACATCACAACCGCGATGAACAGGATCAACGTGGCTGGGCGGCACCGCGCAAGCGACACCGGATTAGGACGCATTCAGATCAAGTCCCGCAAGGCAGGCCTGCGCCAGATCACGGTTGGGTGTCTCTGTACCGGGCACGGTCGCCCATCCGGCGGCCATCACCGCATCACGCCGCTTGAAGGTCGAAGCGTCGCGGATCGTGGCAAGCTTTGCGACGCGTTGGTCGTCGGTGCGCGCATTCTCGACGCAGATGGGCAGCAATGCGGCCACCACCTCGGTCTGCGCCCTGTCACCGGCGAACTTGTCAGCTCCGCCACCGGTCATCCAGCCGCCCCACGAAAATCCGACGATCGCGACAAAGACAGCGCCGGCAACAGCGCCATAGATGCCCGGCTTGAGCCATTCGGGTGTGGTCATGAAAAGTCCTCCAACGGGGAAAGCGCCGCTTCGCTGTCATGTCTGGTTTGATCGTGCACAGGGTCACGCGCCGTTGCGCTGATCCCGGTCGGTTGCATCGTGGTCTGATCGGTGCGGCAAGGCGCGAAGTGAGGGTGAACGTCCCCTTCAATCTGGCGGAACGCGCAAGCATCGCCCGTGGCATCCATTCATCAGTGTCTTAAAGTTTCCGGTGCCGGCCTTGGGCAGGACGCATCCGTCGCGGCACATGCTCAGGGCATGGCATCTCGGATCACGATAGCGCCATTGCGTGCGCCCCATGCTGATCGAGGTTAGCACCAGACGGTTTCAGTTCTGGCAAAATGCCCAATGGCAGGGTCCCGGGCTCCGGCAGCGGGATTTGAAGACAGGCCTTGCCAAGCGGGCCAACACCCCGCATGCCGAAAGGAAGCCCCATGACGATTTCAGACGTTCTTCGACCGGATGGCCCGGACTACGACGCCTTTCTGCACGCGGAAGTGGGCGAGGATGCGACCGGCACGCGCGTGAGCGTTCTGTCAGCGCTGGCGCGTCTCGGGCTCGAACCCTGGACCGAGGCGCAAGAGCTTGCACGCCTGAAAAGGCCGGAGGCACAAGCCCGGCTCGAGGCCCACCTTGCCGAGATCCGCGACATTCCGATGCTGGCGCGCGCCAGCAGCAGCGTGGCGATACGACTCCTCGCCTTGCTGCCGAGCCGTGCACCGCCTTCCACGTCGAAACTGCCTGACGCCATATGGAGCATGGCCCCGCCGATCCCCACCCGATGGGTGCTGATTGCCCTTATCGGCGGCGTGGTTCTGGCGCGCTTTGTTTCCCTCGCGCAGGTGGGCTAACCTGCGTCAGTGCGCGGGGGCACCCGACCGGCCTATGAAGACAAGCCGTCCGAATATTGGGTCGGCATTCTTTTTTCAAATAGTAGCAGAGGCGTGAGGACCGTGTGGTTTCTCAATAGCGGCGCGATCCTTCCGCCTCTTATTCGGACAGTCCAGGAAAGGACACCACCATGAATGACGACGACCAGAGCCAGGAAAACCACACGGTCAAGCACATGGCCTCGATAAAGTCTGCCTTGGACAAGGCCCCCGAAGGCCCCAAGAAGACCAAGTCCCAGCAGCACTACGACGCTGCCGAACAGGCGCATGAGGCCGAAAACGACGAAGAAGCCCACAAGCAGCTCAAGGAAGCTGGACGCGCGCTCAGCTGAGCACGCTTCTGGCATATGAAGGTCAGCCGCCCGAGCGATGCGGGCGGCCGTTTCACGGCAACAGCGGTCGCGATTGGTCCAGATAGGCCGGATCGAAATCTGCCAGTGCTACCAGACGCTGATAATCTCCGAACCTCACGTAGCCGTCCCGAAAGGTCACCAGCCCGTCCTCGCGCAACTTGCGCAACACGCGGTTGACGTGGACGGCGCTCAACCCCAGCGCATCGGCCAGATGATATTGCGTCAGCGGACAGCCATAGCCCTCGCGCGTGCCCAACCCGACAAGCGACAGCCGGACGCCGAGTTCCAACAGGAAATGCGCCATCCGGGCATCAGCATCGCGGCGGCCCAGCCCGACCAGATGCTCGACCACCATCGCTTCGTCACGCGACACGGCCCAGAGGATGGCGGTGGCAAGCCGCGGTGTCTTGGCAAAGGCCTGGAGGAGATCGCTGACCAGAACCTCAGCCGCCTCGATGTCGACAATGGGCTCGATGCCGTGATCCGATGTGTGCAACAGGACGCTGCGCAAACCGAGGAAGTCGCCGGGGATCTGGAAATCGACGATCTGCCGCGAACCGTCGGGCTGGATCTTGTAGGACACTACCCAGCCCGACGCGAGGATATAGGCCGCCTGTTCGGATTGCCCCTGATGCACGAGGTCCTGCCCGGCCTTGAACGTCTTTCGCCGCCGGTGCAGCCGGTCAAGAACAGCCAGTTCTTCGTCGGACATGGCCACAAAGGCCGCGAGCTTGCGTGCGAGCGGACTGGTGTCCGTGGTCATCGGTTGTCCTTCGAGGGCACCTTACACTTTTGAAATCGCCTCGGTGCTGCTTTCGATCAGTTCTGCATATCATATCACAGGTCATTATGGGCACAAACCTCGCGACCTCGCTCGGTCATGCGACCCAATAAGGATCAACGCCCATGTCATACAAGATAGACCCCGCAGGTATCGCGGCCTTGTCGATCTGCGAGGCGCTGCTGCTCGCCTTGAATGATCGTGGACTTCTGCCGGAGCCCGAGATCGTCGGCATTCTGCGCGACGCGGCGGCCACCCACGAGAACGCCAATGGCACTGGGTCCGAGCCAGAGACGCACGAAGCCGCAGCTCGGCTGATCAACCAGATCATCCTTCGGGGCAACCTGTCACGGCGCTCATGAGACGTGGCATGTCATGAGAGAATGGATGGACCCGATCCGCCGCGCAGTCCGGTGCAGGCTCCTTTGGCGTCGGTCTATTTCTTCTTCAAGCCTTGGCAGGACATCCCGGCTTCGTTTTAAGCGTGTCTGGCAGTGGCTCTCCGCTCAATGTTCGGAGCGAACGGGGCGCGTCGTGGCTGTCGCAATGTCTGCTTTCGGAAATTCCTTGAAGCGTGTTTGCTTATACAGCGAAAGTCAGCTTCCCGCCGTTCAGCCCTTTCATGTCAGCCATGCCATTGGCTCGCTCCGTGCCGAACAAAATCGGCTTTTCACTGCACCCCCCCTGAACGCAGCGAGCCAGAGCGATCTTAAGAGCACGTGTAGGAGATAAGAACGACCTTGAGAAAGCGTGAACGCGACGTGCTCTCGAGGCTCCAGAATTTTTTGATCG
>NZ_JBXEQG010000007.1:0-206761 GCF_056858395.1 Litorisediminivivens sp. KMU-197 | reverse complement strand
TCCTTTCCCCCCCCCCGGCACAGGGCTAATAACTCAGCACCCGGCCCCCTGGGCTGACGACGAACTTGCGGACATTGGCGAAGCCGGGCGGGTTCTTCTCGGCCAGCACCTGGAACGGCCGCTGCGGCAGGATGATCGCCCGCTCGGTCCGCGTGGCGCCGGTGTCGATCCCGCGCCCGGAAAACGGATCGAGCGCGAACACCTCGCGCTCCACCGTCCCGAACCAACCGGCGCGCTCTTCCCGGACCCGTTCGCTTTCCAGCACCTCGGTGGTCCAGGCCAGCGTCCAGTCCTCGCCCTCGGGCGATTTCGCCTCGGCCAGCACGTCGCGGATCGGGCCGGTCTGGCGGGTGTAGCTGTGCGAATACATCGGCCCGATGTGGAACCGCCGCAGGCGCTTGGGGTGCAGGTCGGCAAAGCTCTCGTCGAACCCCTTCGCGATGGTCAGAAGCTTCAGTGCGCCCAGGCTTTGCCCCATCAGGTGCCGCTGCACCTCGGGCCAGCGCCGTTCGTCCCGGGGCAGCGCCACCCGGCCCGAATCCTCGACCTCCATCAAGTAGATCGTCGGCAGGTTGATCTGGCTGTCATAGACCGCCCAGTGCACGCGATAGCTCCGCCGTCCCTCGAACCCCTCGATCCAGTCGACCCGCGGATCGTTGCGCGCCCAGAACAGGTGGCCGCGCAGCAATTCCTCGTAATAGAGCCTTTGCGACAGCGCGAATTGCAACCGCGTGGGGATTTCCTGCGCGCCGATGATCTGTTCCACCATCTGGTCCTTCAGCGCCGCGACCGAGGGCATGTTCTCCAGATGCTGTTCGGCCTGCTGCGAGTCATTGGCCATGACCAGCAATTCCTGAAACGCCGGAAATCCGCTCTCCTGCGCGTCGATAGAGAGCGAGCCGAAGAATTGCCCGGTGTCCCGGCCCACCAGCAGGTACTTCATGCTGAGCGCCTTGAAGCTGTATGCGATGCCCCGCACATACCGCGCCAGCACTTTCACGTCCTCACGGCTCAGGTTGCCCTCGGCCTCCATCATCCCGGCCACCCGGCCCAGGTGCGTGGTGATCCGCTCGAACTTGCGAAAGTAGCGGCGGCTGGTGAAAGTGTCGGTCAGCCCGCGATGGTCCGAGGCCGCGTCAGTCATGAAACCACCGGCCTGCGAGGTGCCATGCAACCTGCCTCAAGATCGGTGCGCTTGACGGAATACCACGTATTGCCCGTACCATTTGGAACCTCATTGAATTGCGTCAGTCATCGCTGTCCGCGTCGAATGAGTCGAGAGAGACATGGGTCACCGAGCCGCTGAACGGCCCATCCCCATCGTTGTCGCTTAGCAGCCAGATATCATCATCATGCACCTCGCCCCAACCGCCAATGCCCGAGGCCACGAGGCCCAGCAGGAAACACCATGAAAACTGCGGGGACCAGGGAAAGACGGTCGGCAAGGTCGCCATCAAAAGGAACCAGACGGCTCCTAGCGCAAAGAACGCGATCGCGGTCCGCATACACCACTTGCGCCACCTCATCCCCCATACGCATTGCTGTCGTGCTTCTTGACGATCTCGGCAAAGCGCCGGGCAAAGCGTTCGTCCGCCTTGGCCTTGGCCTCCAGCACGTCGCGGGCAAAGACCATGTGATCCTCGTGCGCTTCCAGCATGTCGGCCATCCGCTGGTTGGTCGCGGTGCCGATCGCGGCCATCGCGGTCTGCGCCTCCTGGTCGGTCTGCACCCCGATCTCGTTGATGCGGTGCGCCACGTCCTGCTGCTGCGCGGTCTTCAGCGATTTCGACAGCGCATCGTACAACACCACCCGCTGCTTGGTGTCGGTCTGCAGCTTGTTGATCAACACCATCTGCGTCGCCGCCTGGTTCTGAAGCGAATCCACCCAGGTCTTGCCCTTTTCGATGTAGCGCTCCAGCGTCTGCGACCGGGCGACTTCCACCTGCTCACGCTGCACCATCTCGTTGTACTGCTGGTTCAGCTCCGCCAGTTCGGTCTCCAGCTTGGTGCGCGCGGCGGCGTCCTGTTCCACCGCGATCTTGTTCTCCAGTTCGATGATCTTCGGATCCATCGCGAGGATCTCGGCCTTGGTGGTCTCGAGCTGCCCGACCGTGGCCTCGCGCTCGTCCAGCGTCTCGCCGAGGTTGGTCTCGACCTTGCCTTTCTGCTCGTTCAGCACCGCCAACTGGTTCTCAAGCAGCTTGGTGATGATGTCCGACTTGGCGATCAGGTCCTGCAACTTGTCGTCGATGTTCGCGGTCTTGATCCGCTCCTGCCGCAGCGCGTCCGACCGGTCCTTGGAAAAGAAGCCGACAAAGCTCTCCCACCCGGTCTTCGACCGCATCTCGTCGAAATCGCGCGAAAAGGCGGCGGTGACGTCATCGAGCCCCATGATCAACTCGGCGATATTGGCGTTCATCACCTCGGTGTGGGCGTGCACGTCCTCCAGCGTCGCGGTCTCGATGTCTATGTCGGCCTCGGTTCCGGTCTTCATCTTCTCGCGCGCGGTCTCGATCCGGGTGGTAATCTCCGAGATCTTGGATTGCGCCTCGGCCACCTGGGCTTGGCTTTCGCGCAGCTGGGTGTCGAAATCGGCCATCTTTAAATGCCCCCTGTTGCAAATACCTGCGTAATATCCTCCCGGCTCGCGCCGGGGCGCGCACCGGTCCCGCGCGAAGTGTGGCAAATGTCCCGTGCAAAAGGAAGCTTGGATTGGGCGGGCGGACGGGCCCCGCCGGCCCAAAGGCCGCGGGCCGGGCCGACGACCGGTCAGTCGAAGGCCGACAGCGCGGTGGTCGCGGCCTGCAACAGGAACCGGCGGTGGCGTCCGAAGGGAAGCGCACGCGGCGGCGTGGCGAAGCCCGGCGGGCAGGGCAGGTCGGGCGCCTCGTCGCGCACCAGACCGGCCAGCAGCCGCCCGGCATAGCTGGCCATGGCGACACCATTGCCGTGATAGGCCAGCCCCGCGAAGGCCCCCGGCAGCTCCGGGATCGCGCCGACGAAGGGCCGGCGGCCGGGCGACAGGCAGACCAGCCCGGACCAGAAGAACGGCCGCTCGACCTCGGTCCAGGCCGGGAACATTGCGCTGAAATCGGCGTGGATCCTGCGCCTCAGCCGGGCATTGGCGCGCGGCGTCGCAAACACCCCGCCGCGCATCCCGAACAGGAAGCGGTTGTCGGGCAGCAGCCGGAAGTAGTGCAAGAGCTTGCGGCTGTCATGCACAAGGTGACGCGCATGCCAGCCCTGTGCGTCGCGCTCCGCGTCGGTCAGGGGCCGCGTGGCAAGGATGTTGGATTGCAACGGCAGATAGCGGCCGCGCAACCAGCCGGGCAGGTCGTCGCTGGAATAGCCGTTGGTCGCCACGATCAGCCGTTCGGCCCTCAGCCGTCCGCGCGGGGTGCTCAGGGTAAAGCCCCCCTCCCGCGCGATGGCCGTCACCGGCGAGGCGTCGTGCAGCACCGCCCCCACCGCCTCGGCCGCGCGCGCCAGCCCGAGCAGGTATTTGCGGGGATGTATCCCGAAGCCCACCGGGGTGGTCATCCCGCCGTGAAATCCGGGCCCCATGCCCAGCCCCGGCAGGTCGGCGGCCTCGTGCAACGTGGCCGTCACGCCATAGTCGCGCGTCACCTCTCCGGCCTCGTGCCGCAGTGCCGCCATCGCGCGCGGGCTGTGCGCCAGCACCGTCTCGCCGCCCTCCTGCACATCGGCCGCGATCCCCTGGCGCGCCAGCAACGCGCGCACCAGCGACACCGAGGCCAGCTCCGCATCCCTCTGCGCCCGCCAGCCCGCCTCGCCGAACCGGCGGCGCATCTCGCGCGACGACATCAGCGACGACCCGAGGCAGCAGAACCCCGCGTTGCGCCCCGAGGCGCCCCAGCCGATCCGCTCCGCCTCCAGCACAACCGCCTGCACCCCGGCCTCGGCCAGATGTAAGGCCGCCGACAGCCCGGTATAGCCGCCGCCGATCACCGCCACCTCGGCCCGGGCGTCGCCGTCCAACGGTGGTCGCGGCGGGGCGGCCTGATCGTTCCACAGGCACTGCGCCAGCGGCCCCCCGGAATAGGCATAGGTTTCGTAAAGCCGCCGCATCAGGCGCGGACGGCGGCTTGCTGCTCGGCCTGTTGCCGGATGCTGGCGCGCTTCGAAACCAGCGAGGCGGTGATGACGCCCACGGTGACGATGCCGATCATGATGGTCGACAAGGCGTTGATCTCGGGCGAGACGCCCAGCCGCACGGCCGAGAAGATCTTGATCGGCAGCGTGGTGGCCGAGGGCCCGGCGGTGAAGGACGCGATCACCAGATCGTCGAGCGACAGGGTGAAGGCCAGCAGCCAGCCGGAAATGACGGCGGGCGCGATGATCGGCAGCGTCACCAGCCGGAACGCCTCGAACGGGGTGCAGCCAAGGTCCAGCGCCGCTTCCTCCAGAGAGCGGTCGAAGCTGACCAGCCGCGACGACACCACCACCGAGACGTAGCACATCGAAAACGTGGTGTGCGCGAGGATGATGGTCAGAATGCCCCGGTCCAGCCCGATGCCGATGAACAGCAGCAGCAGCGACAGCCCGGTGATCACCTCGGGCATCACCAGCGGCGCATAGATCATGCCGGAAAACAGCGTCCGCCCGTGAAACCGCCCGGCGCGGACCAGCACGTAGGCTGCCATCGTGCCCAGCACGGTGGCGATGGTGGAAGAGGCCACGGCGACGCGGATGGTGACCCACGCGGCATCGAGGAAAGCCTCGTTCTGCAACAACTCGGCATACCAGCGGGTCGAGAACCCGGCCCAGACGGTGACCAGCTTCGAGGCGTTGAAGCTGTAGATCACCAGGATCACCATCGGCAGGTAGAGAAAGGCGAAGCCCAGCGTCAGCGACACCGCGTTGAAGGCGGAAAAGCGTCTCATGCGGTTTTCCCCGTGGCCACGATTTCCTCGCAGGAAATCGGCCCGAAATCTTTCCAAGATTTCGCGTGCACCTTCATCCCTCGGCCTCCCGCTGTTTCTGCTCGTTGCGCTGGAACAGGATGATCGGCACGATCAGGATCAGCAGCAGGATCACCGCCACGGCGCTGGCCACCGGCCAGTCGCGGTTGTTGAAGAACTCCTCGAACAGAACCTTGCCGATCATCAGCGTCCCCGATCCGCCCAGCAGCGACGGGATGACGAATTCGCCCACCACCGGGATGAACACCAGGAAGCACCCCGCGATGATGCCCTGTTTCGACAGCGGCACCGTGACCAGCCAGAAGGCCTGCAGGCGCGAGCAGCCCAGGTCCTCGGCGGCTTCCAGCAGGCTGTCGTCCATCTTTTCCAGCGCCGAATAGATCGGCAGGATCATGAACGGCAGATAGGTATAGACCACCCCGATATAGACCGCGACATTGGTGTTGAGGATGGTCAGCGGTTCCGAGATCAGGCCGAGGTTCAGCAAGAGCCCGTTCAGCAGCCCCTCGTTCGACAGGATCCCCATCCAGGCGTAGACGCGGATCAGGAAGCTGGTCCAGAACGGCAGGATCACCAGCATCAGCAGTGTCGGCCGCCATTCCGGCGCGGCGCGCGCCATGCCATAGGCGATCGGATAACCCACCAGCAGCGTCAGCACGGTCGAGACAAGGGCGATGCGGACCGAGGACAGGTAGGCCTTCCAGTAGAGATCGTCCTGGGTGAGCCAGGTGAAGTTCTCCATGTCGAGCTGGCTCAGGAAGTCCTTGAACCCGGCCCAGCCCTCCGACAGGTCGAGCGTCGGCGTATAAGGCGGAATGGCGATGGCCGTGTCCGAGAGCGAGATCTTCAGGACGATGAGGAACGGCACGAGGAAGAGTGCCAAGAGCCAGAGGTAGGGGATGGCAATGAGGGTCAGGCGGCGCATTGGAATCCCCTTCTGCCGTCAAGCGAAGTCGGAACACCTCGCAAACGCTTCACCCGGCGCACGCGCGTCTCCGAGGCAAATGTCGCAACACCCATCCTCATCCCTCCAGCAAAACCGCGGCCGTATCGGTCCAGCTCAGCCAGACCTCGTCCTCCCAGGTCAGCTGCCGCCGCGACAGCCGCCGCGTGTTCGCCGTCTGCGCCTTGAACATCTGCCCGTTCGACAGTTCCACGTGATAGGTCGACAGGTTCCCCAGATAGGCGATGTCGTGAATACGCCCCTTCACCCGGTTGTGCGCATCCGGTTCCTCCGTGCTGATCGTCACCTTCTCGGGCCGCATCGCCAAAGAACACCGCTGGCCCTTTTCCAGCCGCTTGTCCGCCCGTGTATGAAACGGATGCTCCCCTTCCGCCCAATGCACCTCGTACCCATCATCGTAAGGGTCGACCGTCCCTTCGATGATATTCACCTCGCCAATGAAATTCGCCACGTAAACCGAATTCGGCTGCTCGTAGATCTCGGCCGGGGTCGCCACCTGCACGATCCGCCCCTCGTCCATCACCGCCACGCGGCTGGCCACGGTCATCGCCTCTTCCTGATCATGTGTCACGATCACGAAGGTCGTTCCGGTCTTTTCCTGTATGTCCATCAGCTCGAACTGGGTCTGCTGGCGCAGCTTGGCGTCCAGCGCCCCCAGCGGCTCATCCAGCAGCAGCAATTTCGGCGCTTTCGCCAAGGACCGCGCCAGCGCCACGCGCTGCCGCTGCCCGCCCGAGATCTGGTGCGGCTTTCTGGCGGCGAAACGCTCCAGCCGGGTCAGCCGCAGCATCTCGGCCACCCGCGCCTCGATCTCGTCCTTGCCTTTGCCCTCGCGTTTCAGCCCGAAGGCGATGTTGTCCGATACCGTCAGATGCGGAAACAGCGCGTAGGACTGGAACATCATGTTCACCGGCCGCTTGTTGGGCGGAACCTGCGCCATGTCCTGCCCGGCAATCAGGATCTGGCCCGAGGTGGGCGTCTCGAACCCCGCCAGCATCCGCATCATCGTCGTCTTGCCGCAACCCGACGGGCCGAGCAGGGCAAAGAACTCCTGCGCGTAGATGTCCTGCGTCAGATTGTCGATCGCCACGAAATCCCCGAACCGCTTGGTGACCCCCTTGAACTGGATCAGCGGGGTCTGGTCGGGATCGTCCCATGGGGCAAAGACGGCTTGGGGCATGCAAACTCCAGTCGACAGTCACAAAAAAGGCCCGCGCTCTTGGAAAAGCGCGGGCCCGTATCGGATCAGGTGCCGGACTTGATCTTGGTCCAGAGCCGGGTCACCACCCGCTGCACCTTCGGCGGATAGGGCGTGGTGGTATAGGTGTTGTCCATCGCCTCGGGCGAGGGATAGATCGCCGGGTCGTTGATCACGTCCTCGTTCAGCATCTCCTGCGATGCCTCGTTGCCGTTGGCGTAATAGACATAGTTCGACGCCGCGGCCATGTTCTCGGGTTCCATGATGAAGTTCAGGAACTTGTGCGCGCCCTCGGGGTTCGGCGCATCCACCGGGATCGCCATCATGTCGAACCACATCTGCGCGCCCTCGTTCGGCGCGTAGTATTCGATCACCACGCCGTTGTCGGCCTCCAGCGCCCGGTCACGCGCCTGCAGCACATCACCCGACCAGCCCACCGCGACGCAGATGTCGCCGTTGGCCAGCGCGTTGATGTACTCGGACGAATGGAACTTCTGGATATGCGGCCGGATCGGCGCGTAGACCGCCTCGGCCTTGGCGATGACCTCCGGATCATGGCTGTCCGGGTCCTCGCCGATATAGTTCAGCGCCGCCGGGATCATCTCGGCCGGGGCGTCAAGGAAATGCACGCCGCAGTCCGCCAGTTTTTCCATGTTCTCGGGTTTGAACACCAGGTCCCAGCTGTCGATCGGGGCGTCCTCGCCCAGCAGTTCCTTGACCTTGCCGGTGTTCACGCCAAGGCCCGTGGTGCCCCACATGTAGTTGATCGCATGGGCATTGTCGGGGTCGTATTTCGCGGTCCGGTCCGAGATCACATCCCACATGTTTTCAAGGTTGGGCAGCTTCGCCTTGTCCAGCGGCTGGAACGCGCCGGCTGCGATCTGGCGTTGCAGGAATGTGCCGGTGGGCACCACAACGTCATAGCCCGAACCGCCGGCCAGCATCTTGGTCTCCAGCACCTCGTTCGAATCGAACACGTCATAGATCAGCTCGATCCCGGTCTCCTGCTCGAATTTCTCCAGCAGGCTTTCGTCGATGTAATCCGACCAGTTGTAGACGCGGACCTCTTCGGCCACCGTGGCCGAGGCGACAAGCGCCAGCGTCGCGGTGCAGGTCATCAGGGTATTTTTCATGTCAGGCTCCCGTTGGGTCTCGGCGGTCGTTTCCGCTTGCCGCCTCGTCTGGATTTGATCAAATTATGCCCAGCAGGGCAATATGGAAATGCAATCACGGGCAGGTTAAAGTCGCAAGACCCGACGAAGTGGTGAGAAATCAGGCAGATGAACGACATTTCGAAACAGCCCGCCGCGCCCGGCCTGCCGGCCCATGAGCAGGTCTACCGCGAGGTACGGTCACTGCTGCTTTTCGGCGAGATGCCGCCCGGCGCGCCGGTGACGATCCAGGGCCTGACCGGGCAGCTCGGTGCCGGCATGACCCCCGTGCGCGAGGCGATCCGTCGCCTGACCGCCGAAGGCGCGCTGGTGTTTCAGGGCAATCGCCGCGTTTCGGTGCCGGTGCTCGACGCCGGCGCGGTAAGCGAACTGATCCACGCCCGCGTGGCGATCGAACCCGAACTCACCCGCCGCGCCAGCGCCCATGCCGGTCCGGACGATGTGACCACCCTCAGGTCCATCGACACCCGTCTCGACGAATCGATCGCACGCGGCGATGTGCGCGGCTACCTTGAGCAGAACTACCGCTTCCACCTGCATCTCTACCGGTTGGCAGAGGCCCCGATCCTGCAACAGCTTGCCGAGGGCCTCTGGCTGCGATTCGGCCCCTCCTTGCGCGTGGTCTGCGGCCGCTACGGCACCCAGAGCCTGCCCGACCAGCACAAGGCGATGCTCGACGCGATCGGCTCGGGCGACGGGAATGCCGCTGCCGCCGCCATGGAGAACGACGTGCGGCAGGGCATGGAGCAGATCCTCCAGACCCTGGACTGACGCCAGCGACCGCCGCCCTGCGCGGAATCAAGGCCGCAGGCCGCCGCGCAATCGTTATGCGAAAGGCATGCCTCCGGCATGACCCGCCCCCCGGGGCGGCGATAGGCTGATGGATCCCTGACAATCTCAAAGTCTACGGTGACTGATCGATGAAGTGGCTCCCATTCTCGACGGGACGCCACCCCGCGGGTCGGCGATTGCCCGGCTCCCACCAAGCGACACCGATTCGATTGACACGCCAAAATTTGATCATATTCTGGCCGCCACACCTCGAGCGCCGGGAGTCTCCGCATGAACAAGATCACCAACCACCTGCCCACCGCCGAACTCCAGCGTCTCGACGCCGCGCATCACATGCACCCGTTCACCGCCAACGGCCCGCTGGCCGACACCGGGGTTCGGGTCATCACCCGCGCCGACGGCATCTGGCTGACCGACAGCGAAGGCGAGGAAATTCTCGACGGCATGTCGGGCCTGTGGTGCGTCAACCTCGGCTACGGACGCGAGGAACTGGTGGACGCCGCGGCCCGCCAGATGCGCGAACTGCCGTTCTACAACACCTTCTTCCAGACCACCCACATCCCCGCCATCGCGCTGGCCGAGAAACTGGCCGAGATCGCGCCGGGCGACCTCAACCACGTGTTCTTCGCCGGTGGCGGGTCCGAGGCCAACGACACCAACATCCGCATGGTGCGCCACTACTGGGCGATGAAGGGCCAGCCCGAACGCACTGTCATCATTTCCCGCAAGAACGCCTATCACGGATCCACCGTCGGATCGGGCAGCCTTGGCGGCATGTCGGGCATGCATGCGCAGGGCGGGCTGCCGATCCCCGACATCCACCACATCCCGCAACCCGACTGGTGGTCCGAAGGCGGCGACACGGACCCCGAGGCCTTCGGCCTGTCCCGCGCCCGCGAACTGGAAACCGCCATTGAGGACATCGGCCCCGAACGCATCGCCGCCTTCATCGGTGAGCCGGTGCAGGGCGCCGGCGGCGTCATCGTGCCGCCCGCCAGCTACTGGCCCGAGATCCAGCGCATCTGCGACAAGTACGGCATCCTCCTGATCGCGGACGAGGTGATCTGCGGCTTCGGGCGCACCGGCAACTGGTTCGGGTCGCAGACCATGGGCATCCGGCCGCACATCATGACCGTCGCCAAGGGCCTGTCGTCGGGCTACGCGCCGATCGGCGCCTCGATCGTCTGCGACGAGGTGGCCGAGGTGATCGGCCGCGACGAATTCAACCACGGCTACACCTACTCCGGCCACCCGGTCGCCGCCGCCGTGGCGCTGGAGAACCTGCGGCTGATGCAGGACGAGAAGGTGGTCGAGCACGTCCGCGACGTCGCCGCGCCCTACTTCCGCGACAAGTGGCTGTCGCTGGCCGATCACCCGCTGGTCGGCGAGGCGAAGGTCTGCGGCCTGATGGCCTCGATCGCGCTGACGCCGGACAAGGCCAGCCGAGCCGCCTTTGCCTCGGACGGCGGCACCGTGGGCTACATCTGCCGCGAGTTCTGCTTCGCCTCGAATCTGGTGATGCGCCATGTCGGCGACCGCATGATCTCGGCCCCGCCGCTGGTGATCACGCCGGCAGAAATCGACGTGCTGATCGACCGCGCCCGCGCCGCGTTGGACAAGACGCTGGAAAAGATCCGCAACGACGGGCTCTACAAGGCGGCGTGATCCCAAGGCGCGCTTTTCAAGCGCACAGGTTGGTGTGTTGGGGGCGCTGCCCCCAAGCCCCCGGGATATTTCCGAACCAGTGAAGGATTGGACGGCGCCCCTGCACAAACCACGTTAAAAAAACGAGATTTTCCTCTATGATCCTTCCTGTCCGGGTCGAGTCGATCCGGCGATTTGAAGAAGGAGATTTTAACGTGAAACACGCCACGATTGCTGTATTTTCGACCGTTCTCGCGTTGCCCGCTTTCGCTGAAAGCCACATGGACCGCGGCGAATACCTTGTCACCACGGTCATGGCCTGCGGCAATTGCCATTCGCCGATGGGGCCGGACGGTCCGATCGCCGATCAGGCGCTGGGCGGCCGGCTGGTGGAAAAGACCGACATGTTCACCGCCATCGCGCCCAACATCACGCCGGCCGGCCGGGTGTCGGGATGGTCGGACGAAGAGCTTGCCCGCGCCATCCGCGAGGGCATCCGCCCGGACGGCTCGGTGATCGGACCGCCGATGCCGTTTCCGATGTACCGCCAGATTGCCGATGACGACCTGAGCGCCATCGTCGCCTATCTGCGCAGCGTTCCGGCGGTGGACAACGATCCCGGCACCTCGGAGTACAACATGCCGCTGCCGCCCGCCTACGGCCCGCCGGTCGACAGCGTCACCGCGCCCGAACCGGCCGTGAACGCCGAATACGGCGCCTATGTCACCGCGCTGGCGCATTGCATGGAATGCCACAGCCCGCTGACGCCGCAGGGGCCGGACCTCAGCGAAGAGGGTTATGGCCGCGGCGGGTTCGAGTTCCACGGGCCGTGGGGAACGTCGGTCTCGGCCAACCTGACCAACCATCCGGACGGGCTGGCCGACTACAGCGACGACGAGATCAAGACCATGATCACCAAGGGCATGCGACCCGACGGCGAAAGGATGATGCCGCCGATGCCCTATGGCTACCTCGCCGGCATGAGCGCCCAGGACCTGGACGCCATCGTCGCTTACCTGCGCACCATTCCGGGCAAGCCAGACCTGTAACGCCGGTTTCCGGCAGAAAAGGAGAAACGTGATGGCTGTATTCGAAAAGATGGAGGCCGCGATCCAGAACAACGCGGTGGATCAGTATGCGGAGCTGATGGCGGAGGATTTTACCTTCGTCCGCCACCAGAGCGGCTCGGAACTCAACAAGGCGCAGACCCGCGAGTTGCTGGAAAAGATGTTCGTCTCCGGTTCGGAAGCGATGGGACCGCGCCGCAAGATCTACGAAAACGACGACATTTTGGTCACCCATTCGGTCAACGACTACCCGGATGGCAGCCGTGAGGCGGTGATCGGCGTCTATTCCCTGAAAAACGGCAAGATCACCCGGCTGGAGACCGGCGCGACCCCGATCAACAAGTGATTTGGCTGAAGGGCCGGGTCAGGCGACCCGGTCCAGCATGTCCAGACAGGCCTGCATCTGGCTGACGGTGACGAATTCGTCGGCCATATGCGCCTGCTCGATGCTGCCCGGTCCGCAGACCACCACGTCAGTGCCCAGCCCCTGAAACAGCCCGGCCTCGGTGCCGAAGGCCACGAGGTCCGTGCCGTTCGCCCCGGTCAGCCGGGCCACGAGGTCGCGGGCCTCGTTGGCCTCCATCGGTTCCAGCCCCGGCACCTCGCCGATGCATTCGACGGCGATATCGGCCTCGGGGTCGACGGCGCGCATCGCCGGGCGCAGCACGTGATCGACGAAATGCTCCATCTCGCCCTTCACGAAATCCGCGTCGCCCCATTGCACCGGCCGCATCTCCCACGCCACCTCGGCCATGGCGGCGATGACGTTGTGGGCGTGGCCGCCGTGAATCGCGCCGATGTTGATCGTCGACCAGGGCGGCACGAACCGGCTGTGGGTCGGCGTCCGCGCCTTCAGGTCCTCGCGCAACTCCAGCAGCCGGGTGACATAGCGCGCCGCGTATTCCGCCGCGTTCACCCCACGGTCGGGGGCCGAGCCATGGCCCTCCAGTCCGCGAAACCGCGCGGTGTATTCGCAGCACCCCTTATGGCCCTCGATGATGCGCATCGACGTCGGCTCACCGACGATCGCCATGTCCGGGCGGATCTCCATCCTGCGCAGGCTGTCGACAAGCGCCTGCCCGCCCAGGCAGCCGGTCTCCTCGTCGTAGGTAAAGGCGAAATGCACCGGGCGGCGCAGATCGCGCTGCGCATATTCCGCCGCCATCACCGTGGCGCAGGCGATGAACCCCTTCATGTCGCAGGTCCCGCGACCGTAGAGCGCGCCGCGATGCTCAACCATTTCGAAAGGATCGGACGACCAAGGTTGTTCCAGCACCGGCACCACGTCGGAATGGCCCGACAGCATCAGACCGCCTTCCTCCTCCGGTCCTATGGTGGCAAAAAGGTTCGCCTTGGTGCCGCTGTCGTCGGCGAGGATGCGCACCCTTGCGCCCGCGTCCTCCAGCCGGGTGGCGAGGTAGCCGATCATTTCCAGATTGCTGTCCGAGGACACCGTGGGATAGGCGATCAACTCGCCCAGCAGGGCAACAGAGTCTTCCAGATGGCTCATTTCACCGTCACCATCCGCGGCCGGTCGCAGAAGGTCTCGGCCGCGCCGTCGGGCTTGATCAGGATCGACTCGGTGATCTCCAGACCCCAATCCTCCATCCACAACCCCGGCATGAAGTGGAAGGTCATGCCCGGTTCCAGCACGGTTTCATCCTCCGAACGCAGCGATATGGTCCGCTCGCCCCAGTCCGGCGGATAGCTGAGGCCGATGGGATAGCCGCAGCGTGCCGCGCGCTTGATGTCGGATTTGCCCAGCTCGTCGGCCAGCGCATTGGCCATGTCACAGGCACGGTTGCCGGCGCGGGCCACTTCGATTCCGGCCTCCAGCCCGCGCACCAGCGCCTCCTCAGCCCGCTTCAGAAAATCCGGCGGCGTGCCAAGGAAGATCGTCCGGCAGAGCGGCGCGTGATAGCGGCGATAACAGCCCGAGATCTCGAAAAACGTCGCCTCGCCGCCGGCGAAGGCCTTGCCGTTCCATGTCAGGTGCGGCGCCGCGGCGTCCGGACCGGACGGCAGCAGCGGCACGATTGCGGGATAATCCCCCCAGTGCCCGTCCGCGCCCGAGACCGCATCGGCCATCGCCGCCGCCACCACCTCGTTCTTCGGCACGCCCAGCTCGGTCCGCTCCATCAGCCCGTCGATGATCTTCTCGGAAATTCGCGCCGCCCGGCGCATGAACACGATCTCTTCGTCGGATTTCACCGCCCGGCACCAGTTCACCAAGGCCGTCGCATCGATGAACGCGCACTGCGGCAGCGCGTTCACCAGTTCTTCGTGCGCCTTGGCGGAGTAGTAATAGTTCTCCATCTCCACCCCGATCCGCGCCGCCGAGATCTCGAGGTCGCCGATTCGCACAGCCAGATCCTGCATCGGATGGCGGTCCACCGACTGCACGAAGTGATCGGCATAGCCAAGCACCCGGTCGTCATCCATCCACACCGTCCGAAGCGCGCCATTGGCGTCCTGCGCCCGGCCCCACCAGATCGGATCGGCGTCGGGCAGCACGATCACCCCCTGATGAACGTAGAACGACCAGCCGTCATAGGCGGTCAGCCAGGCCATGTTCGACGGATCCGTCACCAGCAGCGCATCCAGTTCCTTGTCGGCCATGGCGGCGCGAACCTTGGCCAGACGGCGGGCATATTCGCCCTCCGAGAACGGAATGTCCTTGGCGAAACGGTGATGCGGCATGGGTGACCTCCTGACGTCCGACTGGTGGCAAGGCTGGCCGCTCCTCCGCAAGAGCGCACGACCATTAACGACATAAGCCGCCGCAAATTGCACAAAATTCCCGCGCCCCGGGTGAGTCGCCAGCACGCGCGCTGAAATCTGCGACACTTGCCCGCTTTCATGCCCCGGATCCGTAACAGGAATGCCCTGAAAATGGCAATTCCTGTGAAAACCGAGGCCACGCCCGCAGTCGATCTTCCTGATTTGAGCGGCTGAACTGTCCACTTGTCCTGCGATGCCGCTATTAAGCGGTAAAGCGTCGCACAACAGTTGCAGTCCTTCCCGATGCGAGGTTTACTCTCCCGCAACAAGGGGAAAACCCGCAGACCATCAGGGAGCCGCAATGGCAGATAGCTCAGGAGCCGACGCATTCGTCGAATTCGAACGTGTGCAAAAAAGCTATGACGGTGAAACGCTCGTCGTCAAAGACCTCAATCTCTCCATGCCGAAGGGCGAGTTCCTGACCATGCTCGGGCCGTCGGGCTCCGGCAAGACCACCTGCCTGATGATGCTCGCAGGGTTCGAGACCGCCACCCACGGCGACATTCGCCTCGGCGGCACTTCGATCAACAACATCCCGCCGCACAAGCGCGGCATCGGCATGGTGTTCCAGAACTACGCGCTGTTCCCGCACATGACGATCGCCGAGAACCTCAGCTTCCCGCTCGAGGTGCGCAAGATGAACAAGTCCGAGCGCAAGGAGAAGGTCCAGCGCGCGCTCGACATGGTCGAAATGGGCAAGTTCGGCGGCCGCCGTCCGGCGCAGCTTTCGGGCGGTCAGCAGCAGCGGGTCGCACTGGCGCGCGCGTTGGTGTTCGAACCCGAGCTGGTGCTGATGGACGAACCGCTCGGCGCGCTCGACAAGCAGCTGCGCGAAAAGATGCAGTTCGAGATCACCGACCTCGCGCACCGTCTGGGCATCACCACGGTCTACGTGACCCACGACCAGACCGAGGCGCTGACGATGTCCGACCGGGTCGCCGTGTTCGACGATGGCCGCATCCAGCAGCTTGCCCCGCCCGACCAGCTCTATGAAGAGCCGGAAAACAGCTTCGTGGCGCAGTTCATCGGCGAAAACAACACGCTGGAAGGCACCATCAAGGAAATCAACAACGGTCTAGCGCTGGTTCAGCTCGACGACGGCGAATTGATCGACTGCAAGCCGATCAACGTGCATGAAGTGGGTCAGCGCACCCGCGTCTCGATCCGTCCCGAGCGGGTGGAATTCAACAAGGACCGGATGCCAGAAGGCGCGCATACGCTGAAGGCCGAGGTGCTGGAATTCATCTACATGGGCGATATCTTCCGCACCCGCCTGCGCGTTGCCGGCAACAGCGATTTCATCGTCAAGACCCGCAACGCGCCCGATCAGGTGCGCCTGAAACCGGGCGAGCAGATCGAGATCGGCTGGCTGCCCGAAGATTGCCGCGCGCTCGACGCGCCTTAGGTTAAATCTTGCCGCGCGGTCCCGGCAGGGGCCGCACGCCAACCCCATGCGGACCGGCAGGGCGTCACCCGTCGCAGGCCGGAACGCAAGTTCAAGTTCACGGGTAACTACAGGGAGCAAAATATGAAAATCACGAAAATCCTTCTGGCAACCTCTGCGATGACAGTGGCCGGTGGCCTCGCCTTCGCGGAATCCCATGCCGAGATGGAAGCCTGCGAAAACTGCGCCAACGACATGACACTCGTGTCCTGGGGCGGTGCCTACCAGAACTCGCAGATCAAGGCCTACGCCGAACCCTACATGGAAATGCACCCCGACGTGTCGGTGTCCTGGGATGAATCCTCGGCCGAGGCCGTCGCCAAGCTGCGCGCCATGAACGAAGCCGGCAACATCACCTGGGATCTGGTCGATGTCGTGGCCTCCGACGCCATCCGTCTGTGCGACGAAGGCCTCGCGCTGGAAATCGACCCCGACGAAGACCTGGCCGCCGCGCCCGACGGCACGAGCGCCGAGGACGACTTCGGCGACCTTCTGGTGTCGGACTGCTTCATCCCGCAGATCGTCTACTCCACCACCTTCGGCTACCGCACCGACCTGGTGCCCGAAGGCGCCGAGCCGCCGTCCAACATCTGCTCGGTCTTCGACCTGGAAACCTATCCCGGCAAGCGCTCGCTCGAAAAACGCCCGATCAACAACATGGAATGGGCGCTGCTCTGTGACGGCGTGGCCAAGGAAGACGTCTACGACGTGCTCGAAACCGAAGAGGGCCAGCAACAGGCGCTCGACAAGCTGGGCACCATCAAGGATCAGGTTGTCTGGTGGTCCGCCGGTGCCGACACGCCGCAGCTTCTGGCTGATGGCGAAGTCTTCATGGGCTCGACCTACAACGGCCGCCTGTTCAGCGTGATTGAAGAGCAGGATCAACCGGTCGCGATGATGTGGGACGCGCAGGTCTTCGACCTCGACGGATGGATCATCCCCGCCGACCTGCCGGAAGATCGCATGAACCGCGTCAAGCACTTCGTCAAGTTCGCCACCGACACCCAGCGTCTGGCGGATCAGGCCAAGTACATCTCCTACGGCCCGGCGCGCGAAAGCTCGGCTCCGCTGGTCGGCCAGCACGCCGATCTAGGCATCGACATGGCCCCGCACATGCCGACCGATCCGAACAACGCGCAGAACACCTTTCTCTACAACTACGAATGGTGGGCTGACTACCGCGACGACATCGACGCCAAGTTCCAGGCGTGGCTGGCACAATAAGCCCGCGGGCTGACTGAACGACCGGAGGGGCCGTGCGCGGCCCTTCCGACCCCATAAAACACGCAGGTCAAAGACTGCGGCAGAGGGAAAGACAGATGAGCGATCTCAAGGCAACCGGCCCCCAGACGATGTCGGCGCCGACCCCCGAAGATGCATTCCACGAGGTCGAGGCCACCGATTCCCGCGGACGGCTGGTGACAGCCGACGGCAAATCGCTCAAATCCTCGCTCAACCGTGCGCTGCGGGTGCAGAAGATGCGCGCGCTGATGCTGATCGCGCCGCTGCTGATCTTCGTGCTGGTGACATTCATCGCGCCGATTGCCTCGATGCTGTTCCGCTCGGTCGAGAACGAGATCGTGTCGAACACCCTGCCGCTGACCACGGCCTCGCTCGAGGACTGGGACGGCACCACCGGCGAGGTCCCCCAAGAACCCGTCTTCCAAAACCTGTTCTTCGACCTGTTCCTCGCCGCCGAAGCCAAGGAGCACACCAAGCTCGGCACCCGCCTCAATTACGAACAGACCGGCGTGTCCTCGCTGTTCCGCCAATCCGGCCGCAGTCTCGACGACATTGCCGAGGTCTATCAGGACCCGCTCGAAGACCTCAATGATGCTTGGGGCGACGGCGCGGTCTGGTACGAACTGATGAGCGGCACCGGCGACGGCAACACCGATCTCGTCACCTCCGAACGCCGCCGCTACAACCGGCTGACCAGTTCCGAGGCGCGCGGCGACATCGGCTTCGTCCCGTCGCGTGAGATCTCCGAGATCCTGCCCCGCACCGCACAGGCCTACACCGCCTTCGCCACCTTCACCGTCTACGCCGACGAAGATGTCGTGGCCGAGGAAGACCCGTGGGAAGCGGTTTATGCCGCCCTCGCGCTCGACCTGAAACGGGACGGCGCGGCCGAGGCCATCGCCGCCTATGACGGCCCGCAGGCAGACCTGCTGAAAGAAGCCGCCGGGATCGCCGACGAGTTGCCCGAGCCGAACTTCCGCGCCGCCTTTGAAGAGATCGACGAGGACTGGACCGCCTTCGAGACCTGGCAGACGCTGCAGACCTACAGCCCGAAATACACCAACGGCTATTTCCTCAACTCCGTCGACCTGAAGAAAACCGCCGACGGTTTCGAGCCGCGCCCCGAGAACGAACGCATCTACATCACCCTGTTCCAGCGCACGATCTTCATGTCGCTGGTGATTACCGGGTCCTGCATTCTTCTGGCCTATCCGGTGGCCTGGATCCTCGCCAACCTGCCGATGCGTCAGGCCAACCTCTTGATGATCCTCGTGCTGCTGCCGTTCTGGACCTCGCTGCTGGTCCGCACCTCGGCCTGGAAGGTGATGCTGCAACAGCAGGGGGTGATCAACGACGTGCTGGTCTGGCTGGGGCTGGTCAATGACGCCGGGCGGCTGGTGATGATCAACAACCAGTTCGGCACCATCGTGGCGATGACCCACATCCTGCTGCCGTTCATGATCCTGCCGATGTATTCGGTGATGCAGACCATCCAGCCGTCCTACCTGCGCGCCGCCAAGTCGCTGGGCGCGACCAACTGGACAGCCTTCTGGCGGGTCTACTTCCCGCAGTCGGTGCCGGGCATCGGGGCCGGGTCGATCCTCGTCTTCATCCTGTCCATCGGCTACTACATCACGCCCGAGATCGTCGGCGGCACCAAGGGTGTCTTCATCTCGAACCGGATCGCCTATCACATCTCGTCCTCGCTCAACTGGGGCCTCGCGGCCGCGCTGGGGACGATATTGTTCGCGGTGGTCCTGATCCTCTACTGGGCCTACGACAAGATCGTCGGCATCGACAACGTGAAGCTGGGATAAGAGACATGGCCGCACTGACACCGATCGAACCCAAGCCGTTCTCTTTCGTCGCGCCGGTCATGGCCGCCGTCGGGGGCTTCATGGGCCTGCTCGTGGGTATCGCCAACGACGCCCCCTTCATCGGCCTGGTGATAGGCGCGGCCCTGTTGGCCGGCCTTGCCTGGCTGTTTACCCACACCTGGCGGCAGGAAAAGCCGGCCAAGTGGATCATGATCGCGGGCTTCGGCCTCGCCGGCTTCCTGCTGGGCGGCGTCTCGGCGGCGATCATGGGGCTCTTGTTTGGCTGGTTCGTCGGCTGGTTCCTGTTCTGGATCGCCGAAGGCCGCTACCGGGCCAAGCTGGCGCCCTACCTGACACCCGGACAGGTGCTCTGGGAATACACCTTCATCGTGATCTGCGGCGCGATCTTCATCTTCCTGATCACACCGATCATCGTGGTGATGCCGCTGAGCTTCAACGCCGAGGACTTCTTTACCTTTACCCCGGAAATGCTGCGCCTCGATCCCGAAGGCTATTCGCTGAAACACTATCGCGACTTCCTGACCAACTCGGAATGGACATCCGCGGTCTGGAACTCGGTCAAGATCGCGCCGGTCGCAACGCTGATCTCGGTCTCGCTGGGCACCCTCGCCGCGATCGGCCTCAGCCAGAGCCACGTGCCCTTCAAGCGGTCGATCATGGCGGTGCTGATCTCGCCGATGATCGTGCCGCTGATCATCTCGGCCACCGGCATGTACTTCTTCTATTCCTCGATCGGCATTCAGGGCACCTACTGGGGCATCGTGCTGGCCCACGCCGTGCTGGGCATTCCCTTCGTGATCATCACCGTGACCGCGACGCTGGTCAGCTTCGACACTTCGCTGACCCGCGCCGCCGCCAACATGGGCGCCGACCCGGTGACCACCTTCTTCCGGGTGCAGATGCCGCTGATCCTGCCCGGCGTGATTTCGGGCGGGCTCTTCGCCTTCATCACTTCGTTCGACGAGGTCGTGGTGGTGATCTTCCTCGGCAGCGCCGAATGGCAGACCCTGCCGTGGCAGATGTTCACCGGCCTGCGCGAACAGATCTCGCCCACCATCCTGGCGGCCGCGACCATCCTCGTGACGATCTCGATCGCGCTGCTGGCGACGGTCGAAATGCTCCGCCGCCGCTCGGAACGCATGCGCGGCATGAGCCCGGGGTAGGGCAGATGCGGGGCCCCCGTCAGGCGAGGGGGGCTTTTGTACAAAACAGGGGGTGGTTTTGTACAAATTGTACAAAACGCCCGCCCTTGAACCCGGCTGCCGGAAGGGCCATTCTCGCGCCCTGACCTGACCGCCGGAGACCGCTGCATGCCCTTCACCCTCGCCACCTGGAACATCAACTCCGTGCGCCTCCGCGCCGGCCTGGTGGAGCGGCTGCTCACCGACGAAGCCCCGGATATCCTGTGCCTGCAGGAGTGCAAAAGCCCGGTCGACAAGATCCCTCTCGAGACCTTTCAGGCGCTGGGCTACACCCACATGGTCGCGCGCGGACAGAAGGGCTACAACGGCGTCGCCATCCTGTCGAAGCTTCCGATCCGCGACGTCGGAGACCGCGATTTCGCCGCCCTGGGCCATGCCCGCCATGTCGCGGCGGAATTGGATAACGGTCTGACGATCCACAACTTCTATGTCCCGGCCGGCGGGGACAAGCCGGACCGGCAGGTCAATGTCAAGTTCGGCCAGAAGCTCGATTACCTCACCGAGATGCGTGACTGGTTTCACGCCGAGACGCCCAAGAAAAGCATCCTCGTCGGCGATCTCAACATCGCCCCGCGCGAAGATGACGTCTGGGATCACAAGAAGCTGCTGCGCGTCGTCTCGCACACGCCGGTCGAGGTCGAGCACCTCGCCCAGACGCAGGACGCCGGCCACTGGGTCGACATCACCCGCAAGGACATCCCCGACGGCAACCTCTACAGCTGGTGGTCCTACCGCTCGCCCGATTGGGACGCCGCCGACAAGGGCCGCCGGCTCGATCACATCTGGGCCACGCCCGACATCGCAAGTGCCGGACATTCCAGCAGAATTCTGCGCCCGGTGCGGGGCTGGGAGCAGCCATCGGACCACGCGCCGGTCTTTGCCACCTTCGATCTCTGAAAGCCCATTCCATGACCCAGATCTCCGCCGACACCGTTAGCCCCGAGGACATTCTGGCGTTCTGGTTCCCCCCGAACCTCGAAGACAAGGGGCTGAAAGATCACGAGGATTTCTGGTCCAGCCGCATGCGTGGCGGCATGGATCAGGCGATCTGCACCACCATGGCGCAGGTCACCGAGGCCGGCGCGCGCGGGTACTACGACCACTGGGCCGAGACCGCCTATGGCCGGCTTGCGCTTATCCTCGTGCTGGATCAATTCCCGCGCTCGCTCTGGCGCGACACGCCGGCGGCCTTCGGGCAGGACATCAAGTCCAACCTATTGATTTTGCAGGGCGTTCAGAACGGCCACTACGACGCCCTGCGCTGGGCGTGGGAGAAGAACTTCTACATCATCTCGCTCTGTCATTGCGAGGGTCCCGACCACTTGGCGCGAGTGGACATGGCGGTGGAGATGGCCGATGCGCTGACCGCGACCGTCCAAGGGCCTTATGCCGCACGTTACGCTGAGATGAACCAGCAACCGCGCCGGGTGCGTGAGATCATCCGCCGGTTCGGAAGGCACCCGCATCGGAACCCGTTCTACGGTCGGCTGTCCTCGCCGGATGAGGAAGCCTACATCGCCCAAGGCGACTTCCCGCATGTGCGCAAAATCGGGGCCGACGCGGAGTAGAGCGACCCCGCACCGGACCTGATCCGGGACGGCGGATGTCTGTATTACCATGCAACCCCAGGCAGTTAGACGGCCGCATCCCAGCGCATCCCCGTCACCACCTCAGCCAGTGCTTCGCCCAGTATCCGGTGCGCCTCGGGGCCGAAATGCACGCCGTCCACGTCGCTGGTCTCAATCACCGATCCGGCGTCGAAGAAGACCACGCCGCGGGCCTCGGCCTGCTCTTGCAGCGCCGGGGCCAACCCGGGGCCATGCGCCTCGGCCCCGGTGAAGTCAGGGCGGATCGGGCCGAGTTCCTTGACCGGGGGCGGCGCGATCAGCAGCACCTTCATGCCGGGGTGTTGCGGCGCCAGATCACGGTGCAGCGCGATGTCGAGCAAGCCGGCCACGCCCGAAGCGATCCGCGCGGCGCTGGGCTGGAACCGCGTCTTCAGGTCGTTGGTGCCCAGCATAATCGTCAGCAACCGCACCGGCCGGTGCGAGGCCAGCGCGATCTTCAGCCCGTCGCGACCTTCCATATGCGCGCCCATCACGGGGTCGGGAAACTGCGTGGTGCGCCCCGGCAGACCCTCTTCCACCAGATGCCAGCCCGACGGCAGCGCGGCGGCCATGACCGTCGGCCAGCGCGTCTCGGGGCCATAGCGGCCAAGTTCGCCGGGCACCGTGATCGGCGTGGTCCCGTGGGTGTTGCTGTCGCCATAGGTCAGAAGCGTGCGTGTCATCTGTTGGCCTTTCACATCCGTCCTCCGGGATGCTAGATAGCCGTGACGCGCGGGTAAACCGCTGCATTGCGTTGCAAGTGCCGCGGCAGCGCCTAAATGAGGCTGAGCGGACAAGCGAAGGAGCCAGGGATGCTGGAACTCGGACAAGGGCAGAACGGCGGCGCGACAGCCGCGGGCGCCGACATGATCAAGGACGTCGCCGAGGCGGACTTCATGGCCGAGGTGGTCGAAGCCTCGATGCAGGTGCCGGTGATCGTGGACTTCTGGGCGCCGTGGTGCGGCCCGTGCAAGACGCTGGGCCCGATGCTGGAAGACGCCGTGACGGCGGCCAAGGGCGCGGTGCGCATGGCCAAGGTCAACGTCGACGAGGCACAGAACATCGCCGGACAGTTGCGCATCCAGTCGATCCCCACCGTCTATGCATTCTGGCAGGGCCAGCCGATCGACGGCTTCCAAGGCGCGGTGCCGGCGTCCGAGATCAAGGCCTTCGTCGACAAGCTGGTCGAGCAGGGCGGTGGCGATGCCAGCGGCGGGCTGGACGAGGCGATCGCGGCAGCGGAAGAGATGCTGGAGCAGGGCGCGGTGGTGGACGCAGCGCAGACCTTCGCGGCGGTCCTCGGCGAAGAGCCGGCCAACGCCAAGGCCTATGGCGGGCTGGTGCGTGCGCACATCGCGGCGGGTGATCTGGAGCAGGCCGAGGCGGTGCTGAACGGCGCACCGGTAGAGATCTCGCAGGCACCGGAACTGGACGCCGCACATGCCCAGCTTGAGCTGGCCAAGCAGGCCGCAGGCGCGGGGCCGACCGCCGAGCTGCGCGCCAAGGTCGAGGCCGATCCGGCGGACAGCCAGGCGCGGTACGACCTAGCGCAGGCGCTCTATGCCAACGGCGATGCGGCGGGCGCGGTCGACGAGTTGCTCGAAGTGTTTCGCCGCGACCGTGAGTGGAACGACGGGGCCGCGAAGACCCAGCTTTTCACCATCTTCGAGGCGCTGAAACCGAACGATCCGGTGGTGCTGAACGGACGGCGGAAATTGAGCTCGATGATATTTGCCTGATCGGCCGCGAAGGCTAGGTAAGGAGGCATGATCAGCGCCGCAGACCTGCCCGACACGATCCCGGTTTTCCCTTTGCCCGGCGCGCTGCTGCTGCCCCGGTCGCGGTTGCCGCTGCACATCTTCGAGCCGCGCTATCTGGCGATGGTCGAGGATTGCATGAAGACGCCGCAGCGCCTGATCGGAATGGTGCAGCCCAGTCCCGGTCCGGGCAGCGATGACGACCGGTTGCACAGCATCGGCTGTGCCGGTCGGCTGACGCAGTTTTCGGAGACCGAGGACGGGCGGTTCATGGTGACCCTGTCGGGTGTGTCGCGGTTTCGGGTGAAACGCGAGGTCGAGGGGTTTTCGGCCTATCGCCGTTGCGATGTCGACTGGGCCGGGTTCGGCCGCGATCTGGGCCAGATGGAATGTGACGCCGGTTTTGACCGGCCCAGCTTCATGAAGCTGTTGTCGCGCTACTTCGAGGCGCGCGATCTGTCTGCGGATTGGGACACCTTGAGCGACGCCGAGGACGAGTTGCTGATCAATTCTCTGTCGATGCTGCTGGAGTTCGATCCCGAAGACAAGCAGGCGCTGCTGGAGGCGCCTTCGCTGGCGACCCGGCGTGAGACGCTGGTGACACTTATCGAGTTTTCCCTGCGCGGCGGCACGGCCGAGGAGATAATGCAATGAACGACGATCCCCACGCCGCCGATGCCTTTGACCGGCGGATGATCGAGGCGCTGGTCTGCCCCCGGACCCAGACCCGGCTGCGCTATGACGCCGAGCGGCAGGAGCTGGTGTCGGAGAAGGCCAAACTGGCCTTTCCTATCCGCAACGGCATCCCCGTGATGCTGGTGGACGAGGCGCGGCAACTGGACTGACGGACGACGAGTCGAAACGCCCATACAGTAGGTACTGCGCGAAAAAATGGGGTCCCGAAGGACCCCAGTGGCTGCTCGTGGCTTACTGCCCTCTATGTTATCGCGTGTGTCCCGGTCAGAGTGCCGGGATCGTCAGGGTCATTCCGGGCCTCACGGCGCTGGGCGACTGCAGCTTGTGGCGATTGGCCCGGTAGATCAGTTCATAGGCGGTGGTGGTGCCATAGTGGCGCAGGGCGATGCCGGCGAGGCTGTCGCCGGGACGCACGGTATAGATCAACGGCGCATCGGGGGCCGCGGTCGCGTCGGGCAGCGCCGCAACGGCGGCGCTGCGGCTGACACTGGCCTGTGATTTGGGCACCGCGGGTTTCGGCGCCGGTCTGATCTTGGGGGCCGTGGACCGGCTGACCAGCGCATTGAGCCGGGCGGCGGTGTCGGCCACGCCCGCGCCGAGTGCCGGGGCACCGGCGTCCGGTCCGGCGGTTTGAACCCCGGCTTCGGTCAGCAGCGCATCGACATAGACATCGCCGCGGCCCAGATGCACCGCCTGCGTGACCAGCGCCCTGAGCGTCGCGGAGGCCACCTGCGCACGCGGGGTGCCGAGGCCGATCAGAACGCTGTCGGTCAGCGCACGCATTTCATCGGAAGTGCCATTGACGGTCGTGGGCGCGGGCGCTTGCGCGCGGAGGGTGTCGCGGGCGATGGTTCGCGCCAGCATCTGCTGGTCGAACGTGCCCGTGCGCAGATCCGTCGGCAGTGCCCGACGGTCAGTGGCGGAATGCAGCGTGGTGTCGGTGCGTGTGACCTGCGGCGCGGTGGCGAGATCGGGCTCTGCCATCCAGGTGACGATGACCGCACCCATCCCCGAAAGTGCTGCGGCGGCAAGAAGAAAGAGCCGGATCATGATATCCGCCCCTTGCCCATCATCCGGCCTCTGCCACGGTCAGGCCGAGCAGCAGCCAAAGCTGCATGCCGCCACGGTAATAGTGCAGCCGGTCGGCAGGGTAGCCGGTGGCCATCAGATTGCGGATCGCGCGCGGCGCCTGATCGCACCATGGCCCGTTGCAGAACAGCAGCAGGTCCATGGCGTTGGCGAAATCCCATGTCTCGTCGTCGCGCACGGCCCCCAGCGCCGCGAGGATATCGTCACGATAGGGGTTCTCGGGTTCAAGCGTGGTGAAGGGCACGTTGACCGCGCCGGGGATCGAGCCTTTGGCGAACCACTCGGGCAGGCGGCTGTCGAGAAGCAAACCGGTGCCCGCAGCGACATGGGTGTCGATGAAGTCGATCACCTCGATCTCGCCCAGCGTGGCGACGCCGGGCGCGGCGGCGATCGGCGCGATGCAGAACGGCGGGCAGGGGCGCGAGGTCTTGGTGAATTCGCCGCTCAGCCTATGCTCGGTGTCCTGAATGCGCTCGATGACCTGCGTCTGGCCGTTGATCGTGGCGGCGTGGCTGTCGAGCGCGGCGGTGATGCGCACGTCCTGCGCCCATGCCGAATGGCTCACCAGCAGGCCCGAGACAGCCCATACCCACGCACGAAACAACATCTATGTCCCCCGACATCGCGCGCGCCAAATATGGAATAGCAGCAATAATCTTGGCGCCGCGCATATTATTGCTACGAAATATAGCGATATTTGTGCGAATCAGTCAACGGTAAGGTGATTCGATTCGCAATTTCCCTTGCGTAGGCAGGGATGGCCCCCAGTCTGCGCCGCCTTCGGAGCGGAAGGGCGGGGCCGTCAGATGTTTTCGCGCAGGACCGCGCCAGCCAGATAGAGCGAGCCACAGATCAGGATGCGCGCCTGTGGAGTCTTGTCCGCGATCTCCCGCAGGGCGGCACTGACGCTTTCGGCGGTGCCTGCGGTCATACCGGCGGCGCGGGCGGCCTCGGCCGTGGTGTCGGCGGGCAGGGTGTTGGCCTCGCCGGGGATCGACACAGCAGTCAGGCTGTCCGCGACGCGGGACAGTGGGCGCATGAAGCCGCTGACGTCCTTGGTGTTGAGCATGCCGCAGATCAAATGCGTCGGTGCTTGTGGAAGACGGCCGAGATGGGCGGCAAGCGCCTCACCCGCGGCGGCGTTGTGGCCTCCATCAAGCCAGATCTGTGCGTCAGGGGCCAGATCCACCAGCGCCCCTTCGGTAAGACGCTGCATACGACCCGGCCAATACGCGCGGGTGACGGCGGCCTCGCAGGCGCTGTCGTTCATGCCGAGATGGCGCAGGGCGGCAACCGCGGCACCGGCATTGTCGATCTGGTGGATGCCCGGCAGGTTGGGCAGCGGCAGGTCGAGCAGTGCGGTGTCGTCCTGAAAAACCAAGCGGTCCCGTTCTTCCTGAACGTGCCAGTGCTGGCCGCGGGCGATCAGCGGCGCACCCAGCGCGGCGGCGCGGGCTTCGATGACCTCGAGCGCCTCATCAGGTTGCGGGCCGACGACGCAGGGCACGCCGCGCTTGAGGATACCGGCCTTTTCACCCGCGATCTTGGCCAGCGTGTTGCCGAGGAACTGCTCGTGGTCGATCGAGATCGGGGTGATCACGGTCAGCAGCGGGGTGTCGATCACGTTGGTGGCGTCGAGACGGCCGCCGAGGCCAACCTCGAGCAGGGTGTAATCCGCCGGCGTCCGCGCCATGGCAAGGATCGCGGCGCAGGTGGTGATTTCGAAATAGGTGATCGGCTCGCTGCCGTTGGCGGCATAGCATTCGTCGAGGACGTCGGTCAGCGCGTCTTCAGAGATCAGCTCACCCGCCAGCCGGATTCGTTCGTGGAACCGGGCGAGGTGCGGCGAGGTATAGGCATGGACGCGGTGGCCGGCGGCCTCCAGCCCGGCGCGGATCATCGCTTGGGTCGAACCCTTGCCGTTGGTTCCGGCAAGGTGGATCACCGGTGGCAGATCGTTCTGGGGATTGCCCAATGCCTCCAGCAGGCGCCAGACGCGGTCGAGCGTGAGGTCGATGACCTTGGGATGCAGTGCCATCATCCGTTCGAGGATGACGTCCGAGGTGGCGGCGGTCATTTCTTGGCCGCAGCCGGATCATCCGCTTCCGCGGGGGTGGTCACCTCCGACGCGTCCGGCGCCGGCAGGTCGGCGTGAACCGCGGGCGGCAGGCCCATCAGCATCCGGGTGATGGTGATCAGTTCCTCGCGCATCTTCTTGCGCGGGGTGACGCGGTCGAGCATGCCGTGCTCAAGCAGGTATTCGGCGCGCTGAAAGCCTTCGGGCAGCTTCTCGCGGATGGTCTGTTCGATGACGCGTGGCCCGGCGAAGCAGATCAGCGCGTTGGGTTCGGCGATCTGCACGTCGCCCAGCATCGCGTAAGAGGCGGTGACGCCGCCGGTCGTGGGATGGGTCAGCACCACGATATAGGGCAGGCCAGCCTCTTTCAGCATCTGCACGGCGACGGTGGTGCGGGGCATCTGCATGAGGCTGAGGATGCCTTCCTGCATCCGCGCCCCCCCGGCGGCCGAGAAAAGGACCAGCGGGCACTTCGCCTTAACTGCCTGCTCGGCGGCGGCGATGATCGCATTGCCGACGTACATGCCCATCGACCCGCCCATGAAGGAAAAGTCCTGCGCCGCGGCGACGATCGGCGTGCGCCCGATTTCACCATGGGCCACCAACATGGCCTCTTTTTCGCCGGTGTTCTTCTGCGCGGTCTTCAACCGGTCGGGATAGCGCTTCTGATCCTTGAAGTGCAGCGGATCGGTCAGCGGCTCGGGCACCCGCACCTCGCGGAAGATGCCGCCGTCGAACAGCGTCTCGAAACGGTCGCGCGGGCTGATCGGCATATGGTGGCCGCAGCTCGAACAGACGTTGAGGTTTTCCCGGATCTCGCGGTGAAACAGCATGGTCCCGCATTCGCTGCACTTGGTCCACAGATTCTCGGGCACTTCCCTGCGCGAGAAGATCGAGTTGATGCGCGGGCGTACGTAGTTGGTGATCCAGTTCATGGTCCGACCTGTCTTCTGTGGCTTCCGGCAAGCGGTCTGCCCAGCAAATAAGCCGCTGTGGTTGGAATTGCAATCAAACGCGTAGGGCGATGCGGACGGTCAGCCAGGCCAGCGCGATGTGCAGAACCTCCGCCGGCATCAGGGCACGGAGGGCGGCCTCGTCCCCCGGTCCGAACGGCAGCACATAGAGCGCGAGGCCGACCAGCGGTCCGGGCAGGGCGAGCCCGAGGATCGACCAGACGTTCATCGCGAAATGGACGGCGATCGCCGGACCGAGGGTGCCGCTGCGCGCGGTAAGATCGGCCATCGCAAGGCCGAAGAGCACGGCCCAGAGGGCGATGGCGCCAGCGTTGCCGCCATAAACCGCCGGGGCATAGTGCACTGCTCCGAACAGCGCCGAAGGCAGGGCGAGCCAGATCAGCGGATGATGAAAGCGGGCGGCAAGCTGCTGGCCGAGGTAGCCGCGGAAGACGACCTCTTCGCTGGCGGACTGGATCAGCGTGGCGGCAAGGGCGAAGGGCAGGATCAGCAGCCAGCCGGCCAGCCGCCGGGCGGGCAGGGGGGTGTCGGGCAGGGTCAGGACCTGGACGGCCCCGGTAAAGGCGATCAGCATTGCGAGCGGGCCGATCACCCGGCGGAACTGGGTGCGGGCCATCTGCGGGTCGCCGAACAGGGTGCGTGCGGGACGCCGGTGCAGCGTCTTGACCACCAGCGCCGCCGCCCCGGCGATCAGCCCGACCGACAGAAGCCGCACCAAGCCATGCAGCGCGGTGCCGGTCTGCTGCGCCGAGGGCGCGACGGTCAGCACCAATGCGGCAAAGCCCTGCGCCAGCGCCATGTAGAGCGCGAACCCCAGCAGCAGACCGGCGACGGTGCGCCATGCTTCGGGCGTGGCGCGTGCGGGCGCGCTGAACCTGTGTTGCGGGGCGTAGGCGCGGCGTTTCATGTTCGGGACGGTAAAACAGAAACGCCGCAGCGGAAAATGCAAAACCGGCCGCCATAAGGCTTGCGGCAGGTCGTCGGGCGGGTCAACATCACCGGCAACGAAAAGCAAGGTGGAAAGGCGGGGGCAGACGCGGCCCGGCAAGCACATGATGCGACTGAACATTTCCCCTAGGTCATGCAGGTTTGCACTGGCAGGGTCTCTGGGCATGTTGGCGGCCTGCGGTGATACCGGCCCGGGGCTGGGCCTGCTGGAGCGCGGCAGCGGCGGTGGATTGTTTCCGGGATTGTCGGCGCCCGACCTGCCGCCGACGGTGCTGACGCGGGTCACCCTGGCGAACGGCATCAAGGTCGTGGCGCCGGCGGGATGGTGCATCGAGCCGCATTCGCTGAAGGAACGCGGGCGCAGTGGATTTGCGCTGCTTCTGGCCTGCCGAGCCCTGACCGAAGGCGAGCAGGGGCCGCAGGTGGCGCGCGGCGTGCTGACGGTCGCGGTCTCCCCCAGCGAGGCGGCGGCCGAAACGGTGTCTCCGCACGTGCTGGTGGCGGCGGCCGGCGAGGCTGAAGTGCTGTCACAAGACCTAGTGAACGGCGTGGGGCTGATGCACTTGCGCCCGGCTGTGGCCGCGTCCGAGGACGGCCTTGGTGATCCGCACTGGCGCGCCATCATGGTGCATGACGGACGCGCAATTTCGCTGGCGGCCTATGGGCCGGAGGGCGGCGAGATCTCGGGCCGGCCGGGCGCCGACCTGCTGATGCAGCTGGCGCGGGGGATCCGGGGTACTGTAACGGGCTGAGGCGCGAAACGGCCTTGACCCGGACCGGTCAATCGGGCGTTTTTGGATTGGTAAGGGTTCCGGGCAAGACTGCGTGCGGGCAAGACACGTGGCTGACAGACGAACGGACAGGCAGACGATGGCACGGCAGGCAAACGGAATACTCGAGCGGATTGCGCAGCGGTCGTCCCTGCGGCGCTGGGGCGCGGCGGTCAAGGACGCGCGCGAGGCCGATCTTGCGGTGCTCAAGCAACAGCGCAACCAGGCCCGGCGGCTGCGTCACAAGCTTGACGAACTGCTGCATGTGGCCGAGTACCGGCTGGCCCTGCCCGGCATCGGCAACGACGCCATTGCCGCGCCCGACGACAGCGATTGGACGTGGCGGCCGGAACTGTGGCGCGGCCCTTTGCCCGTACCCGGCGCCGCCTCGGTCGAGGCCGGGGTGAACCTGGGCGGCGAGGTGACGTTGTTTCACGACTGCCAGATCTCGGAGTTGACCCTGCGCCAGCTGCGCAACTCCCGCGCTGCCGACCTTGCGCCCTTCGGGCTCAGGATGGATGTGTTCCGCTTTGACGGTTCCTACCTGTCGCTGGCGGTGGACCTGCCCGGATCGGCGGTCGACGGGCTGACCCGCAATCACGTGGTCCGCATGGATTGCATGGTCGAATTCGAAAGCCCGATCGAGATCTTCGCCCGGCTCAACGTCAAGAGCGGCCCCAACACCGAGAAGATCGTGCGCGAACTGCCGTTGAAACAGGGCGAGAAACACGTCGAGTTCGACCTCGCCTATTCCAAGCTGAACGAAAAGCGTATCGACAAGGCCTGGCTGGACCTGATCTTCGAAGGGCCGCAGATGAACCAGGTGGTGCTGCGCGACCTGACCTTCAGCCGCCGTCTGCGCGCGGCAATCTGAAAAGGAGGCCCCAATGTCCGAGCTGACCCTGACCAAGACCGGCTTCTTCGAAGGCGTGTGGGAAGGCTTTCTGACCGACCGTTCGCCCGGCGCCGGCGATCCCGCGATCCGGGTGCTGCATGGTGACCGGCCCGTCGACGGCGTCGACCTGAGCGATGCGGGCGAGCCAGGGCGCTGGAAGGTGCGGTTTCCGATCCCGGCGCGGCTTCTGAGCGAGGGCAGCCACACCTTCGTCTTTTCCGATGCCAGCGACGGTGACGTGCTGGACACCTTCTCGATCATCGTCGGCGAGGCGCTGAGCGACGACATCCGCGCCGAAGTCGACCTGATGCGCGCCGAGCTGGACATGCTGAAACGCGCCTTCCGGCGGCATTGCCGCGAGACCGGGTGACGCGGCGCGCTTGATCGAGGCCGGGGTCGTCGGCTAGGCTGGCCGGGTTTTCAGGAGTCCGCCATGCGCATTCTGGCAATCACCTTGGCGCTTTTGCTTTCCGCCGTCCCGGCAAGCGCGGCGAAGCTTGCCTTTGTGCTGGGCAATGCGGGCTATGCGGAACTGACCGACCTGCAGAACACCCATGCCGACGCGCAGGCCTATGCCGAGGCCTTTGGCGGGCTGGGCTACGAGGTTTCGCACCACGAAGACCTGTCGCTTGACGCCACGCTGGGGGCGCTCGACCGCTTTTTGACCACGGTCGCGCCGGGGGACGAGGTCGTGGTGGTCTATTCCGGGCATGGCTGGAGCGACGGCGCCACCAACTATCTGATCCCCGTGGACGCGCCCAAACAGGGCAGCGACCGCATCCTCAAGCGCCGCTCGGTGGCGCTGCGCAATGGGCTGAACGGCGTGCTGGACGAACTGGAGGCCGCGGGCGCCATCCTGACCGTCGCCATCATCGACGCCTGCCGCAACAACCCCTTCGACCCGCCCGCCGGGCGCAAGAGCTTCGGCATGAGCCGCGGGCTGGCGCCGGTGAAGGCCGCCACCGGCACCTTCGTGATCTTCTCGGCCGGTGAGGGACAGGAGGCGCTGGACCGTCTGCCCGACGATCCCCCCGGTACGCGGCTGTCGGTCTTCACCCGCACCTTTCTGCCGCATCTGACGCGCGGCATCTTCCTTGAGGACGCAATCAGCCAGGCCCAGGTCGAGACCGCGACACTGGCGCTGACGCTCGAGGGGCATCTGCAGCACCCGGCCTATTACGATCAGACGCTGGGCGACACCTGCCTGTCCGGCGATTGCCGGGCGCCGGGCGGCGGCCAGCCGCAGGCGCTGGCGATCTGCACGCTGCTTTACGACGAGGCCAAGGGCGATCCGAGCTGCTTTGCCTTTGACGGGTTCTTGGCGCAATGCCCCGCGCATCCCTTTGCCGGCAATGCCGCCGCCTATCTGCGGCGCAACTGCGATGCCGGACCCGCCGGGCAGACCGCCATGCTGGACGCCGAGCCTCAGTCCGAGCCGGGTGAAGTCCAGGAATACTCAGAGGAAGTACTTGACGCTATCGCTAAGGCCCTTGAGAAAGACGCGCCGGAACAAGCCGAAACCGTTTTTTCGGAGTCCATGCTGTACGAGAGCGGCCGCAAGAAACCTGACTATTCGAACGCTCCCGACGTCGTGCGCATCGGCGCGCTGCTTGGCTTCACCGGCCCGATCGAGACGCTCACCGGCGCCATGGGCGATGCCATCGACGCCGCCGCCGCCGAGGCCAGCGCCGCGGGCAACTTCCTCGGCGGGGCGCGGGTCGAGGTGCGGCGCGGCGACAGCACGTGCGTTGACATGGCCGCCGCCGTCGCCGCCGCCGGAGAGCTGATCGACCGCGACGGTGTCAGCGGGATCGTGGGTGCCGATTGCTCGGGCGTGAGCCAGGCGGTGCTGGACAAGGTCGCCAGCAAGCGCGGGATGGTGATGATCTCGCCCTCGGCCACGTCGCCGGCGCTGACCGGCGCCTCGGACGACAAGCTGTTCTATCGCGTCGCACCTTCGGACGCGCGCTTCGGCACGCTTCTGGCCGAGGTGCTGATGGACCGGGACATCAGAAGCGTCGCGGTAACCTATGTGGACAACGACTATGGTGAGGGTCAGAGACAGGCCTTCGAAGAGGCTTACCGTGCGGCGGGCGGGCAGATCGCCGTGAGCCTTGCACATCCGGATGGCACGTCGGACCCCGGCGGCGTGGTCGACCGGCTGGTGGCCTCGGGTGCACCGGAGCTTGTGGTGCTGGGCTACGCTGACATGGCAGGCGGCGCGATCCTGGGCGAGGCCGCGCGCCGCAAGGCCTTTGACCGCTACCACCTGGGCGACGGGCTTTTCTCTCCGGCGCTGCTGGACAAGGTCGGGTCGGGGCTCGACGGGTCGCTGCTGCTGACCCCGACGTCCTTCGACGCGGGACGCGACGGTTTTCGCGCGACGGCAGGCGCGACGCTTCTGGAAAGCGTCTTTGCCGCGGAATCCTACGACGCTGCGGCGGTGCTTCTGCTGGCGATGCAGGCGGCGGGCTCGGTCGATCCGGCGGACTACAAGGCCTATATCGAGGACGTGGCCAACGCGCCGGGGCTGCGCATTCTGCCCGGCGACCTGAAGACCGCCTTCCGCATCCTCGCCGAGGGCGGGCAGGTGGATTATGCCGGCGCCTCGAACGTCGAGTTCCTTGAAGGCGGCGACGCGCGGGGGCTGTTCCGGGAATCGATGGTGTCGGACGGGCGGTTTGAAGCCGTGCAATACCGCTGACCCGCCGCAGCAACGCCATCGCAAATCCGTGACCCCACGTTTCGCGTGACAAACCGCGCGTGATCCGGTGACCTCCGCCGCGAAAGAGGAGGCCGCCGATGACCCGCTACCCCAACCTGTTCCGCCCGCTCGACCTGGGCCACACGACGCTGAAGAACCGGGTTCTGATGGGCTCGATGCACACCGGGCTGGAAGAGACCAAGGACTGGAACCGTGTGGCCGAGTTCTATGCCGCACGCGCCCGGGGCGGCGTGGCGCTGATGGTGACCGGCGGTATGGCGCCCTCGCGCGAAGGCGGGGTGTTTCCCGGCGCGGCGGGCCTGTTCAACGATCAGGACATTGCCAATCACCGCGTGGTGACCGACCGGGTGCATGCCGCGGGCGGCAAGATCGCTATGCAGATCCTGCACGCCGGGCGTTATGCCTATGGGCCCGAATGCGTCGGCCCCAGCCCGATCAAGTCGCCGATTTCGCCGTTCCCGCCGAAGGAGCTGGACGAGGAGGGCATCGAGAAGCAGATCGGCGATTTCGTGACCGCTGCCGTGCGCGCGAAAGAGGCGGGCTATGACGGGGTCGAGGTGATGGGGTCGGAAGGCTATTTCATTAATCAGTTCATCGTCACCCATACCAACAAGCGCACCGACCGCTGGGGCGGCAGCTACGAAAACCGCATCCGCCTGCCGATCGAGGTGGTCCGCCGCGTGCGCGAGGCTGTCGGCACGGATTTCATCATCATCTATCGTCTGAGCATGATCGACCTTGTGCCCAATGGTTCGACCCATGAAGAGGTGGTGCAACTCGCGCAGGAGATCGAGAAGGCCGGCGCCGATATCCTGAACACCGGGATCGGCTGGCACGAGGCGCGGATCCCGACGATCGCCACCAGCGTGCCGCGCGCGGCCTTTGCCTGGGTCACGAAAAAGCTGATGGGAAAGGTGGGCATCCCGGTGATCACCTCGAACCGGATCAATACACCCGAGGTGGCCGAGGAAGTGCTGGCCGAGAATTGCGCCGACATGGTTTCGATGGCGCGGCCATTCCTGGCCGACCCGGCCTTTGTCGCCAAGGCCAAAGCGGGTGACGCCGGGCTGATCGCGCCCTGCATCGCCTGTAACCAGGCCTGTCTAGATCATACGTTCAGCGGCAAGATCTCGACCTGTCTGGTCAACCCGCGTGCCTGCCACGAGACCGAGCTGGTCATCACCCCGGCCGAGACGACGAAGACCGTCGCGGTGGTGGGGGCAGGACCCGCGGGACTGTCGGCGGCGATCACGGCGGCGGAGCGGGGGCACAAGGTGACCCTCTTCGATCAGGCGGACGAGTTGGGCGGTCAGCTCAACATGGCCAAGCGCATTCCCGGCAAGGAAGAGTTCATCGGTTTTGTCGAGTGGTACGGCCGGATGGTCGAGGCGGCCGGCGTTACAGTGAAGCTGGGGCAGCGGGTCGAGGTCGACGCTCTGCAAGGCTTCGACGAGGTGATCATCGCTACCGGCGTCACCCCGCGCGACCCGCAGATCGAAGGGCAGGACGGTCCCAACGTGCTGTCCTATATCGACGTGCTGCGCGGCGGGGCCGAGGTGGGCCAACGCGTGGCCGTGGTGGGCGCGGGCGGGATCGGCTTCGACGTGTCTGAATACCTGATCGAGGAAGGCCAGTCGCCGACGCTTGATCTGCAGGAGTGGCTGGCGGAATGGGGCGTGACGGACCCCGAGGCCGCACGCGGCGGGCTGGCGCCGGAGGGGCCGCAGCCGGAGAAGCCGAAGCGCCAAGTCGTGCTGTTGCAGCGCAAGCAGGAGCGGCCGGGCAAGCGGCTGGGCAAGACGACGGGCTGGATTCACCGGGCGACGTTAAAGATGAAGGCGGTCGATATGCGGGCCGGCGTCAATTACGAGCGGATCACCGACGAAGGGCTCTGGATCAGCACGGGCGAGGCGCGCGAGAACCCCCAGCTTCTGGAGGTCGATACCGTGGTGCTCTGTGCCGGGCAGGTGCCGGAACGGTCGCTGGCCGATCAACTCGAGGCGAACGGCGTGACCTGTCACGTCATCGGCGGTGCCGACGTCGCGGCGGAGCTGGACGCGAAAAGGGCGATCAATCAGGGAACGCGGCTCGCGGCGGCCCTCTGAGGCACGAAAAAAGCCGCCGGGGATAACCCCGGCGGCCCATTTGCGGTCAAACCGACCGGATCACTCCATGGTGACCAGTTCGTTGATGGTGGTCGCGCGCTCGTCGGTGCGGACTTCGTCTTCGTTGAACTCCGGCATGTTCTCAAGCTCGGCTTCCGAATCCTGCGGCAGGTAGACTTCGCCGTCACGGACGTTCAGACGGTCGATCGGCAGGGCAATCTGGCGCTCGCCGAGGCCGAGGAAACCACCCATGCCGATGATGGCGACGGCGGTTTCGCCGCGCACGCCGATCACTTCGATTTCACCGACGTCTTCGCCGTCTTCGCTAATGACACGCAGACCGATCAGGTCCTGGATTTCCATCTGGCTGAGCGGGTTGGCGGACAGGCGTTCCTGATAGGCGGTCCGATCTTCGTCCGAGGACATGTTGCCGGCGTCGTCGGTGTTGTAACCGGCGATGTTGACCTGTGCATCGCGCTGTTCGACGTTGACTTCAGCTTCATCCTGCTCGGTCACGCGCACTTCGGCGTCTTCCTCGGCGGGCCGGACGTTCACGTCGGCGCCTTCGGATTGTTCGACGTTCACCTGCGGATCGGCCTGCTTGATCGACACTTCGGCCTCTTCGGCAGCATTCACCGATACGTCGGGCTCGGCCGACTGGATGCTGACCTGCGGCTCCGATTCCTCGATGGTGATCTTGGGTTCCGGACGCACGAAGCGGACAACCGGCTCGGGTTGCTGGACGCGGACCTCGGGTTCGCCACTGTCGACGTCGACTTGCGGTTCGGGCATGCGGACGGTGACGACCGGCTCGGGGATGGTTACGGTCACGATCGGCTGGCCCTGCTCGACGGTGATGATCGGAGCGACCTGCTGGACCGTGACCTGCGGTTCGGGGACTTCGACGGTGATCTCGGGCTGTGCCTGTTCGACGGTAACCTCGGGCGCTGCCTGGTTCACGCTGACATCCGGCTCAGGCACGGTGACGTCAACGGTCGGGTCTTCCTGTTCAACCACGACCTGGCCGCCCTGGGCCTGGATCGCGGTGGTGTTGTCGTCGGTTTCGGTGGCGGTCTGCGCAAAGGCAAGGCTTGTGGCCATCGCGCTGACAGCCACGGAACCAAGCAGGGTTTTCATCGGAGATTTCATTGTGCTTCCTCATGTTGAGCCAGCCTGACGCGAGGAAGTGAGTGGACCTCCCGACGACCGTGACCGGCGACTCTGGTGTTGCAGCACTGTCGTCTGGGCGAACTGCCCGCACTCGTGCATTCAGGACTTGGTAAACAAGTGAGACGTCGGTCTGTTCCAGTCAATTTTTGCCGCTGGAGCTGCGCGGAATGTGATGGAACGCCGTGGGCGCGGGTGACGTTGACCCAGCCGTAACAAGTGAAGGAGGCTAAAGATGCCCAATATCGAAAGCGCCAAGATCCTGATCGTTTCGACACACGGTTTCGAACAATCCGAACTGGAATTTCCGCGCGACCAATTGCGCGCGAAGGGTGCGGCGGTCGCTGTCGCCACGCTGGACGGCAAGGCCATCACTGGTTGGGAAGGCAAGGACTGGGGCCGCGAGGCCGAGGCCGACCTGAAGGTTTCGGATGCGCGGGTCGATGACTATGACGCCATCGTCATTCCCGGTGGCCAGATCAACCCCGACCTGCTGCGCGTCGAGGACGACGTGGTGTCGCGGGTCAAGTCGTTCCACGAGGCCGGTAAGGTGATTGCCGCCGTGTGCCATGGCCCCTGGGTGCTGGTCGAGGCCGGCATCCTGAAGGACCGCGACGTGACCTCTTATCCGTCGATCAAAACCGACGTAAAGAACGCCGGCGGCAAATGGCAGGACGCGGAAGTTGTGGCCGACAACGGCATCGTCACCTCGCGCCAGCCGGAAGACCTGAAGGCCTTCGTGTCGAAGATCGTCGAAGAGATCGAAGAGGGCAAACACGAGCGCCACGCCGCGTGACGCCCTTGTACCGGTGGCGGATCAACCCGCCGCCGGTTGCCACAGTTCGATGGCGTTACCGTCGGGATCGTGGACACGGGCGAAGCGGCCGATCTGTGGGTCGTCCCACTCGGCCCGTGTCTCGACTGCGATATCCGCCGTGCGCAGCTTGGCGATCATCGCGTCCAGATCCCCCACCCGAAAATTGAGCATCACCTGCTGGCCGGACGGGAAATAGTCGCTGTCCTGCCGGAACGGCGCGAACACGGTGGCCCCCCCGCCTGCGTCCATATCGACATCCCGGTGTCGAGGCCGAGGTGCGCACTGTACCAAGCCGCCAGGGCATCGGCATCGGAGGATCGGATGAAGACGCCGCCGATGCCCGTCACCCGCTCCATCATTCCACCGTGATGTTGATGACGTCCGAGGTGACGGGGGGATTGTGCGGAACATGGCCGTGATCGCCCAAGACCAGCTGCAGCCGGTGCGTGCCCGGCGGCAGGTCGAGCATCACCTCGGTCTGACCGCCGCCGAAATGCATGTGGTTCTCGTCCGAGGGCAGGCCGTTCTGCAGCTCGGCTTCGCCTTCCTCGCCCTCACCCAGTTCGGGGCGGTTGACCAGCAGGTGGTGATGGCCGGTGTTTTCCTGCTCGACCCCGGCAGGGGCCACACCCATGCCCGACAGGCCGAAGATCACCTTGACCGGCGCGGTCAGAGTGGCGCCGTCCTCGGGGCTGACGAAATAGACCCGCGCCCCATGCGGGGACGGAGAGTCGCCCGCCCACGTCAGGCTGGCGGTGGCGCAGAATACTGCGGTCACAAGGCTGCGGGTGGACATCGGCGGCTCCTTTCGGATGTGGCGTTCTGCACCATTGGTTCCGCGACGTGGCAGGGCGTCAAGCAATTCCGCCCGGCTCGGCGCGTTTCCGCGAGCGCGACAGTCGTCTCTTAACCCCGATATTGTCAGGCACCGGCCCACATGCTGCCCCATTTCACCGTCATACCTGATCCTCGGGATGTCATAAACGAGGTACCTTCATGGACCGTCTGACCGAAATGGAAGCTTTCGCAACCGTCGTTGACCAAGGCGGATTCACCGATGCGGCCAAGAAAATGGGAATCTCGAAATCTGCCGTTTCGAAGCATGTCTCATCGCTTGAGGCGCGTCTTGGCGCACGCCTGCTGAACCGCACCACGCGCCGCGTCAGCCCGACCGAAATCGGTCTGGCCTACTATGACCGCGCCCGGCGTGTGCTGAACGACGCGGGCGAAGCGGACGCGCTTGTGACCTCGATGCAGTCGGCGCCGTCGGGGCTGCTGCGGATTTCCGTGGCCACCGATTTCGGCGTGAACCACATGTCGCCGATCCTGGGTGAATTCCTGTCAGAATTCCCCGATATCACGGTCAACATGGTGCTGAACAACCGCTACGTCGAGCTGATCTCGGAAGGCTTCGACATGGCCGTGCGCATCGGTGAGCTTGAGGACAGCACGCTGCGCGCCCGCAAGCTGACCGAAACCAACAAGCGCATGATCGCGAGCCCCGCCTACTTTGAAAAATACGGCCGGCCTCAGCGCATCGACGATCTGAACGAACACAAGCTGCTGCATTATTCAAACCAGTCCAGCGGCAACGTCTGGAAGGTGACCGCGCCCTCGGGCGAGAAGCGACAGGTGCGCACCGCCGGCTGGCTGAGCGTCAATGACGGGCAATCGCTGCTCAACGCCGCGATCGCGGGTCTCGGTATCGCCTATCTTCCGTCGTTCCTTTACGCCGAGGCGATGGACAAGGGGCTGGTGCAGGATGCGATCCCTGATCTTCCGGTCGAGACGCAGGGCATCTATGCGGTCTATCCGCCGGGACGTTTCACCCAGCCCAAGGTCCGCGCCTTCATTGACTTCCTCGTCCACGCCTTCGCCGACAAGGGTCCGACGGACTGGTGATACCGGTTTTTCGTGTGACGATTATCGCCCCCGGTCTTCGCGCCGGGGGTTTTTATGTCCAGCGGCCGCGCGTCACGCCGGTTGAAGCATCCGCCCCAGCACGCGCCCGCCAAGGATGTGGACGTGCAGGTGCGGCACCTCTTGCACTCCGTCACGGCCGGCGTTTGCGATCAGGCGGAAACCGCCTGCGTCCAGCGTCACGCCGCACATCTTGGCGACGGTCCCGACGGTGCGGGTGTAATCGACGATCTCGGCCTCGCTGGCCTCGAGCGCGAAGTGATCGAAGCTGACATAGGCGCCCTTTGGGATCACCAGCACGTGCGTCGGGGCCTGTGGAGTGATGTCCTTGAAGGCCAGCGAATGTTCGGTCTCGATCACGGTGTCATTGGGAATCTCGCCGCGCAGGATCTTGGCGAAGATGTTCTGGTCGTCGTAGGCATAGGCCATGGAGGGTCCTCAGTCGGCAAAAAGATGATCGGTGCGCGCAATCTCCAGCGCGGTTTCTGGCGGAACCTGCAGGAATTCGGCGATGGTCTTGGCATTCAGCTCCGGCCCGTCCCATTCGCGCACCTGGCCATGGTTGGCGAAGCGGGCGTCACGGATGGCTTCGCTTTCGAACAGCACGTCGTTGCGGATCGTCGGCAGCAGGCGGCGCAGCGCGTCGGGCTTGGTATGGTCGCCCGCCAGCCCCACGCGCTTGGCATGACCGACGAGGTATTCGTCGGTGAAATTGCACTGCACCTCCAGAAGCCGCGTCACCGACCGGTCGCCGTGGAAGTCCTGCAACAGGTCGAGGTTCGCCGGGTCGAGACAGACCATCAGCCGCTCGGTGTCGTAATAATCGAACAGCATCCGCATCAGCGCGCGGCGGTGACGGTGACGTTTGCCCATGGTCGACTGGATGCCGCCAAGATCGGGCAGGTCGCAGGATTCCTCGTTGAACAGGTACTCGACCGCCGGAATGTTGGTCTGCTGCTGGATGCGCCGGACCAGCCGCTTGGCGACGTGCCATTTCTTGCACACCACGATCAGCATCTCGCGGTCGCGGCCCAGAGAGCCTTCGTTCTCCCAGAAGCGCGGCGCGAACCGACGGCCTTCACGGCCCCGGTTGCTGAGAAAGTGGAACAGGCTGCGGCCTTCGTCCGAGATCTGGAACTCGGTCCCTTCCGAGGAATAGAGCACACCCAGCCGCCGCTTCAGCTCCTGCGCCTCGGGGCTGATCTTGCGGGCGAACAGGTAATCCTGGCTGAGCAGCAGATCGTAATGATCGTTGTAGAAGCTGACCGGCATGCCGTAGTCCGAGAACAGCAGGAAGGTCAGCGTGCGGCAGCGGATCTCGTCCTCCGGAACGAGATGGCGCACGAGGGTCTGAAAGAACGTCTCGTCCGGGATCCAGGTGGTGCGAAAAAACCGCATGACGTCGCGTCGTTCGTGGGTGAAGCTCAGGATCCATTCGATGGTTCGGCGGCGCAGGCACCACCACTGGCTGCCGATCATGACCTGAAGGTCGTGCGGCACCTCGCGTTGAAGGCCCAGCCGCTTCTGCAGGTTCATCGACGCGTAGAACAGCGCCTTGTTCTCGCGCTCGTTGAAGTAGTGGCGGTAGATCAGCCGTTCGGCCTGAATGCCGGTCTTGATCCAGTCGCTTTCGAAAAAATCGAAGCTTTCGATGAAGTCGAATTCGTTGTCGTCCAGAAACTCATGGGTGTATTCCGCCGACTTGATCGCCATGCAATCGCCTGAAAGCATGTAGAAATGTGTGGCTTTCGGAAACGCCTCGACCGCCGCCTCGACGGCGTTCAGCGTGGCCTGCACGAGGCTCCATTCGCCCCAGCCGCACTTGATCCGCTTTTTCGCGAACGTCACCCTGTCGTTGCCGTCAAGCGCCTTGCGGATGCGATCATAGGCCGCCTTCGGCGCGCGCGCGTCGAAGTGGATCGACATGAAGTCGTCCTTCGCCGTCAGCCGCTGGGCCTGCTTGATGATGGCCTCGGGGTCCTTGTGACAAAGCAATATAAAGGCGATCCTGGCCATGCCTGTGCGCGATATTCCTCAGTTCCTGCCCGGGTATCAGCTAATGCTGAATCCCTGTTGAATAAACATGCTTTATTCAGAATTTCAAAGCAGTCTATAACGAATGCAACAACAAGGGCGGCAGGAGGCGGCAGACCGTGGGCTTTCCCGGGACATGGATGACAGAGAGCGAAAGCGTGGTCTACCGGGTGGTGCCGAAATGTGCCTGCTCGACCATCGGCCAGATCCTGTATTATTCGGACCACGGCGAATTCTTCGACGGTGACATCCACGACGCCACCGATGGCCTGCACAAATGGGCGCGCGAGGAAAGCCAGCAGGTCATCAACGCCAACGTCAAGACCCACGCGGCCTATGCCTTTACCTGCGTGCGCAATCCCTACACCCGCGTCCTGTCGTCGTTCTTCGACAAGATTTGCGGCATCCAACGCAACGGCAACCGATATCGCGGCAACCTGGTGCCGATGGTGATCCAGAAATACGGCATCGACGTCGGCGGCGAAGACGGCAAGGGCGAGTTCGACCAGATCGCCAGCTTCCGCCGCTTCCTGCTGTTTGCGCGCGACACCATCAAGTTCCGCAAGCCGATGGACCCGGACATCCACTGGTCGGCGACCAGCGGCCACGTGTCGACCTTCATCTGCAATGGCGGCCGCTACGACAAGATCATCTGGACTGAGAGGTTCAACGACGGCATGGCCGACGTGCTGGCCGCGGTCGAGACCCCGCACGCCGTCGATCTGGAGCAGATCCCGCGCTTCAACGAAAGCGAAGGCCATGGCCCCAAGCGCCTGCACCCGGTCGAGGATTATTTCGACGACCTGTCGATGCATCTGGTCTACGAGATGTACAAACGCGACTTCGAGGTCTTCAAGTACGATCCCTCGGACCCCTCGAACAAGCACCCGGTGGGCGAAATTGACCTCGACGAGGTGCACGCCAAGTTGGGGGAGTGACGCCCCGCGCGGGGGTCGACACGCATGTCCCGCAAGCGCCGCAGTCCCGGACCTGATCCGGGACCTCTTGTGCAACGCGTGCGGTGAGATCCCGGGTCACGCCCGGGACGCGGTGCGGACTTCCGTTGGTTCCGCGGGTTACCTGGCCAGGCCGGCCGCCTCGAACACCTGTTTCAGGTCGGTCTCGGCGCGCGGGCCCATATGGCGGATGACCTCGCCCGCCACGGTGCAGCCCATCCGCCCACACGTCTGCATGTCTTGTCCCGAGGCCAGCCCGTAGAGGAAGCCCGCCGCGAACCCGTCGCCCGCGCCGGTGGCATCGACAGGCACGATGCGCTGCACACCGACTTCGGTCCGCACGCCGTCCGCCAGGATCGTCACGCCCTCGCCCGACCGGGTACAGGCCACCAGCGGACAGATCGCCGAGACCTGCGCCAGCGCTTGCTCAAGGTTATCGCTTTGGTAAAGCGAGCGGATCTCGGCCTCGTTGCCGATCACGTAGTCCAGTTCGTCTTCGATCAGACGCAGGAAATCCGCCCGGTGCCGCTCGACGCAGAACGGATCGGAGATGGCGATGCCCGCCTTGCCGCCCGCGGCGCGGCAGGCCCTTGCCATGCGGGTGAAGGCCTCTTTTCCCTTGTCCTTGTCGAACAGGTAGCCCTCAAGAAAGACAATTTCGGCATTGCGGGCCACGTCCTCGTCGACGTCCTCGGGGCCCAGTTCGGCGGAAATTCCGAGGTAGGTGTTCATCGACCGCTCGCCATCCGGCGAGACGAAGATCATGCTGCGCGAGGTTGGCAGCTGGTCGCCCGGCACCGGCGTGTTGACGAAGGTGGTGCCGGTCGTCTCCATGGCGTCAGCGTAGAACCGGCCTAGCGCGTCGTCGTGCACCTTGCCGACAAAGGCAGTGCGCAAGCCGAGGTTGCCAATCCCGGCCATGGTATTGGCCACCGAGCCCCCGGCCGCCTGCTTGCGTTCGCCCATGGCACCATAGAGCAGCTCGGCGCGTTCGCGTTCGATCAGCTGCATGATGCCCTTGTGGATGCCCATGTGATCGAGGAAGGAATCGTCGGCCTGGGTCAGCACGTCCACGACGGCGTTGCCGATGCCGACAACCTGATAGGTTTTCATAGGGTCTTGTCCTCGTATAGGCAGAGATCGCGGATCAGGCAGGCGGCACAGGCCGGCTTGCGGGCCTTGCAGGTATAGCGGCCGTGCAGGATCAGCCAGTGATGGGCGTGCAGTTGATAGTCGGCAGGGATGTTATCCTCGATGGCGCGTTCGACGGCGTCGACGTCCTTGCCCGGGCAGATGCCGGTCCGGTTGCCGACGCGGAAAATATGGGTGTCCACCGCCTGCGCGGGCTGGCGCCACCACATGTTCAGCACCACGTTGGCGGTTTTGCGGCCCACCCCGGGCAGCGAGACCAGCGCCGCGCGGCTGTTGGGCACCTCGCCACCGTATTGGTCGACAAGGATGCGGCTCAGCTTGATGACGTTCTTGGCCTTGTTGCGGTAAAGGCCGATGGTCTTGATATGTTCGATCAGGCCCTCTTCGCCGAGGTCGAGCATCTTCTGCGGCGTGTCGGCGATCCTGAACAGGGCGCGCGTCGCCTTGTTGACGCCGGCGTCGGTGGCCTGAGCCGAGAGGGCCACCGCCACAACCAGCGTATAGGCATTGACGTGTTCCAGTTCGCCCTTGGGCTCGGGCTCCGCAGCATGAAAGCGGTCGAAGATCTCGCGGATCGTGTGGTAATCGAGCTGTCTGGCCATGGCGGGGTCTATGGCGCAGGGCGGCGGGAAGCGCAACATTCGGGTCGCAGGGCCGGGCACGGGTGCCTAGATTGAGGTCAAAGGAGCACGCCAATGACGGTTCAGGAAAACGGCTATCACTATCAGGTCATGCGCCGCGCCATCGACTTGATCGACCACAGCGCCGCGCCGCTGACGCTTGAACAGTTGGCGTCCGAGATGAACATGTCGCCGGCGCATTTCCAGCGGCTGTTCTCACGCTGGGTGGGCGTGTCACCGAAGCGGTATCAGCAGTACCTGTCTCTGGGCCATGCCAAGGCGCTGTTGCGTGAGCGTTTCACCACGCTCGAGGCGGCGGACGCGGCGGGGCTTTCGGGCGGCGGGCGGCTGCACGACCTGTTCCTGCGGTGGGAGGCGATGAGCCCCGGCGACTATGCCCGTGGCGGCGCCGGGCTGACGATCTTCTGGGGTTGGTTCGACAGCCCGTTTGGCCGCGCCTTGATCATGGGCACCGACAAGGGGCTCTGCGGTCTGGGCTTCGCCGCCGAGATGGGCGAGGCCGCCTGCATGGAGGACCTGCGCGCGCGCTGGCCCGAGGCTGCCTATGTCGAGGCGCCGGAGCGACTTGCGCCATGGGTCGGGGCCGCGTTCGGAGAGGTCGCGGATGGCGAGACGCCGCTTTTCCTGATCGGCGCGCCGTTCCAGATAAAGGTCTGGGAGGCGCTTCTGTCGATCCCGTCGGGTCAGGTGACGACCTATTCCGAGATTGCCCAGTCCATTGGCGCGCCCCGCGCGGTGCGCGCGGTGGGGACGGCGGTCGGGCGCAACCCGATCTCGTGGTTGATCCCGTGTCACCGGGCATTGCGAAAATCGGGTGCACTGGGGGGCTATCACTGGGGGCTGCCGGTGAAGCGGGCGTTGCTGGCCTATGAATCGGCGCGGGCCGAGGCTTGAGCGCCGTGCCACACGAACGGCGCTGCATCGGGACGTCCCGGCGCAGCCATGCGCTCGCTCCGGGGCTGTCCGGTCGGGGCGAAAGGCCGCCGTTTGGCAAACATCCGCCGATTAGCCCTTGCACGAAGTTGTGACGGGTAGCAGTCTCCGCGCCAGTGTATAGCGCGTCGCGACGCGATATCGCGGAACAAGAGGCAAACGAATGAAACTTCTGAATAAACCCATCCTTCTGGCAACCGCCACCACCCTCGGTCTGGCGGCCTGTACCACGCAAGGCCCGAACCAGAACCAGAACGCCCGCGCTGGTGCGATCCTGGGCGGTCTGGCCGGCGCAGCCGCTGGTGCGGCCGTTGGCGGCAACGAGGTCGAGAAGCGCAACCGCATCATCGGCGGCGCGATCGTCGGCGCCGGTGCCGGCGCCGTGATCGGCAACCAGCTTGACCAGCAAGAGCAGGCGCTGCGCGACGCGATCCAGAACCCCAACATCAAGATCGTCAACACCGGCGACCGACTGATCGTCACCATGCCGAACGACATCCTGTTCGCCGTGGACGACGCCAGCCTGCGCCCCGGACTGCAAGCCGACCTGCGGGCGGCGGCGGGCGTGCTGAACAACTACCCGAATTCCACCATTCAGGTGATCGGCCACACCGACAGCGACGGCGAGGCATCCTACAACATCGGCCTGTCGCAGCGCCGGGCGCAATCGGTCGCCAACGTTCTGACCGCCTCGGGTGTGTCGGGCGCGCGGATCCAGACCATCGGTCGCGGCGAAAGCCAGCCGGTCGCCGACAACCTGACGGCTGCCGGCAAGGCGCAGAACCGCCGGGTCGAGATCGTGATCCTGCCGAACTGATCCCGGTCGGCTGAAAGACATCGCCCCGGTCCGCGCCACGCGCGGGCCGGGGTTTTTCATGCCGGGTGGCTTGCGCCTTGCCATTTGGCCGTTTCACGGTAGGTCCGTGGCCAAGGGCAGGGAACGGCGCATCATGACAAACCTTCTGGGCATCTCCGGATCACTCCGGCGCGATTCGGCCAATACCAAGCTGATGCGCGAGGCGCTGCGCCTGTTCGGAGAAGCCCGCACCGCAGAGGCCGACCTGCACCTGCCGCTTTACGACGGAGACCTCGAGACGTCGCAGGGCATCCCGCCGGAGGTCCAGCGTCTCGCCGATCAGATCGCCGTCGCCGACGCGGTGGTCATTTCCGGACCCGAATACAACAAGGGCCTTTCCGGCGTGCTGAAGAACGCGCTCGACTGGGTCAGCCGGGCCGAGGGCAAACCCTTGGCCGGCAAGCCCGTGGCGATCATGTCGGCGGCGGCAGGCCGCGCCGGGGGCGAGCGCACGCAGACCATGCTGCGCGCCTGCCTCGTGCCGTTCCGCACCCGCATCCTGCAGGGGCCCGAGGTGCTGGTGGCACAGGGCCGCGACCAGTTCAACGACGCCGGGCGCCTGACCAGCGAGCGCTATGAGAAAACTCTGCGCACCCTGATGGAGGCGCTGCGCGATGAAGTCATGCGCGGCGCCCCGCGGGATGGGTGATCTTCACCCATCATCCTTCGACCAGCCGGACACCGCCTTGACCTCGAGGAACTCCTCGATCCCGTAGGTGCCGCCTTCGCGCCCGTTGCCCGACTGCTTGTAACCGCCGAAAGGCGATCCCTTGGCGAAGCCCTGGCCGTTGGTCTCGATCATCCCCGCACGCAGGCGCCGCGCCACCCGGCGGCGCTTGTCGTCGTCTTCGGTCTGCACGTAGTCCGCCAACCCGTAGGGGGTGTCGTTGGCGATGCGGATCGCCTCGTCCTCGGTGTCGAAGGGCAGAATCGACAGCACCGGGCCGAAGATCTCTTCCTGCGCGATGGTCATGTCGTTGGTCACGTCCGCAAACACCGTCGGGCGCACGAAGTAGCCGCGGTTCAACCCCTCTGGTCGGCCCGGTCCGCCAGCCACCAGCCGCGCTTCGCCCATGCCGGTCTCGATCAGCGCCTGGATCTTGTCGAACTGGGTTTTGGACACCACAGGCCCGATGAATTTGCCGGGGTCCGAGGCTGGTCCCACGCGCGTTTCCCCGGCCACCTTCGCGGCCACCTCTACCGCCTCGTCGTATTTCGAGCGTTCCACCAGCATTCGCGTCGGTGCGTTGCAGGATTGGCCCGAGTTGGCGAAACAGTGGCGCGCGCCGCGTTTTACCGCGCCGTCGTCGGCGTCGGCGAAGATGATGTTCGCGCCCTTGCCGCCCAGTTCCAGCGACACCCGCTTAAGTGTATCGGCCGCCGCTTTGGAAATCGCGATGCCCGCACGGGTCGAGCCGGTGAAGGAGATCATGTCGACATCCTTGTGTGCCGACAACTGGGATCCGACGCCCGCGCCATCGCCGTTCACCAGGTTGAAGGCCCCCTTGGGGAAGCCGGCCTCGTCGACGAATTCCGCGAAAAGCAGCGACGACAGAGGCGCGATCTCGGACGGTTTCAGCACCATGGTGCAGCCCGCCGCCAGCGCCGGAAAGACTTTCAGCACCACCTGGTTCATCGGCCAGTTCCACGGCGTGATCAGCCCGCAGACGCCGATGGGTTCCAGCAGGGTCTTCTCGGTCGCGGTGAAATCACGCTCGAACCGGAAATCCTTCAGCGCCTTTAGGAACCCGCTCATATGCCAAGTGCCCGCGCCGACCTGGTTGGCGTTGGCATAGTCGATCGGCGCGCCCATCTCCTTGCTGATTGCTGCGCCCATCTCGGCGGCCCGCGACTTGTAGATCCCGTAGAGCTTTTCCAGCAGCGCCACGCGGTCCTCGATGGGCGTAAAGGCCCAGTCGTCAAAGGCCGCCCGCGCCGCGGCGACGGCGGCATCGGTGTCGGCCTGACCGCCCAGCGAAATCACCGCACAGGGTTCTTCTGTCGAAGGGTCGATGACCTCGAAATCGTTGCGCGCGGCCGGGTCGACCCAGGCCCCGTCGATGTAGAACTGGCGTTTCTCGATCATTGGTTGACCTCCCTAGGAATGACGGCACTGTGTCACCACATGTGGAAGGTCGCAATACGCGGCCGACGTAATTTGATCAAATTTCCGGGTGTTTCCGGAAAGCAACGGACAGGAGCAAGTCATGGGACTGCGCATCAACGAAACCGTGCCGAATTTTACCGCCGAGACCGACCAAGGAACCATCACCTTTCACGATTGGATCGGTGATAGCTGGGCGATCCTGTTCTCTCATCCCAAGGATTTCACGCCGGTCTGCACCACCGAATTCGGCGCCGTGGCGCGCCTGAAGGACGAATGGGAAAAGCGCGGCACCAAAGTGATCGGCGTCTCTGTCGACGGCGTCGAGGACCACAAGAAGTGGAAGAAGGACATCGAGAAGGTCGGCGGTGCCGATCCCGCCTTTCCGATCATCGCCGACAAGGGACTGGCGGTGTCCAAGGCCTTCGACATGCTGCCGGCGGAATACTACCTGCCCGACAACCCGAACCCCAATGACAGCGCCACCGTGCGGGCGGTCTTCATCATCGGGCCGGACAAGAAGCTGAAGCTGTCGATGACCTACCCGATGACGGCCGGGCGCAACTTCGCCGAGGTGCTGCGGGCGCTGGACGCGTTGCAGATGGGCACCAAGGGCGTCGCCACCCCCGCCGACTGGAACCCCGGCGAGGACGTGATCATTCCGGCGGCGGTCAGTGATGCGGACGCCAAGGAGAAGTTCGGCGAGTTCGAGACCATCCTTCCCTATCTCCGCAAGACGAAGGCTCCGGCCTGATCTCCCAGAAACTGCACGAAAGCCCGCAAGATCAACTCTTGCGGGCTTTCTGTGTGACCTGTATCACAAGCGTGGACAGGGTTTCCGATAGTCTGACAAGGTTCAGATCAAGGAATTCCCCATGACACTCATTCCCGGCACCAAGGTCAAAGCCGTCTTCCAGCAGGTGGACGATGGCGCCTATCCCCATCTTTACTACGCGGCGCAGGACAGCGGTGCGGCAATCGCTTCGATGAACGCGGGCAATTCGCAGGCGCTCTATGTGGGCGGCGGCGGCATCAATGCCGGTTTCAAGCAGGCGCTGGGCGAGGCCGGACAGGCGACCGACGCCTATCAGAACCTGCATGTCGCGCTGGCCGATAACGTGGCGGTGGGCCAGACGGTGGTGCAACCCTTCGGTAACGCCGATCCAGCGGCGGTGATGGCGCTGCTGAATGCCCGGGTCGATTCCCAGAAGGATTACACGGGGCTGGCGTGCCTCGATGTCTTCTCGGACAGGCACTGCCCGGCCGGCAATACCTCGAACCGCGCGATGATCTACGTCGCGCCGCCCAATGGATCATCCTACGCCACCGACAAGAGCTTTCTTGACGATGTCGCGGCGGTGGGCACCAATGCGGTGGCGGCCACCGCGCTTTACAACGGCTGGGCCAAATCCAACGGTGCCAGCGTGGTGGCGGCGATCCGGTTGTGCATGTATTCGTCGTCGATCTATCGCAAGCAAGGGGTGTCACTCGACCAGGTGGCGCTGGCGATCTTTGCCGGCGTCGAGGCCGGTCTGAAGGCGGATGCAGACGGAATTTCCGAGATCCAGATGCCGGTGGGCAACAGCCCGCCCTATTTTTCCGCTGTAAAGCAGAAGCTTGGGGCAAGCTGACCACGATGATGGACAAGCCCGCCGCGATTTCCTATCGCAAGGGGGGCAGGACATCAGAGGGCAGTCATGACCAAGCGCAAGGCATTCGAGATCGGCGGTCAGTCCATCACGCCGGGAAGCCGGGCCATCGTGGAGTTGCCGGTCAGCCAGATGCCTGATCACACGCCGGTCACCATGCCGGTCCACGTGGTCCACGGCCGCCGCGACGGGCCGGTTGTCTTCGTCTCGGCGGCTATCCACGGCGACGAGGTGATCGGGGTCGAGGTGGTCCGCCGCCTGCTCCGCGCCCGGCCGGTCGCGCGCCTTGCCGGGACGCTGCTGGCGGTGCCGATCGTGAACTCCTTCGGGTTCCTGATCCATTCCCGCTATCTGCCCGACCGCCGCGATCTCAACCGCTGCTTTCCCGGGCATCCGTCGGGGTCTCTGGCGGCGCGGCTGGCGCATCTGTTCATGACCGAAATCGTCCAGCGCTCGGACCTCGGGATCGACCTGCACTCTGCCGCAATCCGCCGCGAGAACCTGCCGCAGATCCGGCTGACCCCCGGCAACGAGCGCCTTGCCGACCTTGGCCGGGCCTTCGGCGCGCCGGTGATGCTGCAATCGAAACTGCGCGACGGGTCGCTTCGCCACGCCGCCGAGGAAGCGGGCTGCGACGTGCTGCTCTACGAGGCGGGCGAAGGGCTGCGCTTTGACGAATACGCTGCCCGCGCCGGTGTCGCCGGGATCCTCAGGGTGATGCACAAGCTGGGCATGATCGGCGCACGCGGGGTGCCGCAGGCCAAGGTGGCGCCGCTGCTGTCGGACCGTTCCAGCTGGTTGCGAGCACCTTCGGGCGGGCTGCTGCGCACCTATCGCACCATCGGCGACTACGTGACCGAGGGCGACGTGCTGGGCGCGGTGGCCGACCCGGCAGGCGATGTCGACATCGAGATCGTCAGCGACATGGAAGGCATTATCATCGGCCGCACCAACATGCCGGTGCTGAACGAGGGCGACGCGCTGTTCCATATCGCCCTGACGCCGTCCGAGGCGGCGGCGGAACGGGTGGTGGACCATGTCTCCGAGCAGCGCGAGGCCTCGCCGCTGTTCGACGAGGACGAGATCATCTGAGCGCATCCTCGTCCCGGCCGCCGCGCCGGGACCTCTTGGCGGGCATCGGCCACGAGGTCCGGGACGCTGTCATTCCACACAGCCATGAAAAAAGCCCCGGTGTCTCCACCGGGGCTTCTGTCTTGCGAAAGAGGGCGGATTACTCCGCGTTCTCTTCGTTCTTGGCTTCTTCGCCGGTCTCCTGATCGACGACTTTCATCGACAGGCGCACCTTGCCGCGATCGTCGAAGCCCAGCAGCTTGACCCAGACCTCCTGGCCTTCCTTCAGCACATCCGAAGGATGGTTCAGGCGGCGGTTCTCGATCTGGCTGACGTGCACCAGCCCGTCGCGCTTGCCGAAGAAGTTCACGAAGGCGCCGAAATCGACGATCTTCACGACCTTGCCCTTGTAGACCTTGCCTTCCTCGGGCTCTGCCACGATCGAGTAGATCATGTCATAGGCCTTCTGGATGGCTTCGCCGTTGGGGGAAGCGATCTTGATGATGCCGTCGTCGTTGATGTCGACCTTGGCGCCCGACACTTCCACGATCTCGCGGATAACCTTGCCGCCCGAGCCGATGACTTCACGGATCTTGTCGGTCGGCACCTGCATCGTTTCGATGCGCGGCGCGTGGACCGAGAATTCCGCGGCGCCAGTCAGCGCCTTGGACATCTCGCCCAGGATGTGCATCCGGCCTTCCTTGGCCTGCGCCAAGGCGTTCTTCATGATGTCAGGCGTGATGCCCGCCACCTTGATGTCCATCTGCAGCGAGGTGATGCCGTTTTCGGTGCCTGCGACCTTAAAGTCCATATCGCCGAGGTGATCCTCGTCGCCAAGGATGTCGGTCAGAATGGCATAGTCACCGTCCTCTTCGAGGATCAGGCCCATCGCCACACCGGCCACCGCCGATTTCAGCGGAACGCCCGCGTCCATCATCGACAACGAGCCGCCGCAGACGGATGCCATCGAGGACGAACCGTTCGATTCGGTGATCTCGGACACCACGCGCACGGTGTAGGGGAAATCGGTGGGCGCCGGCAGCACCGCTTGCAGCGCGCGCCATGCCAGTTTGCCGTGACCGATTTCGCGGCGGCCCGGAGGGCCCACGCGACCCGCTTCACCGACCGAGTAGGGCGGGAAGTTGTAGTGCAGCAGGAAGTTGGATTTGAAGTTGCCGTGCAGCGCGTCGATGAACTGTTCGTCATCGCCGGTGCCCAGCGTGGTCACGACCAGACCCTGCGTTTCGCCACGGGTGAACAGCGCCGACCCGTGGGTCCGCGGCAGCAGGCCGGTTTCACAGACGATCTGGCGCACGTCGGCGGTGCCGCGTCCGTCAATCCGCTTGCCGGTCTTGACCACGTCACCGCGCAGGATGGACGCTTCCAGCTTCTTCAGCGCCGACCCGAGGTTCGGGTCTTCCAGCTGCTCTTCGGACAGCGCTTCCTTGATCGCAGTGCGGGCCTCGGCGACGGCCGTAGTGCGTTGCTGCTTGTCGGTGATGGCGAAAGCGGCGCGCATCTGCTCTTCACCGGCGGCTTTCACCGCTGCGAAGAGGTCCGAGTAGTCCGGCGGCTGGAAGTCGAAGGGCTCTTTCGCGGCGTCTTCGGCGAGGCTGATGATCAGGTCGATCACCGGCTGGATCTGCTCGTGCGCGAAGGTCACGGCGCCCAGCATTTCCTCTTCGGTCAGCTCGTAGGCTTCCGATTCCACCATCATCACGGCATCTTTCGTGCCGGCGACGACGAGGTCCAGACGCTGTTCCGGGTTGAGGCGCAGGTCGTGCATGTCCTCGACTTCCGGGTTCAAAATGTAGTCGCCGTCCACGTAACCGACGCGGCAACCGGCGATCGGACCCATGAAGGGGGCGCCGGAAATTGTCAGCGCGGCAGAGGCGGCGATCATCGCCACGATGTCGGGGTCGTTGACCAGATCGTGCGACAGCACGGTGCACATCACGAGGACTTCATGCTTGAAGCCGTCGACGAACAGCGGGCGGATCGGGCGGTCGATCAGGCGGGCAGTGAGCGTCTCTTTCTCGGTCGGACGCGCCTCGCGCTTGAAAAAGCCGCCGGGGACTTTACCGGCCGCATAGTATTTTTCCTGGTAGTGCACGGTCAGCGGAAAGAAGTCCTGACCGGGCTTGGGCTGCTTGGCGAAGGTCACGTTGGCCATGACCGAGGTTTCGCCCAGCGTGGCAATGACCGAACCGTCCGCCTGACGGGCAACCTTGCCGGTTTCCAGTGTGAGCGTCTCCTCGCCCCACTGCATGCTTTTCTTCGAGATATTGAACATCATCGTATCCTGTATGGGGCACTCCCGGGCGTATCCCGGGTCCCCGTTTGATTGGCGGCCCCATTGCCGCCGACCCCTCTATCATTCCATGCGCCGGGGTCAGGGCGTCACGTCTCAGATGGGCGGGGACATACAGGGTTTTCGCAGGATTGGGAAGCCGCTGCGTGCAGTGGCGACGCGGCGGCGTCTTCGCCTAGTGATCAAGGTAGTCGCGGAACATGGCGACTTCGCTTTTTGCACCGAAGATCAGCGGCACCCGATCGTGCACGTGTCCGGGCGTTAGATCGAGGATCGGGGTCCGACCGTCGGTCGCCATGCCGCCGGCCTGTTCGACGAGGAAGGCGATGGGAAAGGCCTCATAGGCCAGCCGCAGAAAGCCGTTCTCATAGCCGTCGCGGGTATCTGCCGGATAGAGGAACATGCCGCCGTTGCGCAGGATGCGGTGCAGATCGCCCACCGCCGCGCCCAGCCAGCGCATGTTGAATTCGCGCCCGCGCGGGCCAAAGGGTCCGCGCAGCAGGTCCTCGGCATAGCGTTGCAGGTCCGGCGTCCAGCGTCGCACGTTCGAGGCGTTGAAGGCGATCATCGAGGTTTCTTCGGGCAGCGTCACCTCGGGCGTGTCGACGTGGAACCGTCCGGTCGCGGGGTCGAGCGTGGCGATGGCCACCCCGTTGCCGAGGCTCACCGCCAGATCGACCGAGTGCCCGAAGGACACGTAGCCGCCGGCGATCATCTCGCGCCCCGGCCGCAAGAAGCTTTCGCCCTTGGGAAACACCGCGAACAGCGCCCCCAGCGGTGCGCCGATGCCGATGCTGCCCGAGCCGTCCACCGGGTCCATGGCGACGTCGAAAAGCCCGTCGTCGCTCAGCCTGATCGGGTCGTCGGCCTCTTCCGACAGCACGTTGGCAACCGAGACCTCGCGCAGCGCCTCTATCAGATAGTGATGCGCCGCCATGTCCAGCGCCTTCTGCCTGTCGCCGCTTTCGTTGACGCCGACGATGGCGGTGGGATCGCCGGGCATCCGCCCCTGCGCCAGCCGGGCCGCCAGCGGGATCGCCGCCTTGGCGATGGTTTCGATCACCTGCACCAGCGCCTGCCGCACCGCGTCGCCGTTCACCTGCGCCGCCAGAAAATCCGACAGGTCGGGCGCCGTGATGCCGGTATCGCTGTCGAGCGTGAGTGGGGGAAGGGTCATGGCGGCGCCTTTCGAGGCAATTGCATACCGCCGCGTCATACCGACATTGCCGGGAGGCAACAACCGCCAGCCGGCTCAGCCCACCGAGAGGATCTTGCCGGTATCCAGTTTCGGCACCCGTCGCAGGATAGACGACGGATAGTCTCCGTCGTGGATCAGCCGCTCGACTTCGAAATCCGGCTCCAGCTTCTTCAGCTTGTCCACCGCGCGCTGGGCGTCGGCATAGCGTCCGGCATGGGCATAGAGCGCAACGAGATGCCGCAAGGGCGGGCGGAAATTGGGATTGCCGGCATGGGCCTGCTCGGCCAGTTCCAGCGCCCGCTTGAAATCGCCTTCTAGCAGCGAGGGCACGAAACGCTGGTTGTCCCACCAGAAGCGGTGCGGCGACAGGATGGCCAACTGCCGCGCCAGCACGCCGGCCCGCAGCGATGCCTTGTCCTCGCCGACGTAGGAATGCGCCGCGCAAAGCGCCCACCACGCCATCGGGTTGGCCGGATTCAACTGAACCCCGCGCCGCGCCAGCGCCAGACTGCGCTGATCGTCGCGGTCGAACCGGCGCAGCGCATTGGACAGAGTCGCCACCACCATCGAATTGCCCGGTTCCATTTCAAGCGCACGGGCGCAGAAATAGCGGCCCTCCTCGACCAGCGTATCGGGGTCGGCCGGATGTCGCTCGACCGATTGGATCGCCCGCAGTTGCGCCCGCCACGCCAGATAGAGCCCGCGCGGCTGCATTTCGAAGGCGCGCTGGAACTGCTCGTCTGCCAGTTGCAGACGGTCGGGGCACATCGAGAATAACGACCGCAGCGCCTGCCGGCAGATGCGGTCCGGATCGTTCGACGGCGCAATGCCACGCCCGACCTGGATCAGGTAGTCGCCCACCGCTTCGACCAGTTCATTGGTCAGGCGCAGCAGTTCGGGGTCTTCAAGGTTGGGCGCGCCCTGATAGCGCACGGCGCGGTGGCCGGACCAGACCTGATGCCGTGCCGCCGGATGGTCGGCCCGCACCCGCAGCGCCATGTGACCGGGCGGGCCGGGGTAGCCCTCGACGCGGATGGTGATCATCCGCGCGCTGACCTCCGGCTCGTCGCCGACCGACACCGGCGCCGAGAAGATCTCGCGCAGGCTGCGCGACAGGGCGTCGGCGAAGACCGTCTCGAACCAGCGCTCCGACGTCCGTTCGCGGGTTTCGGTGACGATGCGGACCGCCCAGACCTCGTTGCTGTCGTCCTGCACTTGGTCGGGCGTGGCCAGCGGGATGCCCCCGCGTTTCTGCCGCTCGACGGTCAGCCAGGCCTCGAATTCCTGGTCGCGCACGTCCAGCCCTTCGAGGAATTCGCCGTCGCTGTTGTCGATGATCTCGATCTGGTCCAGGTCCAGCCCGACGCGCTGGCGGCTGGTCTCCAGACGGATGCCCGCCACCTTCAGTAGCTTGCGGGTCTGCGACAGGGCCTGACGCAGGCTGCCCGAGGCCTGTTCGGGGGCACGATCGCTCCACAGTTTCGATTGCAGCCAGGCGCGGCTGCGTTCGCCCTTGTGCGCGGTTGCCAGCAAGGCAAGCAGTCCCTGCGACTTCGCGGCGGTGATGTCCACGCGCGTGCCTTCTGCGGTTTCGATCCGGAAACCGCCGGTCAGAAAGATTTTCGGTCTGGCCGCTGTCATGGTCGGGCCTTTCGCGGTCCGGTTGCCGAGAAGGCTAGCCCTAAACCGTCGGAATCTCAAGGATTCCACACACGTCATTAATTTGTGAATTTCGGACGACGGGATTGTCTCGGACGCGGCTTTGCATAGAATTTTCGCCACGGGTATTTCAGGAAGGGGATTTCATCATGGCAGCTTTGGGAAGTGCCGAGGGCAGCGCGGAAGGCAGTGCAGAGGGCAGCGCCGAGGGAAGTGCCGAAGGCAGTGCAGAGGGCGCCTTCGCCCCGTCCAGCGCGCATGCCGGCAGCGCCGCCTCGCCGATGCTCAGCCGCACGTTGGTGCAGACGCGCGACGCCATACTCGGCCATTGGGACGGCGCTGCCACCGCGCAGCACGTGCCGGTCTACAAGACGGATGACGCGCATCTGAACCAGCTGGCGGATTCTTACAAGGCGCAGGTGGTGCGCGCCGCGCTTCGCGGCACCGTCTGGGTGACCGGGCAAGACGGCGCGGCCGATGTCTTTGTCGCGACCGCAGCCCCTGACGCCACCGCCGGCACCCAGAAGGTGACACGCATCCTTCGGCTGGAACGGCCGGACATGGGGTATTTCAAGAAGGACCTCGTGTGGCTGCAGATCTATTCCGACCTGCGGTCCGACCGCCTGAACGAGATCAACGTACAGCTCAAGGACTTCCTGTCCTATTACGGCGCGCTGGCCTTTCTCGATCCGGGCCGGCGGCGGCACACGCTGATGCTGCTGGCCACCGCGCAGGATTTCGCGATCCAGATCGAGACGCAGCTGAAATACTACTGCCGCGCCTTGCGTCCGGTCGATCTGGCCGCCGAGGTGCAGCCGATGATCCAGACGCCGACGCATTCCAGCTTTCCCTCCGGCCACGCGCTCGAAGCGTTCACGCTGGCCACGGTGCTCTACAAGCTGATGACGCCGGGCGCGCCGCGTGCGTCAGACGGCGTCAAGGCCCGTGCGCTGCCGTTCAAGGTGGCGCACCGTCTTGCCGCCAACCGCACCGTCGCCGGGGTCCACTTTCCGATCGACAGCCATGCCGGCGCGCAGGCCGGCTGCCTGATCGGCGAACTGGTGCATGCGCTGGCCAAGGGCGCCGCGCCCTGCACGGGCGATTTCCTCAATGCCGACCGGGTCGATCCCACGCAGGCGCCGACGCCGGATTTCCTGCTCTCGGAGTTCGGCAGCATCTACAAGGAAACCTCGCAGTCGGCGGCGCTGTCCGCAGTCGCCCCGCTGGCCTGGCTCTGGGGCGAGGCAGAGAAGGAGTGGCGCTGACATGAGCCCTCTTGCCTGGAGCGCCCCGACCAGCGCCGGTTGGACCCCGGCGGAAGAACCGCCCTATGTCCACTGGTGGCTTGACCACGAGATCGGGCAAAGGGCCGATTTCGCCGTCACCCGCTTTCGCGTTCCGCCGCAGCCGGGTCTGCCGGACCGCCACCTGAAGCTGCCCCTGTCGCGCCACACGCTGCACAGGGACCTGCGCCAGCCCGGCAGCACCTGGGACCGGACATTCGATCCGGCAGAGGTGGCCGGGAACTTTGCGCCCGCGCAGATCGGGACGCTGCCGGACACCACGGTCCTTGTGGGCGTCATCGACGTCGGTATGCCGCTTTGTCACCACCGGACGCGACTGGCCGATGGCGGCACACGCATCCTGGCGTCGTGGCAACAGGCCTGCGGCTGGGGCGGGCAGGACGGCCTGCCGTTCGGGCGTGAGCTCTATGCCGGCGACATCGACCGGATGCTGGGCCAGTGCGGCGAGGACGAGGACACCTTCAACCTGCGTGCCGGGCTGGTCGAACGCGATCAGCCCTACGGCCCCCGCGATCTGGACCACCGCACCAGTCATGGCGCGCATGTGCTCGACCTCGCGGCGGGCTACCACGGAGGCCAGCGGGCCGAGCACATCCGCATCCTTGCCGTCAACCTGCCGCCGCTGTCGATGCACGGCTCGGCCGGCAATTTCATCACCCACTATGCAGGTCTTGCGATGCACCGGATGTTCTGCCTTGCCGATGCGGTCTGGCAGGGCCAGAAGGGCGGTGCCCGGGGCGGGTATCCGCTGGTGGTGAATTTCTCCTTCGGGCGTCAGGCCGGCCAGAAGGACGGGCAGGCCCCGTGGGAAAACGCCATGCGTGCGCTTCTGCAAAGCCGCCGCCCGGTGCCGACGCAGATCGTCATGCCCGCCGGCAACCGCAACCTGTCGCGCGGCAACGCCCGCGCCATGCTGGGCACCGGGGCGCATAAGCCGCCGGGCCGGACGGCGCGCCAGTTGGACACCGAAATCATGCTGCCATGGGCGGTCCCGCCCGCCGACGCGACATCGAACTTCGTCGAGATCTGGGCCAAGTCGCAGCCGACCGACGCCGACCCCACGCCGCCCGAGGCCGCCGCTACCGATTTCCGCCTGTTCGTCACCCCGCCCGGTCTGGCCGAGATCGAGGTGTCGGGGCTGACGCCCGGAACCTACTCCGACCTGGGTGATATCGCGCGGGTCTACTGTCACCGGAACACCGGCCAGACCCGCCCCAACTTCGTGATCTGCGTGGCCTCCACGCTGCATCCCGACGGCGGCGCCGAGGCCCCCGCCGGTCGCTGGAAGGTCCGGCTGAGCTATGATGGCACGATCCCGCAGGAATGCACCTTCTCGGTGCAGACCGATGACGCCGGCACACCCGGCGGGCAGGCGGGGGTGCCGTCCTATTTCGATCACCACGCCTATCGCACCCATGACGAGGCCGGCCGGCTGACCGACAGCTACACCGGCATGAAAAACGCCGAGCCCTGGGACAAGGTCGGCCCGGTGCAGCGCAAGGGCACGCAGAATGCGCTGGCGTCGTGGAAAGAGGTCGTGGTGATTGGCAGCTACCGGGTCAGCGATGGAAAACCCGCGCTCTACTCCGCCAGCTTCGACGGCGACAAAAAGCGCGGCGGCGGACGGGCGAACAAGTCGGCGCTTTATCCCGGCGATACCACGGCCGCCCATTTCGGGCTGCTGGGTGCCGGGGCGCGGAACGGCTCGGTGGTGTCCTGGCGCGGGACCTCCATGTCGGCGGCCCTGGCCACGCGGGACATCTCGCAGGATATCCTGTCGGCGCTGCAGTCCGGCACCGCGCCCGCCGACATTGAGCGCGAGTTCGGCGATCTCGACGCCGGATGGTTCGCCAAGCGTCTGAACGGGGCCACGCCCGAGGATCACGCGCACAAGGGCGGCGCCGGCAAGGTGGTGCCGCTCGATCCTGATCGGGGGCGGGTGTCCCGGACGGGGCAGGATTGAAGCGCAATGGTTTGACGGTGCGGACACAAAGCCGCAGGCCTTCGCGCGATCGCCGACCTTCCCGGCTGCGCTGAACGTCCGCTCCAAGCCAGTAACGCGTCCCTGCGCCTAACCGGCCCGCCATCCCCGCTTGCGCGTCTTCGCGATGTGACGCAGGCTCACCCGATCAGCAAGGGGAGGCCGCAGGTGACGTTTGCCCATGTATTTCAGCCGCTCGATCTGCGGCACCGGCGGCTGAAGAACCGCATCGTCTTCGGCGCCCATACCACCAACATGGCGCAGGACGGCCTGCCCGGCGACCAGCATCTTGCCTATTACGAGGAACGCGCCACCGGCGGCGCCGCGATGATCGTCATTGAACCGATGCCGGTGAACGCCGAAGCCGTTCTGACCCGCGGCAACTTCCGCCATTCATCGGACGATGTGATCCCGCACTTCGCCCGCATCACCCAAGCCTGCAAGGTTCATGGCACGGTTATGATCCAGCAGCTCTATCACGTCGGCGCACATGGGGACTGGGACAACTCGTGGCGCGCCAATGTGTCGCCGTCCGGCGGACCGAGCTATCACGACAACGACGGGTCACGCGCGATGACGCCGGGTGAGATCGAGGCCACCATCGAGGATTTCGTGCAGGCGGCCGTGCGCTGCCGGAAGGCCGGGTTCGACGGGGTCGAGGTCTGGGCCGCCTATCATTGCCTGCTCGACCAGTTCTGGACGCCGTTTTCCAATACCCGAGACGACGACTGGGGCGGATCGCCGGAGAACCGCACCCGCTTCTCGCGCGAGATCCTGCGGCGCATCCGGGACGCCTGTGGCGCGGATTTCATCGTCGGTCTGGCGGTCAACGACGACGCCGAGATGCCGGTCTGCCTGAGCCGCGACGAGATGGTCGAGGTGGTCAGGCTGCACGATGCCGAGGGTTTGATGGATTACGTTACCATCGGCGTCGGCAGCTACTTCGATTTCCACAAGCTGCTGCCGTCGTTTCAGTACGCCGAGAACCTTGGCGCCGATCTGGCGGAACGGCTGAAGCAGGCGCAATTGCGCGCGCGTGTCACCGCCGAGGCCAATATCCGCACCCCCGACAATGCCAACACGCTGCTGGGCGCCGGGCAGGCCGACATGGTGTCGATCGTGCGCGGACAGATCGCCGATCCTCACCTTGTGGCCAAGGCCGGGGCCGGCCGGGCAGAGGACATCCGGGGATGCCTGTCCTGCAACCAGCAATGCTGGGGGCGGCGGGGACGGGATTACTACATTTCCTGCCTCGTGAACCCCTCGGCGGGGCATGAATACCTCTGGGGCGGCGACCGCTTCACGCCGGCAAAGGTGGCGCAGACCGTGCTGGTGGTCGGCGGCGGCCCGGCGGGGCTCGAGGCCGCGCGGGTCGCGGCCGAGCGCGGCCATCGGGTGACACTGGCCGAAGCGGGGCCGGAGCTTGGCGGGCAGTTCCGCCTTGCCGGGCTACAACCGCGGCGCGGGCAGGTGACCGAGCTGATCGCATGGTACGCCCGCCAGCTGGATCGACTGGGGGTGGAGGTTCTGTTCAACGCCTATCTGGGCGAGGAGGATATCGTCGCCGCCGGCGCGGACACGGTGGTTCTGGCAACCGGATCGCAGCCCGCCGGGACGGGATTCCAGAAGGCCCTGCCGCATGTGGCGGAACTGCCGGGCGTGACGGCGGCCAACGTCTGGTCGGCGGAAGACGTGATGATGCGCCTTGCGCGGCCGGGGCGGCGGGTGCTGGTGCTGGACGAAGGCGGCCATTGGCGCGGCATCGGCACCGCGTGGCACCTGGCCCAGGCGGGGCACGCCGTCACCGTTGTCACGCCAGATGCGATGGTCGGCCGGGAGTTGGTGCGCTCGGCCACCGACGTTCCCGCGCGACAGGCGCTGGCGCGGCTTGGGGTGCGCTTCGTGACCGAGGCGGCGCTGACCGCATGGGGGCCGGAGGGCGCGGACTGCCTGTCGCTGCTGACCGGCGAGACCCAGACGCTCGCGGCCGATGCGCTGGTGCTGGCGACGGGTAACGTGGCGGACCAGTCGCTCCACGAGGCGCTGGCAGCGCGGGGGATCAAGGCGCGGCGGATCGGCGACGCCTCGGCGCCGAGGCTTGCGGCGGCGGCGATCTACGACGGACGCCTGACAGGGCTGGCGCTCTAGCCGCGCACCCGGTTCCGGGGCCTTTCCGCCGGCCATGAGGTCCCGGCGCGGGGGCCGGGACGGCGGCTCACTGCGTGGCTGACCGGTCCATTCGCTGGAACATCCAGCTGTCGATGTCGCGCACCGTCACCACCTCCAGCGTGATCACCGTGAAGGCGACGACCCAGAGCAACCCCGCGATGCCGGTGGTCAGCCAGGCCTTGCGCTTGAGGTTGTGGACCTGCGGCGCTCCGGCGTGGGTGCCCTCGGTCACATCGCCTAGATCGCCCTGGGTCTGGATGCGGAACGGGATCACCACCAGGAAGGTCAGGAACCACAGAACCGCGAACAGCACGATGGCCGAGGTGATCGACATCAGACCTGCTCCAGCTCGACCAGGCAGCCGTTGAAGTCCTTGGGATGAAGGAACAGCACAGGCTTGCCGTGGGCGCCGATCTTGGGCTCGCCCGAGCCCAGCACCCGCGCACCGGTGGATTTCAGGTGATCGCGCGCGGCGAGGATGTCGTCGACCTCGTAGCAGATGTGGTGGATGCCGCCCGAGGGGTTCTTGTCGAGAAAGCCCTGGATCGGAGACTCGTCACCCAGCGGATAGAGCAGCTCGATCTTGGTGTTGGGGAGCTCGATGAAGATCACCGTGACGCCGTGGTCGGGCTCGTCCTGCGGGGCGCCGACCTTGGCGCCCAGCGCGTCACGGTATTGCGCGGCAGCGGCGTCGAGGTCGGGGACGGCGATGGCGACATGGTTCAGGCGTCCGATCATGGGGCAGGCTCCTTGCGAAAAAACGGCTGGGGGCGGTTATTGCGTGCCCGGCCGCGACAGGCAAGCCGCGTTAAGCGCTTGGTAACCTCCATCGGGTCATTCTGCATGTGGACGTGAGGAGAGCACCGTCATGGATGATCCGGATACCTTCGACAAGACACGACAGCCCTCGGCGGATCGGCCGCTGTTGGGCCTGACCATTCTGGTGATCGAGGACAGTCGCTTCGCCTGCGAGGCAATGCGACTGCTGTGCCTGCGATCGGGCGCTCGCATCAGGCGGGCCGATTGCCTGCGCTCGGCGCGGCGGCACCTGCGGGTCTATCGGCCTTCGGTGGTGGTGGTCGATCTCGGGTTGCCGGACGGGTCCGGGGCGGAGCTGATATCGGAGTTGGCCACCGCCAGCCCGCGCATCCCGGTGATCCTCGGCACCAGCGGCGACGATTTTGCCGAAGATCTGGCGGTGGCCGCAGGGGCGGACGGATTCCTTATGAAGCCGATCACCTCTCTGGTCAGCTTCCAGGAGGTGATCCTGTCGCTGCTGCCGCCCGAACGCCAGCCCAGCGGACCCCGCCCTCTGTCCGAGGAAGAGGTGCAGCCCGACCAGATCGCCTTTCAGGACGACATGGCCCATATCGCCGGCATTCTCGGCGACGGCACCGACGACCAGACCATGGATTATGTCGGCCAGTTCCTCAGCGGTGTGGCACGGATCGCCCATGACGAAGCACTGGGCAACGCGGCAAGCGACCTGCTTGCCATGCGTCGCGATGGCCGCCCCACCGCCAGCCAAGCCGCGCGCATCGCAGGCCTGGTGCAGGAAAGGCTGACGCGCCGCGTGGCGATCTGAGGCCGCGGCAACGCGCCCCGCGCCGGGGGCACAGGCGCGGGGCGGTTGCTATCCCTGCTGGACGGCCGGATCGCTGGTCGACCGGACCAGGCCCGTCAGGTCGCCCAGCCGTTCCTTCTGCCGCCCCTCGGCATCGAAGTTGGCGGGCGACAGCCAAGCCGCGAAAGCCTCTTGCAGCGCCGGCCATTCCTTGTCGATGCAGGCGAACCACGCGGTATCGCGGTTTCGTCCCTTGATGACCGCCGCCTGTCGGAACACGCCCTCGAAGCTGAAACCCAACCGCTGCGCCGCGCGCCGCGAGGCCAGGTTCAGCGCGTTGCACTTCCACTCATAGCGGCGATAGCCGGCGTCGAAGGCATGGGCCATCATCAGGTACATCGCCTCGGTCGCGGCACGGCTGCGCTGCAACCCGGGCGCAAGGCAGATCCCGCCGACCTCGATCGAGCCGGCCTCGGGGGCGATGCGCAGGTAGGTGGCGATGCCGCGGGGCACGTCGTCGGCGGCATCGACAATGGCATAGTAGACATACTGCGGATCCTGCGCGATCTCTCGGACAAAGCGGTGAAATTGCGAGGCCGAGGAGAACGGACCCCACGGCAGGTAGGTCCAAAGCTCGTCTTGCCCGGCAAAGGCGCGGGCAAGCAGCGCGGCGTGGGCGTCCGCGTCCAGCCGTTCCAGCCGGACGTAGCGGCCTTGCAGCACCTTGCCCGAGGGCCGGGGCGGCGGGGTCCAGCCCGGCACGGGCGCTCCGACTGGTCTCGTTTGGTCCATAAATCAACCTTCTACGCGGCTCTGCCCAAGGATAGGCATCCGTCGGCAAAAGGGAAGCGTCCCGGCCGCCGGGGAACCGTCACGCCCGAAGAAACGTTGTGCGCAGAACAACGAGGAGTCCCCCATGTCTGATATCTACACCGCCCTGAAGTCCGACCACGACCGCCACCGCGAGCTGCTCGACAAGATCGAGGATACGCAGGGCGCCTCGGCCGCGCGCAAGGAGGCATGGGAAGAGTTCTATCGCGACGTCAAGGCGCACGGGGCGGCGGAGGAAGAGACCTTCTATTCCAAGCTGATCTCGAAGACCTGGGGACAGGATTCGGCACGGCATTCGGTGCACGAGCACCAGCAGATTGACGACCTTCTTGAAGAGTTGCGTGAGATGGACATGTCGCAGGGCGCATGGCTGCAGAAGTTCAAGCAGCTGCGTCACGACTACGAACACCACATCGACGAGGAAGAGGATGAGGTGTTCACCCGCGCGAAAGAGGTCATCCCCGACGAAGAGATCGAGGGCTATGGCAAGCGGTTCCGCGAGCGCAAGGACGAGGAACTGAAGATCATCGAGGAAAAGCGCGAGGATTCGCTGGAAGACTGACGTCTCGGGCGAAGAAACCCGTGTCCCGGCCCCCGCGCCGGGACCTCCACGTCAGCGCCGGCCACGAGTCCCCGGATCAGGTCCGGGGCGGTTGATGCGAAAACGCCCCCGCCGTCGATGGCCGGGGCGTTTTTCGCGTTCAACGGCGGCGCATGAAGCGTTTGACCAGCTTGTAGACCGCGAAATACTTCAGAAACTTCTTCATTGGCGTGTCCTCCTGCCGGATAAACGCCGATCTGCGGTTTCGGTTTCCTCTACTCCTGCGGAATAACCCGCAGCCCAAGCTCCATCAGCTGGTCCGAGGTCGGTTCGCCCGGCGCCTGCATCATCAGGTCCTCGGCGCGCTGGTTCATCGGGAACATGATGACCTCGCGGATGTTCTGTTCTTCCGCCAGCAGCATCACGATCCGGTCGATCCCGGCGGCACAGCCACCGTGCGGCGGGGCGCCGTAGTGGAAGGCATTGTAAAGCGCGCCGAAGCGGCTTTTCACCTCGTCCTCGCCGTAGCCCGCGATTTCGAAGGCCTTCAGCATGATCTCGGGCTTGTGGTTCCGGATCGCGCCTGAGACCAGCTCGTAACCGTTGCAGGCCAGGTCATACTGGAAGCCTTTCACCGCGAGGGGGTCGCCCTGCAGCGCCTCCATCCCGCCCTGCGGCATGGAGAACGGGTTGTGTTCAAAGTCGATTTCGCCGGTTTCGGCGTCCTTTTCATAGATCGGGAAATCGACGATCCAGGCAAAGGCGAAACGGTCGGTTTCGGTCAGGCCAAGCTCGTCACCAATCACGGTGCGGGCCTTGCCGGCGACGGTCTCGAACGCCTTTGGCTTGCCGCCAAGGAAAAACGCAGCGTCGCCGACGCCGAGGCCCAGTTGTTCACGGATCGCCTCGGTGCGCTCGGGTCCGATGTTCTTGGCCAGCGGACCGGCGGCTTCCATGCCCTCGCCCTGATCGCGCCAGAAGATATAGCCCATGCCGGGCAGGCCTTCCTGCTGCGCGAACTTGTTCATCCGGTCGCAGAACTTGCGCGACCCGCCGCCCGGCGCGGGAATGGCGCGGACCTCGGTGCCGTCCTGCTCCAGCAGCTTGGCGAAGATGGCGAAGCCTGAGCCGCGGAAATGTTCGGAGCAATCCTGCATCTTGATCGGGTTGCGCAGGTCGGGCTTGTCGGTGCCATACCACTTGGCCGCATCCTTGTAGGAGATCTGCGGCCACTCGGCGTCCACCGTCTTGCCGCCGCCGAACTCTTCGAAGATGCCCGCGATCACCGGCTGGATGGTGTCGAAGACGTCCTGCTGGGTGACAAAGGACATCTCCATGTCGAGCTGGTAGAAATCGGTGGGAGAGCGGTCGGCACGCGGGTCTTCATCGCGGAAACAGGGCGCGATCTGGAAATATTTGTCAAAGCCCGACACCATGATCAGCTGCTTGAACAGCTGCGGCGCCTGCGGCAGCGCGTAGAAGCGGCCCGGGTGCAGGCGTGATGGCACGAGAAAGTCGCGCGCACCTTCGGGGGACGACGCGGTGATGATCGGGGTCTGGTATTCGCGGAAACCCGTATCCCACATGCGGCGGCGCATCGAGGCCACCACGTCCGACCGCAGCTTGATGTTCTCCTGCATCGCCTCGCGGCGCAGGTCGAGGTAACGATGCCGCAGGCGGGTTTCCTCGGGGTATTCCTGATCGCCGAAGACAATCAGCGGCAGTTCGTCAGCCGCGCCGAGAACTTCCATCCCGCGGATGTAGACCTCGATCTCGCCGGTGGGCAGCTTGGGGTTCACCAGGCTGTCGTCGCGGGCCTTCACCTTGCCGTCGATGCGGATGCACCATTCCGAGCGGAGCTTTTCGACCTCGGCAAACACCGGGCTGTCGCTGTCGCAGAGCACCTGCGTGATGCCATAGGTGTCGCGCAGGTCAATGAAGAGCACGCCGCCGTGATCGCGCACGCGGTGGACCCAGCCGGACAGGCGGACGGTTTCGCCGACGTTGGATTTGTTCAGTTCGGCGCAGGTATGGCTGCGATAGGCGTGCATCTGGCGGCTCCGGGGGTCATCTCAGGTTCGCGCCGATACACATGCTGCGGGGTCGAAAGTCAAGCGAAGAGGGGCGGAGGGCCGCCCCCCTTGCCGATCCTACATCTCCATCACCGGCGCGATCTCGATCGACCCTTGGCCGCCCTTGAGGATCGGGCAGCCCTTGCCCATCTCGGCGGCCTCTTCGACCGATCCCGCCTCGACGATGGTATAGCCCGACAGCGGGTTGGCGCCGCCGCCCTCGCTCAGCCCGTCGGAGGTCAGCGTGTGCGACTTGCCGACGGGGTTGCCGCCGTCGACCAGCTTGTCGCCCATCGACTGCATCCAGGCGCCCCAGGCCGCCATTTCCTTTTCACCCTCTTCGGGCGTCTCCGGCATCTTTCCGCCGTGATATGCAAAAACGTATTTGGCCATCTTAAATTCCTCCTGTGAAGGGTGGGTAGGTCAACCGGGAAATTGTCGTTCCAGCCGGGCCATCACATGGGTCCAGCCGCCGCCATGTGCCTTGGCGGTTTCCTCGTCCTGCAACCCGGTGTGATGCAGGGTGAAGATCGTGTGGGCGCCGTCGGGCGTGACGGTGAAGGTGACCTGGCTTTCGTGGCCGCGCCTGCCCTCGGCGTCGTGCCAGGCCCAGGTAAAGCGGACACGCTCGGGCGGAGAGACCTCGAGCACTTCGCCGCTGATGTGAAAGACGTTGCCTTCGTCGCTGAGCATCTTCGAATGCCAACATCCGGTGCGGGTGAAGTTCAGGGTCTGCTCCTCGACGGTCCAGCCGTCGTGGCCCCACCAGTCCAGCATGTACTCGGGCCGGGTGACCACATCGAACACCCGTGCCTGCGATGCCCTGAAACGGCGCTCAAGCGTCACGTCATTCATGTTTGTCTGCCTCTCCTTGCAATGCCTGTTCTAGCCGGAAAAGGCTGGCCTGCCAGAATCGCTTTGCGTCGTCGGCCCAGTTTGCCACCGCCATCAGCCCGGCCGGTTCAATGGAGTAAAGCCGCTGCTGGGCCCGCGCCCGACGCTTCACCAGCCCGGCCTGTCGCAAGACGCCCAGATGCTGTGATACCGCCGGCGCCGATATGTCGAAGCCTCCGGCCAGTTCGCCCGCCGAAAGCTCGCCCTCGTTCAGCAGTCGTTCGACCATCGCAAAGCGGACCGGATCGGACAGCGCGGCAAAGGTCTGGTGCAGGGCGGTCATGGCACACCGGAGGTTGTGTCGGATTCTCCTCACTATTTGCCCGGACGCTATTTAAGTAAAGGCTAAATTACAGGCACCCTGCGCGGAGCCCGTGCAAACAGGGCCTTTCGGCCTTGAACCCCGGCGCTTCATGTCTATAACCCACGACAATTTGCGCGATGCCCCCGCCGTCGCGCCGCACCCTGCCGCATCCCGAGGTCTGCCATGCCCAAAAGAACCGATATCCAGTCGATCATGATCATTGGCGCGGGGCCCATCGTCATCGGGCAGGCCTGCGAATTCGACTACTCCGGCGCACAGGCCTGCAAGGCGCTCCGCGAAGAGGGCTACCGGGTGATCCTGGTGAACTCGAACCCCGCGACCATCATGACCGATCCGGGGCTGGCCGATGCTACCTATATCGAGCCGATCACCCCCGAGGTCGTTGCCAAGATCATCGAGAAAGAGCGCCCCGACGCGCTGCTGCCCACCATGGGCGGGCAGACCGGGCTCAACACCTCTCTGGCGCTGGAAGAGATGGGCGTGCTTGATAAATTCGGCGTCGAGATGATCGGCGCCAAGCGCGAGGCCATCGAGATGGCCGAAGACCGCAAGCTGTTCCGCGAGGCGATGGACCGGATCGGGCTCGAGAACCCCAAGGCCACGATCATCACCGCGCCGAAGCGCGCCAACGGGTCTGCCGATCTGGACGCCGGCGTGCAGATGGCGCTGGACGAACTGGAAGAGATCGGTCTGCCGGCAATCATCCGGCCTGCCTTCACGCTGGGCGGCACCGGCGGCGGCGTGGCCTATAACCGCGAGGATTACATCCACTATTGCCGCACCGGCATGGATGCCTCGCCGGTCAACCAGATCCTCGTCGACGAGTCGCTGCTGGGCTGGAAAGAGTACGAAATGGAGGTCGTCCGCGACAAGGCGGACAACGCGATCATCGTCTGCGCCATCGAGAACGTCGATCCGATGGGCGTCCACACCGGCGATTCGATCACCGTGGCCCCGGCGCTGACGCTGACCGACAAGGAATACCAGATCATGCGCAACGGCTCCATCGCCGTCCTGCGCGAGATCGGGGTCGAAACCGGCGGCTCCAACGTACAATGGGCGGTGAACCCCGAAGACGGCCGCATGGTGGTGATCGAGATGAACCCTCGCGTCAGCCGGTCATCGGCGCTGGCGTCCAAGGCCACCGGCTTCCCGATCGCCAAGATCGCCGCCAAGCTGGCGGTAGGCTACACGCTGGATGAGTTGGACAACGACATCACCAAGGTCACGCCCGCCAGCTTCGAGCCGACCATCGACTATGTGGTCACCAAGATCCCGAAGTTCGCATTCGAGAAGTTCCCCGGCTCCAAGCCCTATCTGACCACCGCGATGAAGTCGGTGGGCGAGGCGATGGCCATCGGCCGCACCATCCACGAGTCGCTGCAAAAGGCGCTGGCGTCGATGGAATCCGGCCTCACCGGCTTTGACGAGGTCAAGATCGAGGGCGCGCCCGAGAAATCGGCCGTCATCAAGGCAATCAGCCAGCAGACCCCGGACCGGATGCGCACCATCGCGCAGGCGATGCGCCACGGTCTGGGCGACGACGAGATTCACGGCGTCACCATGTTCGACCCCTGGTTCCTCGCCCGCATTCGCGAGATCGTGGAAACGGAAGAGCGCGTGAAATCCGAGGGCCTGCCGGGCGACGCCGACGGCCTCCGCAAGCTCAAGATGATGGGCTTCACCGACGCGCGGCTGGCCAAGCTGACCGGCTTTTCGGAAAAGGACGTGCGCAACCGCCGTACGGCAAAGGGCGTCGTTGCCAGCTTCAAGCGCATCGACACCTGCGCCGCCGAGTTCGAGGCGCAGACCCCCTACATGTATTCCACTTACGAGGCCCCGATGATGGGCGAGGTTGAATGCGAGGCGCGTCCCTCGGACAAGACCAAGGTCGTCATCCTCGGCGGCGGCCCCAACCGGATCGGGCAGGGGATCGAATTCGACTATTGCTGTTGTCACGCCTGTTTCGCGCTGACCGATGCCGGGTATGAAACCATCATGGTCAACTGCAACCCCGAGACGGTCTCGACCGACTACGACACCTCGGATCGGCTGTATTTCGAACCGCTGACCTTCGAACACGTGATGGAGATCTTGCGCGTCGAGCAGCAGAACGGCACCCTGCACGGCGTTATCGTTCAGTTCGGCGGCCAGACGCCGCTGAAGCTGGCCAATGCTCTGGAGGCCGAGGGCATCCCGATCCTCGGCACCACGCCCGACGCCATCGACCTGGCCGAGGACCGCGAACGCTTTCAGGCGCTGGTCAACGAACTGGGGCTGAAGCAGCCCAAGAACGGCATCGCCTCGACCGACGCACAGGCCATGGCGATTGCCGAGGACATCGGCTTCCCACTGGTGATCCGCCCGTCCTACGTGCTGGGCGGCCGCGCGATGGAAATCGTCCGCGACATGGCGCATCTGGAACGCTACATCGCCGAGGCCGTGGTGGTCTCGGGCGACAGCCCGGTGCTGCTCGACAGCTACCTGTCCGGCGCGGTGGAGCTTGACGTCGACGCGCTTTGTGACGGTGAGCAGGTGCACGTCGCGGGCATCATGCAGCACATCGAAGAGGCCGGCGTACACTCGGGCGATTCCGCCTGCTCGCTGCCGCCCTATTCGCTGTCGAAAGAGGTGCTGGACGAGATCAAGGTCCAGACCGAGGCGCTGGCCAAGGCGCTCAACGTGGTCGGGCTGATGAACATCCAGTTCGCGATCAAGGACGGCGAAATATATCTGATCGAGGTCAACCCCCGCGCCTCGCGCACCGTGCCTTTCGTCGCCAAGGCCACTGACAGCGCCATCGCCTCCATCGCGGCACGGGTGATGGCAGGCGAGAAGCTCTCGTCTTTCCCGATGCGCCCGCCCTACCCGGAGAACGCGGACTACGACACCGTGCTGCCGCTTGCCGATCCGATGACGCTGGCTGATCCGAACATGCCGTGGTTCTCGGTGAAAGAGGCCGTACTGCCCTTCGCCCGGTTCCCCGGCGTCGACACGATCCTTGGCCCCGAAATGCGCTCGACCGGTGAGGTCATGGGCTGGGACCGCAGCTTCGCGCGGGCCTTCCTCAAGGCGCAGATGGGCGCGGGCATGGTGCTGCCCGAGGGCGGGGCCGAGGCCGGAAAGGTGTTCTTCTCGATCAAGGACGCCGACAAGACGCCGGAGCTGGTGGAAACCGCGCAGATCCTCGACGGATTGGGCTTTTCCATAGTGGCGACCTCCGGCACGGCGGCCTTCCTCGGCGAACACGGGCTGAAGGCGGACGTGGTCAAGAAGGTCTACGAGGGCCGTCCCAACGTGGTCGACATGCTCAAGAACGACGAGATTTCCCTGGTGATGAACACCACCGAAGGCGCGGCAGCCGTGGAGGACTCACGCGAAATCCGCTCGGTCGCGCTTTACGACAAGATCCCCTACTTCACCACGGCGGCAGCGGCCCATGCGGCCGCGCGCGCCATGCAGGCGCGGAGCGAAGGGGAACTTGTGGTGAAATCCCTGCAGGGCTGAGGATAGGATGGGTGCCCAGCACCCATCCTGCGTCAAGCCTTAGAACCGCCAGTCGAACGACCTGATCAGCGTCACGCTGGCCTTGTATTGATCTTCGGACTGGGTGATCGGGCTGTCGGCGAAGTCGTTCATCAGCCGGTCATAGCTCAACGCGCCTTCGATGGACCAGTCGGCGGTCAATTCACGACGTGCCACCATGGCGACGCCCACGGATTTCAGACCGCCCTCTGCCGAATAGGGGCTGAGGTTCGCGGCCGACGCAGGCACCGAGAAGTAGGTGTCGGCATATTCGCCATCGGCGAAGCTCACCTTGGGGCCGACGCGCACTGTCGTCACGTCGTCCGGGCGCAGGATGGCATTGGCGGTTAGTTCGCCAACCACGCCTTCGTGCCCGTTGAAGCCCCGGCGCACGGCGGCGGAGACTTCGGCGTAGTCCCATGTGTAACCGACCTTGGCACCGACCTCGACCGCCCAGTCGATATCGTCGATGCCCTTCAATTCGCGGTGCTCGGACGAATCGCGCGCCCCGACGAAGCCGAAGGACGGACCAAAGGAAAAGCCCAGCGTTTCGCCCCGGCTGATGCCGAAGGTGCCGAAGCTGACGGAATTCAGCGCGCCCTGGATCTTGGGCGAAGATTCATATTCGTCCGAGCCTTCATAGGCCGGGCCGTAGGACAACCCGCCGCCCAGTTCAAAGGCAAGCTGGGCGCTCTGCGCCATGGCGGCGGCAGGCAGGAGGGTGAGGGCAAGTGCGGCGGTCAGGCGGCGGGACATTTGAGTCTCCTGTGAGGATGTAAAGGACGGTCGGCGCCCATTTGGATGACATTGTAGCGCGGTGAGGGCCGGGGGCCAGAGGGCTCAGCCCGTATAACCCCACCAGAGCAGAAAGATGCCCAGAAGGACACGGTAGATGACGTAGGGTGTGAAGCTGACCGAGCGCAGCAACCGCATCATCAGCGCCAGCGCCAGCAGGGCCGAAACGAAGGCGAGGGCCGCGCCGATGGCGGCCACTCGCAGCATGTCCCAGTCGGCCGCACCCACCACTTCCGCACCCAGCAGCGTGCCCGACGCGAGGATGGTGGGGATCGACATCAGCATCGACAGCCGCGCCGATGAGGTCCGGTCATATCCCAGCCAGCGCGCACCGGTGATGACAATGCCCGAGCGCGAGGTGCCGGGGATCAGGGCGATGGTCTGCCAAAGGCCCATGATCACCGCGTGGCGGAGGCTCCAGTCCTTTGCTTCGCGGGTGACCGGGCCTCTCTGGTCGGCCCACCACAGGACGAGACCGAAAAGCAGCATGGTCCAGCCGATCACGGTGACCGAGCGTAGGGCCTCGTCAAGGCCGGTCAGCTTCAGCGCCAGCCCGGCGAGAACAACCGGGACGGTGGCGACGATCAGCAGGAAAGCCAGCCGCGCGCCCGGCGTGTCGATCTGGCCCCGGATCAGGCGCGGCAGGCCGAGAAGCGCTTCGCGGACGTCGCGCCAGAAGTAAAGGATCACCGCGCCCAACGTGCCCACATGCACCGCGACGTCGATGACCTGACCCTGATCTTCCAGACCGGTCAGATTCGGCAGGAGAATCAGGTGGCCTGAGCTCGACACCGGCAGAAACTCGGTAACTCCCTGAATTACAGCAACAAGCAGTAGGTGGAAGAGCGACATATAGGCAGCCTCGGCGAGAATTGTGGCACTGTATAAACGGCAACGAAATCAAAAGGAAACGCGTAATTGGGTCCGATGCGGACATTAATATTCTGTCGTGCGGCATAAAATGCGTCGAAAACCGACGTCTGGGTCAATAAAGGGTCAGCATTGCTGACTTTTCAAGCGTCAAGCTCTGCGTTAGAAGGCAGTCATCTTAATTCAGCGAGCGGAGCGTTAGCGATATGGCCAAGCAGGCGATGTTGAAGTTTGTACAGATCGAACGCGATATGCCCGAGAAGCGCGACGCGAAGGTGCGGAACTCGGACTTTGATGAGATCTATGCGGAGTTTGCCCGCGCCAAGGCCGAAGAGCAATCCTCGCGCTGCAGCCAGTGCGGCGTGCCCTATTGCCAGAGCCATTGCCCGCTGCACAACAACATCCCCGACTGGCTGCGCCTGACCGCGACCGGCCGTCTGAAAGAGGCCTATGAGATCAGCCAGGCCACCAACACCTTTCCCGAAATCTGCGGGCGCATCTGCCCGCAGGACCGGCTTTGCGAAGGCAATTGCGTGATCGAGCAGTCCGGCCACGGCACGGTGACGATCGGGTCGGTCGAGAAGTATATCACTGATACTGCTTGGGAAAATGGCTGGGTCAAACCCGCGAACCCGGCGCATGAGCGCGCGCAGAGCGTCGGCATCATCGGTGCGGGGCCGGGGGGGCTGGCGGCAGCGGACATGCTGCGGCGCGCGGGCGTGCAGGTGACGGTCTATGACCGCTACGACCGCGCCGGCGGGCTTCTGACCTACGGGATTCCGGGGTTCAAGCTGGAGAAACACGTGGTCGAGCGGCGCAACAAGCAGCTTGAGGACGGCGGTGTGACCTTCAAGCTGAACTGCGACGTGGGACGCGATATCTCGTTCAACGAGATCCGTGAGGCACATGATGCTGTGATTATCGCCACGGGCGTTTACAAATCGCGCGACTTGAAAGGGCCGGGGTCCGGGGCTCAGGGGATCGTGAAGGCGATCGATTACCTGACCGCGTCGAACCGTGCGGCGAACTTTGGTGACACGGTGCCAGAGTTCGAAAGCGGCGAGTTGAACGCCAAGGGCAAACGAGTTGTTGTGATCGGTGGCGGTGATACCGCTATGGATTGTGTCCGGACCGCCGTCAGGCAGGGTGCAGACAGCGTCAAGTGCCTGTATCGCCGGGACCGGGCGAACATGCCCGGATCGCAACGCGAGGTGGCCAACGCCGAGGAAGAAGGCGTGCAATTCGAATGGCTTACGGCGCCGCAGGGTTTCACCGGCGACACCGTCGAAGGAGTGATGGTGCAGCGGATGCGGTTGGGGCACCCGGACGCAACCGGGCGTCAGGCGCCCGAGGTGATCGAGGGCAGCGACTATGTCGAGGGCGCGGACCTAGTGATCAAGGCGCTGGGATTTGAGCCGGAAGACCTGCCAACCCTTTGGGATTGCCCGGAATTGTCGGTCACGCGCTGGGGCACCGTCAAGGCCGAGTTCGAGACCGGGGCAACCGATCTGGACGGCGTCTATGCGGTTGGTGACATCGTGCGCGGTGCCAGCCTTGTGGTCTGGGCCATCCGCGACGGGCGCGACTGTGCGGCAGCGATCCTGAAGCGGCTGGATGCCCAAGTGACCTCGCCCATCGCGGCCGAGTAGTTTTGTACAATTTGTACAAAACGACCCCCTGTTTTGTACAAATGCCCCCTTTGTGAAGTCCCGACGGCGAGAAGGGTCACTGATGCTGACCCGCAAGCCGCGAAAAAAGAACAACAGACGTTAACGGCGCGCCGACGGTCCGGGCTGAGACAAGCCCCCTCTGGTGCCAGCGTGGAAGGAGCCTGACATGACCAAATACGATGCCGACTGGGTGCGCGCCGAGGAAGCCAAGCGCAAGTGGATGGAAGACAACGGGCTGTTCCGCGAAGAGCACGAGCATTCATCGTGCGGCGTGGGCCTCGTGGTGGCGCAGGATGGCAAGCCGACGCGGAAGGTCGTCGAGAACGGGATCAACGCGCTCAAGGCGATCTGGCACCGGGGCGCGGTGGATGCCGATGGCATGACCGGCGACGGCGCGGGCATTCACGTGCAAATCCCGGTGAACTTCTTCTACGATCAGGTGCGCCGTACCGGGCACGAGCCGCGCCAGAACCAGTTGCTGGCCGTGGGCCAGGTGTTCCTGCCGCGGACCGATTTCGGCGGGCAGGAGATCTGCCGGACCATCGTCGAGACCGAAGTGCTGCGGATGGGCCATTACATCTATGGCTGGCGGCATGTGCCGGTCGATATCAGCGTGCTGGGCGAAAAGGCCAATGCGACGCGGCCCGAGATCGAGCAGATCCTGATTTCCAACGCCAAGGGCGTCGACGAGGAAACTTTCGAGCGCGAGCTTTACGTGATCCGCCGGCGGATCGAGAAGGCGGCGATCGCGGCGGGCGTGAAGGAGCTTTACATCGCGTCGCTGTCCTGCCGGTCGATCATCTACAAGGGCATGATGCTGGCCGAGCAGGTGGCGGAGTTCTATCCCGACCTGAAGGACGAGCGTTTTGAATCCGCCTTCGCGATCTATCACCAGCGCTACAGCACCAACACCTTCCCGCAGTGGTGGCTGGCGCAGCCGTTCCGGATGCTGGCGCACAACGGCGAGATCAACACTCTGAAGGGCAACCTGAACTGGATGAGAAGCCACGAGATCCGCATGGCTTCGGCCACGTTCGGTGACTTTGCGGACGACATCAAACCCATCGTGCCGGGCGGATCGTCGGATTCGGCGGCGCTGGATTCGGTGTTCGAGGTTCTGGTGCGGGCCGGGCGCTCGGCTCCGATGGCGAAGACCATGCTGGTGCCGGAGTCGTGGTCGAAGCAGGCGGTGGAGCTGCCGCAAAGCTGGCGCGACATGTATTCCTATTGCAACTCGGTGATGGAGCCGTGGGACGGCCCCGCCGCTTTGGCGATGACTGACGGGCGCTGGGTCTGCGCGGGGCTCGACCGGAACGGCCTGCGTCCGATGCGCTATGTGGTGACCGGCGACGGGCTGGTGATCGCGGGGTCCGAGGCTGGCATGGTGCCGGTGGACGAGGCCACGGTGGTCGAGAAGGGCGCACTGGGCCCGGGGCAGATGCTTGCGGTCGACATGAAGGAAGGCAAGCTGTTCCACGACACCGAGATCAAGGACCAACTGGCCGAGGCGCGGCCTTTCGGTGAATGGGTCGGCAAGATCAAGGAACTGGACGAGGACCTGTCCGACGTGACCGAGAAGGCACTGCACGAGGGCGAGGACCTGCGCCGCCGCCAGATCGCCGCGGGCTATTCCATCGAAGAGCTTGAGCAGGTGCTCGCGCCGATGGCCGAGGACGGCAAGGAAATGATTGCCTCGATGGGCGACGACACGCCCTCGGCGGTGCTGTCGACCAAGTATCGCCCGCTGAGCCATTACTTCCGGCAGAACTTCAGCCAGGTGACCAACCCGCCGATCGACAGCCTGCGCGAGTACCGGGTGATGAGCCTGAAGACCCGCTTCGGCAATCTCAAGAACGTGCTGGACGAGAGTAGCTCGCAGACCGAGATTCTGGTGCTGGGGTCGCCCTTCGTGGGCAATGCGCAGTTCGAGCTGCTGACCAAGCAATTCAACGCCGACATGGTGAGCATCGACTGTACCTTCGCTGTGGACGGCGGTGACGGCGCACTGCGGCAGGGGCTGGAGCGCATCCGGGCCGAGGCCGAGGACGCAGTGCGCTCGGGCGCGGGCCACTTGGTGCTGACCGACGAGGGGCTGGGTGCCGAGCGCATCGGGATGCCGATGATTCTGGCGACCAGCGCGGTGCATTCCCACCTGACGCGCAAGGGGCTGCGGACCTTCTGTTCGCTGAACGTGCGGTCGGCCGAATGCATCGACCCGCATTACTTCGCGGTGTTGATCGGGTCCGGGGCGACCACGGTGAACGCCTATCTCGCCGAGGATTCGCTGGCTGACCGGATCGGGCGCGGGCTTCTGGACGGCTCGCTTTCGGAGAACGTTGCGCGGTATCGCGCGGCGGTGGATGCCGGGCTGCTGAAGATCATGTCGAAGATGGGGATCTCGGTGCTGTCGTCCTATCGCGGCGGGCTGAACTTCGAGGCGGTGGGGCTGAGCCGCGCCATGTGCGCGGAGTATTTCCCCGGCATGTTGAGCCGCATCTCGGGCATCGGCATCACCGGTATCCAGAAAAAGCTGCGCGACGTGCATGCGCTGGCCTATCGCGAGAACCGCGACGTGCTGCCGATCGGCGGCTTCTACAAGGCGCGGAAATCGGGCGAGACCCACGCCTGGGGCGCGCAGACCATGCACATGATGCAGATGGCCTGCAACAAGGGCTCTTATGCGCTGTGGCAGAAGTACAGCCGCGCGATGCAGACCAACCCGCCGATCCACCTGCGCGACCTGCTGGCGATCAAGCCGCTGGGCGAGGCGGTGCCGGTGGAGCAGGTCGAGAGCGTCACCGCGATCCGCAAGCGGTTCGTGACTCCGGGGATGTCGCTGGGGGCGCTGAGCCCGGAAGCGCACAAGACGCTGAACGTGGCGATGAACCGGATCGGGGCGCGCAGCGACTCGGGCGAGGGCGGCGAAGACCCGGCGCATTTCGTGCCGGAGCCCAACGGCGACAACCCGTCAGCCAAGATCAAGCAGGTGGCGAGCGGTCGCTTTGGCGTGACGGCGGAATACCTGAACCAGTGCGAAGAGCTGGAGATCAAGGTGGCGCAGGGGGCCAAGCCCGGCGAGGGCGGCCAGCTTCCGGGGATGAAGGTCACCGACCTGATCGCGCGTCTCAGGCATTCGACCAAGGGCGTGACGCTGATTTCGCCGCCGCCGCACCATGACATCTATTCGATCGAGGACCTCGCGCAGCTGATCTACGACCTCAAGCAGATCAACCCGCGTTGCAAGGTGACGGTGAAGCTGGTGGCCTCTAGCGGCGTCGGCACCATTGCTGCCGGTGTGGCCAAGGCCAAGGCCGACGTGATCCTGATTTCGGGGCACAACGGCGGGACGGGGGCGTCGCCGGCGACCTCGATCAAATATGCCGGGCTGCCGTGGGAGATGGGCCTGACCGAGGCGCATCAGGTTCTTGCCATGAACAACCTGCGTGGCCGCGTCACGCTGCGGACCGATGGTGGTTTGCGGACCGGTCGTGACATCGTCATGGCGGCGATGATGGGCGCCGAGGAATACGGCATCGGCACCGCCGCGCTGATCGCGATGGGCTGCATCATGGTGCGTCAGTGCCAGTCGAACACCTGCCCGGTGGGCGTCTGTACTCAGGACGAGAGCCTGCGCGCCAAGTTCACCGGCAATGCCGACAAGGTGGTGAACCTGATCACCTTCTACGCGCAGGAAGTGCGCGAGGTGCTGGCCAGCATCGGTGCCCGCAGTCTGGACGACGTGATCGGACGGGCGGACCTGCTGACGCAGGTGTCGCGCGGCTCGGACCATCTGGACGACCTGGACCTCAACCCGCTGCTGATCACCGTCGATGGCGCGCATGAGATCAAGTACGACCGCGAGAAGCCGCGCAACGCGGTGCCGGATACGCTGGACGCGGAAATCGTGCGCGATGCGCAGCGGTTTCTGGAAGATGGCGAGAAGATGCAGCTTCAGTACGCGGTGCAGAACACGCACCGGACTGTGGGCACGCGGACCTCTTCGCACATCGTCAAGAATTTCGGGATGCGCAACGCGCTCCAGCCGGACCACCTGACGGTGAAGCTGCAAGGCTCGGCCGGCCAGTCGCTGGGGGCCTTCGCGGCGCCGGGGCTGAAGCTGGAGGTGTCGGGCGATGCCAACGACTATGTCGGCAAGGGCCTGTCGGGGGGCACCATCGTGGTGCGCCCGCCGATGGTGTCGCCGCTGGTGGCGCGGGACAACACGATCATCGGCAATACCGTTCTTTACGGCGCGACCGATGGTTACCTCTTCGCAGCGGGTCGTGCGGGTGAGCGCTTTGCCGTGCGGAACTCGGGCGCCAAGGTGGTGATCGAGGGTTGCGGTTCGAACGGCTGCGAATACATGACCGGCGGGGTCGCGGTGATCCTCGGCAAGATCGGCGCCAACTTCGGGGCCGGGATGACCGGCGGGATGGCCTATGTGCACGATCCCGACGGCGTGGCGCCCAAGCTGATCAACATGGAGACGGTGACCATCAACCCGGTCGAGGTGCCGCACTGGGAGACCCAGCTGCACGAATTGATCGAGCGCCACGCCGACGAGACCGGCAGCCGCACCGCGCTGGACATCCTGCAGCACTGGGAGGCCGAGCGCGGCAACTTCCTTCAGATCTGTCCGCTGGAGATGCTCGACAAGCTGACCCACCCGCTGCGGCTGGAGGAGACGGCGGTGCCGGCGGAGTAAGCCGCTTTGGCCTGACTGGACTGCGGCGCGGCATCCTGAGGGTGCCGCGCCGTTTTCGTTTTTGGCGGGTTTGTCGGTTACGGGGGCGGTTCGCTAACGTTTGCCTCAAATGTGCCACAATTTGGGCCGATTGTGGCCGGGATAGGGTGATGCGCGACCGGCCTCAGAATGCCGGCGGAATCGCCCGGGCAGTGCAGTTTGGGCAGATGCGTTGACGGGTTGATCGGCTTGCGCCGCGCCCGTGGCATGGTTGCCCCGATCCGGAGGCGCAGGCATGCCGACGAAAATCCTGACCGGTCAGTTGGTGAACGGCGATCCGTTCGTCTCGGGCGGCAACATCAACATCACCACGAATACCTTTCCCGTGCTTATTTTTGACGAGGTCGACGGGCGGATCGGCGATCCGGTTCCGGGTGAGACCATCACCGTGAATGGTATCTCGGGGCTGACCTATGAGTTCCTCGGTTTCGGCGACGTGCGTGGCGACCCGCTGATGCGCGCGGCCTTTATCCGGGTCGACAATGGCGACGGCACCTTCACCACCATTGCGGTCGACATGAACGCCGACGGCGACCAGACGCCGAACCTGCAGCCCGGCAACACCAAGCTGACCACCAACGATTTGACGACGGGCCAGCCGGAGCCGTTTCCGGCCCCCGCCTGCTTTACCCCCGGCACGCTGATCGAGACGCCGGGCGGGCCGGTCGCGATCGAGACCTTGCGGGCCGGCGACAGGGTCAGCACACGGGACCGGGGTGCGCAGGTGCTGCGCTGGATCGGAAGCGAGGCGACACGGGCGCTGGGGTCTCATGCGCCGGTGGTCTTTGCGCCGGGGGCGCTGGGCAACGACGTGGCGCTGGTAGTGTCGCAGCAGCACCGGATGCTCGTGACCGGCTGGCAGGCAGAGCTGTTTGCCGGGACCGAAGAGGTGCTGGTGGCCGCGAAACACCTTGTGAACGGGCGCGATATCGTGCTGCGGCAAGGCGGCGTGGTGCGCTATGTGCACCTGCTGTTTAACCGGCACGAGATTGTTCAGGCTGGTGGCGTCTGGTCGGAGAGCTACTTCCCGTCGGCCGAGCACGGCGACCCGGCGGTCCGCGCCGAGGTGTTGCGGCTGTTCCCCGAGCTTGCCTTGCGCGGTCTGCGGGCCGGGCTGGCGCGGCGGGTGGCGAAACGTCACGAAGCGGTTTGTCTTGTGGCCTAGGATTGCCCCAAGTCCCGCGTTACTGTGCGGCCATGGCAGGCAAGGCAGATACAGCGAAGAAACCGGCGAAGCGCGCGCCGTTCCGTCCGCACCGGTGGATCCGGCGCTGGTTCTGGCGCGTCGTGGCGCTGGCGTTTCTGCTGGTGGCGTTCCTCGTGGTGCTTTTCGCGGTCTTCAATCCGCCGACGACCTTCTACATGGCTCAGGAAAAGGCGCGGCTGGGAAAGGTCGATCACGCCTGGGTGCGGATGGAGAACATCGCACCGGCGATGGCGCGCGCGGCGGTGGCGGCGGAGGACGCCAATTTCTGCGAGCATTGGGGATTTGACGTGGTGGCGATCAAGGCGGCGCTCGAGGAAGGCTCGGGGCGCGGAGCATCGACCATCAGCCAGCAGGTGGTGAAGAACGTCTATCTCTGGCAGGGCCGCAACTGGCTGCGCAAGGCGCTGGAGGCGCTGATCACGCCGCTGGTCGAGGCGGTGTGGCCAAAGCGGCGTATCCTCGAGGTCTATCTGAACGTGGCGGAGTTCGACGAGGGCGTGTTCGGCGTGGAGGCGGCGGCACGGCATTACTTCGGCGTCGGGCCGGGCGAGTTGAGCGAGGTACAGGCGGCGCGGCTGGCGGTGGTATTGCCGGACCCCAAGGGCCGGTCGGCCAGAAACCTGTCGGCGCGGTTGCGGCAACGGGCCGAGATGGTCCGCGACGGCGCGGCGACCATCGACCGCGACGGACGGTCCGCATGTTTCCAATAGCCGCGATCCGTCGGCGGAGGGCGCAAATCCGTCGACGGAATGCGTGCGCGCGGCACCGTGGCGGTTGACGGTTTCCGGCTGCGGTTTAGGTGAACCCGAGCCGGCGGCAGGCCGCGTATCGGCCCCGCTTGGGTGGTTGAACTGGTGCCTGTTTCACGGCAAAGAGGCAGGGTACCCCGCATTCAGGACCGTTTGTTTTCATGGCCAAGCTCTATCACGTTCCCCTGTCGCCCTTCTGCCGCAAGGTCCGGCTGAGCCTTGCCGAGAAGAAGATCGATTGCGAGTTGGTGGAAGAACGCTACTGGCTTCAGGACCCGGATTTCCTGCGCCGCAACCCGGCCGCCAAGGTGCCGGTGCTGAAGATCGACGGCAAGACCATGTCCGAGAGCGCGGCGATCTGCGAATGGCTGGAGGAGAAATATCCCGAGCCGGCGTTGATGCCGAAGGCGACGGACGCGCGCTATGAGGTGCGGCGGCTGGTGGGATGGTTTGACGACAAGTTCCACAACGAGGTGACGTCGAACCTGCTTTACGAGCGGGTCAACAAGAAGGTGCAGGGCAAGGGATTTCCCGACAGCAAGAACGTCAAGGCCGGGGCCAAGGCGATCAAGTATCACCTGGATTACCTGACCTGGCTGCTGGACCACCGGCGCTGGCTGGCGGGCGACGTGATGACGCTGGCGGACTTCGCCGCCGCCGCGCATCTGTCGGCGCTGGATTACATCTCGGACGTGGACTGGAACCGGTCGGGCGTCGTCAAGGACTGGTACGCGAAGATCAAGTCGCGGCCGGCGTTCCGGTCGATTCTGGCCGACCAGATCCCCGGGTTTCCGCCGCCGCGACATTACAACGACCTGGATTTCTGATACGCCGGTGTCGGAGTTTCGGGGGCGCTGCCCCCGGAGTCCCCGGGATATTTTCAGCCAGAAGAAGCACATGGACGCGCTGAAGGACAGATTGGTGCGCGAGGCGCGGGAGATCGGGTTTTCCGCCGCGCGGATCTGTCGGCCCGAGGCGGTGCCCGAGGTGGCGGCGCGGTTGGCGGCCTTTCTGGATGCCGGATATCACGGGCAGATGGGATGGCTGGCGGAGCGGGCGCATTGGCGCGGCGACCCGGCGGCGCTCTGGCCGGAGGCGCGATCTGTCATCATGCTGGCCGAGAACTACGGGCCGGCGCATGATCCGCTGGCGGTGCTGGAACAGCGGGACCGGGCGGCGATTTCGGTCTATGCGCAGCACCGCGATTACCATGACGTGGTGAAGAAGCGGCTGAAGCGGCTGGCGCGGTGGCTGATTGCGGAAGCCGGCGGCGAAGTGAAGGTGTTTGTCGACACCGCGCCGGTGCCGGAAAAGGCGCTGGGGCAGGCGGCGGGCTTGGGCTGGCAGGGCAAGCACACCAACCTGGTGAGCCGCGAGCTGGGGTCGTGGTTCTTTCTGGGGGCGGTGTTCACCACGCTGGACCTGCCGGCGGATGCGGCGGAGGTGGATCATTGCGGATCGTGCCGGAAGTGCCTTGACGTCTGCCCGACGGATGCCTTTCCGGCACCCTATCAACTGGATGCGCGGCGCTGCATTTCCTACCTGACGATCGAGCACAAGGGGCCGGTGGACGCGGATCTGCGGCCGCTTCTGGGCAATCGGATCTACGGCTGTGACGATTGCCTTGCGGTCTGTCCGTGGAACAAGTTCGCGGAAGCCTCGGCGGAGGTGAAGTACCACGCCCGGCCGGAGCTTCTGGCGCCGGATCTCGGGGAACTGGCCGGGCTGGACGATGCCGGGTTCCGGGCGCTGTTCTCGGGGTCTCCGATCAAGCGGATCGGGCGGGGGCGGTTCGTGCGCAACGTGCTCTATGCGATCGGGAATTCCGGCGACGCTCGGCTGCGCGAGGTGGCGCGCGGGCTTTGCGAGGATGAGGATGCAGTGGTGGCGGATGCGGCGCGATGGGCCGTGGCGCGGTTGCCGGGGGTGCCGGGCTGAAGCCCGGCCTACGGTGTGGATGCCAGGGAGGGTCGCGCTTAGCGGGGCAGCGGGGTCTGGGCCGTGTTGTAGGGTGTCCAGTCGGTGATCTCGGGGTAGAAGGTGCGGCGCCACTGACGGACGCGGGGGTTCATGACGCGGCGCCAGAGCGGCGGGATCAGGGCGGCGATGGTCATCACCGGATAGCCGAACGGCAGCTGCGGAGCCTCGTCCGCGCCGTAGTTCTGCAGCAGCGGGAAGCGGCGGTCGGGCTTGTAGTGGTGGTCCGAGTGGCGTTGCAGGTTGATGAGCAGCCAGTTCGATGCGCGGTGGGCGGCGTTCCACGAATGGCGGGGCAGCACGTGTTCGTACTTGCCGTCGCCGAGGTGCTTTCGGGTCAGCCCGTAATGTTCGACGTAGTTGACGAGTTCGAGTTGCCAGACCGCGGTGAGCGCCTGCAGGAGGAAGAGGCCGAGACCGGCCCAGCCCGAGAGCAGAACGGCGAGGCCCAGCATCAGGGCCTGCAGCGCCCAGTAGCGCCAGAACGGGTTTTCGCGGGCATGCCAGGACTTGCCCTTGCGGGCCAGCATGGCGGCCTCGGCCTTGAAGGACGAGACCAGCGACTGGCGCAGCACGCGCGGGAAGAAGCGGTGGAAGTTCTCGTTGTAGCGCGCGGTGACCGGGTCGCGCGGGGTGCCGACGTAGCGGTGGTGCACCAGCAGGTGCTCGGACCGGAAGTGGCTGTAGAGGACCATGGCCAGCAGGATGTCGCCCAGCCAGCGTTCGAGCCGGTTTTTCTGGTGCATCAGTTCATGGCTGTAGTTGATGCCGATGGTGCCGGTCAGCACGCCGATGCCGAAGAACAGCGCGATGGCCTCCCATGTGGCGAGGTGGTCGGCGCGCGGGACGTACCAGAGCAGGCCGAAGAGGGTGACCGCCTGTGCCGGCACCCAGAGGGATGTGAGGCGCTTGTACCAGGTGAGGTGCGAGTCCGGTGTCGCGGGGTCGGCGTTCGACAGGTCGAGACCGGTGAGCGCGTCGAGCGCCGAGAACAGATACCATGTGCAGAGCGGCAGCAGGAAGACCGTCCAGCCGCCCCAGGCCGCGCCGATCCAGGCCAGCGGGATCAGCAGGAACGAGGCCCAGAACGGCAGGGCGCTTTGCAGGGCGGTGGGGTTCGCGGTCATGATCGCTCGGATTTGCCTGTTTGACGGGCAGGGCCTGACGTTTCGGCACCCTGCGGCGGGAAGTATCGCGCCGGACCGGGGCCGGATCAAGATTTCCGTGATGTCAGGTTCAGCGCCGGGATTGTTCGTGCTTTCCTGAAGGTCCTGTCGGATTTTCCTGTCTGCCGCCGGTTACGCCGCTCCTGTAGCATGCGCTGTGCTGGTCAGGAGGCCCGTGGCAGGCGTTGGGAGGCGCTGAACTGCGGCGGGTGGGTGTCTGAATGTCATCTGAATGGAGAGGTCAGATCATGGACACGACCGCAAGCGACCTATTCGTCGCCGACGAGGACGCGCTGCGCCCCGTCACACCGCAAGAGAAGACCTGGGGCTGGTTCGCCATCTTCAACGTCTGGGCCAACGACATCCAGTCGCTGTTCGGCTATTCGCTGGTCGCGTCGCTGTTCATCTCCTACGGGGTGAGCGGCTGGACCGCCTTTGCCGCGCTGATCACCGCCGGGCTGATGGTGATGTTCCTGGTGAACCTGTCGGGTGCCGCAGGCGAGAAATACGGCATCCCCTATCCGGTGTTCGCCCGTGCCAGCATGGGGACCAAGGGGGCCAAGCTGCCCTCGGTCCTGCGGGCGACGGTGGCGGTGTTCTGGTACGGGGTGCAGGTCTATTTCGCCTCGACCGCGCTGGCGCTGCTGATCAAGTCGGTGACCGGGATCACCGGCGGGGCCGAATTTCTGGGGCTGAGCGCTGTGGACTGGCTGTCCTTCGTGATCGTCTGGGCCTTCCACATCTTCATCTTCTGGCGCGGCATGGACTGGGTCGAAGGTTTCCTGAATGTCGCCGGTCCCTTCGTCTATCTGGTGATGATCGGGCTGCTGGCGGTGCTTTGGGTGAAGTCGGACGGCCAGCTTCTGAGCCAGGCGCAGACCATCTTTGCCAACCCCGAAGGCACCTGGGGGACCGAGTTCACCGGTTTCGTGGCGATCATCGGCACGATGGTGGCGTACTTCGCGGCCGTGATGATCAACTTCTCGGACTTCTCGCGCTATGCCAAGGACAAGCGGGCGATGACGGCGGGCAACCTGGCCGGGCTGCCGTTCAACATGATCCTGTTTTCGGCCCTGGCGCTGCTGACGACGGCCGGGGCCGCCGTGGTCTACGGCGAGAAGATCATCAACCCGACCGAGATCGTGGAGCGGACCGATTCGGTGCTGCTGGGGATCATCGCGGCGGTGACCTTTTTTGCCGCGACGGTGGGGATCAACCTTGTGGCCAACTTCATCCCGGCGGTGAACGGCATCGCCAACCTCGCGCCCGAGAAGATCGGGTTCCGCAAGGCCGGGCTGATTACCTCGGGCTTTGCGCTGGTGATCGGCGGGCTGTGGACGGCGGTGATTTCCGAGATCGGGATCTCCGGCTTCGTGAACACGCTGGGGGCGACGCTGGCGCCGCTTTACGGGATTCTGGTGGTGGATTATTACCTGATCCGGAAGCAGGAGCTGAAGCGCGACGACCTGTATAACATGTCGGGCGGGGTCTATCGCTATGGCAACGGCTGGCATGACAACGCGCTGGTTGCGTTTGGTATCGGGGCGGTGTTCTCGATCGCGACGGTCTGGGTGCCGGGGCTGAACACGCTGGCCGGTTATGCCTGGATCATCGGTGCGGCGCTGGGCGGCGCGGTGTACTGGTGGCGGTGCAAGCAGGCTGCCTGAGTTGAGGAAGGCCCTCGCGTTGGTGCGCGGGGGTCTTTTTCGTTGGGAGTGTCCGCAAGTCGTGTTGGTCCGCGCAGCGGGGCGATCCGAAGATCTTCCAAGCGCAGAACAGATCTTGCGAGTTTGACCAGTGGAACTTCTAAACGGGGACGTTGACCTGCGCCCCTCCATAAGATAAAGGCTCGAGCATGCCAGCCGGGACGACCCGGCATCCCCACGGCCTTCGTCAGGACGACCTGAGACTCAGGAGGTCGAAATGGCTTGGCTTTTTCTTATTATGGCCGGTTTGCTCGAAGTCGCTTGGGCGACAGGTCTGAAACGGCTCGGTTTGGGCTTCTCGTGGAGCGTTGGCGCCTTGACCGCGATCGCCATGATCGCGAGCCTGGTCGGCCTCTACGCTGCCATGGCACGGCTCCCTATTGGCGTGGCCTACCCGATCTGGACGGGCATCGGAGCGGTCGGATCGGTCGTCATGGGCGTGATGCTTTACGATCAGACGCCGGGCATGAACGGCATGCTCGGTGTTGCGCTACTGGTCGCGGGCATGTTGCTGATCGGCAACGAATTTCATTGACAAGAGAGGAGCCACCATCATGGCGAACGAAACCAAGACCAAACGTGCCCTGATCGATGGTCGGGCCGCCCTTCTCGTCATCGACATACAGAAGAGCACATTTATCGACAACAGCGAGGTCCGGTCGATCGACAACATGCCGGGCTACAAGGATCGCATGATCGCCGCCCGCGATCTCGTGGAGGCGGCGCATGAAAGCGACATCCCGGTGATCTTTATCCAGGAGGTCCATCGCGACGACCATGTCGACTTCGGGCGGGAGCTCGACGGCGACGAGGACGTGCATTGCCTGGAGGGCGATCCGCGCACCGCGATCGCGAAGGAGGAGATGGGCTTTCGGCGCGGGGACTACGAAGTCCCCAAGCGGCGCTACTCGGCCTTTTTCGGGACCGACTTGGAAATCCTGCTCCGGGGCCTCAAGGTCGACACGCTCATACTCTGCGGGGGCCTGACGGACGTCTGCGTTCACTACACCTTCGTGGACGGTCACCAGTCCGATTACTTCTGCCGCGTCGTCGAGGACTGCGTCGGCGGGTCGTCCATCGAGGCGCACCAGGCGGCATTGCGGGCCATGGAGTATCTCCAAACGGGCGCGGTGCAGTCACTTCCGGCCATGCTTGAAGCAATGGGCGCCCCGAACCGTTCGCTCTGAGCAGCAACTGGCTCCAATGGTCTCCAAGCTGACATATGGCCCCGGCTACGCCGCCCTACGAAGCTTGCATTACGTTCGCCGGTCGCATCCCTGCCAGTCGCACCTCAAGCCACCGTATGTAGCCGCTGAGATACTTCGTAGCCGGTCCGCAGAAGGGCTTGATGAACTGGCGTAGGTGGGCTTCACGGAAGAAGGTTGGCCCTCTTTCCCAAATCCGAAGCGCACCAACACAGTTTGCGGACACCCCCTTTTCGTTTGAGACCGGGGGGTGAGCCGCGCGTCGGCGGGCCTTGGTGCGGCGATCCGACGGGGATGGAGGGCACTTTATGCCTGCCTCCCCGTGCGACTTCAGATGTTCAGACGTCCATCAGCCATATCGCCATGCCGGGGGGCGGCCCGGCGATGCGCGGCGGCCTGCGGCCTTGATTCCGCGCTGGGGCTGGCCCGGGTCACTTGTGGGCGAGGTCGAAGGCCTTGCGCATGACAGTGGGCAGGTCGCCGGGGCGGAAGTCCTCGTGAAAATCGCCGCGCGCCGGGGTGCGGTCCATCGGAACGAGGGCTGTCTTGACGGTGAGGCGCAGGTGGAAATGGGTGAAGGTGTGACGGGCCTCGCCGGGCAGGGTCTTCCATTCGGCGCGGATCGGAGGGGCCTCGGCAGGGGTCTCGGTCCAGTCGGAGCCGGGCCAGCCGAGCATGCCGCCCAAGAGGCCCTTGTCGGGACGGGTTTCGAGCAGGAAGGCGCCATCGACGCGCCGCGCGATATAGGCGATGCCGTGGCGCGTGGGCTTGGGCTTCTTGGGTGTCTTTTTCGGGAGGTCTGCGGCGGTGCCGGCAAGCCGCGCCTGGCAGTCGGAACGCCACGGGCAGAGGCCGCAGGCAGGGTTTCTGGGCGTGCAGATGGTGGCGCCGAGGTCCATCACGGCCTGCGCGTAGTCTCCGGGGCGATGTTCTGGCGTGAGTAGGGCGGCCAGCGCCATCAGCTCGGGCTTGGCGGCGGGCAACGGCGTATGGACATCGTGCAGGCGGGCCATGACACGTTCGACATTGCCGTCGAGGACGGTTTCCGGCAGGTCGAAGGCGATCGAGGCAATGGCGGCGGCGGTATAGGGGCCGATGCCGGGGAGTTTCAGAAGTTGGGCGTGATCGGCCGGGAAGTGGCCGTCGTGCTCGGTCGTGATGGTGCGGGCGCATTTCAGCAGGTTGCGGGCGCGGGCGTAGTAGCCGAGGCCGGCCCATTCGGCCATGACCTCGGCGTCCCGGGCGTTTGCCAGCGCGGTGACGGTGGGCCAGCGGGTGGTGAAGCGGTTGAAGTAGTCGCGGACGGCGGCAACGGTGGTCTGTTGCAGCATGATCTCGGAGAGCCAGACCTTATAGGGGTCGGGTCTGGTGTTGGCGCGTGGAGGGGTGCGCCAAGGGAGCTGGCGGGCGTGGTGGTCGTACCAACTTAGGAGATCTGCGGAGAGGGTGGCGGGGTTACGCATGGGCGGGGGCTGGCTGGGTGGTGTGTTTCCGAGATGCTGCGTCCGGCGCGAATGCGCCCTGCCCGACCTCCCCCCCGGGAGGGCAGATTCCGACATCGGTCACGCATGGGACAGCTTGGGGTGCTTCGAAACAGAGGCCCCATGAGACTGAGAGGCCCTCCCGAGGTCGGGCAGGGCGCACTCGCGCCTTTTGGGCCGATGTGGTGCATTTCAGAGAGGTGTTCACGGGATGTCAGGAAACCTTGCGGATGTCGGGTTTTGCTGGCGCGGAGCGCGAGGGGCACTAGAATAGCGCCAGCGAGAGGGAGTCAATCGTGACCGAGCGGAGAAGAGCGACGACGCGGGGCTTTGCCCGGACGTCGAACCTGTTGAGCCAGCGCATCCGGCGGGCCAGCGAAAGCCGGGGATTTGCCGAGACGCGGCTGCTGACCCACTGGCCGGAGATCGCAGGCGAGGACGTGGCGGCCATGGCGCGGCCGGTGAACGTGTCCTACGGGCGCGGCGGAATCGGCGCGACGCTGACCCTGCTGACCACCGGGGCGATGGCGCCGATGCTGGAGATGCAGAAGGACCGGCTGCGCGAACGGGTGAACGCCGCTTACGGCTATAACGCGATCGCGCGGATCAGGATCACCCAGACGGCGCCGACCGGTTTCGCCGAGGGGCAGGCGCAGTTCAGCTATGCGAAAAAGCCCAAACAAACGCCGGCCCCGGACCCCAAGGTCACGGCGGATGCACGGGCCTATGCCGAAGATGTGACCGACGAAGGGCTCAAGGGGGCGCTTGAAGCCCTGGCCCGGAACGTTCTATCCAAGGCGAAATCATGAGCGACCCCGAGAGGAAAGAAGATATGAAGCGTATGATCCCCGCCGCGCTACTGGCGCTGGTCCTGCTGGCCGGGGGCGGCTGGTGGCTGCTCAACCAGGGTGCCGGCGAGACCGAGATTCCCGCAGGCGCGCTTGATGCGCAGGAAAGCGATGACGCTATCGACACCTCTGTCATCGAGGACATGGTGCTGGGCGACGAGGACGCGCCGCTGACGGTGATCGAATACGCCAGCTACACCTGTCCGCATTGTGCAAACTTCCATGCCAACCAGTACAAGGACCTGAAGGCGGACTATATCGACACCGGCAAGGTGAAGTTCGTCTACCGCGAGGTCTATTTCGACCGCTATGGGCTTTGGGCGTCGATGATCGCGCGCTGTGGTGGTGAAGAGCGGTTCTTCGGCATCACCGACCTGATCTACAAGGGACAGTCGGACTGGATTTCCTCGGGCGATCCGTCGACCATCGTGGGCGAGTTGCGCAAGATCGGCCGGATGGCCGGGCTGAACGACGACGCGCTGGAATCCTGCCTGCAGGATGCCGACATGGCCAAGACGCTGGTGGCATGGTTCCAGGAAAATGCCGAAGAGGACCAGATCACCAGCACGCCGTCCTTCATCATCAATGGCGAGAAATACACCAACATGCCCTGGACCGAGTTCAAGGCGGTGCTGGACGAGGAACTGGGCTGATCAGCCCGTGACGTAGGATGGGTGCTGAGCACCCATCCTACATTTGCGGAGGGACGCGAGGCTCAGGTCTGCGTGTCCTCCGCTGGCACCACCGCACGGCGATAGAGGTGCCATGTCGCATGCGCCAGGATCGGCAGCACGAAGATCAGCCCGACCATCAGCGTGGCAAAGCCCAGGGCCAGCAGGACCGCCACGATCAGGCCCCAGATCGCCACGGTGACCGGATTTTTCCACGCGACCTGAACCGAGGTGGCCACCGCGGTGGGCAGCCCGACCTGTCGGTCGACCAGCATCGGGAAGCTCACCAGGCTGGTAGTCAGCACGAGGCAGGCGAAGACGAAGCCCAGCAACATGCCGAAGACCAGCATTTCCAGCCCGGCGGTGGTGGTGAAGATGTCGGACAGGAAGGCCATCGCCGAGACCGGCGCCTCGGGTCCGAGCGTCGCGTTGTAGAGCATCAGCGCGGTCATCATCCAGCCGATGAACAGCGCCATGAGATAGCCGCCCAGCACCAGGATCGGTGCGGTGCGCGACGAGAAGGCCAGCTTGAAGCCGTCGCTCCAGTGGGTGTCCATCCCGGCCTCGCGCCGGCGGCTCATCTCGTAGAGGCCGACGCCGGCCACCGGGCCCAGCAGCGCGAAGCCCGAGACCAGCGGAAACAGCAGGGGCAGCAGGCTCTGCGTCGCCGCGAACCAGATCAGCACGAAGCCGACGATCGGATAGATGAGCACGATCCACAGCACGTCGCTGCGCATGGCCAGGAAGTCCTCGGTGCCCTTGGACAGCGCCATGCGCAGGTCGGCGGTGCCGATCTTTCGGATGCGGACGGGGATGGCTTCGTGATGTCGCAATTCGCCGACGATCTCGCCGGTGGAGGTGACCCCTTTGCCGAGCGCTTGCGCCGTCCAGGAGAGGGGATTGCCAATTGTCTTTGCCATGAGTCCGTCCTTTCCGCCAGTTTGCACGGGAGGGTCCGGACGGTTTCGTGGGGTCCGAAACCTCGTTAGGGACTCGTAGTTTAGCAGCCCGCCGGCGAAATGTCGCCTGTGATCACGAAGCTTTGCGGCGGCGGGATCGGCAGGCGACGGGATCGGCCTGCCTGTCACACCGCCCCTGCCGCGGCCGGGCCTGAGGTCCCGGATCAGGTCCGGGACTGCGGTCGGGGCGGGGTGAGCCGGTCGCGCAGCAGCGCCAGCGGGTGGGCGCGCAGCGTCAGGCGGGTGGCGACGTAATCCTCGACCACCTCTTCGCCGAGCGTCATCGCGGGGAGGTTTGCGGCCGGCTCGAAGATCGCCTCGCCGTCCATGTCGCCGTCGAACAGCGGCAGCGCCTTCGAGGCGGTCAGGGCCTTGGCCTCCCACAGCGCCTCGCGGCGGGGCATCAGATCGGCGAAGCAATCGGCCTCGGCAAGGCGGGCGAGGATGGCGGCAGGCAGCCCGGCGCGGCGCCAGACGTCCGCGACGCCGCGGTAGCCGTTGCCACGGGCGGCGGTGATCCAGTTGGCGTCTTCCTCCTTCATGCCCTTGATCTGGCGGAACCCCAGCCGCAGCGCGAGCCCGCCGCGGCCGTCGGGCTCCATCACGTTGTCCCAGAAGCTGGACTGGACGCAGACCGGGCGCACCACCACGCCGTGTTCGCGCGCGTCGCGGACGATCTGCGCGGGGGCGTAGAAGCCCATCGGCTGGGCGTTCAGCAGCGCGCAGGCGAAGATGCCGGGGTGGTGGCACTTGATCCAGGCCGAGGCATAGACCAGCAGCGCGAAACTGGCGGCGTGGCTTTCGGGAAAGCCGTAAGAGCCGAAGCCCTCGATCTGGGAAAAGCAGCGTTCCGAGAACTCCTCGTCATAGCCGTTGCGCTTCATGCCGCGCATGAAGCGGTTGCGGAATTCGCTGACGTTGCCGAGCTTCTTGAAGGTGGCGAGCGCGCGGCGCAGGCGGTCGGCCTCTTCCGGGGTGAAGCCGGCGCCGACGATGGCGATCTGCATCGCCTGTTCCTGAAACAGCGGCACGCCCAGCGTCTTGCCCAGCACCTCGCCCAGCGCGTCGGAGGGGAAGTGCACCGTCTCCTCGCCGTTGCGGCGGCGGATGTAGGGGTGGACCATGTCGCCCTGAATGGGACCGGGGCGGATGATCGCGACCTCGATCACCAGATCGTAGAAGCAGCGCGGGCGCATCCGGGGGAGGAAGTTCATCTGGGCGCGGCTTTCGACCTGGAAGACGCCCACGGTATCGGCGCGGCAGAGCATGTCGTAGACCACCGGGTCCTCGGGCGGCAGCGTGGCGAGGCGCCACTCCTGCCCTTTATGTTGGCGGATCAGGTCGAAGGCCTTGCGGATGCAGGTGAGCATGCCGAGGCTGAGCACGTCGACCTTGAGGATGCCCAGCGTGTCGATATCGTCCTTGTCCCAGCAGATGACGGTGCGGTCCTCCATGGTGGCGTTCTCGATCGGCACCAGTTCGTCCAGACGGCCTTCGGTGATGATGAAACCGCCGACGTGCTGGGAGAGGTGGCGGGGGAAGCCGTTGATTTCCTCGACCAGCGCGAGGGTCTGGGCGAGCCGGCGGTCGTCGGGGTCGAGGCCGATCTCGCGCAGGCGCTGGGCGCCTTCCAGCCCGCGCACCGAGAAGAAACCCCAGAGCTGCGAGGCCATGGCGCCGATGGTGTCCTGGCTGAGGCCCATGGCGGCGCCGACCTCGCGTATTGCGCGTTTGCCGCGATAGTGGATGACGGTGGCGCAGAGCCCGGCGCGGTGGCGGCCGTAGCGTTCGTAGATGTGCTGGATCACCTCTTCGCGGCGCTCGTGTTCGAAATCTACGTCGATGTCGGGCGGCTCGTCGCGGGCCTCGGAGACGAAGCGTTCGAAGACCATGGTGCCGATTTCGGGGGAGACCGAGGTGACACCGAGGCAGTAGCAGACCACCGAATTGGCGGCGCTGCCCCGGCCCTGGCAGAGGATGTGGCGGTCGCGGGCGAAGGCCACGATGTCGCGGACGGTGAGGAAGTAGGGTTCGTAGTTGAGCTTCGAGATCAGCCGGAGTTCATGCTCGAGCATCTTGCGGACCTTGTCGGGCGCGCCATCGGGATAGCGCCAGCGCAACCCCTTGTGGGCAAGGCGGGAAAGGCGTTGGGCGGGGGTTTCGCCCTCGGCGATCTCGGAGGGGTATTCGTAGCGCAACTCGTCGAGCGAGAAGGTGCAGGCGGCGGCGAGGGCGCCGGCGCGGTGGACGGCTGGTTCATGACCGCGGAACAGGCGCAGCATCTCACGCTCGGACCGGAGGCGGCGTTCGCCGTTGGGCAGCGCGCGCGCGCCGAGGTTTTCCACGGTGGTGCCCTCGCGGATGGCAGTCAGCACGTCGGCCATGCGGCGGCGGCGGCCGGTGTGCATCAGCGGCGCGGCGGAGGCGACGGTGGCAATGCCCAGATCGTCCGCCAGCGTGGTGAGGCGAGCGAAGCGGGCGGGATCGGCGCCGTCGTATTCCGGGGTGAGAAGCAGCGACATGTGTTCGCCCAGCCGGCGCGTCAGCCGCTGCGCCTGGGGATACCAGTCGTCCGCGCCGGGGGGAGAGGACGGCGCCTGGGGCGGGCCGTGGAGGCACAGGTGCAGCCCGTCCGCGCCGCATTGAAGCAGGTCCGCGAGGTGAAGGGTGCAGGCGCCCTTGTCGGCCCGGAGGCGGCCCAGCGACAGCAGGCGGCAGAGGGTGGCCCAGCCCTTGCGGGTCTGCACCAGTGCGGTGACGCAGGGCGCGTCGGTGAAGCGGAGCCGCGCGGCGGGAATCAGCCGCGGCATGGCGGTGAGCAGCGGGCTTTGCGGCGTGTCGAAAGGCGCGGGCGGGCCGATCAGGCCATGGTCGGCGTCGAAGGCCTGGCGGTCGCGGACCTGTCTTGCGATCTCGCGCGCCTGGGTATGGGCGCGGACGATGCCGGCGACGGAATTGTCGTCGGCGATGGCGATGGCGGGCATGCCGAAGGCGGCGGCACGGGCCATGTATTCCTCGGGGTGGGAGGCCCCGGTGAGAAAGGTGAAATTCGAGGTGATCGAGAGTTCTGCGAACATTTTGAGACGTACATCTGACAGGCTGAAATACTGGCCGAATCCTCGGAGAGGGTGAGTATATTCACGTTTTGTTCTCTTTTCGAGTCGATCATGGCGGAGCCCGGAATGCGGGCGCGGGCGACACAGGTGCAGCACGGAGGATTTGCCGGAACTTGATTTGACGGTGAAAGGACGCAAGTCTGAAGGCATGAACAGCTATTCCCCGTTTTCGGGCTCCGCCTCCGAGGTAGTGGCCTTTCAGCGTCAGGAGCTGGCGGTGATCCTGTCGCTTTATGGTCGCATGGTGGCGGCGGGCGAGTGGCGGGACTACGGCATCTCGACCCTGCGGGACGCGGCCGTGTTCTCGGTATTTCGGCGCACGGCGGAGAACCCGCTCTACCGGATCGAGAAGCGGCCGAAGCTGCGGCAAAGGCAGGGCATGTACGCGGTGATCGGCATGGAAGGGCAGATGCTCAAGCGCGGGCCTGACCTGAAGGCGGTGCTGCGGGTGCTGGAACGCAAGCTGATCCGGGCGGTGGACTAAGCCGCGGTGTCACCGTTGCCGAGACCGGGCTGACGGGAAGACCTGGGGAGAACACGCCGGGCGGGACTGGCCCGGGCGCTGCTGGACGGATTGGTGCCGACCTTCCCTCCGTGCGTCGTTGTTTCGGACATGTTCGTCGGCGTCATGGCCTGCCACTCTTGCAAGCCAGCCTGCATTTGAGCGGTGGCTCGACGCGGGCGCGCAGGAATTGCGGCGGGACACCCTTTGGACGGGGCGCTGGCCGAGGACGCAGGCGGCAGGCCTGCATGGCTGCGCGGGCGAGCAGGGCAAACAGGTTGCGCAGCCTGTTTGGGCCTCGAAAGGCCGTTATCTACCATCGTATTGGGAAGTTTTGGAGCGGGCGAGGCGATTCGAACGCCCGACCCTAACCTTGGCAAGGTTATGCTCTACCCCTGAGCTACGCCCGCATCCGTTTGGCCATTGCTGGCCTGGGGTCCCTATGGAGCGGGCGAGGCGATTCGAACGCCCGACCCTAACCTTGGCAAGGTTATGCTCTACCCCTGAGCTACGCCCGCATATCCACTGGGTGTCGGGGATTTATAAAGGACTCGCCCGGGCTGCAAGGGGAATCTGTGTCGCAGGCGATTTTTTTGCCTGCTGCGGGCGCGGGCGACGGGCGGGGCAGGATGCCGACAAGGGGGCGCTGCCCCCTCGGCCTGCGGCCTCACCCCCGGAGTTTGCCGGGCAAGATGAAGGCACGGCGGGCGCCCGATACGTGAAAGGCCCGGACGCTAGCGACCGGGCCCTTGTCTGAAACTGGGTGTGCTGGGTGTGGGGAGGTCAGTCCTCAAGTTCGACCAGCAGGTCCTTGGCGTCGATCTGGCCGCCGGGCTGGACGTGCACCGCCTTGACCGTGGCGGCGCGTTCGGCGTGGATGCCGGTTTCCATCTTCATTGCCTCAATGGTCAGCAGCATGTCGCCCTCCTTGACCTTGTCGCCGGGCTTGACCGCGACGCTGGCCACCACGCCGGGCATCGGCGCGCCGATGTGGCCGGGGTTGCCAAGCTCGGCCTTGGGCCGCGCGGCGGTGCTGCTGGCGGCCTTGCGGTCGGGCACGCGGATCACGCGCGGCTGGCCGTTGAGTTCGAAGAACACCTTGACGTTGCCGTCCTCGCCGGTCTCGCCGACCGCCTGCAGACGGATTTCCAGCGTCTTGCCGGGGTCGATCTCGGCGGTGATCTGTTCGCCCGGCTGCATGCCGTAGAAGAAGGTATGCGTGGGCAGGGTGCGGACCGGGCCGTATTGGCGGTGGCGGCCCATGTAGTCGAGGAAGACCTTGGGATACATCAGGTAACCGTTGAGATCCTCGTTATCGATCTTGAGGCCTTCGAGCTCTTTCGAAAGCTTCTCGCGCTCGGCCTCGATATCGACGGGCTTGAGGTGCTTGCCGGGGCGTTCGGTGTTGGGTTTCTCGCCCTTCAGGACCTTGTTGAGGATGCCCGTCGGGAAGCCGCCCGGAGGCTGGCCGAGGTTGCCCTTCATCATGTCGATGACCGAATCCGGGAAGCTGACGTCGGTCTTGGGGTCTTCGACCTCTTTGCGGGTGAGGCCTTGGCTGACCATCATCAGGGCCATGTCGCCGACCACCTTGGAGGAGGGCGTGACCTTGACGATATCGCCGAACATCATGTTGACGTCGGCATAGGCCTGCGCGACCTCGTGCCAGCGTTCCTCGAGCCCGAGGCTGCGGGCCTGGGTCTTGAGGTTGGTGAACTGGCCGCCGGGCATCTCGTGCAGGTAGACCTCGGACGCGGGGGCCTGAAGGCTGGATTCGAAGGCGGCGTACTGGCCGCGCACGGCCTCCCAGTAGTTCGAGATCTCGCGGATGGCGGCGATGTCCAGCCCGGTGTCGCGTTCGGTGAAGCGCAGCGCCTCGACGATCGAGCCCAGCGTCGGCTGCGAGGTGTTGCCCGACAGCGCGTCCATTGCGCCGTCGACCGCGTCCACCCCGGCCTCGGCGGCGGCCATGATGGTGCCGATGCCCGCGCCGGAGGTGTCGTGGGTGTGGAAATGGATCGGCAGGCCGACCTCTTCCTTGAGGGCGCGGATCAGCGGACCGGCGGCGGAGGGCTTGAGCAGCCCGGCCATGTCCTTGAGGCCCAGCACGTGGGCACCGCCGTCGCGCAGTTGTTTGCCCATCTCGACGTAGTACTTCATGTCGTACTTCGACCGCTCGGGATCGCGGTAGTCGCCGGTGTAGCAGATGGTGCCTTCGCAGACCTTGTTGGCCTCTTGCACCGCGTCCATGGCGACGCGCATGTTTTCGACCCAGTTGAGCGAATCGAAGACGCGGAAGACGTCGACGCCGGTCTCGGCCGCTTGCGCGACGAAGCTTTGCACCACGTTGTCGGGGTAGTTGGTGTAGCCGACGCCGTTGGAGGCGCGCAGCAGCATCTGCGTCATCACGTTGGGCATCGCGGCGCGCAGGTCACGCAGGCGCTGCCACGGGCATTCCTGCAGGAAGCGATAGGCCACGTCGAAGGTGGCGCCGCCCCAGCATTCCACACTGAACAGCTGCGGCAGCTTGTGGGCATAGGCGGGGGCGACCTTGATCATGTCGATCGAGCGCATCCGCGTGGCCAGAAGCGACTGGTGGCCGTCACGCATCGCGGTGTCGGTGATGAGCACCTGCTTCTGCGCGGCCATCCAGTCGGCCACGGCCTGCGGGCCTTTTTCCTCGAGCAGATTGCGGGTGCCAACTTGCGGGGCTTCACCGATCGGCACATGCGGCGGTTTCGCCGGTTTCAGATCGGGGTGCGGCTTGGGTCGGCCCTGCACCTCGGGGTGGCCGTTGACGGTGATGTCGGCGATGTAGGTCAGTACCTTGGTGCCCCGGTCGCGGCGCTTCTTGAACTGGAACAGCTCGGGCGTCTCGTCAATGAACTTGGTGTGATACTGGTTGTTCAGGAAGGTCGGGTGCTTCAGCAGGTTCTCGACGAAGGCGATGTTGGTGCTGACGCCGCGCACCCGGAATTCGCGCAGGGCGCGGTCCATCCGGGCGATGGCCTTTTCCGGGGTCTGCGCCCAGGCGGTGACCTTGGTCAGCAGCGAGTCGTAATAGCGGGTGATGACGCCGCCGGCATAGGCGGTGCCGCCGTCGAGCCGGATGCCCATGCCGGTGGCCGAGCGGTAGGCGGTGATGCGGCCGTAATCGGGGATGAAGTTGTTCTGAGGATCCTCGGTGGTAACGCGGGTTTGCAGCGCGTGGCCGTTGAGGCGGATGTCGTACTGGCTGGCCTTGCCGGTGGCCTCGGCGAGCGATTTGCCCTCGGCGATCAGGATCTGCGCCTGCACGATGTCGATGCCGGTGACTTCCTCGGTGACGGTGTGTTCGACCTGCACGCGGGGGTTCACTTCGATGAAGTAGAACTTGCCGGTTTCCATATCCATCAGGAATTCGACGGTGCCGGCGCATTCATAGTTCACATGGGCGCAGATCTTGCGGCCGAGTTCGCAGAGTTCCTCGCGCTGCGCTTCCGACAGGTAGGGCGCGGGGGCGCGTTCCACGACCTTCTGGTTGCGGCGCTGGACCGAGCAGTCACGTTCGTAGAGGTGATAGATGTTGCCCTGTTGGTCGCCGAGGATCTGCACCTCGACGTGGCGGGCGCGGATGATCATCTTTTCCAGATAACCCTCGCCGTTGCCGAAGGCGGCCTCGGCCTCGCGCCGGCCTTCCAACACCTTTTCCTTCAGCTCGTCGGGGCCGTTGATCGGGCGCATGCCGCGCCCGCCGCCACCCCATGAGGCCTTGAGCATCAGCGGATAGCCGATCTCTTCGGCTTCCTTGGCGATGGCGTCGAAGTCGTCGCCCAGCACCTCGGTGGCGGGGATGACCGGCACGCCGGCCTCGATCGCCACCTTGCGGGCGGAGGCTTTGTCGCCCAAAGCGCGCATGGTTTCTGCGCGGGGGCCGATGAAGGTGATGCCCGCCTTGGTGCAGGCGTCCACGAAATCGGGGTTCTCGGACAGCAAGCCGTAGCCCGGATGGATCGCATCCGCGCCGGACATCTTGGCGACGCGGATGATTTCCTCGATGCTGAGATAGGCCGCGACCGGGCCCATGCCTTCGCCGATCCTGTAGGCCTCGTCCGCCTTGAACCGGTGCAGCCCGAGCTTGTCCTCTTCGGCAAAGACCGCGACGGTCTTCTTGCCCATCTCGTTGGCGGCACGCATGATGCGAATGGCGATCTCGCCGCGGTTGGCGATCAGGATCTTTTGAAAGTCAGGCATGGCAGGCTTTCCGTTTGTTGCATTGCAGCATGCTTAGACGTTCGGTAACGGCAGGTAAACATGCCTGACGGGTGCAAATCCGTCGTCAAACCGCTTTCAGCCGGGCTTTGGGCGGTCACACCGTCAGAAGTGTAACATTCTGCATCGCCGCGATACGGTCGACATCCTGCTCGTAAAGCGTGGTCAGCACGTCGACATGCGCGTCGGTCCAGCCGGGGATATCGAGTTCTTCCTCGACCGCGTCCTCGACGGCGTATTTCTCGAGAAAGGCGATCATCACGCGGCGCTTCTTGGGCTCGGTCATGCCGGGGTTCTGCTTGAGGTAGGCCCGAAACCGCTGCATGCCCTCGTCGGACATGATGTCGGACAGCAGGTCGAAGGCGCCCTTGATCTTGGTGCCCGAGGCCAGCCCGCCCATGGCGCGCACGATCTCGCCCCAGATCAGCGGGCTGTCCTCGTTGCACCAGACGGTGACGGGCAGGTCCGGGAGGGTGTCGTGGATGCGCTCAATCAGTTCCGACCAGCGCAGCCAGGTCGGATCGGCGTCGTGCAGAAAGGCATCGAAATCCGTTAGCGGGGTGCGGGCGTGCACCGCGGGAAGCCATGTGGCCGGATTGCGGATGCCGAGAAACAGTTCGATCTGGTCGCCGTCAAACAGCCGTACCGCGTTGCGCAGGCGTTCATGGGCGCGCGGATAGATGCGGCCCTGGCCGATGGCGATCTTGGGCACGCAGAACAGGTCTTCGTGGCTGAACACGGTGCGGCCGACATCGTCGATGTCGCCGCTCAACACGGTTTCCAGCAGGATGTCGCGCGCCTCTGGCGCCGGGTCGGCCTTGCTGAGCGCGCTAAGGCTGCCGCTGAGAAGCTGCCGGTAGTGGCTGGGCCCCGGCACCGCGACGCCGCGCCCGCGCAGATTGTCGGCATTGCGCAGCAGGCACCGCAGAAGCTTGTCGTCATCGGTGGCATGGGCGCCGGCGTGGAGGATGATCTTCATGGGACCTGCGGGTTCGGGGCCGTCGCCGGCACTATAGCGCGGTGCCGGCCGGTGAAAAGCCGTGTCGATGGGGGGTGAATTTCTGCTTGCTCCATGTGCCGCTTGGAATTAGACGAAGCGGCGTGCCCCTATAGCTCAGCTGGTAGAGCAACTGATTTGTAATCAGTAGGTCCGCGGTTCGAGTCCGTGTGGGGGCACCATATTTTCAACGATTTAGCTGCTGGCGTATAGGATGCTCATGGGTTCGGTGAACTCGGTGCTGCTTTGAATGAGCGATGCGCTATGCGCTATGAAAAAACAAACCTGCCTCTCGTATCTCCTCATCTAAGTTGGGTTGGGGCACATAAGAAAAGTAGTTCAGTAAAAAGGCGGTTCGCCGCAACGTGGCCAAGGCTTCAAAACGAGTTCAATTGCAGATCGCCAAGAGCAGGAACTTTGAAATTTCTCAAGGACCGCTGTCAATGCTTTCGAGCAAATCTGCGGCTCTTGACTCGAGGTCCCGCTCGCCGCCGCCACTTGCGGAAATCTTGGTTAGACGAGCGCGGACCAGTGACACCTCGCCGAAGAATGTTTCAAGCGTTTCAGGTCTAAGTTTGAATTGAACGCCCTCTGAGGACGATTCGCTCCAGCTCTTCATCTTCTCCAGAACATCCAAGAAGCCTGTGTCACTTTCAGTTTGCTGTGAAATCCAACCAAGAGCCCCTTTCGGATCGCCGATTTGATGCCAAGCAAACATCAGAGACAAAAAGTGTGGAACTCGAAGTAGTTCCGACGGGCTTGTTTCAGACAGGCGCTTGAGAAACGCGCCCTTGATCAATTCATATTCTTCGATCGACAATAAGCGATCGTCTTCCGGGACTCTCCGATCCCCGTGAACGCCATGCTCAAAAGTTGCTTCCCTAATAATCCCGACCAGCCAAGCCACAGACTTTCCGCCAGAAAACAACGTTTGTAGCATTTCTGATCGTAGTTCAGCGCTTGAAACCTGCGCAATCAATCCGAAAACTTCTCGCCTGTTTCCCTTTAAAAATTCAGGTCGCCCGTAGTCGGTTTTCGCAAAGGGAACTAATTCATCAAGCGCCTCACCCAATATCCCAAAGAGACCTTGGATTTGAGAAGCTGGAATGCTGGTTCGGGCACCCAAAATACGGTCCAGGAGAACCTCCGCAAGCCTTCCACCTTGTGGTCTCTGGATTTCGATCATTTGTCGGAAGCGAGCCAGTGCCTTGGACGGCTCAGCTTCACATGCTCTGAGAAACTGATCTAACTCGAGGTCACTTAGGGAACCTGATGGGGCTGAAAAGGAGAAATAGTAGCGGTAGTGGTTTGGGCTCGCCAAGCGTTTGCTTGCGTCAAGCGATTGCAGTTCCTCTACTCCCGAAAGCGAAAATACTCGGAAATCACTTCCTTCCTGATGTAGAGCCATCGTGTCAAAGCCTGGAAGGTGCTCTTCTAAGGCGTAAATAAACCGAGTTTGCTCTTCGCCTTCTCTGTCGATAGCGGCCAGCAGTGATGCCCCCATTCGTTCATGCGAACCTGGGGTAATATGACCCCAGTCTCCAATCGCGGAAAGATCCGACACGTAGCTTTCAATCCAATTGAAGAGCGTGCTGTTTTTTGCCCGCACTATCTGTAAGAACACCATGTCTCCCGGATCTACTTGACTTCGCACAGGCATGAAATTGAGATTTAGGGAATTTAGAACTCTAACAACGTCCCGAGGAGTTTCGACAAACTGCCCACACCATTGGTGAAAAACACCTTCCAGCCTATCAGTGGACTCAGAGCTCATGTCCAATCCTGCGAGCAGTTGCAAAACTTCGGATTTCAACCAATTGCGAAGGTCAAAACTCATGGCCTTTGGAACTTTGAATGATGCCTGAACAACCTTTTCCAGATATGCTTTGCCATCTGAAATTCCGATCGCTCGCTCAATACTTTTGGCCAACACTTCAACATCATAGGCCAATACATAGGCGACGTTTGGAAAGTCAGCTACAGCTTTGACTAAGCGCAGAACCTCCGCTGCTTCGGTCGGTTCTAACCGGTCAAGATCGTCCACGAACACGACGATCGGGTGATTGAGTTTCTTAAGTTTCTTACGTAAATCTTCATTCAGTTCGCCCAGAGAACTTTCTGAGAGTTCTGCAGCTTTCTCACTACTTTTTCGGAAGAGTTTTGCCGCGATCCCGGACCAAGGTAGCCCTCCCATTTCCGCAAGATCAGCAATGGTCGCTAATCCAGAAGAGACCTGCGAATACCGTCCCAATATTGCTTTTGTTTCCTCCCTCTCGGTGGCTGGCACGGACTCCAGAATGACTGGCTCGAGATCGGAAAAAAGTTGGGCCAACAGTTCGTTCCGGTTCCCAATCAACCAAGGGGCAAACCTAACCACCTGAGGACCGCTCTTCCGCTGACTCAATTCTTTCAAAGCCAGGTTGACCAAGGAGGACTTTCCAGACCCCCACGCTCCCTCCACACCAACGACAAAGCCGCGTGAAAGATCATTCTCTAAGAACGACGAGGCGAGATGGCGCGCCATTTCCCCAAAACCAAGCCTGTCAATATCAGTCGACTTCAGAGGAGTGTCTTCAATCATAAATATACTTTCTTGAACATTAGGCTGGACCAAACGCATTTGGCCGGTGGTGAATTTGGTTTAGCTGAATAGGTGCTTTTGTATCGAAATGAAGGCCTGCCGGATTTCTGGAATGGAGCCCAAGACCTGCTTGGCGTCGTTCGTGCCGCCGTATTTCACTTTGAGAAAATCACCAATCTTGGCGGGGGACAGCTCTTCGACGCCATGTGTCTCATAAGACTGAAGAACATAGTCCAAAAAGCGGCGCATCTCGTCTTCCTGGCCTTGCAACCCATTCGAACGAGCCATGTCGGCACGATCGGTGCGGGCTAATGGCGGTAGTGTGAAACGAACATAAGCAAGCACATCGAAGATATCGCTATTGGGCGCATCGATCAGGCGCTTCATTTCGTCGAGTTTCTCTGAGTCATACCCGAGATCTCCAAGCTGCTGAAGCAAACGAATGCGTGTGTCTGGATCGCTCCAGACCTTTCTAAGCTCATCTTCGCTTGTCACCAGAGATGACAGGTCTCCAAAGAGCTGCGCCATAAACTCTTGGGCCGAAATCGGCTTCCCGTCGTGGGACCAATATGTGGTCGCCGCAATAAACTGGATAGTTCGATCCTTTCCATCGGCGAGTTTTATCACGATCTTTTCGGCTGGCGGTGGTTCCGGTTCCCCGCCTCCAGGCCCTACCGGTGGGTCCGGCGGTGTCGGCTTTGGCCCATCAGGCCCAGGCCGTGGATCGTCGGGTGGCAGCGGCTCACCGTCCCATTCCGGGTCGTTGAAATGCTCATATGCCTTCACGAAGTCATAGACGGTGAAGTAATCCTTCCCGTCGAAAGTTCGCGTGCCGCGGCCCACAATCTGCTTGAACTCGATCATCGACTTTACGGGGCGCATCAAGACGATATTGCGAACATTGCGAGCGTCTACACCTGTCGAAAGCTTCTGCGATGTCGTCAGGATCGTTGGAACCGACTTCTCATTGTCCTGAAATTCACGGAGGTGTTGTTCGCCGAGGTCGCCGTCCTCCGCCGTCACCCGCTCGCAGTAATGCGGATCGTCGCTTTCCTTGATTTGATTGATGTAGTCGCGAACAGCCGCTGCGTGCAGCTGGGTCGCGCAAAACACCAGCGTTTTCTGCCGCTGATCGATCTGATCCATGAATTCGTGGATGCGACTCTGTTCGCGCTCGGGAATGACGATCTTGGTATTGAAATCGGCCTCTGTGTATTCGTGATCCGGATCGACATCCCCTTTCACCACGTCATCCGTAGGATCATACACATAGGTATCGATCGTGCTGGCCATCTGGCGCACCTTGAAGGGCGTTAGGAAGCCATCCTCAATCCCTTCTTTCAGGGCATAGGTGTAAACGGGCTCGCCGAAATAGGAATAGGTGTCCGCATTGTGCTTGCGTTTGGGCGTTGCGGTCAGGCCAAGCTGAACAGCCGGGGAAAAATACTCCAGAATACCGCGCCAGTTGCTTTCGTCCTTTGCCCCACCTCGGTGGCATTCATCAATGATGATGAAGTCGAAAAAATCTGGTTCGTAGTCGTAGTAATTCGCCTCTCCCTCACCATCTTTTCCTTCGGTCATGAACGTCTGGAAGATGGTAAAAAAGACGCTCGCGTTCTTGGGCATTTTTCCTTTTTTCCGAATCTCATCCGGAGAAATTCGTGACAATGCATCGGACGGGAACGCGGAAAAAGAGTTGTAGGCCTGATCCGCCAGAATGTTCCGATCTGCCAGGAACAAGATGCGCGGGCGGCGTGTGGGCTCGTAAGACAGGTTCCATCTTGCCTCAAACAGCTTCCAAGCAATTTGGAACGCGATCGAGGTTTTGCCGGTGCCGGTCGCCAGCGTCAGAAGCAGGCGGTCTTTCTTTTCGGCGATTGCCTCAAGGGCTGCGTTGACGGCGCGGGCTTGGTAATACCGCGGCTCCCACTTGCCGCCCCCTGTTTCGAACGGCACAGCTGCGAACCGGTCGCGCCATGGGTCTTCTGTGGGAAAGCAGCGGGTCCACAGATCATCCGGTGTCGGGAACGGTTCAATGTCCCGCTCTGCACCGGTGTGCATGTCGATTTCATACCAACCAATACCGTTGGTCGAATAGGCGAAACGGGCGCTGGTGCGTTCTGCATAGTCCTTGGCCTGTCCAACTCCGCTGGTGTGGCCCTTGCCGGCCTTCTTGGCCTCAACCACGCCCAGCACGTGGCCATTGACGCGCAGAACATAATCAGCGGGCTTGGGGGCTTTACGCTTGCCACCTGCCAGAATGCGGCCGGGCCAGAGCATCTCTTCACGGCTGACCTTGGCTCCCGCCGCAGCATTTAGGCCCTCCCAACCAGCTTTGAGCAGTTCAGGGTCAATGCGTGTTGCGCGGGTGTCGGCTTCGGTCTCGTTGTGAATGCTCAAATGCGATCTCGTTTTTATCTCTTACTCGTTCAATTGCCCCAACAGCGTGGTCTTGATCTCCAGAATATCCCGAACCACTTCGCAGATCTTCCGAGCTTGCTCCGGCGACTGCGCGTAACTGTTTGCGTGCGCAAGATCATCTCTAAGTTGTTGGATATTCTTGAAACAATCAATGGCCTTCCGTTTGCTCGTATCAAGAAAGCCGCCGCTGCAAACGAGAGTTGCCTTGTCCGCAAGCTGAGTGAATGCGATTTCACTTACAAAGCTGTCATTCTTCTTGGCGGTCTCGACGGCCTCTTTGACCTTGGATTGCCGCCCCTCGGAAAGCTGCTCCATCCACCCTTCAGGCGCGCTCCAATGCTTAGAAATCCGTGCGGCCATGACGATTTCGAGGCTCGTGACCAGCGTAAACAACGCTGCACGGACGGGCAGTTGTTGCAGGTCTGACAGACTGACCAATCCTGATACCTCGCCGCCAGAAACGACCAGCCGGATGGGGCGTTCGTCTGCTGTGCGGATGAAGTCGTAGATGCTGGCATTCGAGCCGATCACGAGCCGTTCGGAGAATGGCTCAAAACGAACGCCAACTGGCCCGCTTGGCGGGGTGCGCTCGAACCACTCTTCAGCGTGAAACAGGCCGACAATGTCCTCGGCGTCGTTCACCACAGGAAGATAGCTGAAATAGTCGATGTTTCCGCCAACGACGTCAGCAATCACATCATCAGGTCTGCAGGTCATCAGGTTGCGGCGCGGGGCCATGATCATCGCGACGGTCAGGCTGCTTTGGACTTGATGCAAAACGTCCAGAGAAACGTTGTTTCCAGCAGCCCAAGAGCCTGTCACGTCAGCTCTCCGGCAAAAGCATTCTGGAGAAGGGATTGGCGGAGGTCACTGAGATCGTCCAGTTTTTGGGTGTATTCGTCGGCTGCGGCTATGGTCAAATCAGTTATTTTGCTCGCCCGATCCACAAAGCTTTTCCGTGTTGTTTCTTCTGGGAACGGTATTGGGATTTTTCCCAGCGATTTCTGGTTCAGCTTCGGTTGCGCCATCCCGCTCACAAACGGCTCAAGCGAGATCGAATTCAGATAAAGTCGGACATATTCCTGATCCTCGAAACTTGGGAAGCGGAGAACATGGGCATGGTTGTTCACCCACGTCTTCCCAGAAATGGAAAAAGCGATGGGATATGTGCGGGCCAAAAGATTGGCACCATCTTCGGAAACCAAAAGCAAATCTTCGTCAAAGAGAAAATCCTCAACGTGATCGACCACGCCAGAAGCTCCATAGTATGGGATGCTTCCAGGCTTCCGCTTCCCCTTTGTGATTGGAACTCTGATGCGATCCAAGTTTTCGGAAATTTCAGGAAGTGTTTTTTCTTCGGCTTCGTGTCCAATCTTTCTGAATTCAACTTTCGCCCAGCTCTCAAACAACTCACGTGCGTTTTTGAGGTTGGTTTCGGCGTGGATGCGGGCGCGGTCGAGGGCGGCGAAGGCCTCGTCCAAAACCGCAACAATCCGTTTCTGTTCTTCCAGTGGGGGGAGTGGGATAGAGCGGGCTTCCATCGAACCTTTCGAAACATGGATCATCGTAGCGCCAGCGCCTTGTTCTTTTTTGATGAGTTCCTTGTCCCACTCGAAGAAGTAAAACAGGTAGTCGCGCGTCACATGGCTGACATCGGGCTCAATTTTCCAAATGTGGTAGTGATAAATCGTTTTCTCACCATGCCAAATTCGCGGCCCAAAGGACGCTGACCACGCGTAGAGAAGATCGCCATCATCGCAGTATTTGTCGGGAGCAAGTTCCAGATCCGAGAAATACCAATGCTGGCTTGTAAAAAAATTGCCGACACGAAGGACGCGATAAGGGCCTTCGCTCAATAGCTCGTTCTTCTTATATGCACGCCCATTGATTAGACGGCAGACCTCTTTCAATGGCCGAGCTTCCCACCCCGCCTTCACAGCAGCCCCCGAATGTTCTGCAGGATATCAGCAGTCTCGGCATCACGAGCCAACATGTCCTCGATGATCTCTTCGGGGCTGCGCAGGGCCTCGGCTTCGGGCGCGTTGGGGTTCTTGACCGACATATCCAGCGTTTCGGCGTCCAAATCGGCCACTGGCACGATCCAGCTTTGCGGGCCGTCAGCGCGAGTGGCTTGCAGCGCGACAAACTCTTTCAGGTCATCATCGTTCAGCGGGTTGGTTTTGCCCAGGCTGCGCCCCGGATCAAGCTGGTAATACCAGACATCGCGGGTCTTGGTGCCTTTCTCAAAGAACAGCACCACAGTTTTCACGCCAGCGCCCTGAAACGTGCCACCGGGGCAATCCAGCACCGTGTGCAGGTTGCAGTTCGCCAACAGCTCGCGCCGCAGCTCGACACTGGCGTTGTCAGTGTTGGACAGGAAGGTGTTCTTGATCACCACCGCGCCGCGGCCGCCTGCCTTTAGCTTGCGGATAAAATGCTGCAGGAACAGGTAAGCCGTTTCGCCAGATTTGATCGGGAAGTTCTGCTGCACTTCCTTACGCTCACCGCCGCCGAAGGGCGGGTTGGCAAGGATCACGTCGTGGCGGTCCTTTTCCTGAATATCCATCACGTTTTCATTGAGCGTGTTGGTGTGGATGATGTTGGGCGTGTCGATGCCGTGCAGGATCATGTTCATGATCCCAATGACATAGGCGAGCGACTTCTTCTCTTGGCCATAGAAGGTGCGCCGCTGCAGGGTGCCATAGTCGTCGGCAGAGATGTCGGGCCTCATCAGGTAGGTGAAGGCCTCGCACAGGAAGCCTGCCGAACCGGCGGCGCCGTCATAGATGGTTTCGCCGATCTTTGGATCGATCACTTTGATCATCGCGCGGATGAGCGGGCGCGGCGTGTAGTATTCGCCGCCGTTGCGGCCCGCGTTGCCCATCTTTTTGATGCGCGTCTCGTAGAGATCGGACAGCTCGTGTTTCTGCGCTTGGGTGTTGAAGGACAAGTTGTCAGCAATTTCGAGCACGTCACGCAGGACATAGCCTGAGCGGAACTTGTTGATGATCTCGGAAAAAATCTCGCCGATCTTGTATTCCAACGAGTCGGCGTCGGTTGCCGACAGGTGAAAACCCTTGAGATATGGGAACAGCTTGGCGTTGACGAACTCGATCAGGTCATCGCCGGTCATGGCCGCATTGCGGTCAATCTGGCCGTTCTTCTTGGGTGCGGCCCAAGCCTGCCAGCGATACTCGGGCAGTAGGATCGGGGCGTAGTCCTTGCCTTCAAGTTCAGCCTCGTCTTGGCGGGTTTGCTCAAGATCGTCGAGGTATTTGAGGAAGAGGATCCAAGAGGTTTGCTCGGCATAGTCGAGCTCGGACGCCAAACCCTGCTCGTTCCTCATTTCTTTATCGATGTTGTTGAATGCGTTTTCGAACATGCTCGGCCCACCCTATTTTTTCTTAGGTATAGCCATGCTGCGTATGCGTAACAACAAGGGACTGACCTTGAGAAGGTCGGCACTTGCGAAAGGTAGGGTAGACAAAAAAAGTTTGTGTCGCGCTTTGGTTTTCCCTGTTTTGGGGCCATTTAATCGAAGGCCCACAAAAGGAAAAACAAAGCGCGCACAGAAAAGACAACCAGAATTACGAAGTGCGGGATCGCAGCCCCGTGAACACCAACCAGCGCAATCGGAATGAAGGAATCCGTCGCTCTTGAGCCATTGGCAATCCCGTTGATGGCCGCTGCAAGGAGATCCATATGTTGGATTTTACTCAAGACACCCTGAAGGACCTGAGGGACTTCGTGAGGGACCATTCTGAAGCACTTCAGAACGCTTCACTTTTGCTCGGAGGCCAAACCTGGCTAAAGCGCATGCAAGCATTCATCAGTGACGTCATGGACACGACAATCCTGACGCGTCGACTGGATAGCGAGATGCAATCGCTGACCGGTCTTCTTTCGCTGGAGAACTTTCACGACGAGGGTCGAATTGAGGCTGAGTGCTTCTTCGATTTGGATCCTGCGTCGCCAGTCATAGGTGATGTCTGCCTGCTCGCAGAAGCGATGCAAGAACAACTTCGTCGCCTCAACGATCTGGGGCTGGACTATGGCCCGCGGCTTAAGTTCGCTGCCTGAGCATTTCGGCCACCTTCTCAAAAGTGGGCTGGTGGTCGGTTCCTCCGAAATCAAAAAAGCGAAATGGAATAAACATGCATAAATCGGTGCAAGATGATCTCGAACATATGGTCCTGTCTTCAATCAGGAAGGGTCGATGGTTGGCCGAAGACTGGCTAAATGTGGGTCTTCACGTTTCTCAGCCACTGAAACGACTTTTGCCTCAGACACTGGACAGGTTGAAGGCCGGTGAACCGATGGCCATCAACGACGAGAGCGCCCTGAGCCTCATGAGCGAGGCTATCCGAAAGGCTTTAAATGACCTTCATCCCAAATATGGTGATGTTGTCATGCGGGAAAAGGTATCTGAACCTGTTTTTCTCTCTCATCACATAGAAAGCCTTCGCCAGCTTGCCGAGCGCTGGAAGGCCTACCAAAAGGCGCGATGTGACGTGCAGGACAGCATCTCTGCCGTCACGCAGGCCAGCTGGTTGTTGCGACGAGCAAGTTAGGCGCCCAGTGCAGTCTTCGCCGAATATTTGGGGGAGCGACCTGCTTCCCCAGAACGACCGGCGAGCGCAAACGGCATTCGAACATTCAACGGATATCTCATTGGTTCATGCCATAAACAGATGGCATTTCTAAAGGCTTGTTCAGGTCGGAAAAACTTAGAGGCCGTCGTTTGGATTCCTGAAAAATCGCCTAATTACAATGCAGAAGTTAATTGGGGCGGCAGGTCATTGAGAGGCCCCGACGACATAAAGCGTATCGGCTTGGACGCAGGTTTTTGAAAAATAGTCGAGTAAATTCTTGGGGTTACAAGATTTACTGATGTTTATGCTTTGTTTTTGGTTTGTTTAGCCAATGTTCTTGCCGCCAAGCGGATCGGCCAACCCAATACAGCCGACTCAACCCGCTCTGGTCTTGAAGCAATCGCTGTGATTGCACCGAGAAACTGTGCTCGACCACACAGAAAGAAGGGAAGACGATGAGAAAAGTCTACACCCCAGACGAGCTTTCCAAGCGATGGGAAGTTTCAATCCCGACAATCAGAGAAATGATCAATGACGGGCGCCTTCAAGCGTTTCGAATTGGGCGCCTAATGCGAGTCCCGGAATGCGAGGTAATGGACCTCGAAAGCTGATCCTAAAACATAAAATCGGGGTTGCTCCTTCGGCATCGAAATTGGTGGGAAGCAGCACCCCCAAAAAATGGGACCACAATGGAAAAATCATTCTCTGCAGATCAGCTGGCTGAACGCTGGTCATGCTCTGCAAATACGGTTCGGAATATGGTGTCACGAGGCGAGCTTGAGGCTTACCGCGTTGGCGAAAAACTTATCCGAATTTCAGCTGAAGCCATAAGGAAATATGAAGAGTGCAAGTAACACCAATTGAAATCGGTAAACTCAACGGGCGCTATGTCGTCTTTTGGAGAGAAAAAGACAAAAAGGGTAAGTGGAAGCGTAGACGGTTTCGGTTGAAGGCAACAACCAAAGCTGAAGCGTGGGCGGAAGGGCAGCGCACATACGAGTCGCAGCTCGCTCTCAAGGGTGACGAATTGACCTTAGAGGACATTTGGGACCGTTATGTTTCAGATTTGGAGGGAAGGAAGACAGCCCGAGATCTGATTGATGTCTGGAAACATATTGGCCCTGAGCTTGGCGCTTATCATCCTCTTCAGATTGATGATGATCTCGTCAAAAAATACCTCAAGAAAAGGACGGCCAATTTCAAACGAAAGCACAACCGGGAACCTTCGAAAACTACATTATTCCAAGATGTTAATCTGCTCCAATGTGCTCTCAATCATGCATACAAGAAGAATATTATCACGAAGCCGGTAGGCCTGAAAAAACCTCCGAGACCTGACCGTCGCAAGCGTTATTTGGAGGCGGACGAAATCGAGAGGCTTCTGGAGGCATGTCGCCCAGCACCTCATATTTACGTCGCGGTGGCCCTAATGGTTTCAACTGGGGGGCGCGTTGGCGCGGTTCTGGAACTAACTTGGGATCGCATTGATTTTGAGAAGAGGACTGTTGATCTAAAGGTAACAGACGTTCCGCACGTCAAAAACCGAGCTTTTGTTCCAATGAATGACGGTCTCTATAGAATTTTGACCGATTGGAAAAAGGAATGCGATTCCGACTATGTAGTGGAGTATAATGGGGGGGGTGTAACGACCATAACCAAAGCGTTTAACAAAGCTGCTGATGCCGCTAAAATCAATCCTCCAGGATTGGAAAAAATTACGCCACATAGTCTTCGTCACACTGCGGCGGTGCACATGGTTTCCGGCGGATGTGCCATGGAACGAGTTTCTCAATATATGGGGCACTCAAGTATTGCCACGACAGAACGTCACTATGCACGATTTGCTCCCAAGCATCTCCAAGCTGAAGCGGATACGCTGGACTTCTTCAATAAGTAACGAACTATCAGTGTGTTATAGAGAGGCGGGCATTTTTCCCGCCTCTTTGTATTTGTATAGTTTGATCTCAGGTTCAGTGGACCTAAGACTATGTTTGAAGTCGTGCTACATGAGCCAACCGTGTAGGAAACTAACCCGATTGCGCCAAATTACCCTATGTTCGGTATATGCCGCCTAATTTGTAATCAGTAGGTCCGCGGTTCGAGTCCGTGTGGGGGCACCAATCCAATGATAAAATTGCATTATTTACAGCATGTTGATTGCGATATTGGATCTTCTGCCCACCCGGGAAACCACCTAATGTGGCTTTGTATTGTGGCCATCTGGGATCACCTGTCGGAAATGAGCTTAAAACTCTGCGGCTCCAGCGATCTCGCGTTTAAAGGGACTGATGCTGCAACCGCCGCCATCGCCGAAGACGGGCTAAGGCAGATCGCGTCTCTCTCTCTATCGGATCGAGGCCGACATTCGTGAACAGAACCCCGAGGCTCGGCTCGCTGCCAGGCAGGAGCGATCCTTTTGCCGACTTTGAATACTGACCGACCGAACACCGCGCCGTTTGTCAACGCGGGCCGAGGCCCGCAGGACGCCCGCCGTCACGCAGCGGCCGGCCTCGAAAAGCCTTCGGGAAAGCGGCCGTTCGCTGCAGAAGCGAACCTGCCATGTGCCTCGATAAAAGCCGACATTCGCCCGCTTCCCGCTCAATCGGAAGGACGGCCAGTACGCGGAAGCACAATGCATGTGCAAAACGAACTGAGCGCGAAGTCGAGTATCGACGTTTCCCGCCCTGCGCCACGTTTCACCATTGTAAGAATGGCGGTAGCTTAACCTGGTGTTCAACAGGACGGCCTGCAGGCGATAGCGGAATGACCGGAGAGCACTGGCGCGGCCCGTCATTCGCTCCAGTCGGACCGATTGCCCAGGTGTTCGATCAGGAAGTCCATGAAGATCCGCGTCTTGGGGGTGAGCACGTTGGAGCGCGGGTAGACCAGCCAGAGCACCGACCGGTCATTCAGCTTCCACCCCGGCAGCACACGGACGAGTCGGCCTGAGCCGAAGTCCTTGGCGACGCTCCAGAGCGAGTTCACAGACAGGCCGGCCCCCGCGGCCGTTGCCTCGCGCTGCGCATCACCGTCATCGAGGATGGCCCGGCAGGTCATCATTGCGGGGTCGAGCACGGCTGTTTCACCGGTCGGGGAGATCAGCTCTTTCGGGTCGGAATTGCTCCAGGCAACCAGACGATGACCTGACAACTCCGAAGGCGTGGCCGGCGTGCCGTGGGCCTCGAGGTAGGCGGGCGATGCACACAGGACACGGGTGTCGTCGGCAAGCTTGCGCCCCTTCAGGCTGCTGTCGGTCAGCGGCGCGCTGCGCAGGGCGAGGTCGAAGCTGCCTTCGATGGCGTCGAACCGCGTGTCCGACAGGCGCAGGTCGAGGGTCAGGTCGGGATAGAGCGCGTGGAACGCCGGCAGCAGCGGCATGATGTGCAGCTGGGCGAAACTGCTCGGCGCGGCGAACCGCAGGGTGCCTTTCGGGCCGGCGTCGCTGCCACCGAGGGCGGCCTTTGCGGCATCCGCCTGCGCGAGGATCTCACGCGCGTAGGGCAGGAAATCCGAGCCTTCGAGCGATAATGATACCTTGCGCGTCGTGCGGCGCAGAAGCTCGACCCCGAGCTCCTGTTCCAGCTTGGCAAGGCGTGCGCTGGCGACTGCAGGAGCAAGCCCGAGTTCGCGCCCGGCGGCGGAAATGTTGAGCAACTCCGCCGCCCGGACGAAGAAGCGCAGATTGTCGATGTCCATGCCGATTATATCCTGATTGCGAATATTGAATTCCGATACCTGCCGGTATTCCTGAATTTCACAATAGTTAGACTGAGTGCAACAGGAATACGATCCGCGAAAAGGTCTGAACGGCGTTTGAGCCAATCGGGCCGAGAGGAGGCCACAGATGTTTGACACGGAAGCCAGGACGTTCCCGCGCCTCAACCGCGCGTACAACGAGGTCTTTCAACCGGGACGGTTGAGCATCGGCCTCGTGGTGCCGCTGGAAAGCTACCCGGGCAGCGCGGTGCCCGACATGACGGGCCATCTCGAACGCGCCCGTTTGGCGGACCAATTGGGGCTCTCGGCGCTTTGGCTGCGCGATGTGCCGTTCAACGTGCCGTCCTTCGGCGATGTCGGGCAGATCTTCGATCCCTTCGTCTACCTTGGCGCGCTGGCGGCCTCGACCCGCGACATCGCACTTGGTGTGGCCAGCATTGTGCTTCCCTTGCGCCACCCGGCGCATGTGGCCAAGGCGGCGGCTTCGGCCGACGTGCTTTCGGGCGGGCGGCTGCTCCTGGGCGTGGCCTCGGGCGACCGGCCCGACGAGTACCCGGCGCTGGACATGGGGTTCGAGGACCGGGGCGCGCGGTTCCGCGACAGCGTCGATTACATACGCGCAATGGCCGACGACCATCCCCGGCGCGAGACCGCGCAAGGCAGGCTCTCCGGTGGGATCGACATGCTGCCCAAGCCTGTGGGCGGGCAATTGCCGCTGCTGATCACCGGCGGCAGTCAGCAATCGCCTGATTGGGTCGCCCAGAATGGCGATGGCTGGATGACCTATCCGCGCGACGCGGGCTCTCAGGGCCGCGTGGTGGCCGAGTATCGTCGCCGGATCAGCGAAGCGGGTCTGCCGGACAAGCCGGTGATGCAATCGCTCTACGTCGACCTTGTTGACCAGGCGGATGCCGCCCCCAGTCCCATCCACCTCGGCTTCAGGTCGGGCACGGATTTCCTGCGGCGCTATCTTTCGGAGGTGCGCGACCTTGGCATCAACCACGTCGCGCTGAACCTGCGGTTCAACGGGGCAGAGATCGAACCCACTCTGCAAAAGCTGGCAGCCGAGATTCTGCCCGAGTTCACCAGTTAGGAAGAGTATCATGAGCAAGACCATCCTCATCACCGGCGCAACCGACGGTATCGGCCTGCTGACGGCGCAGACGCTTGCCAACGAGGGCCACGAGGTGCTGCTCCACGGGCGCAGCGCCGACAAGCTGGCAGATGCGGCGAGGCAGGTGGGCGGCGATCCGGAGACCTATCGCGCCGACCTCTCACGGCTCGACAGGGTCGAGGCAATGGCGCAAAAGATCATCGCCCGCCATGACCGGCTCGACGTCTTGATCAACAACGCGGGCGTTCTGAAGACGCCGCAGACCCGCGCGCCGGAGGGGCAGGATGTGCGCTTCGTCGTCAACACCATCGCGCCCTATGTGCTGACCCAGCGGCTGCTGCCGATCATCCCGGCGACGGGCCGCGTAGTGAACCTTTCCTCGGCGGCGCAGGCGCCCGTGGACGTGGACGCCCTGCGTGGCCAACACGGCCTCGATGACATGGGGGCCTATGCCCAAAGCAAGCTGGCGATCACGATCTGGACGCAGGAGATGGCCGGGGCGCATCCGGACGGGCCCGCGTTCATCGCGGTGAACCCGGGCTCTTTGCTGGCCTCGAAGATGGTCAAGGAAGGCTTCGGCGTCGCGGGCAACGATCTGGCCATCGGGGCCGACATCCTGCGCCGCGCCGCGCTGTCGGATGAGTTCGCGCAAGCCTCGGGCCGCTATTTCGACAATGACAGCGGCGCTTTCGCCCAGCCCAACCCCGCCGCGCGCGACAAGGGGCACGTGGCTGGCGTCATGGCCGCGATCCGCGAGCTTGCGGGCGAAGGCCGGTAACGAGGAGGAACACTATGCCAGCAACGCGAGGCATGCCGTAATTTCGCAAGCGGAGGAGACATGACCAAAGGCCCCCCAAACGTCAGGGACAAGGATGACATCGCGGCATCATGGGACCGCTGCGAGCACCAGCACAAGCTGGTGAGAGAGTCCGCGCGGCCGATCATGCGTTTGCAAAGCTCGGAGGTCGCGCCGCGCCTCGAACAGATCGTCGAACGCACCGGCGGGCGGCAGGGGTTCTTTCGTCAGATCGCCTCGGTCGGATGGAACGTCAGCCGATGCCTTGTCGTCACCGATGCTGACGGCGTGCTGGTTCGGCTGGAGGCCGCGGAGAACGGAAACGGCACGCAGGACTGGAACGGGATCGCGCTTGGGTCTTGCTGGGACGAACGGATCGCCGGGACCAACGGCGTTTCGATGGCGCTGCTGACCAAGCGCGCCGTCACGGTCAGCGGCGCCGAGCATTTCTATTCGAGGCTGCGTGGCTTTGCCTGTACCGGCGCGCCGATATTTGACGCCGACGGGGCACTTGTAGGGTCCGTCAACCTTGTCACGGCTGACCACGGCAAGCGCACCGATCACCTCTTTGCCCAGCAGTTTCTGGAGACGGCGACGCACCGTATTCAGCAGCGCCTGTTCGAGCAGCGCTTCGCGGACGAGATGTTGGTATCGGTGTCCGCGGCCCCGCAGGGCCGTCTGCTGTCCGAGGACGGGTTGATCGCGGTCGACGAGGCCGGGATCATCCTCGGGGCGACGCAGGCGGTCGAACGGCTCTTGGGCGACGGAGCGCCGCGCAGGCTCAAAGGTCAGGCGTTCGAGGCGGTCTTCGACATGCAAAGCCAGGCGCTTGCCAAGGTGCCCGACCGTGTCCTGTCGATGCAGATGAAGAAAGGCCCGGTGACGACAGGGTTGGCGATCAACCTCTCGGCGCGTTTGCTCGGCAAGGCCAAGCCTGTGCACCCCGTCACTGCACTCCCGCAAAAGCCGGTGCGCCAACGGCGATTGACGCCGTCGCTTCGGCAATTGGCAACGGGCAGCAAATCCATGGCCGCGATCTGCGCGCAGGCCGACATGATCTTTCACGCCAACACTCCGTTCCTGATCGAGGGCGAGACCGGCACAGGCAAGTCCGCACTGGTCGCGGCGCTGGTGGGCGAGGCCCAGGTCCTCAAGGTCGACTGCGCCTCGATGGCGGGCTCGCAAGCTGATAGCGAGACGTTGCGCGCGGTGCTGGGTCAAGCGCGCGTCGCGGCCATGATGCCGGACACCCCCACGACCGTGGTGTTCGACAATATCGACGAAATGCCGGCCAAGGTGCAGGCCGAGTTGCGCAGGCTGATGGACGAGCTTGAGGCCGACCGCGCTGCGGGGGCCGGTCACCCGCGCATCGTGTCGCTCAGCCGGCACCCCCTGGACCAAGCAGTCGCCGAGGGGCGGTTTCGCGATGATCTCTATTACATGATCGGCGCCACAAGGGTTTCCCTGCCGCCCCTGAGAGACCGCGAGCAGCCCAAGGTCTTGGCGCAGGTTCTGGCGACCAGGATCGCCGGACGGCAGATCGACCTCAGCGACAAGGCCGTCGAGTTGATCCGGTCGCACCCCTTTCCCGGCAACGTGCGCGAGTTGCGCGGCGCGCTGGAACGGGCGCTGATGACCGCGGCTGGCACGCGCCTCACCGCGGTTGATCTTCTGGCGACGTCCATCGGTTCCCGCGGTGCAGTTTCGAAAGCTTTACCCACCGCATCGGTGCCGAGGCTGGCCTGTGACGAGCGCACGTTGGTCCTTGATGCGCTGACCTCCAGCGGATGGAACGTCAGCGAGGCCGCCCGCCGCCTGGGCATGGGCCGCGCGACGATCAATCGCAAGATCAAGCGTCACGGGCTGGTGCGGCCCGGCTGACCCCGCTGTCAGAACCGGTTGAACCCGGCCCTTTGCGAGATGTAGAGTGGCGATAGCCCTTCTAGCACACCGCGGATGTAGGAGGTGGCGTTGGCCGACACGATGGCCTCGCAACTTTCGGACAATTCAAAGAAACGCCCCCCATAATTCTCGGCAAAGTTCTTCACGTGCAGATCGCCGTTTTCTGGGTCCGCGTACCGTTCGAGGATATGCCAGGTGCCCTCGTCAGTCTGATACCATTCGTAGACCAGTGTGCCGGGCTCCTGCCGGGCCTGTTCGACCAATTCGGCCATCAGCGCTTCGAACCCGGCGGCGTTTGACGTCGGCACGCCGACGGTCAGGTGAATGTGGATCGTGTCGTTCTGCATGAGGGTCTCCCTTTTGGTGAATGCCGTCTTCCTCCGAACGGCGGTGGTGTTATTCAGTTATGTGCACGCTCAGCGCCGCGATGGCCGCCGTGGCGCTTGCGGCAAGGCTCAGGGCGACCTTGGGTGTGTCTGCTGCGCCGGGGCCGAAGGCCTCGGCCAATGTCGTATGGGCCTGCGTAGACACCGGCGGCAGGCCGAGGTCCTTGTGAAAGGCGTTGACCGCCTCAGCGCCGGGGCCGACATCGCCGTCCACCAGGATCAGCGCGTGGGCCAGAACACGCCGCGCGCCATTGCCCAAGGGACGGATGCGTTGTGCGGTCCCGACAATCTTCTGGCCGCGCACGGACAGGTTCCATGCGCCGTCGCAAAAGCTGTCCGGGGTCGCGCCAGCGGTCAGTTCCGCCCCACGCGGCGACTTGGCGACGCGAATGACGTCGGTGATCAGGCGGTAGCCTGCTTCGATGCTGAACTCCCGCCCGGCGGTAAAGGACAGAGCGATATTCAACACCCCGCCGCCCTGCGGCACCGCGCCGCCGCCCGTGGGCCGTTGATGCACCGGCCAGCCGCGCTTGGCGGACTGCGCGGCGGCCTCGGCAAAGCCCGGTTTGCGGCGAAAGGATGCGGGGCAGACAAGCGCCGGATCATGCGCCATCCACAGCCGCACAAGGGCCTCCCCGGCGGCAAAGGCATCGGCCTCAAGCGCCAGCCCCTCGCCCACGTCGGTTACCCGGTGCAGCGCCATGTTTACACCTGCATCTCTTCGATCTCGGTGCAGATCGCGGTCAGCAGATCGCCCGCCGGAGCGCCATCGAGCGCCCGGTGATCGAAGGTCAGGGACAAGCCGACATGGGGGCGCAGCTCGATCCCACCATCCGCGCCGCGCACCGCCCGGTCGGTCATCCGGCCGATGCCGAGGATGCAGATCTGTGGCGCGTTGATGATCGGGGTGAAGTGCTCCACCCGCGTCAGGCCGAGGTTGCTGACGGTAAAGGTGCCGCCGGTCATCTCGGTCACGCTGAGCTTGTTGACCTTGGCCCGGGCCGCGAGGTCCCGCCGGGCGGCACGCAACTGGGTCACATCCATTGCCTCCGCGCCAAAGATCGCCGGGGCAACCAGCAGATTGCCGGGCAAGGCGATGGCGACGGAAAGATCGATGGACGGCGTGAGCTTCACCTCGCGCCCCTCGACCCGGCCATTTGCGTCCGGCGTCTTTTTCAGCGCGCGCACCACCGCCAGCATCAGCAGATCCTCGACCGAGACCTTGGTTCCCGCCTCGCCCAGCCGCGCCTTTTCGGCCATCAGCGCCGTCGCATCCGCGCTGCCGTGATGGGTGAGTTGCGCGGCGGTCTGAAGGCTTTCGACCATGCGGTCGGCGATCATGCCGCGCACGCCCTTCAGGGGCACCACTTTTGCCGCGCTGGTCATTCGACCGATCCGATCACAGCGCCCTTGGCGACGACGGCATCGGCCTCTTCCTTGATCGTCAGCGTGCCCGAGGCGGGCGCATGGATCTCGTATTGCACCTTGGCGGTCATGATCTCGGCGACCAGCGCGCCCTCCTCGACGCCTGCGCCGTCATCGACGAGCCAGGACGTGATGACGCATTCTTCGTCCTCTTCCCAAAGGTCCGACGGGATGACGATATCTGTAGCCATTGAAATTCCTCCTCTGTCCGGGGACGCGGCCTTGTATCCCCGGTGGTGTGTGGGTGTCGTGAGTGGTGGTCTCGGGTCAGGCGGCCTTCATGTCGTCCCAGGCGGCGACGATCTTGTCCGGATTGGGCAGGCAGAACTGCTCCATCACCCGGGCATAGGGGATCGGCACATCCGGAAAGGCGACACGTTTCGGGGCGGATTTGAGGACCGAGATGTCATGTTCGATAACCGAGGCGATGATCTCGCCCGAGACGCCGTAGCTCATGTAATCCTCGTCCACCACGATCAACCTGCCGGTCTTGGCAACGCTGGCGCGGATGGTCTCGCGGTCCAGCGGCACGAGGCTGACAAGGTCGACGACCTCGGCGCTGACGCCTTTATCTTCGAGCTTTTTCGCCGCCTTGAGCGCGTTGTGTACACCCATGCCAAGGCTGACGATGGTCACGTCTTTCCCTTCGCGCACGACCTTGGCCTTGCCGATTTCCAGAGTGTAACTTTCCTCGGGCACATGAACCGTCGCCCCGGCCTCGGTTCCAAGCCAACCCATGCCCTGCAAGCCCTTGTGATACATATAGACAACGGGGCTGTCGTCGCGCATTGCGGCTGTCATCAGCCCCTTGGCGTCATAGGCATTCGAGGGCGCAACGACCTTCATCCCGGGCAGATGCGCGAAGGTACCGTAGAGGCATTGCGAATGCTGGCCGCCGTCGGAATAGCCGCCGCCGGTCGAGGTCATTAGCACCATCGGCACCTTAAAGTTGCCGCCGGAGAAGTAAATGTTCTTGGCCATCAGGTTGTAGATCGCGTCGAAGCAGACGCCAAAGAAATCTACGAACATCAGCTCCACCACCGGCCGCATCCCGTCCTGCGCCGCGCCGACGGCAGCACCAATGAAGGCGGTCTCGGAGATCGGCGTGTCGCGGATACGCTCGTTGCCGAATTCGTCCAGCAACCCGCGGGTGTTGCCATAGACGCCGCCAAGGGCCGCGATATCCTCGCCCATCACAAAGACGGATGGGTCGACGCGCATTTCCTGGGCTACGGCTTCGGCCATTGCGCGGGCGATGGTCAGTTTTCTCTCGTTCGATTTGGTCATTGGTATTCCTCCCTTCAGGCCGCGAAGACGCGGGTCAGCGCATCTTCCGGAGCCGGATCCGCGCTTTCGCGGGCAAACGTGATCGCGGCTTCGACACGGGCCTCGGCCTCGGATTCGATGGTGGCGAGGTCTTCCTCGCTGGCGACGCCGTCCTTGAGAAGCCGCGCGCGCATGGCGGGGATCGGGTCCTTCTTGAACAGCCCGTCCTTTTCACCCTCGGGACGGTAGCCCTCGGCGTCGCCCATGAAGTGCCCGGCGAGGCGGTAGGTCTCGACCTCGATCAGCGAGGGGCCTTCGCCTCGGCGCGCCCGGTCAATGGCCTCGCCCGCGGCCTCGTAGATCGCGAATGGATCATTGCCCTCGACCCGCGTGCCAGGGATGCCATAGGCGGCGGCGCGGTCGGCGTTGTTGGCCACGGCGCTGGAGGCTTCCTTGGCGACCGAAATGCCCCAGGCGTTGTCCTCGATCACGCAGACGAAGGGCAGTTTCCAGACCGCGGCGAGGTTCATCGCCTCGTGCCAGCCGCCCTGGTTGACCGCGCCTTCGCCGACAAAGGCCACCGCCACGCCCGGCTTGCCCTGCATCTTGCGGCTCAACGCGGCGCCCACTGCCGGGCCCATGCCCTGGGCGATGATGCCGGAACAGGCAAAGTTCACATCCGCATCGAACAGGTGCATATGCCCGCCGCGCCCGCCCGATAGGCCAGAAGCCTTGCCGAAGATCTCGGCGGCCATCTTGTCGAGGTCGACGCCCTTGGCGATGGCCTGGTGATGGGGGCGGTGGGTGGCCGTGACCACATCCTCGGGAGTCAGGTGCGCGCAGACCCCCACCGCCACCGGCTCCTGCCCGTCGGACAGGTGCATCTCGCCGGGGATCGGCCCGTTAGCCATATTGAACGCCGGCGTTTTCCCTTCGAAATAAATCTTCGCAATGGTCTCTTCGAACCTGCGGCTCGTGACCATGTTGCGATACATCCAATGTTGTTCGTCGCGTGTTGGTGACATGACTTCCTCCCATGAACGCGGCGGCGTCGCCGCTTGAAACACTGGTGGGAGTTTTGGCGCTGACCGATTTTCGAGCAACGGTTCAGCGGCGGGAGGGGTCGCGGAAGGCGTAATGTGTCTCAGGGTGAGACACTTCGGGACAGGTCGGGACAGTCAGACGTGCTGAAACCGGGCCGTGGCCAGATTATATCCAAAACCGGAAAACTCAAATAAGAACAGCGCGGATTATCTCCGGCAATTTGGCAGGCTATCTCGGGTCAAACGCAATCTTCAGCGGGAGAATCCAATGAAAACCATGACCCTGACCGAATACGGCCCCGAAGCCTCCTTCGTGCAAAGCGACACGCCGCGTCCCGAGATCAAGCCCGGACATGTCGTTGTCCGCGTGAAGGCGACCAGCATCAATACCATCGACACGATGATCAAGGATCTTGGTCAGGACCTGCCGCTGTCTCCCGCGTTGCCCGCCGTGCTGGGCATGGACTTCGCCGGGGTGGTGGAAGAGATCGGCGACGGCGTCACAGGCTACGCCGTGGGCGATGAGGTCTATGGCTGCGCAGGCGGTCTGGCCGATATCCGCGGCGCGCTGGCGGAATACATGCTGGCCGACGTGCGGCTGATCGCCCACAAGCCCAAGTCGCTGACCATGCGCGAGGCCGCGGGTCTGCCCTTGGTGGGGATCACCGCCTGGGAAGGGCTGCAACGTGCGGGTGTAAGCGCGGGACAGAAGGTCCTCGTGCAGGGCGGCGCAGGTGGCGTCGGCCATGTCGCCGTGCAACTCGCGCGGCACCTGGGCGCTGAGGTCTCTTCGACCGGCACCGGTGACGGGCAGATGGCGGCAATCGAAAAGCTCGGCGCCAAGCCGATCGACTTCATGGCCGAAAAGGTCGAAGACTACGTGGCCTCGCACACCGGCGGCACCGGGTTCGATGTGGTGTTCGACTCGGTCGGCGGCGCAAACCTGACCAATTCCTTCGCGGCAGCTGCGCTCAATGCCCAGGTCGTCACCACGGTCGCACTGCTGGACCTCGACCTGACCCCGGCGCATTTCAAGGGCCTGTCGCTGCACATCGTCTTTATGCTTTTGCCGATGCTGTATGACGTGCGGCGCGAGGCTCACGGTACGATTCTGACGGACCTTGCCAAACTGGTTGACGCCGGAGCGGTCAAGCCGCTGCTGGATGAGCCGAAGTTTGCCCTGCCGGATGTCGGCGAAGCCTATGCGCGACTGAAAGGCGGCAAGGCAATCGGCAAGGTGGTCGTGGAGGTCTGATCAATCGAGGCGCTTAAGCATGCTGGTCAGCCCCTGATCAACTTCTCCACCAATCCCGCGCTGGGCCTGGGACGTCGCCACCGGCCCTGCCGTGAGCTTCGGCAACGTGGTGGGCCATGCCAGGAGCGTCGAAGACCTCGCCAGCCTGCTGACCTGGGCAGCCGAGATGGTCGACCCGGCGCTCGACTGGGTTGACGTGGACTGGATCCGTCGCGAATGGGGCGGGCCGGTGATCCTCAAGGGGATCATGGATGTCGAGGACGCGAAAATCGCCGCGGACATGGGCATCGAGACCATCGTGGTGTCGAACCATGGCCGGCGGCAGCTGGACGGCGCCGGGAGTTCGATTTCCTAGCTGCCCAGGATCGCGGATGCGGTGGGCGACCGGGTGGAACTGATGCTGGATTCCGGAGTGCGCACCGGCATGGACATCTTTTGCGCCCGCGCCATGGGCGCGTCGGGCGTGCTCTTGGGCCGGGCCATGATCTATGCGCGTGGCGCCATGGGGCAGCCGGGTATCGAGCGGCTGCTGGAAATCCTGCAGAAGGAATTCCGCACGACGATGGGGCTCGCAGGCAAGACCCGGGTTGACGATATCACCCGCGATGATGTTTCTCTTGCCGAGAACGGTCTGAGATAGCCGCCTCAACCGGGTGGGATGATCAGAAATGCGCGGAAGTCGTTCACGTTGGTCAGTGTCGGGCCGGTCACGATCTGATCGCCCAGGCCGTGAAAGAAGCTGTGGGCGTCATTGCACTCCAGCGCGCGTTTCGGATCGAGGCCGCCAATTCGGGCACGGTTCAAAGTCTCGGGTCCGGCATAGGCACCAGCCACTTCTGCCGCGCCGTCGACGCCGTCGGTGTCGCAGGCCAGGACGTGAATTCCCGGCTGGCCGTTCAGCTCCAGCGCAGCCGCCAGCACGAACTCGGCGTTCGGTCCGCCGATGCCATCGCCGCGCCGTGTCACGGTGCATTCGCCGCCCGAGAGCAGCAGGACCGGGGCGCCCCCTGCGGCAAGCGTTTTCCGGATCGACATCGCCATTTCGGCCTGCGTCGCGGCAACATCGCGCGCTTCGCCTTCCAGCGCGTCGCCAAGCACCTGCACCCGGGCGCCTGCCTCGCCCGCCAGTTCGGCGGCGCGCGCCAGCGATTGCGACGGGGCGGCGGCGATGATGGTTTCGCTTTGCGAAAGGCGGGGATCGTCGGGAGGCACGACGGAAGAGGGTTTGGAGAGCACGTCGCGGACATTCCCGGGCAGGGCGACATTCCACTGCTGCACGATCGCCAGCGCGTCCTGCGCGGTGCTTGCCACGCCGACGGTGGGGCCCGACGCGATATCCCCAGGATTGTCGCCAGGCACGTCGGAGATCAGCAGCGTCCTGAGCGCCGCCGGATGGCAGGCGGCGGCCAGTTGCCCGCCCTTGACGCGGCTCAGGTGCTTGCGCACGACGTTCATCTGGCCGATCGGCGCTCCCGAGGCCAGCAGTGCGCGGTTCACTGCCATTTTGTCGTCGAGCGTCATCCCTTCGCGTGGGGCACAGAGCAGCGCGGAACCGCCACCGGAGATCAGCGCCAGCACCATGTCATCGGGGCCAAGCCCCGACACCAGGTCGAGCAGCCGCCGCGTTGCCGCCTCGCCGGCCGCGTCTGGCACAGGGTGTGCGGCCTCGACGATCTCGATGCCCTGACAAGGCCGGGCATAGCCGTAGCGGGTGATAATGAGGCCCTCGCAGGGGCCGTAATGCGCCTCGGTAGCTTCGGCCATGCGGGCGCTGGCCTTGCCGGCGCCGATGACCACGAGACGGCCCGTGGGTCGGTCCGGAAGATGGTGCGGGATCACTCGCATCGGATCGGCCTGGGACACCGCTGCGGTGAAGAGCGACGTCAGAAAGGCGCGGGGGTCCTGAATTTCGGGAATTGCGACACCTGTCATCGTGCAGTTTCCTCATCGCGGTTTTCCGCACGCCCCGGTGTCATGGCCTCTCCGGGACGTGCGCCGCCGCGGGGAGATCGCGGCGGGGTTTGAGGGCAGGGCTCAGGCAAGCCATGTCCTGTAGTCGCTGACGAGGAGGTGCTTGGGGGACACGTCTTCCTCGATCTCTGCAAAGCGGCCGATGGGGTCACGGAAGATGTTGTCGGTCTCGTCATCGTTGACGGTCGAGACCTCGCCGATCAGCACGTCACCGCCCTCGCCCCAGAAGGCATGCCAGTCGCCGGGCCTCAGGGTGACGCTTTCGCCGGGGGCGAACTTCAGCTTCTCGCCCGGGGCGTAGTCATGCCGGATTCCGTCGAGCCAGACGGTGCCGCCGCGGTCCTCGGCAAAGTTGCCGTCGTCGTCGGAGCCGTAAAGCTCGACCACCAGCGTCGCGCCGCCGCGGTTGATGATGTCCTCGGCCTTGATGACATGGGTGTGCATCGGCGAAAGCTGATCCTGGCGCGAGATCAGCAGTTTCTCGGCATAGCACATGCCGCCGCCCTTTTGCAGATCGCCCAGCAGGCCGTTGCGCAGGGTGAAGAGAAACAGCCCCATCTCGTTGAAGCGGCCGTCGCCGTAGTCGGTGATGTCCCAGCCGCAGCGGGCATCGATCACGTGGGCCGCGTCGTCCTTGCGGGCCTTGAAGTCATTGGGCGTCCAATAGGCGAAAGGCGGCAAGGTGAAGCCGTGGTGGCGGATCATGGCGTCGGCATGGGCCATGATCTCGTTGATGCGGGAGCGTTTCATGCGGCGAACTCGTGGGTGTGCAGGATCTCGATGACCATGGCGGCGGTCCAGGTGAAGTGGGCGCCACCGCAGGGTTCGGCGGTGATGGGGTCGTGGTACTCGGCAAAGCCGGCGACCTCGATCAGCCGCAGGCAGTCGCCGATGATGCGCGGGATCATGTCGCGCACACCTGCGCGCTCCAGCCCGTCCGCGACCATGTAGTTGACGATCAGCCAGACAGGGCCCCGCCAGTAGCGCAGCCCCTCGAAGTCGGGGTGGGCCGGGTCGTGGCTGGGGATCAGGTATTCGCAAGCCTCCGCGAGCATGGCGATGCGGCGGCTGATCGCCTCGGCGCGAGCTTTCGGGACCCCGGCAAAGACCGCGAGGATACCGCCGACCGTGGGCATCTCGATCGGCTTGCCTGCCTTGCGGTCGTAGCAGAGGTACTGACCGAAATCTTCGTTCCACAGCGTCTCCATCGCCGCCAGCCCCTTGTCGGCCATGGCGCGCGACTCCGCCGCGATGTCGTTCATTCCGAGGCGGCGGGCGAGGTCGGCCACCTCCTCGCAGGAGCGGATCAGGATGGCGTTAAAGCCGGGATCGACCACCTGGAAGGGCGAGGCATCGTGCAGCTTGGTGTTGTCCCAATCGATGCTGCGGAAGGTCTTTACCAGCCAGATGTAGCGCTTGTACTGCTCGTCGGTGGGCCGGTGCGCCGGGTTGGCGTGGGTGGTGTCGCGGCGGGTGAAGGTGCCGACACCCTCGGTGGGCACCCGGTCAAAGGCATCGTCCCAGTCGGCGGAGTTGTCGCGGCCCGACTCCCAGGGGTGCAGCAGGGCGACCAGGCCGGTACCCTGCGGATCGCGGGCACGGTAGAACCACTGGTGCCAGGCGTGGATCTTGGGCAGCAGTGCCTTTGCCTTCTCAGTCGCCAATGCCTTGTCGCGGGCGCGGTTGTGGATGCGGGCCACGGCAAAGCCCGCCACGGGCGGCTGTGTGATGCCGGTGGTCGGTACGTCTCGACCCGTGTCCCAGACCTCCGGTCCGGGGAAGTAACCATCGTCGGGCTGGTGGAAGATGATGTGCGGCACCATCCCGTCGTCCCATTGATGTGCCATCAGGGTCTCGATTTCGGTCCATGCGCGGGGTTCGTCATATTGCGCAAAGCCCAAGGCGCTGAGGGCCGAGTCCCAGTTCCACTGGAACGGATAGAGGCCGTGGGTGGGCACCGTGTAGGTGCCGCGGTCGTTGTCGGTCAGCACCTGGCGGGCGTGCCGGATCATCTCGTCATGGTTCATGGGTCTTGCCTCTCACGCCACGGCCAGGGTGGTTTCGGGATCGAACCAGCGCACGCGGTCGGCTTGCGGCGCGAGGGTCAGGGTGTCGCCGGGTTTGACGACCATGTCGCTGTCGAGCACCGCGCGGAACATCGCGCCGTCGACGTCGCAGGTGACCAACAGGTGTGCGCCCAGCGGTTCGACGATGCGCACCTTGGCCTCCAGACCTTCGTTGGCGGGCTGCATGTCCTCCGGCCGGATGGCGAATTGCAGCGGGCGGTTGGCGGCGGCGCGGGGGCCGTCGACGACCTTGCCCGCAACGTTCCACTTGCCGTCGCCGGCCGAGGTGGCCTGCAGGAAGTTCATCGGCGGGTTGCCGATGAAGCTGGCGACGAACTCGGCCGCCGGGTTGCGGTAGACCTCGATGGGCGAGGCGGCCTGAACGATTTCACCCTTGTGCATGACGCTGATGCGGTCGGCCATCGACATGGCTTCGACCTGGTCGTGGGTGACGTAGACGGCCGTGGTCTTCGATTCCGCCAGCACGCCCTTCAATTCGGCCCGCATCTCCATCCGCAGGAGCGCGTCGAGGTTCGACAGGGGTTCGTCCATCAGGATCACGTCGGGCTCCATTGCCAGCGCGCGGGCCACGGCGACACGCTGGCGCTGGCCGCCCGAGAGTTCGCCCGAGTAGCGCTTCAGCAGCATCTCGATGTGCATCAGCCCGGCCACCCGTTCGACGCGGCGCTTGACCTCATCGTCGGGCAGCTTCTGCATCCTGAGACCGAAGCCGATGTTCTCGAACACCGTCAGGTGCGGGAAGACAGCGTAGTTCTGGAACACCATCGCTATGCCCCGATCTTTGGGGGCGAGGTGGTCGACACGGCGCCCGCCGATCCACACTTCGCCCTCGGTCGCGGTTTCCAGACCGCAGATGATCCGCAAAAGCGTGGTCTTGCCGCAGCCCGAGGCGCCGAGCAGCACCATGAACTCCTGGTCTGCGATGGTCAGGTTGATGTCGTGCAGGGCCTGGTAGGCTCCGAACTTCTTGGCGACGTTCTTGATCTGGATTTCAGCCATATCATTGGTTCCTTATATCGGTTCGCTTGCCGGACTACCGGTTGGCGATGCCCCACATGGCGAAGAGGTATTTGCGCACCGCGAAGATGAAGATCAGCGCGGGCACGACGAGGATGAAGCCACCCGCGAACTTCAGATGCAGCGGCGAGGTGTCGAGGCTTTGCAGCAGGAAGGCGGTCAGGGTCCGGTTCTCGATGGTCAGCACCGCTGCCGCGAAAACCTCATTCCACGAGATCACGAAGGCAAAGATGGCGGAGGCCGTGATGCCGGGCAGGATCAGCGGCAGCACCACCTTGGTGAAAGCCGTGAGCCTTGTGCAGCCGAGCGTCCAGGCGGCCTCTTCCAGTTCGAGCGGGATGCCCGAGAACAGCGAGAAGGTGATCAGCACCGCGAACGGGATCGCCAGCGTGGTGTGCACGAGGGCAAGGCCGAACTGGGTGTCGTCGAGGCCCGTCTGGATGAACATCACCGCAAGCGGCAGCGCCAGGAGCGGTAGCGGAAACGCCCGGGTCAGCAGGATCAAAAGCCGGAACAGTTCCTTGCCGCGGAAGTCGAAGCGCGACAGGGCGTATCCTGCCGGTGCGCCGATCAGGATCGACATCACCATCGTCATCGCCGCCACGATGATCGAGTTCTTCAGCGCCGTCAGCATCCCAGCGAAGCCCGCGAAGAACTGCAGTGATCCGAAGTCGAACTCGGGGAAAAACGGCTTGGGAAAGCTGTTCACGGTTTCGGGCGACGAGAGCGTGTTGACCATCAGGAAGTAGATCGGCACCAGAACCCAGGCACAGAGCAGGATGACGCCCGCGATATAGAGGAAGCGGCCTGCGCTGCGTGTGTTTGCAGCCTGTGCGACCTCCGGTTCCTTCTCCGGCTTGGGCACGGGGGCCGCCATGGATGCCTGGGTCATATCGTGGCTCCTTTCGGGACGCGCAGCACGCGCAGGATGACAAGGGTCGCGGCAATCGAGATCGCGAGGATGATCAGCGCCATCGCGGCAGCGGCTCCGCTATTGAGAAGGTCGAACTGGTAGGCATAGGTCTCGCCCATCAGCACCGGGAAGAGTGTGCCACCAAGGGCCGCGACCACGGCGAAGACCTCGAAAGCCATAATAACGCGCAGGACCAGCGCCGTTTGCAGCGACGGCCGCAGCATTGGCAGCGTGATGCGGGTGAAACGCTTCCAGGGTGATGCGCCAAAGACTTCGGCCGCCTCGTAATATTCCTTCGGGATCAGCCCGATGCCGGCCACGAGGATCACCAGCATGATCGCCGTCGCGCGCCAGATTTCCGCCAGCGCAATCGCCAGGAAGACGAGACCGGGGTTCTGGAAGGTCAGCAGGTTGACCGGCTTGTCGACCACGCCGACCGCGCTCATCATGGTGTTGAGAAAGCCCGACTGCTCGAAGATCGCTAGCCAGATCAGGCCCGCCGCAAGGTCGGAAATGCCCAGCGGAATGGTCCAGACATACAGGATCAGGTCGCGGCCCTTTTCCATCTTGGTGACCATGGTGGCCATCAGCAGCGACAGCGCCAGCTGGATCGGAACCACGGCAGCAGCCAAAAGCAGTGTGTTCTTCATCGAGATCGGGAACTTCCAGTAGCTGGTGACCTCGCGGAAGTTGTCCATCGTGAAGCCCGCGCCGGTGGTGAACGCCTGCTTGGCGACCAGCACGAAGGGGTAAAGGAAGAACAGGCACAGAAACAGCGTCACCGGCAGGATCAGCATGTAAGGCAATAGCCGAGCGTTCATGGAATCGCTCCTTGTTCCGGCGCGTCGCGCGCCATGGTTGGCAGGGGGGGCAAGTCTGGGGTGTCCGGGCCCGAAAGCCCGGACAAATGTAAGGTGCGGCGGGGATGCCCCACCTTCGGGGAGGTTACTCGACCGGGCAGGCGCCGTCGGAGGGAGCATCCGGAGCCCAGCAGGGCGCGCCGGTTTCGTTCATGATCGCTTCGAGGCGCTTCTTCTGATCCTCGAGGACAGCTTCGATCGGCTGACCCGCCAGCACGATACGCTCGAAGGTGTCGACGTAGACGCGGTTGAAGTCGCCGCCCTTTTCGCCCAGGCCCGCAGGCAGCAGGCCCGGGTTGGCATCGGCAGAGGCAGACATCTTGGCGACTGCGTCACCGGCCGCCTTGACCGAGGGCGGCAGATCGTCGGGCAGGGTCACGTCGACCACCGGGAAGAAGTTGGTGGCTTTCAGCGTGGCGATCTGGGTTTCCGGCTTCATCAGGTGCGCCAGCAGTGCTTTCGACGCCTCCATGTCCGGCGCGGTGCGCGGAATGGCGACACCGGCGAGAACCGGCATGAAGCCACGGCCCTCGGGGCCCGCGGGTGCCGGGAAGGCGACGAAATCATCCGGGCGCTCGTTGAAGGCATTGGCCAGACGCGAGGTGTGATCGAAGACGATCCATGCGTCACCGGACAGCAGCTGCTCCTGCATGAACGAGAAGTTGGTCGAGGCCGGGTTGGTGTGCTCCCAGAGCTCTTTCATCTTTTCCCATGCGGTCACGGCCTTGTCCGAGGCGAAAGTGCGCACGACGCCATCGGTGTAGGAGGGATAGAGATAACCCTGGAAGAAGCGGTGCTTCAGACCCTTGGGACCGGCGGGGAAGCCGAACTTGGGCTCGCCTGCCGCTTCGTGCGCATTGGCCGCCCATTCGATCAGCTGGTCATAGGTCAGCGCGTCGATGTCGGCGCCTTCGGGCAGGTACTGCAGCGCTTCCTTGTTGGCCGCCATGATGTAGCTCGCCTGCATCCACGGCATGTACTGCATGCTGTCGGTGCCAAGCTTGGCGAGATCGTTGAACGTGCCCGAGGCTGACATCGCGCCGGTATCGTCCAGATCGACAAGATCATCGGGGTTCATCGCCGAGAAGTTGCCGTGCAGCGCGCCCAGAAGGCCGATGGTGCCGGACCCGGCCTGAAGCTCGGCGTCGAAACGGGTGAGAAAGGGGCCGAGATCGTTCGACTGGTAGTCGACGGCGTCGTCATGGCCGGACAGCACCTGGTCGCGCATCGCCTGCTGTTCCTCGACCGGGTTGGCCTGGGTCGACCAGAACAGGACTTCGGCCTGCGCCATGCCGGCGGTCAGGGCGATTGCGAGACCGGACGCAGCGCCGGCGAGTTTTCCACGAAGTGTCATACATTCCTCCCGAATGTGGCTATCGGACCCGACCTCCTTGTCGGTCCCTTGTCATACGGCCGGTCCGGGTCTTGCGCCCCGGACCTGGCCAGCCATCGCGCGAAGGTTGAGCGGTGCAGATGCCCCGCGACTCACCCCCTGCAATGCAACCACAATGATATAACGATATACCTTCTGTCAAATGGTGTTTTCTCGCCGCAATGCAGAGTGATTGCAAACATTCGGAATTCTCTTGCCTTGGCGACCGGATCGAGCCAGATAAAAGATAGAACGATGTATCTATCTTCGAGGAACATGCCCGCCAAACCCACCCTGAGCAGCGTTGCCAAGGAAGCCGGCGTGTCGATTCCGACCGTCAGCCAGGTCATGCGTGGCACCGGCCGGATTTCCGAGAAGACTCGTGAAAAGGTGCTGAAGGCCGCCGAGAAACTGCACTATGTCCCCGACAGCCGCGCCGCCTCTATGCGGTCGGGCGAAAACCGCGAGATCGGCTTCGTCATCAACCAGTTCGCCAACCCGTTCAACGCCGAGGTCGTCTCGGGCGCCGTCGATCTGTTGGAGGCCGAGGGATACCTGGTGTCGATCCTCGACACCCGCGACGATGCCGAGCGGCAGGGGCGTCAGCTGGAGGCCTTCATCCGCAATGGCCGTGGCGGGCTTCTCTGGGTTCCGGCGCAGGACACGCCGCCCGCCACCTTCGAGCTACTGCGCGTGCAGGCGACCCCGACGGTGACCTTCCTGCGCCCGGCTGGTGACAGTTACGATCATGTGGGCATTCGCAACGCGGTGGCCACCGACACGGCCACCAACCACCTCGCCGACCTCGGTCATCGGCACATCGCCTATCTTGGCGGCACCGAAATGACCGTGGTGCGTCAGCGCAGGATCGTGGGCTATGAGCGTGCCATGAAGGCGCGCGATCTGGGAGAGCCGATCATCTGGCCATCGGTCGATACCAAACTGGCCGGGATGCAGGCGCTGAGCGAATTGCGCCGTGCGCACCCCGAGGTGACGGCGGTCGTCTGCAACGGCGACATGGTGGCGCTCGGCGCCTGTCTCGGGCTTCAGAAGGCGGGGCTGACGCCGGGGCGGGATCTCTCGGTCGTGGGTTTCGATGACATCGCCGACGCGGCGCTGGCCACCCCGGCGCTGACCACCATGGCGGTTTCACCGCAGAAGCTGGGGCGGAAGTTGGCGCAGGTCCTGCTGGACCGAATTCGCGAGCCGGACATGCCCAAGACGGTCTCCGAGATCTCGGCTGAACTGGTGATCCGCGAAACCACCGGACCGGTGCCGGACAGGTAGGCCGAGAGTTTCCCCTCAGGGGGCTTCCTGGTGCCGGATCGGCAGGTGAAACCTGAGCGTCGCGCCAGTCTCGGAGGGCTCCACACGGATGTCGCCGCCGTGGAGCCGTGCAACCTCCTTCACGATGGGCAGGCCGAGGCCGCTGCCGGAGCCGGGGTCGAGTTGCCCGAAGCGACGGAATGCCACCGAGACGTCCTCGGGGCGCAGACCGCGGCCGTTGTCGGCGACCGTGAGGCTTGCCTGGTCGTCGGTGCGGGCGGTCTCGACGCGGATTTCCGTCAGCCCGGGTCCGCCGTGGCGCAGGGCGTTGTGGATCAGGTTGCGAATGGCTTCGCCGATCAGGACCGGGTCGCCCGCGACGGGAAGGGGGGCAGGGCTGCGGTCGAAGGAAAAGGCAATGTCGCGGTGGAGCAGATCGGGAGCCATATCGGTGCCGACCTGTTCGGCGACCTCGTTCAGATCGAAAGGCTCGGCGGCGGCCGGGCTGTCGTAGCGCAGCCGCTCCAGAGACAGCAGCTGATTGGCCAGCCGAGCCGACTTGCGCGCGGCGGTGATCAGCTCCTGTTCGCGCCGACGCCGCTCTTCGGGGGCCTGTACGTCAGGCAGGGTTTCGGCCAGCGACAGCAGCGCCGCCGCCGGATTGCGCAACTGGTGCGCGGCGTCCGAGATGAAAGCTTGGTGCGCCTCGAGGCTGCGTTCGACCTGTGCAAACAGGCGGTTCAGCGTGGCGACGATGTTGGAAAGCTCGGTAGGGACGGGGCGTCGGATCTGGCTCAAGTCATCGGGGGAGCGGCGGTCGATGGCGTCCAGAAGGTCGCGCAGGGGGCGCAGGCCCAGTTCGACGCCGAACCAGACGACAACGGCCAGAGTCGCCATTAGCACCGCGATCAGCGCCGCCGCGCGCCACGCCAGCTGCGCGGCCCAAGCGGCGCGGTCGCTCAACCGCTGCCAGACGGTCACCACGGTTTCGCCGGTGAGGTTGCCGATGGTGGTCCGCTCGGACATCCGCAGTACACGCACCTCCTCGCCGCGGTATTCGGCCATGAGGTAGAGCGGCCCGCGTTCGCTCATCGGTTCGGCGGACCGGGGCGGATAGGCGTAGCCGGTGACATAGATGCCGCCGGGGCCGGTCACGTGATAGAACACCTCGCCGCCTCCCGCGTCCGAGATCAGCGCGCGGGTGCGGGGCGACAGCGCATCGCCCTCGGAGATCGCCACGTCGCGGGCGATGGCGAGAGCGGCGGAGAGAAGCCCCCGGTCGAACAGCGCCTCGGCAGTGGCCTGCGCCGCGTGATAACGCCATATGCCCAGCAGCACCGAGACCACCAGTAATGGCGCGAGGATCGTCACGAAAAGCCGCGTGCGCAGCGAAGTCGAGGTGGCGGTCATGCGCCGCCGATGTCCAGCATGTAGCCCAGCCCGCGGGCTGTTTTGATCTTGATGCCGTAGCCCTCGAGTCGCTTGCGTAGACGCGAGACATGCGGCTCGATGGCGCTGTCGTCGTGCTCGGCACCGGTGCCGTAGACATGCGCCATCAGCTGCGCCTTCGACACGATCCTGCCACGGCGCTCGAACAGGCATTCCAGCGTGGCAATTTCCTTGCGGGGGATTTCCAGCGGCGCGCCGTCGTGCATGAGCTGGCGGCTGGTGCGGTCAAAGACGAGCGGGCCGATGGAATCCTGCGCCGAAAACTCCAGGTTCTTGCGGCGTGACAGCGCCCGCAGCCGCGCCTCGAGCTCGTCCATCTCGAAGGGCTTGGTCAGGTAGTCGTCGGCCCCTGCATCGAGCCCCGCCACCCGCTCCTGGGTTTCGGAGCGCGCAGTCAGCAGGATTACCGGCATCCCGTCACCCCTAAGCCGCAAGGCGCGCAACACGTCCAGCCCCGACATACCCGGCAGGTTGATGTCCAGCACTAAAAGGTCCGCACCTTCGCGGGCCAGGAACAGGTCGGCCTCTGCGCCGTCATGCAATACGTCGACCGAATGCCCGCGGTCCTGCAGGCGATAGGCGATCCCATGCGCTAGTTCCACGTTGTCTTCGATGACGGCAATTCGCATGGTTAAAACTTTGTCACGTTGCGCAAGTTTGGCGCAAGCTTGGAACGGCATCTTGGGCACATCGGATGAGGGGAATCGCTCCCCTCGTGAAGGAAATGCCGATCGCACCGGGCGGGAGACCCCAAAGCGATCAAGACCGTCCAGGGAGGACACACATGTTTTCACGTACACTCGCATCCACCGTTGCCGCTGCCGCGCTTCTTGCCGCGACCTCCGCGTCCGCCGAAGTCGACTTCTCGGGCGAGACCATCGAGTGGATCATTCCGTTCTCGGAAACCGGCGGCTCGGCCAAGTGGGCCAACTTCTTCGCGCCGCTGCTCAGCGAGCAACTGCCGGGCCAGCCGACTGTTGTCGTGAAGTTCATGCCGGGTGCAGGCTCGACCAAGGGCGCCAACTGGTTCCAGGAGCAGGCACACGAGGACGGCACCGTGATGTTCGGCACCTCCGGCTCGACCCAATTCCCCTACCTGCTGGGCGATCCGCGCGTGCGCTATGAATACAGCGACTGGGTGCCGGTCATGGCCTCGGGCACCGGCGGCGTCGCCTACCTGAACGCCGAGGACGGCAAGAAATTCGACGGCTCCGCCAACAACCTGAAAGACATCGACTTCATCTACGGCTCGCAGGGCGCCACCCGCCTTGACCTCGTGCCGCTGCTGGCCTGGGAGATGCTGGGCATGAACGTCGAGCCGGTGTTCGGCATCAAGGGCCGTGGCGATGGCCGCCTGATGTTTGAGCGTGGCGAGGCCACCATCGACTACCAGACCTCCTCTGCCTATCTCGGCGCCGCGCAGGACCTCGTCGATGCCGGCACTGCCGTGCCGATGATGACCTGGGGCGCGCTGGACGAGGACGGCAACATCGTCCGCGACCCGACCTTCCCCGACATCCCGTCGTTCAAGGAAGTCTGCGAAGCCACCGAGGGCTGCGAAACCAGCGGCGAGCAGTGGGACGCCTGGAAAGCCTTCTTCATCGCCGGTTTCCCGGTCCAGAAGATCGCCTTCCTGCCCAATGGCACTCCGGATGACGTGCGCGACGCCTATGTCGCGGCCTTCGACGCCGTGCGCAGCGCACCCGACTTCAAGGAACGCGCCGCGCAACAGGTCGGCAAGTACCCGGTCTTCGTAGGCGAAGGCGCCGAGCGCGCCACCAAGGAAGGCACTACCGTGTCGGAAGAGGCGAAGACCTTCGTGACCAACTGGCTGCAAGAGGCATATGGCGTTTCGCTGAAGTAACGCCTGAGCAGTGATCGGTCCGGGGGCGCGTTCCCCCGGACCAATTTCGTTTTCCCTCAGTCAGAAAGCCGGTGCGATGGATACGTTCGCCACCGCCCTGCCCGCCCTTGGCGACGCATGGGCCCTCATCCTGCAACCTGTCGTCCTCGGCTACCTGGTGCTGGGGGTCGTCATGGGCCTTTGCGTCGGCGTCTTTCCCGGCCTGGGCGGTATCGCCGGCCTGTCGCTCCTGCTGCCCTTCATGTTCGGCATGGACCCGGTCCTTGGCCTCGCGCTGATGATCGGCATGGTGGCGGTGGTTCCGACCTCGGACACGTTTGCCAGCGTTCTGATGGGCATCCCGGGATCGTCGGCATCGCAGGCCACCGTGCTCGACGGCTTCCCGCTGGCCAAGAAGGGCCAGGCGGCGCGGGCGCTTTCGGCCGCCTTCACCTCGTCGCTCTTCGGCGGGCTGGTGGGCGCGATGTTCCTGACCGTCTTCATCTTGATCGCCCGACCCATCGTGCTGGCCTTCGGCCTGCCCGAGATGCTGATGATCACCATTCTGGGCCTCTCGATGGTGGCCGTTCTGGCGGGGCGTGTCGCGCTGAAGGGCCTCGCTGCCGCAGGCCTCGGCCTGATGATTGGCACCATCGGCGAGGCTGACGCGGGCGGCAGCCTGCGCATGGCGACCTATGACATCCCCTACCTCACCGACGGTCTCGCGCTGGTGATCGTCGGCCTCGGCATCTTCGCAGTGCCCGAAATCGTCTCGCTTCTGCGGCAAGACCGCTCCATCGCCAAGGACGCCAAGCTCGGCTCCGGCTGGGGCGAGGGCGTGCGCGACTGGGTGGCCAACAAGTGGCTCTCGGTGCGTTGTTCGATTATCGGCGTGCTGGTCGGCGTCATTCCCGGTCTCGGCGGCTCGGTCGTCGACTGGATCGCCTATGGCCACGCGGTGCAGACCACCAAGGACAAGTGGCAATTCGGCAAGGGCGAGATCCGGGGCGTCATCGGGCCGGAAAGCTCGAATAACGCCAAGGAGGGTGGCGGGCTGGTTCCGACTCTTCTGTTCGGCATCCCCGGTTCCGGCTCCATGGCGATCTTCATCGGCGCCATCGCGCTGCTGGGCTCCGGCGATATCGAGGTCGGCCCGGCCATGCTGCGCGACAACCTCGACATCACCTATTCCATCGTCTGGCTGCTGGCGCTGGCGAACGTCGTCGGCACGCTCCTGTGCATCGCGGCCTCGGGCGGCATCGCCAAGCTGACCACGATCCGCTTCACCTACCTCGCACCGTTCCTGTTCATGCTGATTTCCTTCGCGGCGTTCCAGTCGGGGCAGAACTTCGAGGACCTGCTGGCGCTCTTCGTGATCGGGTTGATCGGCGTATTCCTGCGCCGCTTCGACTGGTCGCGTCCGGCCTTCCTGATCGGCTTCGTGCTGTCCAACCCGGTCGAGAAGTTCTCCAACCAGGCGTTCCAGATAGCGTCGTTCCGCTTCCGCAAGTCCTTCGAAGAGGGCATGGACTACATCTTCTCGCCCATCGTGATCGTGCTGATCATCGTCACCGTGGTCTCTGTCGTGCTCGGCATCCGCCAGGCCAAGACCATCATGGCCGAAGGCAATGTGCAGTCTGGGTCGAAGCGTGCGCCGACAATCTTCCTTCTGGCCATCGTCGCCTATCTGGTGACAGCGCTGATCAACGCCTACATGATCCCCGACTTCAACCTGACCGACAAGATCGTGCCGCTGGTCGTCGGTGGCGTCGCACTGGCCTGCTGCCTGATCATGCTGGCACAGATGATGATGCGGCCCGAGACCGACGTGATCTTTGCCGACAAAGAGGTTGCGGGCGAGGACGCCGATGCGCCCTATGGCCTCTGGCCGACGCTGGGCTGGTTCGCTTCGTTGATCGTGGGCACGTACTTCGTGGGCTTCATCCTCGCGCTGGTGGGCTTCATGGTCGCCTTCCTTCGGGTGCGCGCCGGGGCCTCATGGACCAAGACGCTGATCCTGACCGCCTGCGGCATCGCCTTCATGTGCGCCATGGCGGCCGCGCTGAACCGCGACTTCCCGCCGGGACTGTTGCAGGACGTGGTCGACCTGCCCTGGCCGCTGAAGTGAGGGTGAGATGACACAGACCGGCATCCCCTTCGTCTTCATGCGCGGCGGCACCTCGCGCGGGCCCTACTTCAACCGCGCCGACCTGCCCGAGGATTTGGAAACCCTGGCCGAGGTGCTGATCGCCGCCGTCGGCTCGGGCCACCCGATCAACATCGACGGCATAGGCGGCGGCGTGGCGGTGACCACCAAGGTCGCCATGCTTTCGCCCTCGGAGGACGAGTGGGCCGACGTCGACTATTTCTTCGCCCAGGTCTCGGTGCTGGACCGGCTGGTGGATTTCAAGCCGACCTGCGGCAACATCCTCTCCGGCGTCGGCCCAGCTGCCATCGAGATGGGCCTGGTCACGCCCTCCGACGATGAAACGGAGGTAAAGATCCGCGCCGTCAACACCGGTGCGCGAGTTGTGGCGAAGGTGCAGACCCCAAGTGGCGCACTGACCTACGATGGCGACACCGAGATCGCTGGGGTGCCCGGCACCGCCGCGCCGATCGCATTGAACTTCATGGGGGTCGTAGGCTCCTCGACCGGGGCCTTCCTGCCTTCGGGCAACCTGCGCGACGAAATCGACGGCATCGAAGTCACCTGCATGGACGTCGCCATGCCCATGGTCATCGCCCGCGCCGCCGACTTCGGCCTGACCGGAAATGAGACCGTGGCGGACCTGAACGAAAACAGAGCCTTCTTCGCTCGCATGGAGGCTATCCGCCTCGAGGCAGGCAAACGGATGGGCATGGGCGATGTGTCGAAATCGGTGACGCCCAAGTTCGGCCTCTTTGCACCGGCCCGCGGAGGCAGCACCATCGCTGCGCGCTATTTCATGCCGTGGGACACGCACCCCAGCATGGCCGTCACCGGCAGCCAATGCATGGCCTCCTGTGCGCTCACACCCGGCACCATCGCCGACGGGCTGCTTGACCGCCCCACCGAGAGCCCCGCCAACGTCGTGCTGGAACACCCCTCCGGCACCATCGAAGTGCTAGTCGATTTCGAAAAAAATAACGGGTTCAGCCTGAACTCGGCCGGTCTCCTGCGCACCGCGCGTAAGCTGGCGGATGGCCGCGTCTATGTGCCCGCGCATATCTGGGAGGGCCGCTGACATGCCCGTGATGAACCTGCTCGTCGCCTTCAACGGCTCCGAGGCCTCCGCCGCCGCATTGCGCTATGCCGCGGCACTGGCCAAGGCCCGAAAGGCGCATGTCACTGCGCTCTTGGCGCACAGCGGTCACGACGTGATCGACCGTTCCTCCCGCTGGATCCCGAAAGAGGCCCGCGCCCTGCTGGCCGAGGCCAATGGCAGCATTGTCAAGGACATCGAAAACGCCTTCGAGACCCTGCGCCCGGAACTGGACCTCGGCGACGCCCTGACATTTCGCGAGATCACCGGCCGCGTCGACACCACGCTCTCCGAGGCCGCGCGGTACTACGACGCAATCATCGTCGGGCGGCACATGGACGAGGACGACGAGCATGTCACCGTCCACCCCGACCGTATCGCGCTGCTCTCGGGCCGGCCGGTGATCGTGGTGCCCGAAGGCCACGACGCAGGAGTGCGCCACAGCCATGCGGCGCTTGCCTGGGATGGCTGCCGTTCGGCGGCGCGCGCCCTGTCGGACAGCCTTCGCCTGCTCGAAGCCCAAGGCAAGGTCAGCGTGCTGACCGTCGGCAAACGCGCCGGATGGCCAGTCGAGGACCTGATGACCCACCTATCCCGCCACGACGTCGAAGCGGTGCACGAGGATTTCCCCGAAACCCATCCCGTCGCCGAGACCATCCTCGCCTATTGCCGCCGCAACGATCCGTCGCTCTTGGTAATGGGCGCCTACGAGCATTCCAAGTTCCGCGAGGACTTCCTCGGCGGCGTGACCGCTCATGTCCTGCGCGACATCCGCATTCCTGTTCTCCTGTCGCATTGAGGAAAGACCAATGCCCGAATACGAAAAACTCCGCGCCGCGATCCGCAGCCTCGAAGCGCTCCGCGCCGATCTGGCCCGGCAGCTGGAAGCCCACGAAGGCGACCAGCGGACCCTGACAGACCTGCACCAACGGGTCAGTAAGGCCTTGAAGGCGTTGTCGGCCCAAGGCTGACTCGGACGGGTTTGATCTGGCGCGCGCCTGATGTATGCTGTGGTATACCGCAATCAGGTGACGCCATGACCGCCCTTTCCGACATCGAGCTAGCCGCACACCACCTGCGCCGCGCCCTGGACGAGGTTCAGCACGACCTTGCCGCCTATCCCGGCCCTATCGCGGGCTGTGACGCGCAGTATACCCACCTGCTGGCCACCCGGACGCGGCTGCGAAACGCCCTGAACGCGCTGGAGCACGAAGTCTTCGTGGCCACCCCGCGCACGCTGACCCCCGGCGCAGGGGTGGAAGGCCGATGAAAGTCCACATTCTCGACGACTGGTTCGACACCCTGCGTGGCTTGCCCTGTTTCTGGCTGCTCGACGGTCATGACGTCACGGCCTGGACCGATCACGTCGCGGACGAAGCCGCGCTGGCCGACCGGTTGCTGGACGCCGAGGCGCTGGTGCTGTTCCGCGAGCGCACCAAGGTGACGCGCGGTCTGCTGGAGCGGCTGCCGAACCTTCGGCTGATCTCGCAACGCAGCGTCTATCCGCATGTCGACGTGCCGGCCTGCACCGACCGGGGTGTGCTGCTTTGCTCCAACATGCACTCCGATACACCCTCCTATGCCGCCGCCGAACTGACCTTCGGCCTGATCCTCGCCGCTATGCGTCAGATCCCGCAGCAGATGGCCTCGGTTAAGGCCGGGCACTGGCAAATGGGCGTCGGCAAGACGCTGCGCGGGCGGACGCTGGGGCTGTACGGTTATGGCCGGATCGCTGGTGCAGTCGCGGACTACGCCCGCGCGTTCGGCATGAACGTTGTCTGGTGGGCCTCAGAAGACGGTCGCGCGCGCGCCGAAGCCGATGGCGAGACGGTGGCCGACAGCCGCGTAGCCTTCTTTGCAGAGAGCGACGTGGTCTCCCTGCACGTCCGGATGAAGCCCGCGACCAAGGGCATCGTCACCGCCGAGGATCTCGCGCAGATGAAACCCCGCGCGCTCTTCGTCAACACCTCTCGTGCCGGCATTATCGCGCCCGGCGCGTTGCTTGACGCGCTCAACAACGGCCGCCCTGGCATGGCCGCCATCGACGTCTTCGACCAGGAACCGCTGACCGACCCTACCGATCCGCTGCTCCAGCACCCCAACCTGATCTGCACGCCCCATATCGGCTTTGTCACCGAGGACGAGTTCGACCTGCAATTCACCGACATCTTCGAGCAGATCAACGCCTATGCCGCCGGCAAACCGATCCACATGATCAATCCCGAGATCTGGCGCCCCGCCGGATGATCCCCGCCACGATCGGCGCGCCGACGATCACCAGTACGATCCGTGTCAGGTGATGGGTGATGACGAACCCCAGGTCCGCGCCAGAGACGATGGCGAGCACCGTCATCTCGGCCTGCCCGCCCGGCGCGAAGGCCAGAAAGGTCTCGACCGGCCCGGCCAGCCCCAGGCTCGTGGCAAAGGCGGTGAAGCCCGCCGCCAGCAAGGCCAGCAAGACGACATAGGCCACTCCGGCGGCCACGACGCGGCTCAGTTCACGCCATGTCACACCGAGGAAATGCACCCCGATGCCGCAGCCGATGAAGAATTGCGCGGCCAGGATCGCCTCGCGCGGGGGGCGGGCGTGGATAAAGCCCGCCAGCGACAGCACCGCCGTCACGATCAGCGGCCCGAGGATCGATGCCCCGAACAGCCCGATCCGCTCCCCGCCCTTCCAGCCGATCCAGGCCGCCGCGACCATCAGCGCCAGTTCCGCCATCGAAAGCTCCGTCGCGGGCGCACCGATGGGATTAGTCAGTTCCGCGCCATAGGCAAAGGTCAGGAAGATCGGCGCCAGCGTCACGATGATCAGCACCCGCGTCGCGTGGATCAGCGACAGCGCGCGCGGGTCACCGCCCGCCTCTGTGCCGAAAATCACCATGTCCTGCAGCCCGCCCGGCATGGCCGCGTAATAGGCCGTCGGAGCGTCGAACCCCCAGACGCGGCGAAAGAACGGCACGCCGACCAACCCGATCACCGCGATGAACACCGGGATCAGCGCGACCGAGGCCATCATGCGCGGCAATGCCTCGAACAACGCCGGGGTGATCGACGCGCCGACCGCAACGCCCAGAATGGTGCGCGCGCCGTTCGAGACTTCGCCGAAACCCTTGATCGGCACATGCGCCAGCGCCGCGATCAGGCAGGCGGTCATCGGCCCGAAAAGGAACGGCAACGGCAGACCGGTGAGCCAGAAGGCCCCGGTGCCCAGCCCGGCAAGAACCAGCGTCAGAAGGCGCCGCTGCAAGGGCGAGAGAGGGGTTGAAACGTCGGGCAAGGAGGCCTCCGCAGCCGCTTCAAAGACGGCGTTGACACGTGATGTGTCCTTTTGTATACACTTGGATACAAAACGCAAGAGCCCGACATGACCGACATCCCCGACCAGCAGCCCGGACCGCAAGGCAATGCCTCCTACCACCGGCTTCTCGACGAGATCCGCGAAGGCCGCCTGCTACCCGGCGACCGCCTGCGCGAGACTGAAGTTGCGGAACGGCTCGGCGTCAGCCGCACGCCCGTGCGCGAGGCGATCAGGCAGCTCGAGGCCGACGGACTGGTCGCCCACGTCCCCCGCCACGGCGCCACCCTGCGCAAGCTGGACTATGCCGAGGTGATGGAGCTCTACGAAATGCGCGCGGTACTCGAAGGGACCGCGGCACGGCTGGCGGCACGGGCCGCCTCGGACGTGGAAATAGATGAACTCTCCGCACTCAACGACCGTATGGCCGAGGCCGGCACAACGCCCGAGGCGGCCCGTCTCAACCGCATCTTCCACGCCACGCTGCTCGATGCCGCCAAGAACCGTTTCCTCGCCAAGTCGATGATGTCGTTGCAGAAAGCCCTGATGATCCTTGGCCCGACCATGCTGTCGGACGCCGCCCGCGCCGAAGACGCGCTTGTCGAACACCGCCGCATCCTCGCCGCGCTGAAATCCCGTGACGGGGCCGAGGCCGAAGCCGCCATGCGCGCCCATATCGAAGCCTCGCAGCGTCTGCGCATCCGCGCCCTGCGCGAACGTGACCGCGGCGAAGAAAGCTAAGGACCTCATGAAACAGCGTAACCCTGACATCGTCGTCATCGGCGGCGGCAATGCCGCGCTCTGCGCCGCCATCACAGCTGCCGAGGCCGGTGCCCGCGTGCTGATCCTCGAAACCGCACCGAAACCCTATCGCGGCGGTAACTCACGCCACACCCGGAACTTCCGCTGCATGCACTCCGGCCCTCTCGGTCCGCTGGTCGAGACCTACAGTGAAGAGGAATACCTCGGCGACCTGATGAAGGTCACAGGCGGCAAGACCGACGAACACCTCGCCCGCCTCGCCATCCGCACCTCGGAAGAGTGTCTGCCGTGGATGGAAGCGCATGGCGTCCGCTTCCAGCCCTCGCTCTCCGGCACGCTGTCGCTGGCGCGCACGAATGCGTTCTTCCTTGGCGGCGGCAAGGCGCTCGTAAACGCCTACTACCGGACGGCAGAGGTGCTCGGCGTCGAGGTCGAATACGAAGCCGCCGTGACGCATCTTGAACTGAACGGCGACCGGATCGTTCACGTCGACTACACGCAAAACGGCGAAAGCCATCGCATCGCGCCGAAATCCGTCGTCGTCGCCTCGGGCGGATTTCAGGCCGACACCGACTGGCTGGCTCGCGCCTGGGGCCCGGCAGCAAAGAACTTCCTGATCCGCGGCACGCCCTACAATCGAGGCGTGGTGCTGGCCGATCTGCTGGACCAGGGCGTCGAGCAAGTCGGCGACCCGACGCAATGCCACGCCGTCGCCATAGACGGCCGCGCGCCAAAGTTCGACGGCGGCATCGTCACGCGACTGGACTGCGTGCCGTTCTCGATCGTCGTGAACCGCGACGGAGACCGCTTCTACGACGAGGGCGAAGACGTCTGGCCCAAGCGCTATGCCATCTGGGGCCGTCTGGTGGCGGCACAGCCCGATCAGGTGGGCTATGTCATCATCGACGCCAAGTCGCTGGAACTGTTCATGCCATCGGTCTTTCCGCCTATCAAGGCAGACACCTTGGAAGAGCTCGCGGCAAAGATGGACCTGCCGCCCGACCAGCTCCGCCAGACGGTCGACACCTTCAACGCGGCCTGCGGCGAGACCTCGGGCTTTCACCCTACGGAACTGGACGGTGTATCGACCACCGGCCTCACGCCACCCAAGACCAACTGGGCCCGCCCGATCACCGAGCCGCCCTTCTATGGCTACAGCCTGCGCACCGGCGTCACCTTCACCTACCTCGGGCTCAAGGTGGACGAGAACGCCCAGTGCCACGCAAACGGCAAGCCCATCGCCAACCTCTGGGCCGCGGGCGAGACCATGGCGGGTTCAATCCTTGGCCAGGGCTATCTTGCCGGGTTCGGCATGACCATCGGCACCGTCTTCGGACGCATTGCAGGCAAGGAGGCCGCCGCCCATGCAAACTGATCTGCTTCAGGAAGCCCGCCGTCAGGCCGAAATCTGCAACGCCTGCCGCTACTGCGAAGGCTATTGCTCGGTCTTCCCGGCGCTCCACCGCGAACGCGCGTTCTCCGATGGAGACCTCACCCAACTGGCCAACCTCTGCCACAACTGCCGGGGCTGTTACTATGCTTGCCAATACACCGCCCCGCACGAGTTCGACCTGAACCTGCCGAAAGCACTGGCCGAAGTGCGTCAGGACAGTTGGAAAGCCCATGCCTGGCCGCGCGTCTTCGCCGATCTCTTCGACCGTTCCGGCGTGCTGATGGCCTCCGGGCTGGTATGGGGATTTGCGCTGATCTTCGTGCTGGCGCAGGCCATGCGGCCAGAGAGCGGGGAGGGCTTCTATGCCTACATATCGCACGGGCTGATGGTGGCGATTTTCACGCCGGCCTTCCTGCTACCGTTCGCCGCCATCGCGGTCTCCCTTCGCAGCTACTGGCGGACGGTTGGCGGCGGCAGGCTCCGCCTACGAGACCTTTCCGCCGCCGTGCGCTCCGCCGGCCGGATGACGAACCTGAAGGGCGGCCACGGTGATGGTTGCAATTTCGAGGACGAGGACCGCTTCACCCAGGCCCGCCGCCTTCTGCATCACGCGGTGCTCTACGGCTTCTTGCTCTGTTTTGCCTCCACCGCGAGCGGTACGCTGATGCACTACTTGTTGGGATGGGAAGCGCCCTATGGACTCATCACCCCGCCCAAGATGCTGGGCCTTCCGGGCGGTGTGCTGCTCTGCATCGGCACCGCTGGCCTGGCAGCACTGAAGCTGAAGGCCGACCCGCAGCTTGGCGCACCGGCGGCCTGGGGCGGTGAAATGGCCTTCGTGCTGCTGCTTTTCACGGTCAGCGCTACCGGGCTGGTGCTTTACGCTGCCACCGGGACAGTGGCGGTGGTTTGGCTGCTTCCGCTCCACCTCGGCGCGGTCCTGACCTTTTTCTTGGTGACGCCCTATTCCAAGATGGCGCATGGCTTCTACCGTCTGGCCGCGCTGGCTCGGGACGAGGGGGGGCATCAGCGCGTCAGGAAAAAGCTGCCGAATGAACCTTTGGTCCGGTCGTCCTGAGCGGTCGGCTTAGCGCCTGTGGCGAAGTACGGAGCAACACACGAGGACTTCGCCATATTGCAGAAACGCCTCCATCAGCCGCCGGGTGAGCGCCTATTGCGGGCCACTGTCGGGCCGGACGGCTTAGAAGCCCAGAACCGGGAGCTCAAGCTCGCTTCATGAGTACAGCTGACCGTGATGCAAACGCGGGAGAATCCTAGTTTTCAGGCTTTCGAGTGTCAGCCCTTCTCAAGCCGGGACTGCAACCTGGCGACTGCAGCAATATTCGCCTCATGGCGAGCTTTCAGGTCGCACCCCGAGCAACCGCGAAATTTCCCCGGAGCAACTTTTAGCAAAAGGGTGTTCGCCACGCTTTTGCAGTTCAGCGAAAGACCGGTTTGGCGAAGCCGCACCGCGGCATCCGCGTTGGCGATCAATGTCTCCTCTGGGCCGATACTGGCAAGCTGGCGAAGGACACAAAGGTGCGGACGTGACCGTGCATAGGCCTCCGCCATCGCTGCCGGGGAGGCCCGGATATAGCAGGCGTCGCTGTGCGGCAGATTCAGCTCAAAACTGCGCCTTCTGTTCGACCCCACCGATTGCCACGACAGCTTCGCCAAAGTCGCCGCGGCGCCTACGCTCCAACGGCATTTGGGGCCAGAGCGATGGTTTCAAACAACCTCATAAAACGGCCTGCACAGTCTGACCCCCGGCGGCAGTGACGTCCGCAACTTCATCGATTGCATGGTCGCGTCGATGGGTAGTCTTTTCAGAAGGTAGGCACGGCCAATAATCATCTCAAAAACTCATCGACGGCCGATGTGTAGAGTTCGGGCCATTCTATGTGTGGAACATGTCCGCACCTTTCAATTTTATGCAAGGCGCACTGCGGCATATTCGAGATTAGAATCTTTGAGTGGGCAAACGGTGCGAACACATCCTGGCTTCCCCAAACGGCTAGTGTCGGTGTAGAAATGTGCGGCAGTTTCGCTATAAGAGCCTCTCGCGGTTCCGGAAGGTATCCGGAAGGTCCGACAATGCTGTGTAGCTGCCTTAGGAAAGCGTTGCGAGATGTCTCATCGGTGACAAGAGACACACGTCGAGCGACGAATTCCATCAAACGGGCACTTCCCCCGCTGCGGATTGCGTTCTGCATAATCCGCAGGCCAGCGCCCCCGGGCCGTGTCGCAACTTGCCTCATTATGTCAAGAACAGGCGCGTCTAGGTCAAGGATCGTATCCCGTCCAACTCCTGCCGGCGCGGTCAGGATCAGGCGGTGAACGCGCTGCGGCTCAGCATGAGATATGTCAAGCGCGATCCGACCACCGAGGCTCCATCCGTTCAAACTGACGCGATCCAATCCAAGTGAATCCAATGTCGAGACAACATGGTCGCGCATAACCTCAAGTGAATAAGAGGAGTTCACAGGCTTGTCGCTCCGACCGCAGCCGAGCAAGTCGATAGCGATGACGCGACGGGTCTTGGCGAGGGGCGCCAACGTTCCCGCCCAATCCTCGATTGTTCCGCCAAGCCCGTGGAGTAGCACAAGGGGGATATCGCCATCCCCCTTATGCCAATATCGGGTCCGAAACCCATTGGCGTCTACGTAAAGGTCTTGAAAACGAGCCACACAGCGCCTCAAAATTCTCCGTTACCAACCGGCGTCGCCGGCTCGGCAGTCGGCATTGTACCGCTGGGCACACATGAACTGCAGCTGCAGCCGCTACCGTGCAGTCGAATGATACGTCGAAGAAACAATTCTTTCTGCAAAACCATCAAAGGAGACCGCGTGGAACAGCGATGTGCCGGTATTTTCGATTGCTTCCATCGCTACTTTACTTTCAGCATCAGGCCCCGGCCCTGGCTCTCGCAGGACGACCGCGATGATACGTCCGGGATGGCGATCAATCGCGTCCCGATAGACGAAGGCATCATGCTGCCCGGTGTCGCCCACAAGAACCGCCGGCAGGTCTGGGTGTGCAGCCAGAATGGCGTCGATGCTCGAGCCTTTGTGATCTCCATGACTTCCGGTAATGAACTGTTTTTCGCTGAGACCAAGATCCCGCAGAAACATGGGGCCTCTGACAAGACCTGAACGCTCAAACACGCTGACCAGAAAGATGTAAAGGTTCCATGGGCTGGAACTGACGTAGTACACCGGATTCAGACCGCGCCTCGAGACCGCGTTCATAAAGGCTACCGCGTCGGGAAAAACCTTACGGGTATTGATGTTGCCGGTCAGCGATGTCCAAAGGTTTCTCGCCAGCGAATAAGCGCCGGTCTGCAGCATGGTGTCGTCGATATCCGATATCACGGTGAATTCAGCATCGTGATCAGCGATCAGCACAGGACAAATCGTTTCGATATCAGCCCCGAAGATCGACAAGGGGATGTCTGCCCATCCCGAATGCGATCCGCGCGGCAAAAGCAATTTGAAGTACCCCTCCTCGTCCGATTCCGCGACGACGCCTTTCGCTTCAACTTTCACGTTGGCAACTTCATCGGTCATAAAGAGCGCGACCATCTGCTTGAAATTTGTCCAGCGCGATTGCGTGGGCTTCGGTTTGGTGCGTCGAAGCCCCGTCAGCACACGCCCACGGAGAATAAGATGCTCGGGCGTTGCGTACCCTATATACGGTTCAATGATCCTGCGCTTGTCCCGTTGACCGACAATTCGATCCACCAGCTTTTCAAGGCGCCAAAGGATCCTGTGAACGAGTTGTTTGACCATACCATCAGCCCCATAGTGTTTTGGTTGTGGTGTTGCGGGGCATTACTGGCAAGGTCTCCGGGCTTCCACGCAATAGATTTGGTCAAGACGCCTGCGGCCTGCAGGCAACGGCCGCAGAGCCTCGCGTTGTTGAGTTCGTCTTTTGCTCATACCGTGCAACCGTAGCGAATGGCCAGTCCGGTGAGCTGCGCCGCGGCAACGTAACGTGCGTCGAATGCCTTCTGTGGGCCGGTCGTGACGTCAAGGACGGCGCATGACCCCTTGAGCCCTAAGTAGACCTTCGGCGCTCGGATTTAAACGACTCGCACCTGTGGCGACTGCACCAGGCTCAGCGCCGCAATCTGGTATCGTTAGAAGCGAACAACGTTCGTATCCAAGTTCGGTCCCATTGGGGTCGATATGCCGACCTATTCTCCAGCTACCGAATGTCAAACAACCAGCCGGATTAGAGCTCGCATGACAATATTCAACAGGTTTCGAAAGCAACAAAGATCCAATAAAATGCGCTACTGGGCTGAAGTCGAGAGCCTGATCCATGACTGCCGCGCCGTCGCTCACCCACCGAACCGGGCGAAACCGATCCCGCGCACGGGCAGCCGGCTTGCTTTTCCCTGGCTCTCCAATGCGGACTGGCTGCGGCTGGGCATCCACTACGGGATCGAGGACATACTCCTCGACTCCAAAACGACGCTTGAAAACGCGAACGATGATACGAGACATCGCCTGGTGATCAGTTGTCTTCCCTACGCCGTCGACGACGCGCAGTTCGGGGCCGCCTGCGAGGCATTGCCCCTTCGCTCGTCGACATGGCGGAAAGCGCGTGAACAGTGGGCCGCGGCGCTGGCCGCCGGACCTTCGCCGGTGGAGCCCGGCGCGAGCCTCTCGGACGTCCTGTCGGAGCGCCATCAGGGCTCCGATCTTCGCACGGGCTGGGACTCTGGCGTGGCGTCCATCACATCCCGCGCACCGTGGAAAGCGGGTCATTTCTGGGCGTTCCTTCCGTATGTTGTCCAGAGACGCCGGAATGTTTTCCAGCGCGATCAACCGGAATGGAGCGACGCGCCGGACTTCGGCGACCTGGATCCTTCGGAGGTCTATGCGCTCTCTCTGTTGCACATGGCGCTGACCGACTGGCGAGCGGTCTCCGAGACGATGGCGGACCTGTGCAGCGCAACACGTGGCATGGATCCATCTTTGGGCGAGGTATTGGCCGAAAAGCTATATGCCTTTCAAAAACGTGCGGAAGAATTGATCCTGTACCCGAACATTCCCGAAACATTGCCGCACGGCCGGAACCGCAGTGAACCGACAAGTTTGATGTCCGCTTGGGACAGCGCTTCGGTCCTTCTTGAAGTTGGAATGCGGTACTGGCGCAAGAACCTGAGTGCTTGAATCTCGCCCTGTTTCTCGGACTCCACCGCGATTGGCCGAACTCGAGCCATCCTTTCATGTCCAGTGTGCCGGTTCGGCGATTTTAGACCAGTAGAGTGGGACGATCGGCCCATTGGAACGACCGAATTTTTGGCATACGAGACGGCAGACGCACATAATCCGCAAGCGCGAGCCTGATCAAGCGTCTGGATCAAGCCCGACATCTCCAATCTTTTCCCGACTTAGCGGACGTCGCCGTCGCCAATGTCGAACTCGCCCGGACGCATATTGGACGCGCCTTGGATAACCGCGCGGGTGGTGCTTAATAGGTGCGACGGGGCATCCACCTGCACTTTGTCAGCCAGCATTCCCAAATGCCGCATCAGGAGCTCAAGGCGCTTGATCCGGTCGCCGATCTTCAGCTTGCGCCGGCTTTCGATCACGGCCCCTGCCTCGTCGAGCCTCTCAATACTGTCGAGGTCGGTCACGAGACCTTGCTGCCAGACCGGCGGCCAATCGTGCACTGGCAGGAGTGCGCCGTGCTCGTCATAGAGCTCAGACAGGCGCGCTGTGAGTTCGTCATGCAGTCTTCTGAGCACGAAATCCTGATCGAGCTCGATGCGCTCCAGACGGGCCTCCAAGCGATGCTCAACGGACTGTCGGATGTTAAGTTTTGCCAAGAGCGCGGATGCCTGGTTTCGAGCTGTCTTGGCGCTGTATCCTGCGCGGATGGCGGCCTGCGTCGCATTGAAGTCGATCAGATACTGGTCGACGAACGCAGCCTGTCGAGCGTTGAGCACGAACGGTAAGGCCCATTCAGGAATTCCGGGTTGAGACTTGGCTGTGCTGCTCGGCATGCGGGGCTTTCTACTTTCTAATTGCTTCCATGAAGCGGCTTGCTTCGACGAGTCCGCAGATATTTCGCAAGTGGTGTCTAGCCATTGTCACTTTTGCGCGCGGACCGCATCTCCTTGGCCATCGCATCTCGGGATTGACGAATGAGTTCATTCTCCTGCCGAGCCTTATTCAGCGCCGCCACTTCCGGGCTGTCCGGAGCTGCGGTCTCGAACCAATGGCGTTGGTGCTCGGTGTCGGCGTCCCGCTCTTCCTGATTGCAGCCGGCCGTGCTGTTCATCCTTTTTGGATCAAAGCGAGTTCCCTTAAGGATTTGCTCAACCTGATCCCGCGTTGCGCGTTTCCTATCGGCATCAGTGTCGTCGAATTGCGCTGCTTCGCTGTAAACGGCGCGGAGCATAACCCGACGCGTTGACACGAGCTGGTCACAGACCGTCTTGAGCTCATCCCAAGTGGGCCAGAATTGCCAGGTCCTTACGAGGAGTGCGTCGTAAGCCACGTCAGCCGGGTATTCAGCCAGCCGTCGTAGATAGGCCTCGAAGGCTATTTCCGAAGAAATATCGTCAGAGCTCCGGCGAATTACGATTTCTGACAGCTCGGCCAGCCACGCTTCAATGTCAATTTGAGAGGCGGGCTCCATAGCCTCCTGCAGCATTTGAGCGACTTCTGGAAGCCGAGCCCGGTTGCCATACAGTTCACAGCCTGTTGGAAGGTCAACGCTGACTCCTCCGGGTTTGAAGCACGTTCTATACTTGACGTTGAGACCGACGCCGAGCTGCAATGCTTGCGAACGAAGAGCCTTGTCTCTTTCCTTGGGCGGCGTACCCGCGAGCTTGCGGCTGATGTCGGTTGTCATAGTTGCCTTCCATAAGCTTCGTGAAGTTTTCGGGTTTGATCAGCCAGTCAAGGCTGAAGCCGTTCCAGGCGTTTGCTGTCCGCCCAAGGCAGAAATCGCTATTGAGCGCTTTTCCGATTGCTGCCCGCCACCCATCGTGCCCGCCGGCGTCCTGCAGGCGTGCCCCGATTTTCTTGGTACGGGCCGGTGTGAGCTTCTGGACCTTCGGCCACCCGGCCTGATCGGCGGCAGAATTGTAGTTGCCAACGGCCTGCGAAATGTCGCTGTCAACCGAAAGGCTGCCGGTGGAAGACGCACAAGTATGCTTCTTCCCTTCTTTCTTATGTATTTCTTCTTTCTTATCGTTTGCGTCGCAGGTGTGTCGCTGCTGCGTCGCACCCGCGTCTGACAAGGCGCTGCCAAGCTGATAAACGTCGTAGTTGCGGATGGTTATGACCGTCACGCCTGCGTCGGTTTGGGTTGCGACCATTTTCTGCTTTTTGAGCCGTTCGAGGTAACGCCGGACGCGGCTGTCCGTCCATTTCCAGGCCGCCGCAGCGAACCTCAGCGACATAGCGAGCTGGCCCCGTTCCAGTGAAACGATCGCGGCACCCACGCGCTTCTGACGTGCCTTCCAGCTTGCCTCGCTCAGCATCCACAGCCACGCTTCACGCTCCGAGAATTTTTCGTCCTTGAATGCCGGGTGCTGCCAAACGGCGCGCGAAACCATGAAGGTCCCGCCGCTCTTGAAGGGGGGCATTGTGGGCCGGCTATTCACTATCGGCACGCTTGCCGACCGCGCACTCGATGACCGCCAGCACCTCGGAGAGTTTCCAGCGCGACATCCCCCCGATCTTCAAGGGGCGGGGAAGCGTCCCGTCGGCAACACGGCGCCACCAGGTGGCCTTCGAGCAGCCGAGTAGCCGGGCGCCCTCGGCGTCGCGAATGAGCGGATCATATGCGAGCAGTTCAGGGCGCTGGGTCGTATCGATTTTTTTTGAGAGCTTTGTCATTGATCAGCCTCGATGCTGCATTGCGCTTGGTGCAATGGGTTGCGTCTGGCTGATGGTGTAAGGCTGTGGCTTTCCTGGGCACGAACGTGCGCGGAAAACTATTTTTGGGTCGACTTTTGGGTCGAGAGAAAGTTCTGGATCGTCTTTTTCGCAGGCGGGTCGAATTCTGCCCCGGCAGCCGCCAACTTGCGCAACTCTTTCTCGATGATACCAGCCTCTTCAGAGGCGCTTCGATTCTTGCCCGGCAGCTCTGCCCGCATCCGCAGGGCTTCTCGTTGCCATGTCACCATTTTAATCTTTCGCTCTTCGTTTCTGTTATTGCGCCCGTCGTTATGATGCGCAAAACGGTCAATACTCTTGATCCTGTCGGCCGCATGCTTTTCGAAGTCCTTACCCCAAGCCTGCTGAATACGGCGCCCGGCTTCGACCGCGGAAAACGCGACCTCGGCCACTAACTCCTGGAGCCACGCTCCATCTTTGTCAGTTTCCAGCTGCGCCAACATTGCGCGCTCGATAAATTCGACCTGCTTTAACAGATTGAGTGCTTCCTTGGCGTGCTGCTGACGCGATAACTCTTCTGAACCGGTGGTTGCCTCAGGCTTCTCGACAGCGTCCTGCAAGAAAGCGATGAGCATATCCTTGTGCTCGGTCCAGGCTTCACCGGCCGTCGCTATTTGGCCATTGGCCGCGGCTTCCAGTTCACCAAGTTCCAGGATGTCAGCTGCGCCCTTCAGGGCCTCGCGCCCCGCCCAATCAGACCGGCTGTCTGCTCGCGTCAAATGGCGCTCCATCTTCTCAATTCCGTTTACGACCGTGGTCTTCGGAACCAGATTGCGTAGTGCGATGAGAAGAAACCGCAGAGGTTCCTTGTCGTCAGGGCGCTCCAGGAAGCTTTCGCGCCACCAGTTATCCACGGCGTCCCAGTCCCTTGCTTGGACAAGGGGCTCCCAGTTGAACTGCCGTGCGGCATCGCCCTCACCCATCGCCAGATTTCGCCATTGGGCCGTCATGGCAGACGAATTGTGCCCAACGTTCAATCAGTTCGCGACGCTGGTCCAGAAAATCGGTCCGCCGATAGGCGCGCTCTACCGCCCCGCCAACCACGTGACCGAGCGCGGTCTCGGCGATCTCGCGCGGCGTATCCGTTCTCTCTGCACACCAGTCCCGGAAGCTGGAGCGAAAGCCGTGCGGTCGTGCCTCCATGCCCCGCCGTTCCATCAGGCGGGCCATGGTGGCGTCGCTAATGACGCCCTTGCGGACACTCGGATACAGGTAGCCGTCGCGCGCGAACGGCCTTGCCTGTTCGATGATCGCCATTGCTTCCTCAGACAGTGGAACAGCCAGGTCCGGTGTGCGGTCACGCCGGCCCTTTTGCATCTCGCCCGGAACTTTCCAGACATCGCCCTCGATCTGATCGAGCCGCAGGAAACGAAGAGGTTTCGATCGAACTGCCGTCAGGATCAGCAAACGCAGAGCGAGGTGAGTGATCGTCCCATCGGACAGGCTGGCGTAGAAGGCAGGAACCTCGACCCAAGGCAATGCCGGCACGTGCTGGACCTTGTGCTTCTGGCGCCCGAGCAAAGCCTTTGCCTTTTCGGTGGCCTGCAGGTCGACATCGAGGCCGAGCGCGGCTGCATGCTTGAGGCAAATACCGAGACGGTTCATCGCCTTGCGCGCGGTATCGGCCTTGGTGTGCCAGATCGGACGCAGGGTGTCGCGGATGTCCTGCTGGTCAATTTGCGAGACCGGCACGCCCCCCAGCTTTGGCAGGACATGCAGCTCGAGCGGCGAGAGCCATCGCCCGGCCTTGCCGTCGTCCTTGAGGTCGGCCTTGCGGCTCTCGAAAGCGTCCTGAGCGATGTCCCGCAAGAGGTACATGTTCCGAGCGGCAACCCGCGCCAGACGCTGTCGTTCCTTCACCGGGTCAATGCCCTAGCGAGCAAGCGCCCGCCATTTCTCGGCCTCTTGTCGGGCTTCCTTCAACGAGACATGCTGCATTGATCCCAGCCCCATCTCACGCCGGCGTCCGTGAACCGTCACGCGCAGAAACCACTGCGCCCCGCCGTCAGAGCGCTTGTTGAGCCAGAGGCCGCCGCCATCTGCATATTTTCCAGGCGGCGCCGTCCGAACTCTTACTGCGGAGAGCCTGTGCAATGCGCGTGTCATTCCATCCACCTATCAGTCCACCCACAGCATGCAGCATGGGGTGAGATGGATTGAAACAAGCCGAGGCAGGATGTTCTATGTAAATAACGGTCTTGGGCGCCTCCTGTCCCATGCTGAGACTATTTGAAGTCACAAGAGATGGGTATTCCTTGCTGTGTGGGGGCACCATTTCAGATGAAAGCTTCGGATTCGTTCGGTCGCGGGACTCCTTGAGGAGGGCGCCGCAGGCATCGGGGTGTCCGCAGTCTGTCGATCGGTGAACGGATGGGGCGAAACCCCTATCTGGCGGGGCAGCAACGTAATGGACTTTTGAGCGATGGCGCACGGTCGGACCTGCGATACCCGATTCCCTAACACACGCCGGGGGACGTAGGAGGCTAGGCGCAGCCGGGTATGTCTGACGTGGGTTTGATGGTGCTGCTGGAGAGAATTGAACTCTCGACCTCTCCCTTACCAAGGGAGTGCTCTACCTCTGAGCTACAGCAGCGCCGGTGCCGGACGGTCCGTCGCGGCGTGGCGGGTGATTAGACGCAAAAGCGTGGCAGTGCAAGCGCAATCTGGACCCTTTTTCGCACTTGCGATACCACGGAGCCATGACCCGTGATAGCGACACCAAATCCTCCGGCAAGGGTGCCGGAACCGAAACCCGCGAGGCGCGGTTGAAAAAGGCGTTGAAGGCCAATCTGGCACGGCGCAAGGCGCAGGCGAAGGCGCGGACAACCGACGGCAAGACCGAGAAAAAGGACTGACGAGGCATGGATTCGATCATCGTGACGGGCAATGGCCCGCTGAGCGGGCAGATCCCGATTGCGGGCGCGAAGAATGCCTGTCTGACGCTGATGCCGGCCACTCTGCTGAGTGAAGAGCCGCTGACGCTGACCAACGCGCCGCGGCTCAGCGACATAAAGACGATGAGCGAACTGCTGGGCTCGCTGGGGGCCGAGGTGTCGTCGATGCAGGACGGCAAGGTGATTGCACTGTCGAGCCATGATCTGACCTCGCACACCGCCGACTACGAGATCGTGCGCAAAATGCGGGCATCGAACCTGGTTCTGGGGCCGATGCTGGCGCGGATGGGGCAGGCAATCGTTTCGCTGCCCGGCGGCTGTGCCATCGGGGCGCGGCCGATGGACCTGCACATCTCGGCGCTCGAGGCGCTGGGCGCGGAGATCGATTTGAGGGACGGCTACCTGCACGCCAAGGCCACTGGCGGGCTGAAGGGGGCCGTGCACGAGCTGCGGTTCGCGTCTGTCGGCGCGACCGAGAACTTCGTGATGGCGGCGACCCTGGCCAAGGGCACCTCGGTGCTGAAGACCGCCGCGCGCGAGCCCGAGATCGTCGACCTAGTGCGCTGCCTGCGCGCGATGGGCGCGCAGATCGAGGGCGAGGGCACCTCGGAGATCACCATTCAGGGTGTCGACCGGCTGCACGGCGCGACGCATCCGGTGGTGACCGACCGGATCGAACTGGGCACCTACATGATCGCGCCGGCGATTGCCGGGGGCGAGGTCGAATGCTTGGGCGGCAAGCTGGAACTGGTGACGGCCTTCGCCGAAAAGCTGGACGAGGCCGGTGTTTCGGTCGAAGAGACCGCGACCGGGCTCAAGGTGGCGCGGAAGAACGGGCGCATCCGGGCAGTGGATGTGCGGACCGAGGTGTTCCCCGGCTTTCCCACGGATTTGCAGGCGCAGATGATGGCGCTGATGTGCACCGCCGAGGGCGATTGCACGCTGGATGAGACGATTTTCGAGAACCGCTTCATGCACGCGCCCGAGCTGACGCGCATGGGCGCGAATATCGAGGTGCACGGCGGTCAGGCCAGGGTGCGCGGGGTCGAACGGCTGAAGGGAGCGCCGGTGATGGCGACGGATCTGCGGGCCTCGGTGTCGCTGATCCTCGCCGGTCTGGCGGCAGAGGGCGAGACGCGGGTGAGCCGGGTCTATCACCTCGACCGCGGGTACGAGCATGTCGTCGGCAAGCTGCGCGGCGTCGGTGCGCAGATCGAGCGGGTCCAGGAATGAGCCAGCGCGACGCGACCTTTGAAGAGGGGCGGGAAGCGCCCCTGTATCTGGCAGCCTGGGACGGCGAGGATCTGCAGGTGCTGTCGGCGCTGGCGCAGGACGCGGTGTTTCCGATCACCGAAATGCGGTGGCAAGCGAAGGCGCGCCGGTTCGCGCTGTTGGTGAACCGGTTCCGCTGGGAGGATCTGACGGCGGCCGAGCGCCGCGCGCGCAAGCCGGAGCGGGTGCAATCGGTGCTGGTGGTCGAGAACGTGGAGCGCGTGGCGAGCCAGGGCATCGACCGGTCGGACCGCGACGTGATCCTGTCACTGCTGGCGGTCACCTTCACGCCGGGTGAGGACGGCACCGGCGAGGTGCTGCTGACGCTGGCCGGCGACGGCGCGATCCGGTTGCAGGTCGAGGCGCTGGAGGTGACGCTGAAGGATGTGACGCGGCCCTATGGTGCGGTCTCGGGCAAGGCGCCTTCGCACCCCTTGTGACGGAGGCCGATCTGTCGACAGATCGGTGCTGATCCGTTGACGGATCAGGCTGCACTGCGGGCGTGGGCGATGGCCTGTTGAGGCGTTACCGGATCGGACCTGATCCATTGATGGGTCCGGGCGGGCGCAAAGGGGGCGGGATGGACTTCGAGTTCGAGATATTTCTGGTCTGCGCACCCGGTCTGGAGCCGGTCCTGCGCGACGAGGTGCGCGACGCCGGCTTCGCCAAGCCGCTCTGCGTCCCGGGGGGCGTCAGCTTTCGCGGCGGCTGGCCCGAGGTCTGGCGGGCCAATCTTGACCTGCGCGGCGCGGCGCGGGTGCTGGCGCGGATCGGTGAGTTCCGGGCGATGCATCTGGCGCAGCTCGACAAACGGGCGAAGAAGCTGGACTGGCGGGCGGTGCTGCGGCCGGATGTTCCCGTGAAGGTCGAGGCCAGCTGCCGGAAATCGCGGATCTACCACGACAAGGCGGCGGCGCAGCGGGTCGCGGGCGCGCTCGAGGCGGCTGGAATCACGGTGTCGGCCGAGGCTGACCTGACGGTGCGGGCGCGGATCGAGGATGACCTCTGCACCTTCAGCGTGGATACCTCGGGCGAGTTGCTGCATCGGCGCGGCCACAAGCCGGGGGTCGGCAAGGCCCCGATGCGCGAGACGCTCGCGGCGCTGTTCCTGCGGGCGGCGGGGTATGACGGTGCGATGCCGGTCGTCGATCCGATGTGCGGATCGGGCACCTTCGTGATCGAGGCGGCCGAGATGGCGATGGGCCTGCAACCGGGGCGGTCGCGCAGCTTTGTCTTCGAGCGGCTGGCGTCCTTCGACGCCGAAGCCTTTGCCGCGATGAAGCGCGACGGCGGCGAAACCGACCTGCGGTTTCACGGTTCGGACCGCAACGCCGGCGCGGTGGCGATGGCGCAGGAGAATGCGGAGCGCGCCGGGGTGGCCGGGGTCTGCAGGTTCAAGCATCACGCGGTGAGCGATCTTGAGCGGCCCGACGGTCCGGCCGGGCTGGTGATCGTGAACCCTCCGTACGGGGGGCGGATCGGCAACAAGAAGCTGCTTTACGCGCTTTACGGCGCGTTCGGGCAGGTGATGCAGGCGAAGTTCGGGGGCTGGCGCGTGGGTCTGGTGACCAGCGAGGCCGGGCTGGCAAAGGCGACGGGGCTGGGGCTTCAGGCCGGGCCGGTGGTGGACCACGGCGGTATCCGCGTGCGGCTGTATTCGGGGCGCGTACGCGGCTGACGCCGGGTGCCGCGCGCCCGTCCCGCGGCGGTTGACACGCCACCGGGATAGCGCCATCCTGATTTGGTATACCATTTTCAGGGGGACACATGGCGCAATCGGCGGTGACGGTCATCGGGCTCGGCTCGATGGGCATGGGGATGGCGCGGGTCCTTCTGGAGGCGGGCTTCGACGTGCGCGGCGTGGATGTCAGTGAGGCGCGGCTGGCGGCCTTCGAGGCGGCGGGCGGCAAGCAGGCGACGCTGGCCGAGGCGGTGGCGGAAAGCGACGTGGTGTTCTGCGTCGTCCTGAACGCGGCGCAGACCGAGGCCGTGCTGGACGACTGCCTGCCGCGGATGCGCGACGGCGCGGTCTTCGTCTCTTGTGCGACGGTTCCGCCGGCTTTTGCCCGCGAAATGGGGGACAAGGCGCGCGCTGCCGGGATGCTCTATCTGGACGCGCCGATCAGCGGTGGGGCGGTGGGGGCCGAGAGCGGGACGTTGTCGATCATGGCGTCGGGATCGGCGGAGGCGTTCGACAAGGCCGGCGCGGCGCTGGCGGAGGTGTCGAAGGTGGTTTACCGGCTGGGCGACCGGGCCGGGGCGGGCAGCGCGATGAAAGCGGTGAACCAGCTGCTGGCCGGGGTGCACCTGACGGCCATGGGCGAGGCGCTGAACTTTGCCGCAGCGCAGGGTCTCGACCTCGCGGAAGTGGTGGAGATCATCCGCAACTCGGCCGGCAATTCGTGGATGTTCGAGAACCGCGCGCCACGGGTGGTGGCGGCGGACTACGAACCACGGTCGATGGTGGATATCTGGCCGAAGGATCTGGGCATCGTCTGTGACATCGCCGCGGGCACCAAGGTGCCGCTGCCGCTGACCGAGGTGGCGCTGAGACAGTACCGCAAGGCCTCGGACGCCGGCGACGGCGCGATTGACGACGCGGCGATCACGCGGGTCTATGCGCGCGCCGCCGGGATCAAGCTGCCGGGGGACGATTGATGCTGCTGGGCTGCATCGGCGACGATTTCACCGGCTCGTCCGATCTGGGCAACACGCTGGTCAAGCAGGGGATGCGGACGGTGCAATACGTCGGCGTCCCGAAAGGCGATGCGGCGGCGGATGTCGAGGCAGGGGTGGTCGCACTGAAGTCGCGCTCGATCCCCGTGGCCGAGGCGGTGGCGCAGTCGCTGGCGGCGCTGAAGTGGTTACAGCACCAAGGCTGCCGGCAGTTCCTGTTCAAGTACTGCTCGACCTTCGATTCGACGCCCGAGGGCAACATCGGGCCGGTGGCCGAGGCATTGGCCGATGCGCTGGGCGCGCGGCAGGTGCTGGTCTGTCCGGCGTTTCCGGCGACGGGGCGGTCGGTCTATATGGGGCACCTGTTCGTGGGCGACCGGCTGCTGAGCGAGAGCGGCATGGAGAACCACCCCTTGACGCCGATGACGGACCCCGACTTGCGGCGCTGGCTGGGATTGCAGGTCCGGCGCCCGGTCGGACACGTGCCGGCGCAGGTGGTGGCGAAGGGGCCGGGGATGGTCCGGGCGCGGATGCTGGAGGAAGAGGCCAAGGGGCACCGGCTGCTGGTGGCGGATGCGATCCATGACGCCGACCTGATGACGCTGGGGCGGGCGGCCAAGGGGTTGCCGCTGCTGACCGGCGGGTCGGGGATCGCCATGGGATTACCGGCGAATTTCTCGGACGACGGGCTGCTGACGGGGACCGCCGCAGGCTGGGACGGGCAGGCGGGGCCGGCGGCGGTGCTGTCGGGGTCGTGCTCCGCCGCGACGCGGGGGCAGATCGAGGTGCACATGCAGGGCAATCCGGCGTGGGAAGTGACCGCCGAGGAGGCAATGGCGGGCGATGTCACGGCCGAGAGCCTGGCCGATTGGGTGATGGCGGAGCAGTCCGCAGGCATTCCGCTGGTCTATTCGTCGGCGACGCCGGAGACGGTGAAGGCGGCACAGGACCGGTTCGGGCGCGCGGCGGTGGCCGAGACGCTTGAAGGGCTGATGGCCGGGTTGGCACGGGCGCTGGTGGCGCGCGGCGTGACGCGGCTGATCGTGGCCGGGGGCGAGACTTCCGGTGCGGTGGTCGAGGCGCTGGCGCCGGAGAGCTTTCGCATCGGGCCCGAGATCGACCCCGGGGTGCCGGTCGTGCGGCCTTCGGAGGGGCTCGTGCTGGCGCTGAAATCGGGCAACTTCGGCGCCGAGGATTTCTTTGCCAAGGCGGCGGGCCTGATGGAGCAGGGGGCATGAGCGAGGCACGGCTCAGGGAACAGGTTTGCGCACAGGCGGCGTCCTTGTTTCAGCGCGGGCTGACGGGGGGCGCGACGGGCAATATCTCGGTCCGGTGCGACGACGGCGGGCTGCTGGTGACCCCGACGGGCAGCAGCTTTGGCCGGCTTGATCCGGCGCGGCTGTCGCGCTTCGATGCCGCCGGACGGCACGTCGGCGGCGACCGGCCGACCAAGGAGATGCCGTTGCATTCGGCGTTTTACGAAACGCGGGCAGGCGCGGGCGCGGTGGTGCATATCCATTCGACGCATTCGGTGGCGCTGTCACTCATGCCCGAGGCGGACGAAGACAATTTCCTGCCGCCGGTGACGCCTTACGCGATCATGCGGCTGGGCAAGGTCAAGCTGCTGCCGTTCTTCGTGCCCGGCGATCCGGCGATGGGCGATGCGGTGCGCGGACTGGCGGGCAAGCGCTCGGCGGTGATGCTGGCCAACCACGGGCCGGTGGTGGCGGGCAAGGACCTTGATGCGGCGGTCTACGCGATGGAAGAACTGGAAGAGACGGCGAAACTGGCCTTGCTGCTCAGGGGCGTTGACGCGAAGGTGCTGACCTCGGAACAGATCGACCGGGTGGTGACGGCCTTCGATGTGGAGTGGGACTGATGCGGTTTTCGGCCAACATAGGCTTTCTCTACGACGACCTGCCGATCCCCGAACGGATCCGGGCGGCGCGGCGCGATGGTTTCGACGCGGTGGAGTGCCACTTTCCCTACGCGTTCGACCCGGGCGAGGTGAAGGCCGCGCTGGACGAGACCGGGCTGGAGATGCTGGGGCTGAACACGCGGCCGGGCGACAGCATGGGGTTCCTTGCCATGCCGGGACAGGAGGTCGAGGCACGGGCGGCAATCGACGAGGCGGTGGCCTATGGCCGTACAATCGGCGCGGGCGCTGTGCATGTCATGGCCGGCAAGAGCGGCGGCGGCGCGGCGGCGGAGCGGGTCTATCGCGAGAACCTGCGGTACGCCTGTGACACGGCAGGTGACATGGTGGTGCTGATCGAGCCGATCAACCTGCGCGATGCGCCGGGCTATCACCTGTCGCAGGTCGAACACGGGGCCGAGATCATCGACGGGCTGGAGGCCGGGAACCTGCGGCTGATGTTCGATTGCTATCACGTGCAGATCATGCAGGGCGACCTGCTGACCCGGCTGGAGGCGCACCTGCCGGTGATCGGCCACGTACAGATCGCGGCGGTGCCCGACCGGGGCGAGCCGGACGCGGGCGAGGTGCATTATCCCAACGTGTTGCGGGCTTTGGCCGGGTTTGGCTGGAACCGTCCGGTGGGCGCGGAATACCGGCCGCGGGGCGGCAGGGTGGAAGATGGAATTGGATGGCTGACGGAGATCCGCCAAGCCGTCGGAAAGGACGAAACATGAGCAAGGTACTGGCCGTCGGGGCCTATTCGGAAAGCGAGCTGCGCGACCATCAGGCGCAGCTGGATTGCCGGTACGTGACCGGCCCGGAGGGCATCGCGGGCCTGCCCGAAAGCGAGCGGGAGGAGATCGAGGCGGTGGCCTACAAGGGGCATCATGCCTTCGGTGCCGCGCAGATGGACATGTTGCCGAACCTCGGCGTCGTGGCGAACTACGGCGTCGGCTATGACGCCATCGACGTGGCGGCGGCGGACGCGCGCGGTGTGAAGGTGACCAACACGCCGGATGTGCTGAACGACGACGTTGCCGATCTGGCGGTGGCGATGTGGCTGATGCAGGGGCGCGAAATGGAGCAGGCCGGGCGCTGGACAAGGGAAGGCAAGTGGGCGTCGGAGGGGCCGTACCCCCTGAACCGCAAGCTGAGCGGAGGCAAGGTGGGCATCATGGGTCTTGGCCGGATCGGGCGCGAGATCGCGAACCGGCTGGCGGCGTTTAAATGCGAGGTGCATTATCACGCCCGGTCCGAGAAGGAGACGCCCGGCTGGACCTATCATGCCGATCCGGTGGCGCTGGCGGAGGCTGTGGATTTCCTGTTCGTGGCGCTGGTCGGCGGCAAGGCGACCGAAGGCTACGTGTCGAAAGCGGTGATCGGGGCGCTGGGACGCGACGGGGTGATCGTGAACATCTCGCGCGGGTCGGTGGTGGACGAGTCCGCCCTGCTGGACGCGCTGGAAAGCGGCCGGTTGGCCGGGGCGGGGCTGGACGTGTTTGCCAGCGAACCGGACTTCGACCAGCGGTTCCTCGCGCTGGACAACGTGGTGCTTCAGCCGCACCAGGGGTCCGGCACCCATGCGACGCGGGCCGCGATGGCGCAGTTGCAGCGCGACAACATCAAGGCACATCTGGCGGGCGAGGCGTTGAAGACCCCGGTGAACTGAGATGAGTGGGGACCACCCATCCTACCCGACCGCGTTTGCCGGTCGTTAACCGCGACTCGGTCAGTCTTCGGGCATGACCTCTTACCGGCGGCTGCGGATACGCGGCGGGACCTACTTCTTTTCGGTGATGCTGGCGCGGCCCGGGGCGACGGACCTGCTGGATCATGTGGATGACCTGCGGGCTGCCTATGCGGCGACGTTTCTGGAGCGGCCGTTCCAGACGGATGCCATCGTCGTGCTGCCCGACCACTTGCACGCGGTCTGGACCCTGCCGGAGGGCGACGACGATTTCTCGACCCGCTGGCGGCTGATCAAGGCGCGCTTCACCCGGCGGGTGGGCGTGCGGCGGTGCGGACCGCCGTCGGTGGCGGCCAAGCGCGAGCGCGGGCTGTGGCAGCGGCGGTTCTGGGAGCATGCTATCCGCGACGAGGCAGATTACCTGCGGCATGTGCGGTACTGCTGGTTCAACCCCGTCATGCATGGGCTGAAGGACAAACCGGAGGAGTGGCGCTGGTCCTCGGTGCACCGCGAGATCGCGCGGGGGAGGAGGATCCCGGAAGTCTCGCCGCTGGCTTTTGTCGGCAAGTTCGGCGAACGGCGTAGGATGGGTGCTCAGCACCCATCCTACCGCGCGCCCGGTCGGGATCAGGTCACGGGCCTGTCATCCTCGAGGTAGTAGCGGATGTTGTCTTCGAAGCTGTCGTCGGCGGTCAGGCCCAGCTTCACCGCCTTTTCGGGGCGCAGGTCGAAGCGCCAGCCGCTGACGATGCGCTGGATGTCTGGTTGTGCCTCCCAACGGATCAGTCTCGCCGGCTCGGGCCCGGCGACGGCGGTCATGGCGTCGATCAGCTGGCGCACGGTCCAGGTGCGGCCGGGCATCATCATGCAGCGGTTCTGACCGAGGTCGGCCTCGGGAATTTCGGCGCCGCGGATCAGATTGTCGATGCACTTGCGCGGGCTGAGGTAGTAATGCGGGAAATCCGCGTCCACCGGGCAGACGGCCTCCTGCCCGTTCAGCGGCTCGCGCAGGATCGAGGACATGAACGACGAGGCCGCGCGGTTGGGCTTGCCCGGCCGGACCGAGATTGTCGGCAGGCGGAAGCCACGGCCGTCGATGAAGCCCTTGCGCGAGAAATCCGTGACCAGAAGCTCGCCCATCGCCTTTTGCGCGCCATAAGAGGTCTGCGGGTTCAGGGCCGTGTGATCGAGGATCGGGTCGGGCACCTCGCCGCCATAGACGGCAATGGACGAGGTGAAGACGACTACCGGTTTCGTACCGAGCTGGCGGCAGCGTTGCAGCACGTTGAGCGCGCCGAAAAGGTTGATGTCCATGCCGTCGTCGAAGGCTTCCTCGGCATGGGCCGAGACCACGGCAGCCAGGTGATAGACGACGTCCGTGTCGCGGGTCAGCACCTGCGCGATGGAATCGGGGTCCGTGATGTCGCTGCGGGCGGTCCTGACCGGGATGTCGCCCGCCACCGGGGCCGGGTCGACGATATCGGCCAGCGTGATCTGCGTGATGTCCGTGCCGCGCAGGTGGCCGCGTTTGACCAGTGCCGTCGCCAGTTTCTGGCCGACGACCCCGCCGCCGCCGATAATCAGGATGTTCATGCGAAGTCGCCTTTCTCGAATATGTCTTGCACCAATGCGCCCCGGGCCTGGATGACCAGCGCCGCGAGGCGCATGGCGCGGTCGATGGAGGCCGTCAGCGGATGGCCGGCGGCGAGGGACGCCAGAAGGCCGGCGGCGAAGCTGTCGCCGGCGGCGGTGGTGTCCACCGGCGTGACCTTCTGCGGTTGATGCGTGGTGATACCGGTGTCCGCGGTCCAGACCGTCAACGGACCGCCGCCGTCCTTGACCGCGATCAGTTGGGCGCCGCCTTCGCGGTAGCGCGCGATGGTGGCCTCCGGGTTGGCGTCGCCGAACAGTTCGGATTCCTCGTCGAAGGACGGCAGGACGACGTCGGATACCGAGGCGCCGAGGGTCAGGCCCGCGCGCATCGCCTCCTCGCTGTCCCAGAGCCTCGGCCGGAGGTTGGTGTCAAAGGCGATTTGGGCGCCGTTCTCGCGGGCGTCGGACAGCACGCCGCAGAAGGCCCTGCGCTGATCAGGTGGCAGGATCGCCAAGGTGATGCCGGAGAAATGGATGATGTCGCGGCCTTGGGTGATCCGCGCCAGCCAGCCGGTGTCTTCGGCCAGGGCGCGGGCGGCGGACTGGCCGCGCCAGTAAGAGAAGCTGCGCTCGCCGTTTTGAAGCGAAATCAGGTAAAGGCCGACGGTGCGGTCCTTCAGCCGCCGCATCGTCGATGTGTCGATGCCGAAGCCGGCGACAAAGCTGGCCATCTCGTCCGAGATCGCGTCGTCGCCGATGCAGGTGCCATAGGCGACAGACCAGTCCCCGGGCAGCAGCTGGCGGACATACCAGGCGGTGTTGAAGGTATCGCCCGCGAAGCCGCGGCGGTACAGGTCGTCGTCTGCCGGGGCGATCTCGACCATGCATTCGCCGAGGGCGAGAAAGGATTTGTGGGTCATAGCGGAGCCTCCCGGGCGCTGGTGCAATCCGGCATGAAGGTCCATCGGATCGGTCGACCGCTCACAGCAGCCGCCGCCGCGCGAGATTGCGCATCAGGGCGGCGCTGCCGAAGGTCCATTCCGGGCAGTCGGTGGACAGCCGCACCGTGTTGACCAGCGCGCCGAGGCCGGGTTCCGAGATCGTCACCACGTCGCCCGGGTGGTGGGTAAACCCCTGGCCCGGCGCATCGCGGTCCTTGACGGGGGCGAACATGGTGCCGAGGAACAGGAAGAAGCCGTCGGGATACTGGTGATGCCGGCCGATGGTCTGTTTGACCAGCTCGGCGGGGTCGCGGCTGATTTGCGTCATCGACGAGGTGCCGTCGAGGGTGAAGCCTTCGTCGCCCTCGACCCGCAGGGTCAGTTCGGCCCGGCGGACGTTGTCGAGGCCGTAGCCCTTGTCGAACAGCCGGAGGAAGGGGCCGATGGCGCAAGAGGCGTTGTTGTCCTTGGCCTTGCCCAGAAGCAGCGCGGATCGCCCCTCGATGTCGCGCAGGTTGACGTCGTTGCCAAGGGTGGCGCCGCGGATCTGTCCGCGCGAATTGACGGCGAGGACGATCTCGGGCTCGGGGTTGTTCCAGTTCGACACCGGGTGCAGGCCGACCGCCGCGCCCCAGCCGACGGCGGCCATGGGTTGCGACTTGGTGAAAATCTCGGCGTCCGGGCCGATGCCGACTTCGAGGTATTGCGACCAGAGACCTTCGTTGAGCAGCACCTCTTTGACCTGCGTGGCCTGATCGGAACCGGGGGTGATGCCGGACAGGCTATCGCCGATCACGTCGTGAACCTTGGCGCGGATCGCCTGGGCGCGGTCGGCGTCGCCGGCGGCCTGCTCTTCGATGACGCGCTCGACCATGGAGGCGGCGAAGGTGACGCCGGAGGCCTTGATCGCCTGCAGGTCGCAGGGCGCGAGCAGGTGAAGGCTGTCGTCCGTGGCAGCTTCGGACGAGGCGGCGGCGAGTTCGGACAAGGTGCCGATGTCTTCGCCGGTCAGGCCGGTGACATGGCCGGCGGGGTCGTCCAGTTCCAGCAGGTCGCGCATGGTGGGCGCGGTGGGGCTGGTGATGTCGACCACCCTTTCGCCGCGCAGGGTGACAATGCTGGGGCCGATGTCGGGCCGCCAGACGCGACCGACAAGGCAGGCGCGCGGGTCCGGGTTGGTCTGGGGGAGCATGTGCGTCTCCGATCAGTTGCCCGGCGGCAGGAGCTTGCCGGGGTTGAGGATGTTCTTCGGGTCCCATGCGGACTTGAGCGCGCGCATGTAGGCCAGCGCGGTGCCGTGTTCGCGCGCCATGTAGTCCTGCTTACCGATGCCGATGCCATGTTCGCCCGACACCGTGCCGCCCAGTTTGAGGGCAAGGTCGTTCAACTCGGCCACGAAGCCCTTCACGGTGGCAAGCTCCTCGGGATCGTCGGGGTTCACGCGGATGCCGCAGTGGAAGTTGCCGTCGCCGACATGGCCGACAATGGCGGAGGTCAGGCCCAGTTCGCGGGTGCGCGTCTGCGCGGTGGTGACGGCCTCGGCCAGCCGAGAGATCGGGACGCAGATGTCGGTGGCCATGGTGCGCTTGCCCGGCTGCAGGGCGGCGGTTGCGTAGTGGCCGTTGTGGCGCATGGCCCAGAGCCTGGTGCGGTCCTCGGGTTTTTCAGCCTTGGCGAACGCGGTGGCGCCGAAGTCCTCGGCAATGTCGCCGAAGGCCTGCGCCTGTTCGGCGACACTGGCAGGGGAGCCGTGGAATTCGAGGAAGAGGTGCGGCTTTTCCGGCAGGCCGGCATCGTTGTGGAGGTTGAAGCCTTTCACCATCATCTCGTCCACCAGTTCGATCCGTGCCATGGGGATGCCGGACTGGATGGTGAGGATCACGCAGTTGACCGCGTCCTCGACGGTTTCGAAGCGGCAGGTGGCGGCGCTGATCGCCTCGGGCTGGACCTGAAGCCGCAGGGTGATCTCGGTGATGATTCCCAGCGTACCCTCGGACCCGATCAGCAGGTGCGTCAGGTCGTAGCCGGAGGAGGATTTGCGCGCCTGACTGCCGGTGCGGATGATGCTGCCGTCGGCCATGACCGCTTCGAGCGCGAGGATGTTTTCGCGCATGGTGCCATAGCGCACCGCCATGGTGCCGCTGGCGCGGGTCGCGGCCATGCCGCCGAGGGAGGCATTGGCGCCGGGGTCGATGGGAAAGAACAACCCGGTGGCGCGCAACTCGGTGTTCAGTTCCTCACGGGTGATGCCGGGCTGAACGGTGCAATTGAGATCCTCGGCATTGACCGCGAGCAGCCTGTTCATCCGCATCATGTCGAGGCTGAGGCCGCCCTTGACCGGCAGATGCTGGCCTTCGAGGGACGAGGCGGCGGCGAAGGGTGTTATCGGGCAGCCGTGGCGAGCGCAGATCTTCACGATCTCGGCCACGTCCTCGGTGGTTTCGGGATAGGCGACGGCGTCGGGCAGGGCCTCGGCGTACCAGGCTTCGTTCTGGCCGTGCTGGCTGCGGTGGCTGTCCGAGGTGGCAAGGCGGTCGCCAAGCAGGGCGCGCAATTCGGCAAGGGCGGTGTCGTGGGTCATGAGGCGGTTCCAGTGGCGGACAGGATGGCGAGCGCGACGACGCCTAGCATGGCCAGCGCCATGGCGTAGTTGATCGTGCGTTGGGTGCGCTCGGGCAGATTCAGCCGGTGCAAGGCGACACCGGCCCAGAGCCAGCCGAGGTGAATGGGTATCCAGATCAGGTTCATGATGACCAGCTTCAGCCCGGTTTCGACCGCAAGGCTGGCGGGATAGAATGCGAAACCGGTGATCAGCGCGGTGTTGACCGCATAGGCCTTGGGATTGATCGCCTGCAGCAAAACGCCTGCGCCGATACCTGGGGCGGTTGTCGCCTCGATAAAGGCAATGCGCGATCCGGCAAAGGCGATGCGCGCGGCGAGGTAAAGCAGGTAGGCGACGGAGGCGGCCATCAGGACCTCGCGCAGCAGCGGGACCGACAGGACGACGGCGGCAAGGCCGGTGATGACGGCGAGCGCGACCATGTTGGTGCCGACGAAAAGCCCGGTGACATAGCTGAGCCCCGGACGGAAGCCATAGGCCGCGCCGACACCGGCGGTCGACAGGACGCCCGGACCGGGGGTGATGATCAGCAGGATGACGGCGGCGGCGAATGTGAGCATCAGGAGAAGTCCAGCTGGACCTTCATGGATTGCGCCTTGTCCGAGGCGGTGGCGAAGGCCTTTTCGTAATCCTGAAGCGGGAAGGTGTGGGTAAGCAGCGGCGAGGGGTCGATCAGGCCCTTTCGCATCAGGTCGACGGCCACGGCGAATTCCTCGTGGAAGCGGAACGATCCGCGCAGGTCGAGCTCTTTCGCGGTAAGCTGCATCATCGGCAGGACCATGTCGCCCGACAGGCCCAGCTGCACGATCACGCCGCGCGGGCGCAGCGCCGCGATGCCGGCGGCCAGCGCGGGCTGCGCGCCGGAGCATTCGAAGAGCACGTCGAGCTGGCCTTTCCCGGCGCCATAGGCGGCAAGGGCGTCCGGGCTTTCAGCGGTGTTGAGGGTGACGTCGGCCCCGGCCCCGGCGGCGAAGGTCAGCGCCGGGGCGGCGATGTCGCAGGCGATGATCTCGGCGGCACCGGCGCGACGGGCGGCCATGATGGCAAGCACGCCGATCGGGCCGCAGCCGGTGATCAGCACACGACGGCCCAGAACCTCGCCGGCGCGGCGCACCGCGTGCAGGCCAACCGAGAGCGGCTCGGCCATGGCGGCCTGCGCCGGTGTCAGGCCATCGGCGGGCGCGCATTGCGCTGCCTTTACGGTCAGTTCCTCGCGGAACGCGCCCTGGATGTGGGGAAAGGGCATGGCGGAGCCGTAGAAGGCCATGTTCAGGCACTGGTTCGGCAGGCCGCGCAGGCACTCGGGACAGGCGCCGCAGGGGCGCGAGGGCGAGACCGCGACCAGATCGCCTTCGGCCAGCCCGCTGACGCCGGGGCCCAGCGCGGTGACATGGCCCGAGACCTCGTGGCCCAGCACCATGGGTTCGCGCAGGCGCACCGGACCGAAGCCGCCGTGGTTGTAGTAATGCAGGTCAGAGCCGCAGATGCCGCCCCGGGCCAGCTTCACGGTGACTTCGCCCGCGCCGGGGGCGCGGGTGCCGAAGGCGGCGAGCTTCAGGTCGTGCGCGCCATGGGCATAGAGCGCCTTCATGCCGTCCCCCGGGGGAGGGCCTGCAACGCAGGCAGATGGCGGCTTGATTCGACGCGGATTTGGTATACCATTTTGTCATGAAGCGGGTTGCGGCCCGGATTGTCAACCGCGCGGCACCGTGCGGACGGGGGAGATGCATGACACTATTCGATCTGACGGGGCGCACCGCCCTGATCACCGGCGCGTCGCTGGGGATCGGACGGGCCTTGGCCTCGGGGCTGGCGCAGTCCGGCGCACGCATCGTGATGAATGCGCGCAACGTCGAACGGCTGGAAACGGCGGCGCAGTCCCTGCGGGGCGAGGGGGCCGAGGTGGACACGCTGGCCTTTGACGTGACGGACGCGGACGCGGTGCGGGCGGCGGTGGACGGCTACGAGGCCGACAGCGGCCCGATCGACATCCTGATCAACAACGCCGGAATGCAGCACCGGACCCCGCTGGAGGATTTCCCGTCGGAGATGTTCGAGAAGCTGATGCTGACCAACGTGACCTCGGCCTTCTTTGTCGGGCAATCGGTGGCGCGGCACATGATCTCGCGCGGGAAGGGCAAGATCATCAATATCGCCAGCGTGCAGGCCTTGCTCGCCCGGCCCGGAATCGCGCCCTACACCGCGACCAAGGGCGCGGTGGCCAACCTGACCAAGGGCATGGCGACGGACTGGGCGAAACACGGGCTGAACTGCAATGCGATTGCGCCGGGGTATTTCGACACGCCGCTGAACGCGGCGCTGGTGGCGGACCCGGAGTTCTCGGCCTGGCTGGAGAAACGCACCCCGGCCGGCCGCTGGGGGCAGGTCGAGGAACTGGTGGGCGCGGCGGTGTTCCTGTCGTCGGACGCGGCGAGTTTCGTGAACGGGCATGTGCTGTATGTCGATGGCGGCATCACGGCCAGCCTTTGAGGGAGTGAACAAATGAACAAACCGGTGATCGGTTTTATCGGCGTCGGCCTGATGGGTCATGGCATGGCGAAGAACATTGTCGAGGCGGGCTACACGCTCTGCATCAAGGGCAACCGCAACCGCGCGCCGGTGGAGGATCTGCTGGGGCGCGGGGCCGAGGAGGTCCTGACCGGGCGGGAGATGGCCGATAGATGTGACATCATCCACCTCTGCCTGTCGAATTCCGAGCAGGTCGAAGGTGTGTTTCATGGCGACGACGGCATCTTCGCGGGGATGCGCGAGGGGCTGATCGTGGTGGACGCTACAACGGCGGACCCGGTGTCGACCATGAAGCTGGCGGAAGAGATGCAGGCGCGTGGCGGCGCCATGGTCGATGCGCCTTTGGGACGGACGCCGAAAGAGGCCGAGGCGGGCGAACTGGACGTGATGGTGGGCTGCGACGATGCCACATGGGACAAGGTTCGCCCCGTCATCGAATGCTGGGGCGGCAACATCAACCGGATCGGGCCGGTCGGCTCGGGCCACAAGATGAAGCTGATCATGAACTTCATCTCGATGGGCTATGCCGCGCTTTTCGCCGAGGCGACGGTGCTGGGCGCCAAGGTTGGCGTCAGCCCGCAGACCGTGCAGCAGGTGATCGGCACCTCGCGGCTGGGCAACGGCTTCTTCGACACCTTCATGGCCTATACCGTGGGCCGCGACCGTGATGCGCACAAGTTCTCGATCGCCAACGCGTCGAAGGACGTGCGGTACCTGAACAACATGGCCAACGACGCGGGGGTGATGAACGTAATGGCCTCGGCGGTGAAGCAGTATTTCACCCATGTGGAGGCGATCGGGAAGGGCGCGGACTATGTGCCGATGATCTCGGATCACGTGGCGCGCCTGAACGGGATGGATCTGGCGGAGGAAGTGAAGAAGGGCGGCGCCCGGTAAACGCGCGCGCTGGACGGGAGGAACGGATATGCTGAGCGAGGATCAGAAACGGTTTTACGAAACCGAGGGCTATCTGAAGGTCGAAGGCGTGGTGACCGGCGAGGCACTGGCGCGGCTGCAGCGGATCACCCATGATCTGATCGACGCCGCGCGGGAGGTTTCAGAGAGCAACGACGTCTATGATCTGGACGAGGGGCATTCGTCTGAAACCCCCCGGCTGACCCGGATCAAGCTGCCCCACAAGCAGCATCCGCTTTATGACGAGGTGCTGAAGCGGTCAAACGTGACCGAAGTGCTGCGCGATCTGCTGGGCGACAGCGCGGCGCTGATCACCGCCAAGCTGAACACCAAGGCGCCGGGTGGCGGCGCGGCGGTGGAATGGCATCAGGACTGGGCCTTCTATCCGCACACCAACGACGACCTGCTGGCCTTCGGCCTGATGCTGGAGGACGTGACCGAGGCCAACGGACCGTTGCAGGTGATCCCCGGCTCGCACCGCGGGCCGGTGCTGAGCCACCAGATGAACGGGGTCTTCGCCGGCGCGGTGGACCCGGACGATCCGGATTTCCACCGCGACAGGATCGTGACGCTGACCGGCCGCGCCGGCGACATGACGGTGCATCACGCGCGCACGCTGCACGGCTCGGCGCCGAATGTCAGCGACCGGCCGCGGCTGATCCTGTTCTATGAACTGGCAAAGGCGGATGCCTGGCCGATCCTCGGGGCGAATTCCTACATCCACGCGCTGGGTCAGGCGCGGTTCTGGGAGGATTTGCAGGACCGGATGGTGATCGGCGAACCGTGTCTCGCGCCACGGCTTGAGCCGGTGCCGGTGCGGATGCCCCTGCCGCCGGCGCCGGATGCCTCGTCGATCTTCAAGACGCAGAAATCGGCCGGGGCCAAGAGCGCCTTCGCGGACTGACGCAAGGGGCCCCGACGACGGCCGTCGTGGCCTGCCGATCCGTCACCGGCCGTGCAGCGCGTGGAAGATATGGGTGAACGTCGCCGCCCCGAGGATGGGGATCAGCAGGTTCACCAGCGGCAGGCTCAGCGGCATCGCCATCAGCACGCCGGCCATCCAGATCGTCCCGGCATGCTTGCGCCGCATCGCGCGGGCGCCATCGCGGCCGATCCGCCGCATGGCGGCCAGCGTGAAATACTCCCGCCCCAGCAGGAACCCGTTCATCGCCCAGAAGATCACCGGCGCGAAGGGCGGAAACAGCAGGTAGAGCACCACCGCCAGCAGGTTCGCCACGATCAGCAGCCCGAGAAAGTTCACCGTGTCGCGCAAGGCCGCGGCAAAGGGCACCGGTTCGGCAGCGGGCAGGGCCGGATAGTGCCGGTCCTCCACCGCCTGCGCCACCTCGTCGAGGAACATCGAGGTGATGGCCGAGGCCACGGGGATCATCAGGAAGGCCGACAGCACCACCATGAACAGCAACGATCCGAAGCTCAGCAGATCGCCGAACCACGTCACCTCACCCACCAGCGGCAGTGTCACCGACTCGCCCGTGAGCCACTCGATCAGCCACAGCAGCCCGGCGTAGGCGGCCACCAGCAGCGCCACCGTCAGCCCGATGCCGATCCACAGCACCCGGCGGAACCGCGCGTCGCTGAGCTGCGCCAGCGACTTCATGAAGGCGGCGAAGATCATCGGTCCAGCCATATGGTGATCGCATCCAGATCGGGGCGGGGGCGTTCGGGCGGTGCGCTCTTCTCGGTGCCGATATGGACGATCCCGGCGACGGCCTCGCCGGGTTGCAGACCCAGCCCTTCCTCGACGAACCCGCGGTCATGGCTGGCCCAGCCGGACAGCCAGTTCGCGCCCCAGCCGCTTGCAAGCGCGGCATTCAGCAGCGACAGGCAGACCGCGCCGGCGGAATAGACCTGCTCGATCTCCGGCACCTTTTCCGACGGCTTCGGGCAAGAGACGACGGCCACCGCCAGCGGGCTGCCGGCATAGGTGGCGCGGGTCTTCTCGATCTGCTCGGCGTCATGGCCCAGCGCCTGCCCGCGTTTCACCGCAAGCGCCGCCAGCCGGTCCAGCGCGCCGCGCTCCAGCACCACGAAACGCCAGGGCTCCAGCTTGCCGTGGTCCGGGCTGCGCGCCGCCGCTGTCAGGATCGGCATCAGCGCGTCGCGGTCCGGCGCGGGTGCGCGCAGCAGCTTGGCCGGTCGCGATCGACGGCTGAGCAGGAAGTCCAGGGCGGCGTGGGCGGGCTGGGGCATCGGGCGTCTCCTCGGGGTCGCGGACTATGTCACCCGCCGCGCCGGTGTTTTCAAGCCCGCCCGCCCGGCTTTCTGCCCGTCCATCGCCGCCATACGGCGTTCGGCAGGTGCGGTCACTCAGGAATTAACCGTATGTTAATAAACGAAAATGTTTCGCGCGCGAAACAATTCGGCCGCCGTCACTCTTCTTCCTTGGACCGCCGATACACCCCTTCGGGCAAATCTATCGCGGTCGCCAGATCGCGCATCTGGGCGATTGACAGCGTGATCTTGTGGACCCTGTCCTCGCGCGGGTCGTATTGCTCGACGGTGATGCATTCGGCAAAGCCGTGTACGATCACGTCCTCCTGCAAGGGGGTTTCGCCCTCGTCCACCAGTGTGACGACCGTGGCGTCGAATTCGTGCTCGATGCTGAACATGCGCAAAGAGTATCTGCTTGGCAGGGGTTTGCAACCGCTGGCGGGACCGGGCATGAGCAATTCCCCGCCTTGCCTCTGTCTGACCTCTGGTCCCCGCAGTGGAGGCCCCCTAAGGTGCCGGTCACATGACACGTTTCCTGCAAATCCTTTCGCTGCTTCTTCTGGCCGCCTGTGTCGCACCGGCCCCCGTGGTGCCGGTGCCGCAATCGGAAGAGGCCGAGCTTGGCGAGGCCGAGATCAAGCGCCGGGCCGAGGCCGCCGCGCGGCAGTTCATCCGGGTGGTCGAGACCGTCGAACCGGTGGCCGAGGCCGAGTGCCGCAAGCGCCGGGTGCAGGGGCCGTGCGATTTCCAGATCGTGATCGACGACACCTTCGGGCAGGCGCCCAATGCGTTTCACACCGTCGATCAAAGCGGCCGCCCGCTTCTGGCCTTCAACCTCGCGCTGATCCTCGCCGTCCGGAATGCCGACGAACTGGCCTTCATCATGGGTCACGAAGCCGCGCACCACATCGCCGGTCATATCGAGCGCGCCCGCGGCCATGCCACGCTTGGTAGTCAGATCCTTGGCGGTGTGGCGACCATCGCCGGCGGCGACGATGCGGCGATCCGGGCCGGGCTGGAACTTGGGGCCACCCTGGGACGGCGCAGTTTTACCAAGGATTTCGAGCTTGAGGCCGATGCGCTGGGCACGGTGATTGCCTATCGGGCCGGGTATGATCCGGTGCGCGGTGCCGAGTTCTTTGCCCGCATCCCCGACCCCGGCAACCGCTTCCTCGGGACGCATCCGCCCAACCTCGCGCGGGTTGAGACGGTGCGGCGCGTTGCGCAAGGCCTTTGACGGCTTGCGGGGTAACCCCCGCAGCAGTCAGCCCTGTATAGCGCAATCAGGCGGTCAGTCAGTGCGCAGATCGTTCGCCGAATGCAAAAGGGCCCCGCCGAAGGGCAATGGCGGGGCCCGAACTCATTAACAAGACACTCGGCGCGTCAGTCGATCCGCGCTGTCTGCAGCAGCGGCGTGATCCGGCGCACCGTGGCGCGGCGGTTGGCGCGTTCGTCGCCTTCGACCGGAACCAGCAGGTCGGATTCACCGTAACCCTGGATCACCAGGTTTTCCGGCGGCACATCGAAGTATTCGACCAGCGCCAGCGCCACGGATTCCGCCCGGCGGTCCGACAGGGCAAGGTTGTAGGCCGCGTTGCCCACGGTGTCGGTGTGACCTTCCACGAGGAAGACCTCATCGGGATTGGCGGCAATGAAGTCCGCCAGCTTGCGGCCGAGATCAGCCAGTTCTTCGGCTTCTTCCGGCAGGATGACCGACGAGTCGGTGCGGAAGTTGATCGCGTCCACGGTCACCTCGGGGATGAGGTGGCGAACCTCGCTGATGGAGCGCACCTGACGCAGCGAGAAGCGGCGGTCGATGTTGACGGAAAGCTCGGCATTCAGCGCCTCTTCGAGGGCTGCGCTGTCGCTGTCGGTCGTGACCACGACCTCACGCCGGCGCGGTTTGGGCAGGACCGTCACGTCGACCGGTGCGACCTCTTGGGCGGTGTCATCGAACAGGATGATCCGCGTGCCATCGGGGCGCACGCGCACCCGGCGCAGCACGGTGCCGTCGGCGGCCCGCACGGTGATGACCTGCGCTCCATCGGGACGGTTCACCACGGTCCGGGTTGACCCATCGTCAAAACGGGTGGTTTCGACTTCGGCGCCGGGGCGACGCAGCAGGACGTCGTCGTCACGGAAAACCTCCAGTTCGCCGTCGCGGCGAACCACGATCCGGTCGCCCGAGTTCGACACGACCTCGTCGTCGCCACCAAGGATCTGGCTCAGTGCCAGAACGCCAAGCCCGAGGGCAGCGGCGGTTTCGGCGTTGTTCAGGCCGCGGCGGTCGTCGTCGTCGTCATCGTTATTGTCCGACTGCGCTTGCGCACGGCCGTCGACGATCACGTCGGTTTCGAACTCTTCGTCGCTGGAGCGCACGTCGTCTTCGGTCAGCGTTTCCACGACAACCTCGCCTTGGCCCGAGGTATCGTCCCCCGCAGCCATAGGCGTGTTGTCGATCTCCGGGCTGTCGCTTTCGCTGATCACGGCGGTGCCGTTGTCGGCTTCGACAACCTCGGTGGTGCCGGGGTCCAGCATATCGACCGGCAGGCCCAGCGCGTTCTTGACCGCATTGCGCAACTCGTTGTCGCTCATCGCGTCGGCATTGCCGATGTCGAGGTCAAGGTTGGAGCTGAGCTGGATCAGGTTGTTGCGTCCCAGCATGTCGATATCGGTAGCCGTCAGCGTCGAGGCATCGAAAGGCCGGCCGGGATCAACTTCGACGTCCCTAGCCGTGTTCTCGATCATCTCGGCCTGGGGTGCGGCCTCGGACTCGACGATGATCTCGCCGGCGCTCTCGTTGTTCATGACCTGCGGCAGGTCGGTGTCGGTTTCGACTTCGACTTCCGCTTCGGCCTCGACCTGCGGAGCAGCTTCGACCTCGGGAGCGACTTCAACCACCTCGGGGCTGGCCTGTTCGACCTCACCGGAGGCGCGGGCCTCGGCATCGAGCGATTGCGCGAGTTCCTCGACAGAGTCGCCGCGATCCATGGACAGCTCTGTCGCGCGTGCGACTGCCGCGTCGGCATCGACGCCCAGAACGCGCTTCACCAGTTCCCGCAGGGTATCTTCGGGCAGGCGTTCAGCCTCGTTTGCGGGGATGTCGATCTCTGCCGCCAGAGCAAGAAGTGCCGGCTTGGCCAGAGCGTCGATCTGCAACTCCGTCGGAGTCTGGCCAGCGTTGATCGTCGCCGCCACATCGTCGAGCGCAGCCTGTTGGTCGGCGGCCGTACAAGGCGCGTTCGATCCATCGGCACAGATCCGCTTTTCCTGGGCCGTGCCGGCCACGGGTGCCACCAGCGCAAGGCAAAGCGCCAGCGCCGTGCTGTTGTTAAGAATCTTCAGTGTCATTGTCAGGGTCCTTCTTTTCCCTTGCTGGCGAATAAACGCGAGGCTGGTAGAGTTTGTTCCGGGGGTTCCCTGCGCTGGGCGAGGCCTCGCGCAGACTTGACCGGGGCGCACTCAATCGCCGGCGGACACGGTCAGGCTGGATTTTTCGGCGGACGCGCGGGCGCGACAGGCGATGTGCGGGGTGTCGGGATTGAAGGGGCGTTGTCGTCACATCAGCGCGTGACCGGACAGGGGCTGCCACGCAGTCTGGTCGGTTTGCGACACGCGTGATCCGGAAGCGGCATGAAAGCGCATATCATGCAGCGGGCGCAACACAGGTATGCACAGATGGCATTGATTTTAATAACTGAGCGCTTGTTCGACTCGGATAGTTGTCCTACCTGCGATTCATGGCTCAGCGCCATTTGGACGCCAACCGCTCAATGCCCGAGGAGTGGACCGATGATGACACGTGACGAACTCATCCGCGATGCACGCACCCGCGCCGGCACCCTGCCGGCCGTGTTCGTTGTCTATGGCATTCTGCTGGCGACGATGCTGGCCACCGGCATGGCAATGACCTGAGACCCGAGCGGTCCCTTACCCCTGTTTCATGTTCTGTTCAATCCGGTCGCGCTGATCCGGAGTGATTGGCCCTGCGCACGCCCCGGACATGATCCGGGGCGGCGGCGCTTATGGCCTTAGACGTCGGCGGCTTCGCCGACGTTGTCGACGCCGCGTTCCTCAAGCAGGGTGGTCAGCCAGTTCGGGTCCATCTCGGGCACCGAGCTGAGCAGCAGATCGGTGTAGGGATGGTGCGGCGGGGTGAACATCTGGTCCTTCGGTCCCTGCTCGACCACCTTGCCGTGCTGCATCACCACCACCTCGTCCGCGATCGAACGCACGGTGGCCAGATCGTGGGTGATGAACATATAGGCCAGGTCCAGCTCGCTTTGCAGCCGGTCGAGCAGTTTCAGAATGCCCTCGGCAACCAGCTGGTCGAGCGCCGATGTGACCTCGTCGCAGATGATGAAGGTGGGTTCGGCGGCCAGCGCGCGGGCGATGCCGATGCGCTGTTTCTGGCCGCCTGACAGCTCTGGTGGATAGCGATCGTAGAACTTCGCCGGGTCAAGCTCGATCAGGTCGAGCAATTCGTCCACCCGGTGCTTGAGATCCGCGCCCTTGAGCCCCGAGTAGAACTGCGCCGGACGGCCGATGATCTCGGAAATGCGCACTTTCGGGTTCAGCGCGGTATCGGCCATCTGATAGATCATCTGCGTCTGCCGAAGCTGGTCCTTCGAGCGGTCCTTGTAGTTCGGCGGCAGCGGATCGCCCTTGAACAGCACCTGGCCGTTCATCGGCGGCAGCAACCCGGTGATGACCCGCGCCGTCGTCGATTTGCCGGAGCCGGATTCGCCCACGACGGCCACGGTCATGCCACGGTGAATGTCGAAGGACACGTCGTCCAGCACCTTGACCCCGCCGGTATAGGCGGCGTCGACGTTCTGCACCGAGATCACCGGTTCCTCGCCAGTGGGGCGCGGCTTCTGCGGACGCTTGAAGCTGCGGACGGCCCAGAGCGATTTGGTGTAGTCCTCCTGCGGGTTTTCCAGCATCTCCTCGGTCGAGGCCTGTTCGACCTCTTCGCCCCTGAGCAGCACCTTGATGGTGTCCGCCATCTGCGCAACGACGGCAAGGTCGTGGGTGATGTAGATGGCGGCGGTGTTGAACTGGTCGACAATGTCCCGGATCGCGGCCAGAACCTCGATCTGGGTGGTCACGTCGAGCGCCGTCGTCGGCTCGTCGAAGATGATCAGGTCGGGCCGGCAGGACATGGCCATCGCGGTCATCGCCCGCTGAAGCTGGCCGCCCGAAACCTGGTGCGGATAGCGGAAGCCGATTTCCTTGGGGTTGGGCAGGCGCAGACGCTCGTAGAGGTCCATCGCGTCTTCCTGCGCCTCCATCCGTTTCTGGATGCGATAGTGCAGCGGCGCCTCGGTATGCTGGTCGATGATCTTGTGCGCCGGGTTGAAGCTGGCCGCCGCCGATTGCGCCACATAGGCGATGCGCGACCCGCGCAGCGCGCGGCGTTCGGCTTCGGTGGCGGTTGTCAGTTCCATGCCGTCGAATTCGATCTTCGAGCCTTCGACAATGCGGGTGCCGTCGCGGGCATAGCCCATGGCGGCGGCGCCGATGGTGGACTTGCCGGCGCCGCTTTCACCGATCAGGCCCATCACCTCGCCCTTGTGCAGCGTCAGGTCGACGCCCTTGATGATCGGCACCCATTCCTCGCCGGTGTAGCCCTCGATCTTGAGGTCCTTGATTTCGAGCAGGACGGACTTGTCATGTACCATGGCTTATTGCTCCTTCAGGCCGGAGGACCGGAACAGCATCCAGTCGACGACGAAGTTGACCGCCACGGTCAGCAGCGCGATGGCGGCGGCCGGGATCAGCGGGGTGTAATCGCCGAACGAGATCAGGGTGGCGTTTTCGCGCACCATGGAGCCCCAGTCGGCGGTGGGCGGCTGGATGCCGAGGCCAAGGAAGCTCAGACCCGCCACCAGCAGGAAGACGAAGCAGAACTCCAGCCCGAATTCCGCGATCAGCGGCGCGGTGGAGTTGGGCAGGATCTCGCGCCGGATCAGGTATCCGGTGCCCTCGCCGCGCAGCTTGGCAGCCTCGATATAGTCCATCACCACCACGTTGCCGGCGACCGCGCGGGTCAGGCGGAAGACGCGCGGGGCGTAGATGATCGCCACCGCGATGATGATGACATAGATGTGCGGCCCGAAGATCGACAGCATCAGAAGCGCGAAGATCAGCGACGGTATCGACATGATCACGTCGGCGAAGCGGCCCATGAACTGATCGAACCAGCCGCCCTTGGTGGCCGCCAGAAGCCCCGCCCCGGCGCCGATCACGAAGGCCGCGACGGTGGCAGTCAGCGCGAGGCCCACCGAGTTGCGCGCACCGAAGATGATCCGGCTGAACATGTCACGGCCCAGCTGATCGGCGCCAAGCAGCATGTTCTCATCCGGGGGTGCGAAGGCCGACGACACGACTTCGCTTTCGCCGAACGGCGCGATCCAGGGCGCGAAGATGGCGGCGATGGCATAGGTGAAGATCACGAACATGCCGAAGGCGGCGGTCAGCGGCGCAGTTTTCAGCTCTTTGCCGAGGTTGGTCGGCACGAGCAGGATCAGGAACTCGCGGAAGCAGTAGGCGACCCCCCCGGCGAACGCCAGGATCGCTGCCGAAATGGCGATGAAGCGCAGGGCGCCGGTGCCGCCGACGATGCCCAGCACGAAGCTGACCAGCGTGAGCGAGAACAGCAGGATGAAGGGACCGCGCTTTTCGTAGAAGGCGGCGAGCACCGATGCGATGATCAGCGCGGCGAAGTAGAGGATGACGAAGACGCTCATGGTTTCTTATCCTTACTTCGGATGCCGCAGGCGCGGGTTGGTGAGGATCGCACCAACGTCGGCTGCCAGGTTCAACAGGATGAAGGTCGCCGCGAAGATCAGGCAGCAGGCCTGCACCACCGGGAAGTCACGCTTGGACACCGCGTCGACCAGCGCCTGCCCGATGCCGGGATAGACGAAGACCACCTCGACAAGCACCACGCCGGTGATGAGGTAGGCGAGGTTCAGCGCGATCACGTTGATGATCGGCGCCCAGGCGTTGGGCAGGGCGTGTTTCACGATCACCTTCCACGGTGGCGTGCCCTTCAGCCGGGCCATTTCGATATAGGGCGAGGCCAGCAGGTTGATGATGGCGGCGCGGGTCATGCGCATCATGTGCGCCGTGACCACCAGCACCAGCGTCAGCGCCGGCAGGAAGGTGCGTTCCAGCAGGTCCGGGAACGACATGTCGCTGCTGAGCGACGAGATCGCCGGGAACATCTGCCACTTTACCGCGAAGAACAGGATCAGCACGTAGCCCAGGAAGAATTCGGGCGACGAGATTGAGGTCAGCGTCAGCACGTTGGCCACCCGGTCGAACAGCGTGTTGCGCAGCAGGGCCACGATCACGCCGAGCACGATGGCGAAGGGCACCGCGATGACCGCCGCATAGGCGGCGAGGAACAGGGTATTGATGAAGCGCTCGGTGATGACCGTGCTGACCCGTTCGCCGCTGACGATCGAGGTGCCGAAGTCTCCGGTCACCGCACCACCCAGCCAGGCAAAATAGCGCACCGGGGCGGGATCGTTGAGGCCCATGCGTTCGCGCAGGGCGGCGAGGTTCTCTTCTGTCGCGCCCATGCCCAGAACCTGCTGGGCAATGTCGCCGGGCAAAAGCTCGACCATGAAGAAGATGATGATGGATATGATCAACAAGGTGATTAGGCCGAAGCCCAACCGCTTCAGAATAAGACTGAGAATGTCCCCCACGAGGATCCCCCTTTTCCTGCACCGCATTCGGGCGCGTTTATTGGACCCCGTTGCGGGGCCGGTGCGACGGCCCGGTGTGATGTCGGGCCGCCGCGTTCGTGCTTAGCTGTCGAACCACCAGCGGCTGGCGTAGCGATAGCCATCCATCTGCCAGCTTGCCGCAACGCTGTCGCCGCGCGCAACATTGGACCGGCGGGCATAGACGAAGTTCGGGAAGTACGGGATCAGCGTGCCGCCGTCGTCCCGCGCCAGCATCGCCATTTCGCGGTACATCTCGGCGCGCAGGCCTTCGTCCAGTTCGGCCTTGGCTTGCAGCAGCAGTTCGTTGAAGCGTTCGTTCTGCCAGTGCGATTCGTTCCAGGCGGCGTCGGACTTGTAGGCCAGCGAATACATCACGTCCGGCGTCGGACGCGCGCCCCAGACCACCATGCACCACGGTTTGACCAGCCAGACGTCCGACCAGTAACCGTCGTTGGGTTCGCGCACCACCTGGATGTCGATACCGGCGGCCTTGGCCTGCTCGGAGTAGAGCACGGCGGCGTCGACCGCGCCGGTGGTGATCGAATCGGCGGTCGAGAAGCTGACCGAAAGGTTCTCCATCCCCGCCTTCTTGAGCAGCGCCTTGGCCTGCTCAGGGTCGTATTCACGCTGCGGGATGTCCTCGGGCCAATAGGGCATGGCCGGCGAATGGTGGAAATCGTTGCCGATGGTGGCGGCGCCGAAGGCGATCTTGTCGACCAGTTCCTGCCGGTTCATCGCCAGCTTCAGCGCATTGCGCACGTCGACGTTGTCGAACGGGGCCTGATCGCAGAACATCGGCATGGTGATCGCCTGTGCCGAAGGCACGTTCTCAACCACGATCGACGGGTCACGGCCCAGCAGGCCCAGCGTCTTGTTTTCCAGCAGCGAGGCGCAGTCGACGTCGCCGGTGACCAGCGCGGTCTGGCGGGCGTTCGGGTCGTTGATCACGAGGATCTCGACCGCATCGAAATAGGCGCCTTCGCCGTGCCAGTCCTCGTGCCGGACGAGGCTGCAGCCGGTGCCGAAGTTCAGTTCGGTGATCTTGTAGGGGCCCGAGCCGATGCCCGACTGCCAGTTGGCGGTGCCGTCGTCATTGGCCGGCACGATGGCGAGGTGATAGTCGGTCATCAGCCACGGCAGGTCGGCGTTGCCCGAATCCATCTTGAAGGTGATCGAATCGCCGTTGTCGGTGATGTCCGTGACCGACGACAGCAGCGACGCGGCTGCCGAGGTCGAATTTTCGCCGCGGTGATAGTTCATCGAGGCGATGACATCGTTGGCGGTGACCTTGTTGCCATCATGGAACGTGGCGTTTTGATTCAGCTTGAAGGTCCATTCGGTGGCGTCTGGCGTGGCGCTCCATTCGGTGGCCAGATCGGGGCCGAGCGTGCCGTCCGGGTTGATCATGGTCAGGTAGGACCGGTGGCAGTGCGCCAGGTTGATGTCGAAGTTCGACTGGTAGACGCCGATGTCGTGCGTGTCCGAGGTGTTGCCGTCATGTTGCGCCACCCGCAGGGTGCCGCCGCGTTTCGGCTGCGCCTTTGCCTCGGTGGTCCAGATGCCGGTTGCGGCCGATGCCGTGACGCCCGCGGCGACCGAGTGGCGCATGAAGTCGCGCCGCGACAGCCGTCCCGAACGGGCCGCATCGGCCAGCCGATCCATCAGCCCTGGTTGCTTGGTGTTTCGCATGTGTTCTCTCCCTGTGGTCATGCGTAGGTCCGGCGGGTTTGCGGTTGCCGGTATTCTTGCGTCATCCCGGATTCTGCATCCGGAACGCGCGCGTTCTTATATGTCCGGCACCGGACCTGCCGACCGAGTGTGGGGCCGGGGGGCGCGAACGGATCATATGAATGCGACACGACTTGTCTATGTGCGACATAAGCCATCGAAACATTTTCCCTCGCATCTATCCAGCCAAATACCCGGCAATTCTGGCAAATTCGCGTGATAACCCGTTCTGATATTGCTGCAATTGCAGCATGACGTTGTGTCACCCTGACCCGGCGCATGGCGTGGCGGCGTCTCACTCTGGTGCGGCGCGGTGGGTGCCGGGTTTGCCGCTTCTGGACGCGGAATCGCGCAGGACCGCACGGACATGCAGCGCGATCACCAGCACGATGGCGGCAAACAGCAGCAGCGCGACGGGCCTGTCGATCAGGTCGAGCGGCGTGCTGATCCGGGCCATGGCGCTGCGCAGCTTCACCTCCATAATGCCGCCCAGCACCATGCCCAGCACGACCGGCACCAGCGGCAGCCTCAGCCGCCGCAGGATCAGCCCGAAAACCCCGACCCCCGCCGCGACAAAGCAGTCGCTTGGCGCGTTGCGCAGCGAATAGACCCCGACGAAGCTCAGGATCAGGATCATCACGCCGAGAAACCGTGAAGGAATGCGGACCACGGCGACCAGCATGTGAGACGAGACCATCAGGAATGCGATGACGATCACGTTCAGCCCCAGCAGCGCGAGACACAGCGCATAGACGAAATCCATCTGCGTCTGGAACAGCGTCGGGCCGGGGATGACGTTGTGGACGTGAAACACCGCCAGCATCATGGCGGTCAGCGCCTCGCCGGGGATGCCCAGCGCCAGCAGAGGGATCATTGCCGCCGCCGGCACCGCGTTGTTGGCGGCCTCCGACGCGATCAGCCCTTCCGGCGCGCCTCTGCCGAACGCCTCGGGCGTGAGCGACGTGCGTCGTGCATAGGTGTAGCTCAGGTACTGCGCAGTGAATTCGCCTGCGCCGGGCACCATGCCGGCCAGCACGCCGAGGCCTGAGGACGCCGCCGTCACCCGCTTGTAACGCGCGATTTCGCGGAAGCCCGAAGCCGGTGAGCCTGCGGGGCCTTGCGGGAGCGGGCGGGTGTCCGGCGCGATCATCAGCGCGAAGGCCTGCGACAGCGCGAAGAGGCCCAGCACAACGACAATCAGGTCGACGCCCGAGGTCAGCCAGCTCATGCCGAAGGTGTAGCGGCTGGTATAGGTGATGGCGTCCAGCCCGATGGTCTGCAGGAAGACGCCGAGCATCGCCAGCATGCCCGCCGCGAAAATCTGGCCGCGATGGCCGAGTATCACCAACACGAGACCGAGGGCCGCCGCGAGGAACAGCTCGCGGCTGCCAAACAGCGGCGCGACATGCGCCAGCACCGGCGACAGGAGGATCAGGCAGAGGATGCCCGCGACGCCACCGCAGAACGAGGCCGAATAGGCCAGCGCAAGCGCGCGCTTGGCCTCGCCCCGCCGGGTCATGGGGTGGCCGTCACAGGTGGTCAGCGCGTTGACCGCCGTGCCCGGCGTGTTGATCAGCACCGCAGGCAGCGCGCCGCCGTACATCGAGGCGCCGTAGATACCCAGCAGCAGGGTCAGGCCGACCAGCGGGTCGAAGGCGAAGGTGGCCGGCAGCAGGATGGCGATGGCGACGGCCGGGCCCACACCCGGTATGGCGCCGATCACCACGCCGCCGACCGACCCGATCACAAGCGCGGCCGCCACGTCCCAGCGCAACACCATTGCGGCCCCGTCCAGAAAGGTCTCCACGCGCCGTGCCCCCGTCAGAGATAGATCATCAGGACCTGCCGCAACCCGTCCGGCAGATGCTGATAGACCGCGCCGGCCGGCAGCCTGACCTCGAGCAGCGTGCGGAACAGAACCACCACGACCGTCGAGGCCAGGGCCCCCCAGCCCAGCATCCGCGCGGAGCGGTGCCCGAGCCGGACCAGCAGCGTCAGCACAATGGTGAGGGTTGTGGGCAGGTATCCGAGGATCGGCACCAAGAGCGCGTAGGCGACAAACCAGCTGGCGAACTCCAGCGCGCGGAGCCATGTCAGCACTTCGCGCCAACGGCCGGGGGTGCGAGGGGCCATCGCCCTCGACAACAGGTGCAACGTTGCAAACAGGCACATTCCGCCCAGCGACACTGCGGGCCAGAACCGGGGCTGGGCGGCCAGCGGCCCACCGGTGGGGGCTGCTGTCTGTTGGCCGAGCTGCGACAGAAGTAAGACCGACAGCGCGAGGAAGGCGCAGGCGAAGACGAGGTCTCCGGTATGGCGGCTGCCGAGTTTGCGCTGAGTCTTTATGATCTTCGCTCCTGCCTTGCCGAGTTCGGGCTAGTCGTCCATCGTCGTCCGGATGGCGCGAAGCGTTTCGATATCCTGTCCGATCCGCACTGTGGCCGCCGCGGCGTCCTGCCAGTAGACAAGTGCCCCGGTCTTGGCGGCCAGCGTCTGCGCACGCGCGGACTCGACCGTCTGTCGTGCCACCGCAACGATCTTGTCACGCACGACCTGCGGGGTGTCGCGGTGCACGAAGAGCCCGTTCCACAGCGCGATGTCCAGCCCCGGGGCCAATTCCGCCACCGTAGGCGTGTCCGGGGTGACCGGGATGCGCCGGGCGCCCAGCGAGGCCAGCACGGAGATCCGGTCGATGCAGGGCATCAGCAGTTGCAGGGTGGTGTTCATCACGTCGACATCGCCCGAAGCCAACGTGTTGCAATCGAGCGTGTCAAATGCCGCGTCGGCGGCATAGGCAAACCCCATCTCGCGCGCCAGCGCCTTGGTCACCTGCGTCGGCACCAGTGGAGCGCCGTAATGGCCAAGCACCACGGCGTTGTCACGCGCATGGGCGGCAAGCCCCGCCATGTCGTCATAAGGCGCGTCGGCGCTTGCGACGATCACGAAGGGATAGGTGAGGAAGATGCCGAGCGGCTCGAACAGGTCGGGGCCAAGCTCGGGGATGCCGAGGCCCGGCCCGACCACCGGAACGGCGGTGCTGAAGGAGCCGACGACATAGCCGTCCGCCGCTGCCGTGGCGACGGAAACCGCACCGGGAAAGGGGCCGCCGCCGCCGCCCGGACGGTTGACCACCGCTGCCGGGACCGCGTAGGCCTGCTGGAAGTCCTCGGCGATCATCCGGGTCAGTACGTCCTCAAGATCGCCCGGAGGCCAGGGCACCACGAATTCCACCGGCTTTTCGGGGTAATCCGCGCCTGAAGCCGCCGGCAGCGCCGCGGCCAGAGCGCACATGACCGAACCAGCCACATACCTGCAAATCGATATCATCATCAGCCTTCTTACCAGATCTCCCCTTGCCAGCGGTCCCCGGCTTGCGCGCGGTGTGCAGCGCCTGCGTCCAGGGTAGCACCAGCAAGCCACCGGAAGGGTTAACAAAAGGTGGAATTCCCTCGGCAGAACCCCAGTTCAGCAGGAAGACCGGGGCACGGGACGTCAGGGCGTGTTCTGGACATTCGTGTCCGGCTGGATGAGACTGACGAATTGTGCCTTCCATGCAACTTCTGGATCAACGGAGCGGAAACCTGTGGCCTATACCCCGGAAAGATGCGGGTCTGGCTTGGCGATGATGTCCGCCCTTCAACCAAGGCAACAGAGCGAAAGCGCATGACCCCCCTTCTGTCGTATTTTAAATGGCCCTTCATCGTCACGGCAACGGGCCTGATCCTGTCCGGCTGGCTTGGCTGGCAGACCACCGGCACCATCGGCGGCGCGCTGTCCTTCCTTATGATCGGCGCGGTGCTGGCGGTGCTGGAGATCTCGCTGAGCTTCGACAACGCCATCGTCAACGCCAACAAGCTGAAGGACATGACGCCCGAATGGCAGCACCGCTTCCTGACATGGGGCATCCTGATCGCCGTCTTCGGGATGCGGATCGTGTTTCCGCTGCTGGTGGTGGTCATTGCCGCCAAGATCGGCCCGATCGACGCGATCATCCTGGCCGCGGCCGAGCCGCAGGAATACGCCCGCATCATGGACGAGGCGCACCTGTCGATCTCGGCCTTCGGGGGGACCTTCCTGATGATGGTGGCGCTCAATTACTTCATGGATCAGGAGAAAGAGGTCGACTGGGTGCGGGTGGTGGAACGCCGGCTGCGGGAATGGGCCTCGATCAAGGGGTTGGAGGTGGCGCTGGTGCTGGTGATCGCGCTGGGCTTTACCGTGTCGCTGCCCGAGGAGAAGGGCGCGGAATTCCTGTTCTCTTCGGTCTGCGGGCTGGTGACCTTCCTCGCGGTGGAACTGATCGGCCACATCCTCGATGCGCAGGAAGAGGCCGCGAGCGCGGCGGCCAAGGGCGGGCTCGGGGCATTCCTTTACCTTGAGGTGCTGGATGCGAGCTTCAGCTTCGACGGGGTGATCGGCGCCTTCGCGTTGACCCAGAACCTGTTCCTGATCGCCATTGGTCTGGGGATCGGCGCGATGTACGTCCGGTCGATGACGGTGATGCTGGTCGAGCGCAAGACGCTGGCGCAGTTCCGCTATCTGGAGCACGGCGCGTTCTATTCGGTGCTGGTGCTGTCGATCATCATGTTCGTTCAGTCGCTGGTGCATATTCCCGAGGTGATCACCGGGTTGCTCGGTGCCTGCCTGATCGGTCTCTCGCTGCTCGCCTCGATCCGTTACGAACGTCAGGTGAAGGGGGCTTAGGATGGCATCCGCAACTTCAAGACGCGCACTCTGGCTGCAGAAGATCGCCCACCAGGTGGCGCATGCGCTGAGCGAACGCATCGCCGCAGGCGACCTGGCGCAGGGCGACAGCCCCGGCGACCGCGAGGCGCTGGCGGCGGAATTCGTGACCTCGGTCTCGGTGATCGACCGGGCGTTCGAGGAAATGGCCGGAAAGGGCGTGCTGACCGAGGGGCCCAAAGGCTACGTGGTGGCGGGCAGCGTGCCGCGCGACCACGGCTTTGAACTGCCGCACCACGAGACGCTGAGCGACGTGGTGTCGATCCTCGAGATGCGGCTGGGACTGGAGGCCGTGGGCGCGGCGCTGGCGGCCGAGCGGCACGACGCGGCCGGCCTGACGGCGATCCGCGAGGCGGCCGAGGCCTTCGCGCGCGCGGTCGGGGCGGGCGAAGCCGCCAGCCAGGCCGACTTCCGCTTTCACAGCGCAATCGCGGCGGCGGCGGGCAATCCCTATCTGTCGGACCTGCTGGATTACCTTGGCCCCTTGCTCATCCCCCGGATGCGGCTGGACCTGTCGCACGCCCCCGGCACCGACGCACAGGGCAATTCGGTCGAAGAGCACGCGCGTATCCTTGAGGCCATTGAGGCCCGCGATGCCGACGCTGCCCGACGCGCCATGCGCGAACATCTGACGCGCACGCTGGAAATGGTGCGGGCGGAACAGGATTGAGGGCAGGCAGGCACGCAGTCATGGGGCACCGTCCCGGGCCTGACCCGGGACCTCATGGTCGGCGCTAGGGTGGAGGTCCCGGATCAGGTCCGGGACGCGGGAGGCTTCCGGTCTTCGCCATTATATCCCAGCAGGGCCCGGAAGCGCCGCAGTTCGCTTTCGGTGGGCGGCTGTCCTGCGAAGGTCTTCACATAGGCCGGCACACGGTTCATCCGCACCGCCATGCTTTCGCGCACCTGCATCGAGATATAGCCGATCTGCACCATGTAGACCGTTCGCGCCCGCACGTCGGCCTCGGCCGCATCGAAGCCGAACCGGCTGAACATTTTCCGGATCGCCGCCAACCGCGCCTCGTCGGCGGCATGGACCTGCGCCGCGACCTTGTCCGAGCCATGAGCCCAGCCACGCACCGCGAGGTCGAAGCGCGGTTCGAACCGTTCCGGATCGAGGAAGGCGGCGATCAGGTTGAGGACGCCCTCGGCGGCGCTTTCGGCATAGGCCTCGGCGGCGGCGATCAATGCGCCGGTGTTGCGGGTCTCCCATCGCGCGAGCAGCGCCTCCAACAGCGCCGCGCGGTCCTTGAAGAACCAGTAGAACGAGGTCCGCGACAGGCCCAGCCGCGCGCCGAGCGGCTGGATTTTCACCGCGCCGAGGCCATTCTCGACGAAGGCCTCTTGCGCGGCGTCGAGCCAGAGTTCACGCGAGCCGCGCCAACCGGCGGAGGGAGTTCCGTCCTGCGTTTCCATGACCTCGGGTCTAGCCCTCCGCGCGGGCGGTGACAAGAAAATCGTCACTGGTGAACGAAAACTTGACGCATATGAACATTTCTGGAATCGTCGCCGGGACACCCACTGGGCAACAGGGAGCCTGCCCATGTCCAACGACCCGCTTCTGCAGCCGTTCAAGCTGAAACACCTGACCCTGAAGAACCGGATCATGACCACGGCGCATGAACCGGCTTACCCCGAAGACGGCATGCCCAAGGCGCGTTACCGAGCCTACCATGAAGAGCGTGCCAAGGGCGGCGTGGCGCTGGCCATGACCGCAGGGTCTGCGGTGGTGTCGCGCGACAGTCCGCCTTCGTTCAACAACATCCTCGCCTACAAGGACGAGGTGGTGCCCTATATCAGGGACCTCACCGATGCCCTGCACGCACACGGCTGTGCGGCGATGATCCAGCTCACCCATTTGGGCCGCCGCACCGGATGGTCGAAGGGCGACTGGCTGCCCTCGATCTCGTCCGGGCCGGACCGCGAACCGGCGCACAGGTTCTTTCCGAAGGTGGTCGAGGAGTGGGACATCGCCCGTGTCATCCGCGATTTCGCCGACGCGGCCGAGCGGATGCAGGCGGGGGGCATGGACGGCATCGAGATCGAGGCCTACGGGCATCTGATTGACAGCTTCTGGTCACCGCTGACCAACCGGCTGGAGGGACCTTACGGCGGCCCGGCGCTGCAGGACCGGATGCGCCTGTCGCTTCAGGTTCTGGACGCGGTGCGCGACCGGGTTGGCCCGGACTTCATCGTTGGCTTCCGCTACACCGCTGACGAGTCGCAGCCGGGCGGCATCGGCGCCGAGGAGGGGCTAGAGATCAGCCGCATCCTGAAAGCCACCGGAAAGGTCGACTTCCTCAACGTAATCCGTGGCCGCATCCACACCGATCCGGCGCTGACTGAGGTTATCCCCGTGCAGGGTATGAAAAGCGCACCGCACCTCGATTTCGCCGGCACCGTGAGGGCTGAGATCGGCCTGCCCACCTTTCACGCCGCGCGCATCGCCGACGTGGCGACGGCGCGGCACGCGGTCTCGGCGGGGCTTCTCGACATGGTCGGCATGACCCGCGCCCACATCGCTGATCCGCATATCGTGCGCAAGGTGATGGAAGGCCGCGAGGACGAGATCAGGCCTTGCGTCGGTGCCACCTATTGCCTCGATCGGATCTATCAGGGCGGTGAGGCGCTGTGCATCCACAACGCCGCGACCGGCCGGGAACTGAGCTTGCCGCACGTGGTCGCGCCTGCCACCGAGCGCAAGCGGGTGGCGGTTGTCGGCGCGGGCCCCGGCGGGCTCGAGGCGGCGCGCGTCGCGGCGGAACGCGGCCATGACGTCACGGTGCTGGAGGCCGCGCCGGACCCGGGCGGGCAGCTGCGGTTGGCGGCGCAGAACCCGCGCCGCCGCGAGATGAAAGGCATCATCGACTGGCGCATGGCGCAATGCGCGGCGCGGGACGTGGCGTTCCGGTTCAACTGTTGGGCCGAGGCCGAGGACGTGACCGCGCTGGACCCCGACGTGGTGATCGTTGCCACCGGCGGCCTGCCCAACACGGCGCTGTTCGAGACCAAAGAGGCGCATCCGCATGTGGTGAGCGCCTGGGACATCATCTCGGGCGACGTGAAGCCGGCGGGCGAGGTTCTGATCTACGACGAAAGCGGCGACCATCCGGCGCTGATGGCGGCCGAAGTGGCGGCAGAAGCCGGATCGAAGGTCGAGATCGTGACCCCGGACCGCACCTTCGCGCCCGAGATCATGGGCATGACTCTGACGCCCTACATGCGGGCGTTGCAGCACCTCGACGTCAGGATGACCGTCTGTCGGCGCTTGCTGGAAGTCACGCGCGAAGGCAACCGGCTGGTGGCGATGCTGGGCACCGATTACAGCGATCACCGGACCGAGGCGCGCTGCGACCAGGTGGTGGTGAACTACGGTACGCTGCCGCTGGCGGATCTCTACTTCGACCTTAAGCCGCTGTCGTCGAACCTGGGCGAGGTGGACCACGAGGCATTGCTGGCGGGCGCGCCGCAGGCGACCGTGCGCAACCGCGAGGGCGGGTTCCAGCTGTTCCGGATCGGCGACGCGGTCAGCGCGCGGAATGTCCATGCGGCGATTTACGACGCACTCCGGCTGGTTCGGGCGGTGTGAGGGACGCAGGCTCGCTGGTGCCATGACGGGGAAGCGTGCCGGTGGGACGCCTCCGGCATGAGGATCGCGTTCCAGGTCAGGGTTCGGGCTGGAACTGCGCTAGTCGTCGATGAACACGACCTCGCCCCGCGCGATCAGGTCTTCCATGAGGGCCATGGTGCGGCGACCGTCTGCGACCTCGGCGTCGAGTTGGCTTTCCAGTTGCCTGATCTGCTTGAGCCGGGCGATCACCGCATCGATCCGGGCGAAAGGGACGACCACCACGCCGTCGCGGTCGGCCACGATCATGTCGCCGCTGTGGACGGTCATGCCGCCGATGTGGACGTCGTCGCCGGCGCGGCCGGGGCCGGTGGCGTTGGGGGAATTCGGCGTCAGCCCGGTGCACCAGACCGGCAGGCCGGCGGCGACGATGCCGTCGTAGTCGCGCATCGGCCCGTCGGTGACGAGCCCCGCCGCGCCGGCGTTGCGCAGCATCCCCGCCACACGATCACCGGCGGCGGCGGCGTCCTGGTGGCCTCTTACTCCGGCAACGAGGATGTCGCCCTGCGCGACGATTTCGAGCGCAGCCAGGGTGGCGAGCACGTCACCCGCCGCGTTGTCGGCGCAAAGCGCGGGTCCGGCGGCGGCACAGGCAAGGTCGCGGCCGAAGCCGATCGGCCCGATACCACCGGCAAGCGCCCCGGTGCCGTTCATCGCATCGCAGACGAAGCTGGTGGGAACGTTGCGAAAGGCGGCGACCTGGTCGGCGGTGGGACGCGGAGCGCTGCGGCGAACGGTCAGGAGCGGCGGGGATTCGATCATGTTAGCCTCTGGTCAGGTCAGGAAGTGTCGGCGATTGCCATGCCCAGACGCAGAGGTTAACGGCGCGGCCAGGAGGGCGAATTGCTCTTGCATTTGGTATACCAAATGCGGAAGCTGTCGCAATACCGAAGCTGCCGCAGACATTCGGACCCATGGGGGGAGGACAGGCCATGAGTGACACCCGCGCCAACAAGCAATTCCGTTCGCAGGAATGGTTCGACAACCCGAACAACCCGGGCATGACGGCGCTGTACCTCGAGCGCTACCAGAACCAGGAATACACTCGCGAGGAGTTGCAAAGCGGCAAACCGGTGATCGGCATCGCCCAGACCGGCAGCGACCTGGCGCCATGCAACAAGATCCATGTCTTCCTGATGGAACGCATCAAGGCGGGCATCCGCGCCGGCGGCGGCATCCCGATGGAGTTCCCGGTGCACCCCGTCCAGGAGACCGGCAAACGGCCGACGGCGGCACTGGACCGGAACCTGCAATACCTGAGCCTTGTCGAAGTGCTGCACGGCTATCCGATCGACGGCGTCGTGCTAACGACCGGGTGCGACAAGACCACGCCCGCCATGCTGATGGGCGCGGCAACGGTGGACCTGCCGGCGATTGCGTTGAACGGCGGGCCGATGCTGGACGGCTGGTGGAAGGGCAAGCGGGCGGGCTCGGGCACAATCGTTTGGGAAAGCCGCCGGCTGTTGGCCGAGGGCAAGATCGACTACGAGGAATTCATGAGCCGGGTCTGCTCCTCGGCGCCGTCGCTGGGCCATTGCAACACCATGGGCACCGCCAGCACGATGAATGCGATGGCCGAGGCGCTGGGCATGACGCTGACCGGCAACTCGGCGATCCCGGCACCGTTCCGCGAGCGGATGGCGATGGCCTATGAGACCGGCAAGCGCATCGTGCAGATGACCTATGACGACCTCAAGCCGTCGGACATCCTGACGCGAGAGGCGTTCGAAAACGCGATCGTGGTCAATGCGGCCATCGGCGGGTCGACCAATGCGCCGCCGCATCTGCAGGCCGTCGCCCGGCATGCGGGGGTGGAACTGGACGTCAGGGACTGGGAAACCATCGGGTTCGACGTGCCGCTGCTGCTGAACATGCAGCCGGCCGGCGAATACCTGGGCGAAAGCTTTTTCCGCGCCGGGGGCGTGCCGGCGGTGATGGGCGAATTGCTCAAGGCCGGGCGTCTGCACGAGGGGGCAATGACGGCGACGGGGAACACCATGGGGGTGAACCTTGCCGGAGTGGAGAGTGTCGACACGGACGTGGTGAAGACCTGCGATGCGCCGCTGCGCGAGAACGCGGGCTTCAAGGTGCTTACCGGGAACCTGTTTGACTCGGCGCTGATGAAGACCTCGGTGATCTCCAAGGATTTCCGCAAGCGCTTCCTGTCCGAGCCGGGCCGCGAGGGCATCCTGGAGGCGCGGGCGATCGTGTTCGAGGGACCGGAGGATTATCACGACCGGCTGAACGATCCGGCGCTGGGGATCGACGAAAACTGCATCCTGTTCATCCGCAACGTCGGCTGCGTCGGCTATCCCGGATCGGCCGAGGTGGTGAACATGCAGCCGCCGGATGCGCTGATCAAACAGGGCATCAACCACCTGCCGACGGTGGGCGACGGGCGGCAGTCCGGGACGTCCGAGAGCCCGTCGATCCTGAATGCCTCACCCGAGGCGGTGGTCGGCGGCGGGCTGGCCTTCTTGCAGACCGGGGACAGGGTGCGGCTGGACCTCAATGCCTCGCGTATGGATGCGCTGGTGGACGAGGCCGAGTGGCAGACCCGAAAGGACGCGTGGCAGGCACCGGAGATCGTCAGCCAGACGCCCTGGCAGGAAATTTACCGCACGCATGTCGGCCAACTGGACAAGGGCGGCTGCCTGGAACTGGCGACGGCCTATCAGAAGATCCGCCAGCAGCTGCCGCGGGACAATCACTGAGGGCTGAGCACAAGCGGAGTGCCGGAGCCAAAAGTCTTTGAAGACTTTTGGTGGCGCGAGAGGCGAGGGAGACATCATGAAGAGCATCATCATTACCGGCGGCGGCGGCGGCATCGGCAAGGCCTGCGCGCTGGCCTTCGTCGAGGCCGGCTGGCGGGTCGGTGTCGTCGGACGGCGCGCGGAGCCCCTGGAAGAGATCGCCAGCGCGCACGAGGCCGTGCTGGCGTTGCCCTGTGACGTGGCGGACGAGGCGGCGGTGGATGCGGCCTTTGACACGGCGGTCGCGGAATGGGGGCGGATCGATGCGCTGTTCAACAATGCCGGCGTATCGGCACTGGGATCGACCATCGACGAGGTGGACGTGGCCGACTGGCGACGCTGCATCGAGATCAACCTGACCGGCAGCTTCATTTGCGCGCGGGCGGCCTTTGCCCGGATGCGGGCGCAGGACCCGCAGGGCGGGCGCATCATCAACAACGGCTCGGTCTCGGCATACGTGCCGCGCTGGGGGTCGGCGCCCTATACGGCTTCGAAACACGCGATCACCGGGCTGACGCGGTCGGTGTCGCTGGACGGGCGGCCCTACAACATTGCCTGCGGGCAGATCGATATCGGCAACGCGCTGACCGACATGGCCGAAAAGATGACGCGCGGCGTGCCACAGGCGGACGGGTCCATCGCCGTGGAGCCGGTGATGGATGTGGCGCATGTGGCGTCTTCGGTGCTGCACATGGCCGAGCTTCCGCTGGAGGCCAACGTGCAGTTCATGACGGTGATGGCGAGCCGGATGCCCTATATCGGGCGCGGCTGAGGCTGGCGTGGAATTGGGGGCGCTGCCCCCTTGCCCCCCGGGATATTGTGAACCAGAGAAGAGCCGTAGTTAGCGCGTGCTGGGGACCGGGCGGCGGACGCGGCCGCGGACCTTGCGTTCACGCTGCCAGATGTAGAGTCCGGAGGCGATGATGATGGCGCCGCCACCCAGTGTCCAGACCGTGGGCCAGGTGTCGAAGACGAGAATGCCGGCGACGGCGGCGAGGAAGATCTGGATATAGATCACCGGCGCGAGGATCGAGGCGTCGGCCCAGCGGTGAGCGATGGTGGCGGCGATGTGGCCGGAGGCGCCGAACATGCCGATGACGCAGAACACCGCCCAGGTGACGAGGTCCGAGGGCCATTGCCAGGTGTCCAGTGCGAAGGGCAGGATGGCGGCGGCGGCGATCCCGCTGGACCAGATTTGCTGGGTCGCGTTGCCTTCGACGCCGGCCAGCTTGCGGGTCATGATGAAATAGAGCGAAGCACCGCAGAGCGCGCCGAGGCTGAGCAGCATGGCCGGGTGAAATTCGGCACCCCAGGGCTGCATCACCACGATCACCCCCAGAAAGCCGACACAGACGGCAATGATGCGGCGCAGGCCGACGGTTTCGCCGAGGATCGGGATCGCCAGCAGGGTCACCACCACCGGGCCGGCGAACATGATCGTCGTGGTCACGGTGATCGGCAGGTATTGCAGGGCGGTGAAGTTGAGCGCGGTCGAACTGAGCAGGAAGGCCGAGCGCAGGAACTGCTTGCCGGGGCTGTTGGACCTGAGTGCCGAGGTGCCCTCTTGCGGCAGGTAGATCAGCAGGGCGACGATGAAGTGGCCGATGTAGCGGGCGAAGACCACCTGCAGCGCGGGCAGGCCGGCGATGATCAGCCACTTGGCGGAACTGTCGATGCAGGTGAAGAAGAACACCGCCAGCGCCATCAGCAGGACGCCGGAGGATGTGCGTTCCTCGACGGGTTCGGGGGTGCTCATGGGTGCCTCAACAGGTCATGCCGCCGTCGATGTTCACACATTGGCCGGTCATGTAGCGGCTTTCGTCCGAGGCGAGGTAGACGGCGAGGTCGGCGATCTCCCGCGCTTCGCCGAGACGGCCCATGGGCTGGCGTGCGACGAATTGCTTCATGGCGGCGTCGTAGTCGCCCATGGCGCGAAGGCGGTCGTGCAGGCTGGGGCTGTCCACCGTGCCGGGCGCGATGCAGTTGCAACGGATACCCTTGGTGACGAAGTCGCGGGCCACCGCCTTGGTGAGGCCGATGACGGCCGCCTTGGAGGTGCCGTAGACGAAGCGGTTGGGCACGCCCTGTACCGATGAGGCGACCGAGGCGATATTGACGATGGCGCCCGCTTCGCGTTCGAGCATCCGGGGCAGCGCGGCCTGGATCGCGTGCATCTGGGCGCGCACATTGAGGTCCATGGCGATGTCGAACTCGGCGTCGGTGGCGTCGCTGATGGTGCCGGAATGGACCACGCCGGCGCAGTTGACGAGCAGGTCCGGGCCGGTGTCGCGGATGGCGTCCTGCAATGCCTGCTTGTCGAGCACGTCGAGGGCGAAGGTGGTGCCTTGGAGCCCGTCCAGAAGTTCGGCGTGGAGGTCGGTGGCGGTGACCCGCGCACCTTCTTCGGCGAAGCGCTGGGCGATGGCGCGGCCGATGCCCTGGCCTGCGGCGGTGATGAAGGCGGTCTTGCCGGTCAGTCTCATGCTGTGGCTCCTTGGGTGTGCAGCGGCAGGATGCCGGTGAAGTCTCCGGGCACTTCGCCGCGGCGTACCGGGCGGCCGGTATGACCGGAAAGCGCGGTTGCGAGGGTCATTTCGAGCGCGGCCAGACCGTCGGCGCCGGTGGCCAGTACGTCGTCGGCGGTGCCGGACAGAAGGGTGGCGAAACGGTCGATCTGCGCGCGAAGCGGGTCGATCCTGGCGAGGGTCGGACCGGGCTTCGGCGCCATCGGGTGTTTCCAGTCGGCTTCGCCCGGGTCGGTCTGCTGCCAGAGGGTGAGGGAGGGAAATTCGAGCGCCGCCCGGGTGCCGGTGAGGCGCAGGTAGTCCTGGCCGGAGGCGCCGATGTTGGGGTTCTCGGCGCTGGCGGTCTCGAACGACCACGGCGAGGCGCCGGCGTCGGAGATCAGGAAGGTGCCCAGGGCGCCGTTGGCGAAACGCAGCGCGAGGGCGGCGGTGTCCTCGATCGCCAGATCGCGGCGGGCGGAGGAAAGCAGCGCGGTGACTTCTCTGATCTCGCCCATCAGGAAGCGCAGCAGGTCGATTTCGTGACTGAGGTTCGTGAGCAGCGGGCCGGCGCCCGGTTGCCGGCGCCAGTCGGGTGCGTAGTAGACATCGGGTTTGCGCAGGCTCCACAACCCCTGCAGGCCGACCGGGTCGCCGATGTGGCCAAGCGCGTCGCGGGCGGCGGTACTGAAGGGGTGGCAGCGGCGGTGGTGACCGGTGACGAGCGGCAGACCATGCGTCTCGGCGGCGGCGATCATCGCGCGGGCGTCATCGAGGGTGCCGGCGAGGGGTTTCTCGGCCAGAACGGCGAGACCCTTGGCGAGACAGTCGAGGGCGAGCGGCCGATGGGTCGGTGTCGGGGTGGCGATGATGGCCGCGCGGGTGTCGGCGGGCAGGTCGTCGAGGCTGGCGCAGGTGGGCAGGCCCTGCCGGGCAAGGCGGTCACGGGTCGAGGCGTGCGGTTCGACCACGGCGGTGAGATGCACGTGGTCCGAGGCCGTGGCGACCTCGATATGGCGCAGGCCGATTAGACCGGCCCCGATGACGCAGAGGGGAAGGGGAGCTGTCATCTCGGCGGGGGAAAATTCATTGATGAATTTTGCAAAAGTTTTTGAAAACTTTTGGTCGTGTCGGGGAAAGGCATCACATCACGGCTCCGATCTGCCAGGGGACGAATTCGAAGTCGCCGAGACCTTGCGCCTCGGACTTGGTCGGCTCGCCTGAGGCGATGCGGAGCCACATGTCGTAGATCTCGCGCCCGACCTCTTCGACGGTGGCGCCGTCGGTGAGGATGCGGCCGGCGTTGACATCCATGTCCTCGGTCATGCGGTTGTACATCTCGGTGTTGGTGGCGACCTTCATCGAGGGGCTCGGCTTGGCGCCGAAGGCCGAGCCGCGCCCGGTGGTGAAGCAGACGAGGGTGCAGCCCGATGCGATCTGGCCGGTGACGGAGGCGGGGTCGTAGCCGGGGCTGTCCATGAAGGTGAAGCCTTTCGCGGTGACCGGTTCGGCGTAGTTGTAGACGCCCGTCAGCGGCGTGGTGCCGCCCTTGGCCGCCGCGCCGAGGGACTTTTCAAGGATCGTGGTCAGGCCGCCCTTCTTGTTGCCGGGCGAGGGGTTGTTGTCCATGCTGCCACGGTTGCGCTCGGTGTAATCCTCCCACCACCTGATGAGGTCGATCAGCCTTTCGCCCACTTCGCGGGTCTGCGCGCGGGCGGTGAGCAGGTGTTCGGCGCCGTAGATCTCGGGGGTTTCGGCCAACACGCCGGTGCCGCCCTGGGCCACCAACAGGTCGCAGGCATGACCCACGGCGGGGTTGGCGGTGATCCCGGACCAGGCGTCGGAGCCACCGCATTGCAGGGCGACCATGAGTTCGGAGGCGGGGCATTCCTGCCGCTCTATGTCGTTCACGAGGGGAAGCATTGCTTCGATCTTCGCGATGCCAAGCTCGACGGTCTTGCGCAGCCCGCCGACGTCCTGGATGTTCATGGTCTGGAACAGGGGGCCGGGGGTCAGGCCGTAGGCTTCGATGAGCCAGTCGATCTGCATCATCTCGCAACCCAGCCCGGCCATCAGCACGCCACCGACGTTGGAATTGCGGGCATAGCCCCAGAGCACGCGTTGCAGCGCCTCGAAACCGGTGCCGTCGCCGCCCATGGCGCAGCCCGTGCCATGGACGAAGGCGGTGACGCCATCGACATTGGGATAGGCTGCCAGCTTTTCGGGGGTGAAGTGTTGAGCAATCATGCGGGCGGCGGTGGCGGAGCAGTTCACGCTCGTCAGCACGGCGATGTGGTTGCGGGTGCCCACCCGGCCGGTGGGGCGGCGGTAGCCCATGAAGGTGTCGCGGGTCTGCGGTTCGGGCGCCGGGCGGAGGTTGGTGGAATATTCGTAGGGCGGGGCCTCGGGAGTGGTGCCGGGGCCGTCGCCTGCATGGGCGATGTCGCCGACCTTGCGGAATTCGAGGTTGTGGCTGTGGACGTGGGCGCCCTTGGCGATGTCGCAGGCGGCGTAGCCGATGACCTGGGCGTATTTGCGGACCGGGGCGCCGCGCGGGATCGCTTCGCTGGCCATCTTGTGGCCTCGGGGGATGGCTTGGGTTGCGCCGTCGTCGCCCGTTTGCAGCGCGGCGATGGCGGTGACGACATTGTCGGCGTCGGAGAGGCGGACGGTTCTCATCGGGGTGTCTCGCGTGGTGGGCGTGGGGCAGTTCGGGGCTCTGCCCCGGACCCCGGGATATTTTGGAAACCAGAGAAGGACCTGGAGGGTGTGCCGGGGCGGAGGGGCCCGCCCCGGTCGAGGTCTAGAGGAAGATCGAGACGATGGGCGGCCAGATCAGCAGCACCGACAGCGCCAGCAGTTGCAGGCAGATGAAGGGCAGGAAGCCGCGGAAGATGTCGGTCAGCGAGATGTGCGGCGGCGCCACCGATTTCAGGTAGAAGGCGGCGGGGCCGAAGGGCGGCGACAGAAAGCTGACCTGCATGTTCATGCAGAACACCACGCCGAACCAGACCGCGACGTGACGGGGGTTCAACTCGCCCAGTATGCCGATCTCTTCCACCGGCAGTTTCAGCACGATGGGCAGGAACACCGGCATGATCAGCAGCACGATGCCGACCCAGTCCATGAACATGCCCATGATCAGGAAGATGAACATCATGATCAGGATCACCCCCATGGTTGGCATGTCGGCGCCAACAATGGCGTTGGCCACGTAGGTCGGCCCGCCCGCCAGCGTATAAGCGGCGGCCAGCGCGGCGGCGCCGATGGTGACCCAGATGATCGTGCCGGTGGACTTGAGCGTGCGCATCAGACTTTCCCAGACGATATCGAAGGTCATTTCACGCCGCGCCAGCCCGATGATGAAGACGGCGACGACGCCCATACCCGCGGCTTCGGTAATGCCGGTGATGCCCATGTAGATCGAGCCCAGCACCACGCCGATCACGATGATCGGAGCGATCAGCCCCTTGCCCATGGCCCAGCCGGCGGCGGTGCGTTCGCGGCCCACCAGGCCAAAGACGATCAGCGCGGCGATCGCGAAGGCGCCGATGATCCAGGGGATGTCCGAGACCATGCCGAGCGCGATCGGATCGAAGCCTTCCTGCACCTCGTTGGCGCCGGTGACGGTGAAGAACAGGGCGCGGACCAGCAGCACGGCGGTCAGCCACATGGTGAAGCGGGCGAGGAAGCCGAGGAACATCAGGCTTTTCTCGCGGCCCTTGGGGGCCGTGGGGTCCTCGGGCGGAAGAGGGGCCTGGCTGGGGTCGAGCTTGGTGCGGACGATGATGTAGAGGATGAAGAACGAGGCCAGCATGAAGCCGGGCAGGAACGACGCGGTGAAGAGCGCCTTGATCGAGGTCTCGGTGACGAGGCCGTAGAAGATCAACACGATCGAGGGCGGGATCATGGTGCCGAGGCTGCCTGAAGCGCAGATCGTGCCGATGGCGAGGTTCTGGTTATACCCCAGACGCAGCATCTGCGGCAGGGCGATAAGGCCCAGCAGCACCACCTCGCCGCCGATGATGCCCGACATGGCGGCCATGATGACGGCCATGATCGAGGTGACGACGGCGATGCCGCCGCGCACCCGGCTGAGCCAGGTGTTGAGAGACGAGTACATGTCGCGGGCGATGCCGGATCGTTCGAGCAGCGCCGCCATGAAAATGAACAGCGGGATCGAGATCAGCACGTAGTTCGTCATCTGCCGGTAGACCGCCTGACCCAGCACGTTGAACGGCCCCTGCCCGAAGGACCGGAACAGGATGTCGACGTCGAACTTGAGGATCAGCGTCACCACGGCGAGGAAGGCCGAGGCGAAACCCAGCGGCATGCCGATCGCAAGAAGCGCGAACATGCCCAGCAGGACGAGGAGGCTGAGTGTGCCGATATCGACCATTACTTGTCATCCTTCAGGGTGGCACGGATGTGCTCGATTTCGGTCTGGTCGATGTCGTCCAGCGGCGAATGGTGTTCGGGCCGCTTGTTCCAGTCGGCGATCAGGTTCGAGACCGCCTGGATCGTGACCAGCACGATGATGATCAGGATCGCCGCCTTCACGGTGCCGGGGATCGGCGGATCCCAGGCGGTGCCGAAGGTCTCCATCCGGAGCGCGCGGCGCTTGGCGTCGTTGTAGCCGCCCCAGACCAGCGCGAAGGTGAAACCGACGATCAGAAGGACCGAGATCACGTCGGCGGTCTTTTGCATCCAGCGAGGCATGATGTCGTAGATCACGAAAATGCGGATGTGGCTGCGCTGCTGCATCGCGTATTGCCCGGCGAAGAGGAACACGAAGGCGGCGATCCACAGCGACAGCTCGTTGGCCCAGAGCGTCGGCCGGCTGAAGACGTAGCGCGACACCACTTCGTAGAACATCACCAGCACGATCAGCCCGATGGAAATCATCGCCAGCCGGGATGTCACCAGCGACAGGATGTCGAAGAACCCGTGCGGCTTCGGCTCGATCGGGCCGATGTGATCGGACAGGTAGAGCGAGGCGAACAGCAGCGTGCCGGCGATGGCCAGCAGCATGATCAGCACCAGCGGCCTGCCCTCGGGGCGGATCATCTCGTGCATGCCGATGGCGCCTTCGGGGTCCATGATCTTGTTGACCACGAGGTATATGTAAAGCAGCGAGGTCACGGCGGCGAAGCCGATCGCCAGCAGCTTGACGGGCCGCTGCATCGTCCCCAGCCAGACGGACTCCGTGTCGGTTTTCTGTTCCATGCGCAGGCCTCCCCACCTTTGCAGGTCTGTCAAAAAAGGCGAGCCCCGGGACGGGACCCGCCGATGTCACGGGTGCGGGCGCCGGGCGCCGCGCACCGGGATCACTCGCCGCCGATCAGGCCGAGCTGCGTGAGGTATTCCTTGTGGCTGTCAACCAGCGCGCGGGTCTCTTCGTTCTTGTCGCCCCAGCGCTCCCACGCGGTCTGCGCCGCTTCGCGGAACATCTTGCGATCCTCGGCCGACCAGGCATAGAGCGTCACGCCCTCTTCCTGCAGCGTGGCAGCCGCCTCGGCATTGGCCTTTTCATTCGACAGCGCGATCTGGAAGCCGAGCTTCTGCCAGGCGGTGTCGATGATCCGGCGGTGCTGTTCGCTCAGACCGTCCCAGACGTCCTTGTTGCAGGCCAGGTGGTCCGACGGCATCGAGTGGAAGCCGGGATAGGTGGCGTGCTTGACGATGTCATAGAGACCGAGGCCCACGTTGTTGGCCAGCCCGCTGGCGTCCGCGCCGTCGATGATGCCGGTTTCCAGCGCGGTGAAGATCTCGGTGAAGTCCATCACGATGGGCGAGGCACCGAGTTCCTCGAAGATCTCGGTCTCCATGCCCGGGGGCGAACGGAATTTCCAGCCCTTGAGGTCTTCGGGGCCGGCGATGGGCTTGGAGGACGACAGCGATTCCTGCCCGTAGATCGACCAGCCGATGAGCTGCATGTTCTGTTCGTTGTAGAGCGCCTGCGCGGCGTCGTAGCCGCCGCCGTGGTAAAGCCAGGAATACTGCTGCCACGGGGTGTCGTAGCCGCCCATGATGTCGCCGACGAACTGGAATGCCGGGTTCTTGCCGGTCTGGTAGGCGCCGCCGGTGGCATCGCAGTCGAGGATGCCGTTGATGGCGGCGTCGAAGGTCTCGGTCGTGGCGACGACGGACGAGGAATAGAACATCTCGATGGCGATCTCGCCGCCCGACATCGTCTGCACGTCGTCGATGAAGGTTGCCAGCGCCTGGCCGGTCGGGTGTTCGGTGGCATAGTGGGTCTGGATGCGCAGGGTGACCTCCTGCGCGAGCGCGGCAGAGCCCGATACGGCGAGGGCCGTGGCCGCAGCCGAATTCAGAAGCGTTTTCAATTTCATTGTGTCTTTCCTCCCTTAAGGCCGCGACGGCCCGCTTTGACCGGGCGTCTCCCGCACCCGGGTCGAAATGGCATACCATTCCGTCATGAACGCTAGCGAAAGGCTTCTCGACAATCAACAACTTTTGGTATACCAAATTTGAAGGCCGGTTTTCCGGCCCTTTCAGCGGCGTATCCGGCCCGGGCGGGCAAGGGGTAAATCCGCCTGTAGTTACGGTAACCCGCGGGGGGAGCATGGCCGAAGAAAACCGGGCAGAGCACATCGCGAACCAGTTGCGGCGCGACATCCTGAGAGGTGTGCTGGAACCCGGCGCGCCGATAAAGGAGCGCGACAACGCGCTGGAGATGGGCGTCAGCCGGACTCCGATGCGCGAGGCGATTCGTATCCTGGCCAAGGAGGGTCTGGTCACGCTGCGCCCGTCGCGCAGCCCCACTGTCGCACAGCCTACGCTGAAAGAGGTCTCCGATGCCATCGAGGTGCTGCGCGCGCTGGAGATGCTGTCGGTCCGGCTGGCGTGCGAACGCGCTTCCGATCAGGAGGTCGCGCATATCCGTTCGCTCGAACGGCGCATGGCCGAAGAGTACGACACCCTCGACGAAGTCGAGCGCTTCGAACTCGACATGAGCTTTCACCTTGCCATCACACGCGCGGCCCACAACGAGATGCTGGCCGAAACCCATTCCGCCTATCTGGCACGGTTGTGGCGCGCGCGGTACCTGTCCGCGATCAAGAAGCGGTCGCGCGATCGCGTGCTGACGCAGCACAAGGCGATTGCCGACGGGCTTGAGCGGCGCGACGTCGAGATGGCGCGTCAGCACTTGAACGAACACCTTGAGCATTTGGTGGTCAACGTCCGGGAGTACTTCCTGACCGAGGAAGAGGCCGGTGACACGGTGGACAGCGCAAGCTGATCCCGGCAGACATCCGATCGAAATCAACGAAACTTGGAGTGATGCATGAAACTTCTGCGTTATGGGCCGGCAGGCTCGGAAAAGACCGGCCTTCTGGACGGCGACGGCAAGGTGCGCGACCTGTCGCAGCACGTGCCCGACCTGAGCGGCGAGGCGGTCACGCCGGAGGCCCTGGACCGCATTCGCGCGCTTGATCCGGCATCGCTGCCGGTGGTCGAGGATCCGGGCCGGATCGGATCGTGCCTGGGACGTGTGCCGAACTTCTTCTGCATCGGGCTGAACTATGCGCTGCACGCCAAGGAAAGCGGCATGGATGCGCCGGCCGAACCGATCGTGTTTTCCAAGGCAAGCTCGGCGCTGTCGGGCCCGAACGATCCGGTGATCATTCCGCGCGGCTCGCAGAAGGCGGACTGGGAGGTCGAACTGGGCGTGGTGATCGGCCGCGAGACGCTCTACGTCTCGGAAGAGGACGCCTTGGATCACGTGGCAGGCTATTGCACCATCAACGACGTGTCCGAGCGCGAGTTCCAGATCGAGAAGCTGGGCCAGTGGATCAAGGGCAAGTCGGCGCCGAGCTTCGGCCCGGTCGGCCCCTACCTCGTGACTGCGGACGAGGTGCCGGACCCGCAGACCCTGGGCGTGTCGCTCAAGCTGAATGGCGAGACGGTGCAGGAGTCCAACACATCTGACATGATCTTTTCGGTGCGCGAGATCGTGTCCTACATGAGCCGCTTCATGAAGCTGATGCCCGGCGACATCATCGCCACCGGCACGCCCTCGGGCGTGGGCATGGGGATGAAGCCGCAACGCTTCCTGAGGCCCGGCGACGTGATGGAAGTCACGGTCGAAGGGCTGGGCACGCAGCGGCAGGAGACCGTCGCGGCGGAATAAGACGGCTTGAGATGCGAGGGCGCGCCGCGGATTTGGTGTGGGCGCTTGCCCCGGGCTTGATCCGGGGCCTCTCCGCAGGCTTGGGCAAGAGGTCCGGGATCAGGTCCGGGACCGGCGCGGATTTGTCGAAGCTCTTCCGCGCCGTCAATCCGATGCCAGCTGGCACACCCGGCGTACGCCCGCCGCGTAGCCTTCGATTCCCAGTCCCGCGATCACCCCGTCGGCCCGCAGCGACACATAAGAGTGGTGGCGAAACGCCTCGCGCTGATGGACGTTGGAAATATGCACCTCGATCACCGGACCGTCGAACGCCTTGAGCGCATCGAGGATTGCCACCGAGGTATGGGTGTAGGCTGCAGGATTGAAGACGATGCCGCAGGCGGCTTCGCGGGCCTCGTGGATCCAGTCGATCAACTGCCCCTCATGGTTGGACTGTTCCAGCCGGATGTCGAACCCTTCGCTGGCCGTGGCCTCGCAGAGCGCCCGGACATCGTCGAGCGTGGTGTGACCGTAGATCTCGGGCTGGCGCTTGCCGAGAAGGTTCAGGTTGGGGCCGTTCAAAACGAAAATGGTCTTCATGTGTCTGTCCTGATCACTGGAGTCCGCTCTCTTTAGACCGGGGAGCAGCGCGTTTCCACTTCGGCCGATCGCGGCTTGACGCAGACGGGGCAGGATGTGACCTTTCTGGTATACCATATCAGGCAGGGATGAGCGGATGACGACGGTATATGATGCGCGGGCCTGCAGTCTGGGCGAGGGGCCGCTCTGGCATCCGGAACGGGCACAGCTATTCTGGTTCGACATCAACGGAATGCGGTTGCTGAGCCGGGACGGCGACACGCCACTGGAGTGGCAGTTCGACGCGCATGTCTCCGCCGCTGGCTGGGTGGACCGCGATACGCTGCTGGTCGCATCGCAGACCGGGCTGTCGCGATTCGATATAGAGACCGGCACGTCCGAGCCCCTATGCCCGCTGGAAGCCGACAACGATGTGACGCGCTCGAACGACGGTCGGGCAGACCCGCAGGGCGGATTCTGGATCGGCACCATGGGGCTCAAGGCCGAGACGGGGGCGGGCGCGATCTATCGCTATTACAAGGGCACGGTCGAGGTGCTCTATCCGGAGATCACTATTCCCAATTCGATCTGCTTCGCGCCGGACGGGCGCACGGCCTATTTCGCGGACACGCCGAAGCGGCAGATAATGGTGCAGGCCCTCGACGCCTCCGGGTGGCCGAAGGGTAGGGCAGAGGTCTTCCTCGACCTGAACACGGACGGGCTGAACCCGGACGGATCAGTGGTCGATGCCGAGGGCGGTCTTTGGAACGCGCAATGGGGGGCGTCACGTGTGGCACGCTATCTGCCGGACGGGACGCTCGACCGGGTGATCGGGGTGGCCGGGCACCACACGACCTGCCCGGCCTTCGGCGGGGAAGGTCTGACCACGCTTTATGTGACCAGCGCCTTCGAGGGGCTGGATGACCCCGACGAGTCGCAAGGCCGGACCTTCGAGTCCCGGCCCGGGGTGGCGGGTCAGCCCGAACACCGGGTCCTCTTGGGGTGACTCACCCGCGAGACACCTGAATCGCGGCTGTATTGGACGCAAATATGGGGCGACTCGGCCCTGAATCAGGGTTGAGTCGCCCCCGGAGCCACCAAAACGGCTCGGATTGGAGTGTCGCGGTCAGCTGACACGAAGTGCCCGGACCGACGGGTCAGCGAAAAAATCGTTGAAAAACAGGCACTCTCAGAAAAATCCGAAAAAATGCCACCGTCCGCGAAAAAACCGCTTGCGACCCCCCGCCGGTATACGTAAAAGC